>NZ_CAKKLN010000002.1:0-610110 GCF_918698065.1 Peribacillus sp. Bi134 | reverse complement strand
ACGTGTTACTCACCCGTCCGCCGCTAATCTCAGGGAGCAAGCTCCCATCGATTCGCTCGACTTGCATGTATTAGGCACGCCGCCAGCGTTCGTCCTGAGCCAGGATCAAACTCTCCGAAGAAATGTTTGACTTGCTCATTTGCTTTTTTGATAGTGTGTGCTCACTTAAAATTTAACGTTGGCGCTTTGTTTTGTTCAGTTTTCAAAGAGCAATTTGTTGTCGTTTCTCTCAGAAGCGACCTCTATAATGTAACACATTCTGTCACGTTTCGTCAACAACTTTTTTTAAAATGTTTTTCACAGCTTGTTAGCTGTTTAAGTTGCTGTCTTAGCGACAAGAAATAATATACCATGTACAAAAAATGTTTGCAATACGTTTTTTAAAACTTTTTCAAAAAAAAACGTTTCACCTATTTTCTTCTATATATCCTTTACACCAACACACCCTTATCCCTGCTTTCTGGACCAAGCTCAATGGTTTATGAATAAACGAAGCATATTTCCAAAGAAACACAAATAGTCATATATAGATATCTTTTTCCATGAGGTGAAGCAATGAATCTGCCATTAATCGGATTACTCATTTCCTACAGTATGACCCTTTACTTATTCAGTACCGCTTATTATGAAGCCATCAAGTTCAGCAGAGAAAAAGGCAAGGTGAATGGTACGACGTTTTTATTCAGCTTTACTTTCGCTTTGGTTTTCACACGGATCACCTATTTGTTTCACCCCTATTAAATAAAAGCAGTAAGTCGGGAGACTTACTGCTTTTATACGGAAACTTGCACTTCTTCATGTACCTTGCTTTTCTTTTCATCTTTTAAGAACATCATCAAACCACCCAATATGATGGTGCCTCCCAGGACCTGAGTCCAGAGTATCGGTTCATCTAATATGAAGTAAGCCAGAATTGTAGCCCCCACCGGTTCAAGTAAGATTCCCATCGAAAGCGTCGAAGTGCTTAACCACTTTAGTGACCAATTGAATAAAGAATGACCTAATAAAGTCGGGAAAATCGCAAGCAAAACAAAATAAACCCAATCGGAAGCAGGGTAAGGCGCCAATGCCTCTCCCTTGAAGATCACATAGAAAAACAATGCAACAGCACTGATTGCATACACGACAAATGTATATGTTATAGAAGAGATACGTTTTCGAACATTTTGACCAAACAGTAAATAACCGGTTACCAGCGCACATGCGATAAGCGAAAGAATATCTCCCCAAAGCGCCATACCACTAATTCTCAAATCGCCCCAGCTAATGACGAGGCTACCTGCTATTGCAATGATGCCGCTCAATATCGCCTTCATTGAAAATCTTTCTTTAAAAAACAGGTAAGCTCCGGCAAAAGCGAATAAAGGCTGGAGGGTGACAAGCACAGTTGAACTCGCGACCGACGTGTAATTAAGCGATTCAAACCATAAAATAAAATGAAAAGCCAAAAACACTCCTGCCGCAATCGAATATAGCCAATCCTTTTTTTCAATGAATTTAAGTTCATGACGGTATTTCATCAAGAAAAACGGCAACATAAGTAAGACGGTAAATAATAAACGGTAAAAAGCGATAACACCCGATGGAGCGGTGGCCAATTTAACAAGGATGGCCGAAAACGATACGGATGCCACACCGATTGCCAACGCTACATAGGGATTCACTTTTGGCATTTGCACTCAAATTCCTCCTTTCAAATGGAATTACATTTCATTGAACTCTATTTTACTATGTTAAAATCATTAAGGTAGTTTTTTTTGAAAAACGGGTATATGGCAACAGACGATCTTATTCTTCGATAATAATTCGGAAGTGGTGAAAAAAATGGAATGGACATTCGACCCTCAATCGGAACTGCAAATCCTTATCAAATTGGGAATTTCAGCTCTACTTGGACTAATTATCGGACTCGAGCGAGAAATGAAGCGAAAACCCGTAGGATTAAAAACAAGCCTGGTCATTTCAATCGTGAGCTGTTTATTAACGATCGTTTCCATGGAATCCGCTTATAAGTTCCCAGGGAGCGATGACGTAAATATCACAATGGATCCCTTGCGTCTAGCTGCCCAAATCGTTTCTGGCGTAGGCTTTATCGGTGCTGGCGTCATTCTCCGGCGGGACAACAACAGCATATCCGGTTTAACGACAGCCGCCATCATCTGGGGAGCTGCAGGAATCGGAATCGCCGTTGGAGCTGGATTTTTCCTCGAGGCCATTGCAGGCGTCATCCTATTGATCATAAGTGTCGAATTGGTGCCCGCAATCGTCACCTGGCTAGGACCGATGAAGTTACGGCAAAAAGAAATCTTTCTGCAGCTGGTCGTACAAAATAAAGATGACATTGCCGTCGTATTGAAAAAAATCAAAGACGAAAAAATATTCATCAAAAACCTTAGAATCAAAGATGTCGCAAATGACAATCACCTTTTGACACTTAAAGTGCTGGTCGATCATAAAGTCAGAACATCGGAAGTGTATTACACCGTTTCCAACCTTAAGGAGATTGAAAGAGTAGAGATCGAAAATGCATAATTAAAAAAACCGTTTGATTACCCTCAAACGGTTTTTTTATCATTTTTGCAAAAATCTCATATTTTATATTGACTTTTCGCTAAAATCCGATAAAATAGTTATTGTACCTCAACTCGGGGCATTAGCTCAGCTGGGAGAGCGCTACGCTGGCAGCGTAGAGGTCAGCGGTTCGATCCCGCTATGCTCCATATCCGAAAACCCTTGCGTAGCAAGGGTTTTTTTTTTTTCTTTGGCTTTAAAAAAATACTTCATTGTGACCATATAAATAATCACAATCTACATATACACATTTTAGGTTGCGTGCTTCAGCAGTGGGCTTAATCTACGGTGCTTAAACAATTTGAGATAAAATCATCGCGAAGGAGTTAAAGAATCCTTTCATTAACAAAGTGCCTACCTCCTTTAAGGAAGTAGGCTCATTCAAATCCATTTTCAAAAAAGCATCGAAATAACTTATAGATTAATCAACTAACATTCCTTCAGGACAATCTATTCAAAAAAGATGCGATAAGCTGTCCTAGTCTTCGAACTCCCTCGATTATTTCTTTCTCATTGGCATAACTGAACGAAAGCCGGAGAAACTCGGTTCCATCGTTTTGATCCAAGAAAAAGTATTTCCCCGGAACATATGAAATACCCTCAGCAAGAGCCTGTGATAACAAATGCGACGTATCCACACCTGGAATTCTCACCCATACAAAGTAACCACCATCTGGTACATACCATGAAACGGATTCTGGAAGAAATTGTTCCATCGAACGGATTAACGCATTACATTTAGAACGATACACATCTTTTAGTAGGTCGAGCCGTTTATCAAAATCGGCGTTTTCTAAGTATACAGCCATTGTACTTTGAGCAAATGGATGGTCTAAATCTTTTTTAAACCACTCTAAAGCCTTAATGAATTCACTTTCTCCCGCTATCCATCCAATCCGCATTCCTGGCGCAACAACCTTGGATAAGGACCCAACGTGGAGGACCCGCCCGCGTTCATCAATGGATTTTATTGGCGCCGGATTTTTATCGAAGGATAATTCTCCGTACGCATCATCCTCTAGAATGAGAAAATCAAACTCGATGGAAAGCTCCAATAAATGCTTTCGGCGCTCAATTGTCATAGTCGTGCCAGTTGGATTTTGAAAGCTTGGGATAGTATAAAGAAAACGCGGGAGGGTTAGACCTGTACGCTTCCTTTGATCCAGCATTTCTTTTAATCGGTATGTTTGGATCCCCTGTTCATCTATAGGTATACTGATAATATGCTTCGTATAGTTTTGAAAAATTTCTAAAGCCTCCATATAGGTGGGAGACTCTACCGCTACAACCGCTTTATCATCAAGGAGAATGCGGGCAATGAGATCAATCCCCTGGCAAGCTCCTGATGTAATCAAAAGCTGTTCTTCTAAAATCAAAATTCCACGCTCTGCCAATCTTTTCTGGATTTGCTGCTTCAGTTTTGCAATTCGTGGACTTCCAAGATAATGGAGCGGCAAATCCTGCTCCTCATCAAGAAGTTTTGCTACAGCTGCCTTGAGCTCCCCAGCAGGAATGAGTGCAGGATCAGGATAGCCTGAACTCAAGCGAATACAGCCATCCGGCAGATTTGGCATCCATGCACCGGGCGGATCATTCTTAAGTGCCGCTTTAATGTTTTCAGAAAAAAAAGATTCAACATTCACTTCAACCATACACCTTTCCGTCAATGAAATCTTAATTGATACTCGTGATTTTTGAAGCTCCCTTATTTTATATAAGCATAAATCTATTGTAGAAACACTCTAAATTAATTTTAAAATTTCTCTAATGAGAGAAAATAATCACTCTTTGCAAATTCTGGAGTCCCTTTTACAAAGACTTTCTTGGTCACTCCAATGCAATCATAAATTATGTGTGTATGGATGAGGTCGTGATTTTTGTCATCAGTATCTGTAAAGCTGGTTAAAGAACGAAAAAATAAAGAAAGGCAGATCGTCCGCCTTTCTTCACTTTTATGCAACTCATGGCATTTCTTAACCAATCGCTTCGGTGCCGCACGTAAATAGGCTTCTTGAATTAGATAGGTCAATTCATCCCAGTCTTCCCCATCCGGACTTTGAATAGAGACCCAACCGTGATGTCCTATATATGGAGTTTTGAAAAAAATTCTCTTTCTGTAGCAATAATTCTTGAGTTTCTCTATCTGACTTGAACGACAAGCTGAATCCTTTCTCGCTTTCACCTGAAATCACGAAGGATTTCCCATTGATTTTAAAAGTGTTGTGACCGAATCCGTCAATATGTTCAACAGCTTCGGGCAGCGCAAGACAGATATTGCGTACATTTTCAAGCATGGCTGCCGTTTCTTGTGATTTCATGTTTTAATTCACCTATTATCAACTCTATTTTGCATTCACATCGGGTTGGTGAACTCCAAAAGTATTGCCTTCGGTATCAATATAGTATCCTTGCCATGCCATTCCGGGCAGGGCAAATTTGGGCAATGCGACCTTGCCGCCATTCTCAATAATTTTAGCTTCCGTTAAATCGTAATTTTCCACTCCCATGGTACAGGCAAATGCATTTAACGTTTGGTGTGTTTCCGGCGGAGCACTATGACGCTGCATCAAAGCTCCATCGATCCCATGTTCATTCTCATTGCCAGTTACTGCTCCAAAGTAAGGCACTCCTGCATATTCACTCCAGTCTTGAAATGACCATCCGAATACCTCTCCATAAAACTTCTTTGCCCGTTCCATATCATTCACATGAATTTCGAAATGAACTATTCTTCCCATGATTTCCTCCTAATTCACACAAGAATTAACCGTATCCTTAAATTATTCAGTCAGTGTTCGCTTACAATAACCCATTTATCATTATATTTTAAATGGAAATAAATTCAAAGAACATCATACATCCTATATAACTTTTTAGAAAGACAACAGGAACCACTTTTTAAATCTCGTTTGCTCCGACCAACCGTTTGTATACCAAATATTTGCGAAACTATGCGTATATTTTTGTGAAAGGTGGACGAGACTGCTAGTAAATAATTCTAGGAGGTTATCAAAATGTTTAGATTCGGGAAGAGAAAGCCGCGGAGCAAGGTCGGTAAATTAATAGATAAGCACGGGTATACACAAGAGGAGTTTGTAAGTGCGTCCGGTATCTCACGCAATACGATAAGCAGAGTTTGCAGCGACCCTAAGTATGTGCCGTCAGCCGGAGTTTTAAAGAAAATCATGAAGGCGGTTCGAAGTATAGAGGCTGACGCAAAGGCAGATGATTATTTTGATTTATGAACGAATATAAAGCCCAAACATCAAGGGTCAGGGCTTTGTCTTATTCCCCGCTTATCTTGCGTACTGCTTTGGAAGGTACCCAGCCAACATCGCCAGTCTTCGTTAATTTAATCCGGGGCTGTGTACCCTCTCGTTCGATGAACGTGATAGGCATTACTTCGTCTGTTGTTATTGGCCTCTCATCGGAAAACATAATCAAAGATTTAAACACTTGAATTTCCATGCGAGTAAGCTTATTAAAAAAAATGATCTACTGTATCTACCAGTAAATCGCTATCCTAATTGTAAAAAACAACCTTCATTTTAATTTTTGTTTACACATATATTGACCTGCTTTATCAGGATAAAAAAATTGATCATTTTTCATTGAATGGATTGAATAAACTTATTAATCCTGATCCACCTCCCGATTTCTAACTTTTTTGATTAAGGATGTTAGGTCGCAAATTTTCCCGGCTTTTTCCCGTTCCAATACCAGCTGTTGCCCAATGGCGAGGGCTAATCTTTCTCCTTTTGCTCTTAATTTGGGATCATTTATGCTTTCCAAATCAGGAACATGAGCTAAACCAACCACTCGACGCATCATTTCACACCCCGCGTATCCAAAGGAATCCTGAAGCAAACGCATCAAATAATCATCTTCATATCCCTGTATGGACACGTAAGAACCGCTTGCTTTTTCCTTCCACAAAGTTCTAAATTCTTCTTCAAAGGTTGTCCAAATTTCCTCTACTGTATTTAATAAATACTCTTGGTATTCAATCCGTTCCTTTTGAATGAGAGTATGTCCTTCATGAGAGCAATAGTTGAGTAATAGATTAGCAATCACAGCTCCAACATCAAAACCCATCGGTCCATAAAAGGCGAACTCTGGATCAATCACTTTCGTGTCCTTTTCCGTGATCATAATGCTGCCTGTATGAAAATCTCCATGGATAAGTGCTTGAGTACGAGTGAGAAATCCTTCCTTTAACTTCATGATTTCAAGTTTAAGCCGGTCATGACTCCAAATTTCTTCTACGACTGCCTTAATTAGCGGGTTGAATTGATTCGTTTTTGCATCGTAATATGGATCAGTAAACACAAGATCTTCTGTAATTTTGCACATTTTAGGATTTATAAACTGAATTACTTTTTGCTTTTTACATTCAGGATCTAACGCTAAATCGGAAGTTAAAAACAGAGTTCTAGCTAGAAAAGCACCAATGTGTTTTGCAAAATAAGGATAACGATTACGGGCAATTAGGCCTTTACGCATTATGATATGTGTAGATAAATCCTCCATGACAGTTAACGCCAATACTTTATCATAATGATAAACTTTTGGAACTGAACCAGGACAAATTCCATTTTGCATCATCAATGCTTCACTCTCAATACGTGACCTGTCTAATGTTAATGGCCAAGACTCCCCAACTACGCGCGCATAAGGAAGTGCTTGTTTTATAATTACACTTTTTTCCGACGAATCTTGTTCCGCTATACGAAATACTAAATTTAGATTCCCATCCCCCATTTCCTTGCAAATTAGTTGAGCATTCTCCGAAAATAAACCCGGAATCTTTTTAATATATTGCATTGTTTCTAGCTCACTAAGTATATGATAATTTAAATTTGTCATTAATCCCCTCTCCCCTTTCTAAGAGCTCTTTTCCTGAGTAAATTCAACTAGTGGTGTGCAACAACACTAGTATAAGTAAGTTAAACAATTGTTTTTTTGTATTTACTCACTAAAAGGGTTATGTCATCATATGTTGTTTTTAAGAGAGGGGTGATTAATTATTCAAAATAACAATTTTATAATCAAAGCAACCAACCTAAAGAATCGCCTGCCAAATCAATTTTTCTCTATTATTCGGAAAAGTGTAAGGGCTTATTAATGCGGGGTATGTTGTTATTAATTTTGGACAAGGCATCCCTGACCTTCTCACAAGAAGGCGTTCAAGAGCTTGTGGATACTTACGAATTACGATAATGCCTTTTTGAAGAGCTAAAAAATTCAATCGGCATGCTCCAGCTCCTAAAGGATCCTACTTTGCCTGGCTGCCAGTAAGAAATTTGCTGATACGTTATTGAAAAAATGCAAAAGTTGTCCTGGGACCGGGAATTGGATTTGGTAAGCATGGAGAGGCATATGGTCGAATAGTGTTTCTTGCCGGAGAGGAATGAATTCAGGAGGATACAAGCGGAATTGATATTTCGTTCTCCCTATTTTATCGCGTTACCCTATCCCCAAATATGATATCTATTGCAATGTCAGTGATTTTAATGACAAACAAATCAAAATCATATGGCCCTTTTCTTGTGATTCAAACTGCAGCAAAGACTGTGGAATGTGTAAACCTACTATATTTCGTTCGCTTTCAACTACCGATTATATGAAAGTTGTAATTGGAGATAGTATCACAGATTTGGCGATTGCCAAATTGGCTGAACTTGTTATTGCACGAGATTTTCTTTTACAAAAATGTAAAGAGCAGTCTCTTCCTTGTAAAGAATTTGAATCATTTTTTGATGTGATTAAAATTTAAACCAAATTACCAATAAGTGTGGTGAAGACCCATAGATAAAAAGGATCTTGAAAAAATTACTCTCGAATCAATCGAAAAGGCCTTTAAAACATTACAAACAATTAAAGGAAGCCTATCGGAAAGAGGCTGGTTTCCGGCAACCAGCGGGAACCTGTCCATTCGTGTAAAAAACTCTTCGTTAGAGCTTGATCAACCTATTATAGCAATAACATCTAGCGGGAAAGACAAATCGATTGATACTCCAGAAGATTTTATTTTAATTGATTCGCATGGGAATCTTGTGTTTCCTACCAACTTAAAACCTTCTGCCGAGACCTTGATTCATACTGCTATTTATCAATTAATCCCTAATTGTGAAGCTGTTTTCCATGTCCACACTATTTACAATAATCTCATTTCAGATCTTTATGGCGATCAAGGAAAAGTTACCTTCACGAAACATGAAATCATTAAAGCATTTGATATTTGGAAAGAAGATGCTTCCATAACAGTTCCAATTGTAGAAAACTATGCTTCCATTCCTAAATTAGCAGAAGAAATCGGCGGAGTTATCCAACCCGGGGTACCAGGTGTATTAATCCGCAACCATGGAATCTATGTATGGGGAGATAGTGAGTTTACTGCTAAGCGTCATTTAGAGGCATTTGAATTTCTATTTGAATATCAAATTAAAATGTTTTTTCTGAAAAAATTCAACCAAACTTTTTAAAATTTTCAAAAAGGAGAATTTTACGATGGCAACAATTCGCATGCGTACTACCAATAGAAGATTAACAGAAGAACAAGAGGTTAAAAGATTTTTGGATGAACAAAGAGTCCTTTACGAACATTGGGATATGAAAAAATTACCCAAGCATCTTTGTGATGAATTTATACTTTCCGACGAGAAAAAAGAAGAAATTCTTAACGTCTTTGATGCGGAAATTAAATCCCTTGCAAATCGACGTGGCTATAAAGAATGGGATATTGTTGCATTATCCGATGCCACTCCTAATTTAGACGAGCTTCTAAAGAAATTTGAACAAGTACATGTTCATACCGAAGATGAAGTTCGTGCCATCACTGCAGGAAATGGCATCTTTACTATCAAGGGTGATTCTGGTTATTTCGACGTAGAATTATCTGCTGGAGATGTGATTTCTGTTCCCGTTAACATCCCCCACTTCTTTACTTTATTGGAAAACCGTCAAGTAGTGGCCGTTCGTTTGTTTATTGATGCTTCCGGCTGGGTTGCCCACCATTATGATGATCCGGATTTCAAGTCGGAATAGAAACTGATCCATCGATTTAATCTAACCCATCTCTGGCAGCCTGAAGTCCAATTGTTTGCCCCCTATGCTCTATACGTGTAAACCCTATACTGCAAGGTTTTTTTCTTGTTCTTGAACACATTAAAATCCCCCGCTTCCATTAGAAGCGGGGGATTTTCATCATTCTCGGATAATATGCTTTTAGCTTGCGGCTCTTTTGTCGCTTTTAGACAAACCCTGCAGGGATTGTTTAAAAGCGACAAATATGTATTGCGCTTGTGCTATTTTCGACTAACCATTTTCTTTATGAACTGAACCACAGGTGACACAATGGATTCATGTACATTCGTAAGGGCATAACCGATCAGCCCCATAATTATCAGGGCTATTATTAATCCTATTATCAATCCTGATGTTTCTCTAAGTTCTTCAAGTACAGCATCCATTCCTTAT
Organism: Peribacillus sp. Bi134; assembly: GCF_918698065.1. NCBI lineage: Bacteria > Bacillati > Bacillota > Bacilli > Caryophanales > Bacillaceae > Peribacillus > Peribacillus sp. Bi134. The sequence continues at coordinate 600,060 of NZ_CAKKLN010000002.1, read as the reverse complement.
CCTCCCCGGCTTGCCGAAGCGACTTAATTTTACGGTTTTACATCCATTTTACTTCTGAAAGCTTCATTTATCGTTTTTTCTTCGAGCATTGACCGATTCTGTTAAATAAGGTTCATTATAACGCATTGGATGATTATGGTCGAGCTGCCACTTTTACACGCATTCATTGATGTCTTTCACATCATCGCTTCCTGATGAAGGCTTTATTTCTAGCGTTTCTATATAGGTTTAAAAATAAACCTTCCTATCATTCGAACATTCAAGAAAAATTGTAAACCTTTTCATTTGTCCAAAACCGACAAACAAATGACAGAATTATTGTTTTTTAAGAACATTGAGAATATTGTCGAAAAACCGTAAGCTTAATTTATTGAAATACATCTTCTTAGGGGGTGCGCTTTATATGGAAGCCATTACAAGGGACTTTTTCTTATTTTTATCTAAAAATAATCTGCTTAATAATATTGCTAAAAAAAGCGGAGGAAATTTTGCTGCTGGAAAGATCATTGGAGGAACTGATTTCCAAAGTTCCATTAAATTCATTAAACAACTTAATAATAGCGGCTTGTCGGTTACAGTCGACCATCTTGGGGAATTCGTTGATTCCAAGGAAGTGACCCTGGAACGTACGGCAGAATGCATCGAAACCATCGAAATGATCAGCAGGGAAAAACTTGATTCACAGGTTTCTCTGAAGATGACTTCTTTGGGACTTGATATCGATCATAAACTCGTGATTGAGAATATGACGAAAATTCTTGATACAGCCGAAAAACATAAAGTCATGGTCACGATCGATATGGAAGATGAAGTTCGCTGTCAGGCGACAATCGATATCTTCAGGCAGTTCAAGGAAAAATACAGCTGCATAAGTACTGTTCTGCAAGCATATTTATTCCGCACAGAGAAAGATTTGGAGGACCTTGCCCAATATAAGCCATTCCTGCGTCTCGTAAAGGGTGCCTACAAAGAATCTCCCGAGGTTGCTTTTCCCGAAAAGGATGATGTAGATGAAAACTATAAAAAGTTGATCAAGCAAAGTCTTCTTAACGGTAATTATACGGCCATCGCCTCACATGATGACAAAATCATCGAGTATACAAAAGAGTTGGCTAAGAGGCACAACATTCCAAATACACAATTCGAATTCCAAATGCTTTATGGCATGAGAAACAAAACTCAATATGAATTGGTCAAGCAAGGTTACAAAATGCGCGTCTATGTACCATATGGTCTGGATTGGTATGGATACTTCATGAGAAGGCTTGCAGAAAGGCCATCCAATATTGCCTTTGCCTTCAAAGGGATGGTCAGAAGCTAAATATACATTCAACATTATTAATTGCTACAAAAAATCTATTAAAAGGTGTGATTATCAATGATTTCATATAAACACGAACCATTTGTCGATTTTACAAACGAGGAAAACAAAAAAGCTTATCAGGAAGCACTTCAAACCGTTGAGGGCTACTTAGGGCAAGACTACCCTCTTTATATCGGGGCAGAGAAAGTGACGACTGATGAGAAAATCGTTTCATATAACCCTGCAGATAAGCAAGAGGTCATCGGCCGAGTATCGAAAGCGAATAGGGATCTTGCTGAAAAAGCCATGCAGGAAGCTGTTACCGCTTTTGAAAGCTGGAAAAAAGTGAAACCTGAAATCCGCGCTGACGTTTTGTTCAAAGCGGCTGCCATCATTCGCAGACGCAAGCATGAATTCTCTGCGTTATTGACAAAAGAAGCGGGAAAACCTTGGAATGAGGCTGATGCGGATACAGCGGAAGCAATCGATTTCCTAGAGTTCTATGCCCGTCAAATGCTGACTCTTAAAGATGGTGTGCCTGTTCAAAGCCGTCCGGGAGAATTTAACCGCTATGATTATATTCCATTAGGGGTAGGCATCATCATTTCTCCTTGGAACTTCCCATTCGCTATCATGGCAGGTACAGCTGTTGCCGCTATCGTCACTGGTAACACAATCCTGTTGAAACCAGCTTCGACTACTCCTATCGTTGCAGCGAAATTCGTTGAAGTGATGCTTGAAGCAGGCCTTCCGGCAGGTGTGTTGAATTTCGTTCCAGGAAGCGGAGCCGAAGTGGGCGACTACCTGGTTGATCATCCAAAAACACGTTTCATTTCCTTTACAGGTTCACGTGATGTAGGTCTGCGTATTTACAAACGTGCTTCAGAAGTGAACGAAGGCCAAATTTGGCTGAAGCGTGTCATTGCTGAAATGGGCGGAAAAGATACTATCGTTGTCGACAAAGAGGCAGATCTTGAATTGGCCGCTCAATCGATCGTGAAATCTGCATTTGGCTTCTCTGGACAAAAATGTTCTGCTTGTTCACGTGCTGTCATCGTAGAAGATGTATACGATCAAGTATTAGATCGCGCTGTTGAATTAACAAAACAACTTACAGTTGGTAATCCTGTAGAAAACCATTTCATGGGTCCAGTTATCGATCAAGCTGCTTTTGACAAAATCATGAGCTATATTGAAATCGGGAACCAAGAAGGACGCATTCTGACTGGAGGAGAAGGAGATAGCTCTACAGGCTACTTCGTTCAACCGACAATCGTTGCTGATGTCGATCCGCAAGCCCGCTTGATGCAAGAAGAAATCTTCGGACCAGTCGTTGCCTTCACAAAAGCGAAGGACTTTAACGAAGCTCTTGAGATTGCCAATAACACTGAATATGGTTTGACTGGGGCTGTCATTACGACAAATCGCCTTAACATGGAAAAAGCACGCGAAGAATTCCATGTCGGGAACTTGTATTTCAACCGCGGCTGTACTGGTGCAATCGTAGGTTATCAGCCATTCGGCGGGTTCAACATGTCAGGAACTGATTCCAAGGCTGGCGGACCGGACTACTTGCAGCTTCATATGCAAGCAAAAACAACATCCGAAACATTCTGATAATGTTCCATTGAGCTATTTGAAGATGATTTGAAACCCCTATGGTTTTCGTATCTTTCATTCTGGATACGGAAACCAAAATGAAGTTAAATGGAGGAAGTGACAAATAGGTTGCTTCCTCTTTTAAAACAAAAAATTATATATTTCATCACGAAGGGAGTCTTTTATGGATTACGCATTAATAATTTCGATCAGCATTTACATGGCTGGCATGCTTCTCATCGGTTACTTCGCTTACAAAAGGACTTCCAATTTAAATGATTATATGCTGGGCGACCGGGGTCTTGGACCTGCCGTAACTGCATTAAGCGCCGGTGCCGCTGATATGAGCGGTTGGCTTTTAATGGGTATGCCTGGTGCCATGTTCGCAACAGGACTAAGTTCAATCTGGATTGTAATCGGTCTCACATTAGGAGCCTATATGAACTGGCTGTATGTTGCACCTAGATTGAGAACCTATACGGAAGTCGCCAATAACTCGATTACGATCCCCGCTTTCCTGGAAAATCGTTTTGGCGAGGGCTCACAGATCTTAAGGCTCATTTCAGCTTTGGTTATCCTCGTATTCTTTACCTTTTACGTTTCTTCCGGAATGGTATCCGGCGGAGTCTTATTCCAAAGTACATTCGGCCTTGATTACCATACAGGTCTATGGATCTTAACAGGCGTCACCGTTGCCTATACATTATTTGGTGGATTCCTGGCAGTAAGCTGGACAGACTTTGTTCAAGGGATCATCATGGTTGTCGCCTTGGTTCTTGTACCGATCGTCACCCTTTTCCATGTTGGCGGTTTCGGTCCTGCGATTGACACGCCACGTTCCATTGATCCAGCTCTATTGAATATTTTCACGGGGACGAGCTTTTTAGGAGTCATCTCATTATTTGCTTGGGGACTGGGTTACTTCGGACAGCCGCATATCATTGTCCGCTTTATGGCGATCAGTTCTATTAAAGAGATCAAGAAAGCCCGTACTATCGGGATGGGTTGGATGATTTTCTCGAGTATCGGTGCCATGCTGACTGGATTCATCGGTATCACGTATTTCCATCAGAACAACCTGAAGTTAGCTGATCCTGAAACGATTTTCATAGAGTTAGGGGAAATACTATTCCACCCGCTTATCACTGGTTTCTTGATTTCCGCAATACTGGCAGCCATCATGAGCACAATTTCTTCGCAGCTTTTAGTTACGGCCAGCTCTTTAACGGAGGATATGTACAAAACCTTCTTCCGTCGTTCCGCTTCAGATAAAGAGCTTGTTTTCCTGGGCAGACTTTCCGTACTGACCATATCCGTCATAGCGCTCATTCTCTCTTGGGAACAGAATGACACGATCCTTGGACTTGTCGGGTATGCATGGGCTGGATTTGGTTCTTCATTCGGTCCATTGGTCATACTGAGCCTCTGCTGGAAACGAATGACAAGATGGGGCGCTTTAGCCGGGATGATCGTTGGTGCCGCTACTGTAATTTTCTGGTCGATGGCAGGATTATCCGATATGATGTATGAAATGATTCCTGGTTTTGGCGCAAGCTTGATTGCCATCATCGTGGTCAGTCTTCTAACAGCGAAACCATCAAAAGAAGTAGAAGAGAAATTCGAAGAATTTGAAAAAACTTTAAAACAAAAATAAAACCCCTAAAAGGAACGGTATTTTTCATATACCGTTCCTTCTTTTTTCTTCCCCCTATACACATCATCCGTTTAAAAGTATTATTAAACTAAGTTGTCATATACTTCAAAAAATATTAGGGGGCCATATATGTCATTAGAAAAAATTCTGACTATCACAAACATCAACGATATAACGGATATGGTCAGCACTTATTTAAAAAAACCAGTCGTCATCGAAAATGACCAATTTTTATTGCTGGCATATAGTTCATATTATATCGAACACTTCGACCAAGCCAATCGGCAAACCATCTTCACAAAGCATTGGCCGATTCCAATTCTGGAAAAATTCATGGATGAGGGCATTGTCGAACAGCTTAAAACCGTGGAGCATCCATTTAGGGTGAAACAAATGGAGGAAATCGGTTTAAATCAAAGAGTCGTTGTAAGCGCCGTTCACAAAGGACAGGTCTTCGGATTCATTTGGGTCCAAGAAACGGAAATGATGACTGAATCCGATTTAGAATTTTTACATGAAGTTTCCCATCATATCGGCAAGCTCCTTTATCAGAAAAAACAGATAAACATGAAAAAAGATGAAGAAAAAAATGAATTTTATCAAAAGGTCATTGACGAAGTCTATCAAACGGAAAATCAAATAAAATGGGAAGCCGCCAATATGAGTCTTCTCATTCCGGAAACTTTCCTTGTCAATGTCTTTACAATCGCTCAATCCGATGCGGAACATTTCGATGAATTAGCTGATACTGTAAGTCTATTCGCCAATGCGTTGAATCATTTTACCCATGTATTCACAAACCAATTGAAGATCATCGTTTTGATTGGCAGCAACGGAAAAGGGAAAGACCTGCTTACCGATAGCGCCAATGATTTAACGAACACCGTTCTTTCCCAATTTAATGACAAAAAGGTATTCCCGGGAATCGGAAATGAGTATTCTTCGATTCTTCAATTAAGAAAATCCTATCTTGAAGCCCTGGAAGTGATCAACGCAGCCAAGTTCATCGGTGAACCTGAACAGCTTCCCTTCCAATATAGCAAGCTTGGGATTTTCCGTTACCTCGAAATGATCTCCAACCATCATACTAAAACGAATTATATCAATACGGATTTAGAGATTCTTCAAAAGAAGGATTTGGAAAGCCAAACCAAACTCCTTCAAACACTGGAAATATATCTCTTGAACAATTGCCGGATCAAACCGACATCGGAACAGCTATACATTCATACCAACACATTGAAATATAGATTGAATCAAATAACCGATCTCACCTCAATCGATTTTGATGACTTTCATTCAAGAATGCAACTATACATCGATTTACAGCTTATAAAGCAGAGATCTTAAAGTGCATCGCCAATTTTTAGGTTCGGGAGATTAAATAAGCTAAGGAGAGAAGAAACGCGGCTAGGTCTGCCGTATTCTTCTCTCCTTATACATGTTTCACCTATCGTCTTTCTAAAGGGTTAGTACGATTTTTCTGGACTCACCTTATACGGAAACTTTAGGCGTCCCAGTACGAACGAAATCCATGATTTCCTCTTTTGATAGTTTGCTAAGACCCAGAGTTTCAATGGTTCTTCCACTATTCGGTGTGCCGCCAAGATGATGAGAGAAAGAAGAAAAGGGCTAATGAAAAAAACGCCAGCGATTCCGCCGGCGTCATGTTTTTTGCATATTGGTCAAGATACTTTAATCGCACCCAATATTTCCTGTTCCAATTGATTGGTTCTTTCCATTTTTGTTGATTCCGTCCATCCAAAATAACCAGCCATATAATCGATCACTGCATGTTTATGAGTTTGGACTAAATCGATATCGAATAACAGTGTCCCCGTCCTGCGGAAAAAGAAATCCACTGGAGTTGCGGCCATTTCATGATCTAGTGCGTATTTCAGCTGTACGAATAATTTCTTTGGAAGGCCGCTGATGGCTACTCCGTCTCCTTCGCTTGTTGCGATATCGAATAACACAGGTGCGTTGGACCCGTACATGGCCAATATCGCTTCGGAATCCTTTACAGCGAGTCCTGAGTCTACTCCCATTTGAATATGTTGCTTAATATAATCGGAGAAGTTGCTTGATCCCCCGACATCCCCTCCGGAAATCGGCATGCCTTTAGTGCTGCTGGCTGGGTAAGTTTTATTGGATTGCTCGGCAAGCTTCCCTGCCAAAAGGTCGACCGTCGTTTTTGCCATTTTACGATAACCGGTCAATTTTCCTCCCGCAATCGTGATAAGGCCAGAATCGGACTCCCATATTTCATCCTTCCTTGATATCTCTGAAGGATCTTTTCCTTCTTCAAGAATCAACGGCCTTACCCCAGCCCAGCTAGATTCGATATCATCATCCGTAATGTTCACTTCCGGAAACATATAATGTATGGACTTTAATAGATAGGCACGGTCTTCGGAAGTAACGGTAGGCACAGCAGGATCACCATCATAAAAAGTGTCCGTAGTTCCTACATAAGCTTTACCGGCTCTCGGGATGGCAAAAATCATCCGGCCATCAGGCGTATCAAAATAAAGCGCCTGCTTCAACGGGAACTTCGATTGGTCGATGACCACATGAACACCCTTGGATAACTTCAGCGTTTTCCCTTGTTTCGATTGGTCCTTCTCACGAATGGAATCCACCCACGGTCCCGCTGCATTAATGACTTTGTCTGCGTATATTTCATAAGCATCACCTAAAAGTAAATCGGCAACTTGGACGCCGTTCACCTTACCATTTTCATATAACAATTGTTCTACTTTTGTATAATTTATCGGTGTTGCTCCTTTATCGACAGCCGCCTTCATGACTTCAATCGTAAGACGTGCATCATCTGTCCGATATTCAACATAGTAGCCTCCGCCCTTCAGTCCCTCTTTCTTAACGAGGGGCTCCCTTTTTAGTGTTTCATCCGCAGAAAGCATTTTCCTGCGTTCAGCTTTTTTAACCCCAGCAAGGAAATCATATACCCGAAGTCCAATGGAGGTACTGAATTTCCCGAAGGTGCCACCTTTGTGCATCGGTAACAGCATCCATTCCGGCGTGGTCACATGCGGTCCATTTTCATAAACGATTTCTCGCTCTTTACCAACCTCGGCAACCATTTTTATTTCAAATTGCTTCAAATACCGCAATCCGCCATGAACAAGTTTTGTCGAGCGGCTTGAAGTGCCTGCTGCAAAGTCCTGCATTTCAACCAAAGCCACTTTCATTCCACGGGTCGCTGCATCCAGGGCAATCCCTGCACCGGTAATTCCCCCACCAATGACAACCACATCATATTTCTCTTTTTTCAAAAGTTCGATCGTTTCTTTCCGATATACATTTGAAAACCTCATCCCTGACTCCTCCTTTAAGCATTGCATTCTATTGTTTTTTGTATGAATTCTGCGTTTACTGGTGAATTCGTGCGGTTTACTCGTGAATTCTGCACTTTTACTCGTGAATTTACGCCGTTTACTCGTGAGTACTGCACTTATACTGGTGAATTCGTACGGTTTACTCGTGAATTTACGCCGTTTACTCGTGAGTACTGCACTTATACTCGTGAATTCACACTGTTTACTCGTGAATTCGTAAATTTTGGTACTTATATTCAATTGGTTCATTTGTTCGCATAGTTTATATAGATATTAATATCCCTAATCTGCCATTAAAAACAAAAAAAGAGACCATAAATGCACATTATCGAATTAACGATAACGCATTCATGGTCTCTCCTGTTCTCCGGCCGAGTTATTAACTTGATTTCATTATAGCATACTCCAGCTCATTTGAGAAAGAATACATCTTGTTTTTTATTTAAACGCCATAGCGGCATGTACAGCTTTTTTCCAGCCTTCATATAATTTTTCACTATCTTGCTCTTCCATGGATGGTTTAAAGGTTTTGTCTACCGCCCATTGCCGGGAGATTTCTTCTTGATCCTTCCAATACCCGACAGCAAGGCCAGCTAAGTATGCAGCACCTAATGCTGTAGTTTCGTTTATGGTAGGCCTCTCGACGGGCACACGTAATAAGTCGCTTTGGAATTGCATCAAGAAGTCATTCTTGACTGCCCCGCCATCCACTCTTAATGTCTGCAGCTCGATTCCTGAATCCGCCTCCATTGCATCAAGGACATCCTTCGTTTGATACGCAAGTGATTCAAGTGTGGCACGAATGAAATGTTCTTTGGATGTGCCGCGCGTCAAACCAAAAACGGCTCCCCGCACTTCGCTGTCCCAATATGGAGTTCCAAGTCCTACAAAAGCCGGTACCACATATACTCCATCCGTACTTTCCACCCTTTTTGCATAGGCTTCGCTGTCCTTGGCATCATGCAGCATCCGCAGTCCATCGCGCAGCCATTGGATGGCGGAGCCAGCTACGAATATACTGCCTTCCAGTGCATATTCGACCTTCCCATTCAATCCCCAAGCAAGGGTCGTCAATAGTCCGTGTTCGGAGCTGACAGCCTTGGCTCCTGTATTCATGAGCATGAAACAGCCTGTTCCATACGTATTTTTAGCCATTCCTTCATTAAAGCAGGCTTGGCCGAATAATGCTGCCTGCTGATCACCGGCTGCCCCTGCAATCGGAATCGATTGGCCGAAGAAATGATATTCGATCGTACGTGCATATTCCTCAGAGGAAGGCCTCACTTCCGGCAGCATCGACTTTGGAACAGTCAATATCTCGAGCAGTTCTTCATCCCATTTCAGTTCATGGATATTGTACATCAATGTCCGGGATGCATTGGAATAGTCCGTTACATGAGCCTTGCCTCCTGATAGCTTCCAGATCAGCCAAGTATCGATGGTACCGAATAACAGCTTTCCTTCATCCGCCTTTTGTCGTGCCCCTTCTACATTATCGAGGATCCATTTCACTTTCGTTCCGGAAAAATAGGCATCTATCAACAATCCCGTTTTATCCCGGAATAGATCATTAAGTCCCTTTTCCTTCAAATCATCACAGATTTCACTTGTTTGCCTGGACTGCCATACAATCGCATTATAAACAGGGGTACCTGTTTCCTTATCCCAAACGACTGCCGTTTCACGCTGATTAGTGATCCCGATACCGGCAATTTGCTCTGGCTTTACACCGGATTCAGATAGTACACCGGCAATCACCGCCAAGATCGATCCCCAAATCTCATTGGCGTTATGCTCGACCCAGCCTGGTTTAGGGAAATGCTGCGTGAATTCCTTTTGGGAGGAATGGACGATTTCCCCCTTTTCGTTAAATAAAATCGCCCGCGAACTAGTTGTTCCCTGATCTAATGATAAAATGTATTTTTCCATTGTGTATGCCCCTCCTTTTAATTTAACTGGCGATATTTCTGCTTTCCAATTCATGTGACTGTTTTTTACCAAAAGCATAGGCTAATATCAATAGTACCAGGCTTGCACCCAAAACAGACCAAAATCCTGCTGTTATTTCCCCCATAAAGAATGCTTTATAACAAACGGCACCAAGTGAACCCCCAACTATCGGTCCAATGACCGGAATCCATGAATAGCCCCAATTGGAATTGCCTTTACCGGGTATCGGCAGCAAAAAGTGAGCGATGCGCGGCCCCAGATCGCGGGCCGGGTTAATGGCGTATCCTGTCGTTCCGCCAAGAGACATCCCAATCACGACAATCAATAACCCGACTGCAAATGGGTTTAGGCCCTCTGTAAAATCATTGGCACCTATAAATAATAATCCAAGAACAAGGATGAAAGTTCCAATCATCTCACTTAATAGATTTGAAAATGTGTGCGGGATCGCAGGTGAAGTCGCGAACACACCAAGCTTCGCTCCTGGATCATCCGTAGCTTTCCAGTGTGGCAAATAGTGCAGGAATACTAGAGTCGCGCCGAGTATCGCGCCAATCATCTGGGCAACGATGTAACCGGGCACATCACTCCATGGAAATTCTCCAATAATGGCAAAACCTACTGTGACCGCCGGGTTTAAATGCGCCCCGCTTATGGAACCCACTGCAAAAACACCCATGGTAACCGCCAATCCCCACGCAATCGTGATAACGATCCAGCCGGCATCCTTTGCATAGGAACCCTTTAAGGATGAACCAGCCCCAATACCTGCTCCGAATACAACTAATATCATCGTGCCTAACACTTCTCCCCAAAATGGAGTCATGATAAAACCCCTCCCCTGTTAAATTATTAAACCTTGCCAACAAATAAAAGGAGATCCACAGCAGAACTATCTTCATAAATAAATTATGAATAGATCTGTTGTGAATCTCCTAGTCTCCGTCACATATATTAACTTGTACTGTAAAATATACTAGGTTATGAAAACGCTGTCAATATTTTGTGAAAAATTAATCTATTTTTCTGTAATTTTTTTCAATTTTCCCCTATTAGACGATATCCCATAATTCAGTTTTGGATGTGGTGATCGACGAAGCTCCAGCATCAAGGGCATTCAGGACTTCATCCGAAGTACGTATGAGGCCGCCTGCAAAAATCGGTGTCTGCAATCGTTCCTTCACTTCTTTTATCATCCATGGCATGGCGCCCGGCAATACTTCGATATAATCCGGCTTGGTTTTCTGCACCAGCTTATAACTTTTCTCAAGCGCATGTGAGTCTATTAAAAAGATTCGCTGGATGGCAATGACCCCCTTTTGCTTCGCCTTCAATATAACGCTTGATTTAGTCGAAATCAGCCCATAGGGATTATATTCCTGACAAATGAATTCTGTCGCGTACTCATCACTTCTTATGCCATGGATCAAATCGACATGATAAATCATTTTCTTATTATGTTGTTTTGCCATCATACTTACATTTTTCAATTGTGATATATGCAAATCAAGAAACACACCTATTTCATAGGAACTTTCTAGAAATCTTTCAAAATCCTTCATGCTTGCTGAAGCAGGCAAAATCTTTTGATCCATCATTATCCTCCTCATTCCCAGAAGAACTCAAAACTTCAAGTTATTTAGTATATTTTAAAGAGCTTGATTTATCAATCACATTTTTTTCATGACAATCTCACAATAACACTAACATACCTGGCACTCCCTTTATAGATTGCGGATAAGGTTGTATGTAAAATATCCCTTAACTCATAAAGAAAGTTTCATTATCAATGCACCTTCGACAAGTTCATACGATTTAATTGTGCCCACCGGAATTTTTCTCACGATGTTCCAAGCATTAACATTCATTTTGATCGTTCTTTTTTCAAATTCAAAAAATGGCGGTCTGTTAAATATCCTTTGGTTGATGAAATTCCTGTCAACTGGTTCCATTTCCACTAATTCAAATGAAATCGTTCTTTTTTCCACATGAACCGGTTTTAATGTAATCCGGAAAGCTACGTTTTTCTTAAACATCATTTTTTTCACTTCCATCGTTCCGGAAAGCACAATATGCTTCGGCGTAATCTCGACTTTAATATCCTGACCAGATGATTTCATTTTTATGATTCTCTCTACCATGGCTTCAGTTACCGTTATCGGTATGCCACTTTTGAATGGACTCATCCTTGCATTCCCTCCCCACTCAAAGCTTATGCCGGATTCCCTGATGCCGTTAACATTTCAGTCCGATTAATAAACGGTATATTCTAAATATTCAACCTCCAGCTCTTGACCTTTGTAAAAACTACCTGTATAGTCATAATTAATTTAATAGACAACTCTTATCCAGAGAGGTGGAGGGACTGGCCCTTTGATGCCTCAGCAACAGACTATTCATGTACTGTGCTAATTCCAGAAGTGTAAAAACTTGAAGATAAGAAGAGTATATAGCTTTGTTGCCAACACCTCTTCTTATTTTTTAAGAAGAGGTTTTTTATTTTTAAAAGGAAAGAAGGAATGCAACATGTCAATCACATTAACGAAAGCACCATTCAGGGCCGATCACGTCGGAAGTTTATTAAGACCGGAACGTTTACATATTGCCAGAAAGCAATTTAGGGAGGGTACCCTTTCAGCAGAGCGCCTTCGTGAAATTGAAACCGAAGAAATCAAACGGATTGTCGATAAACAAATTGAAGTTGGATTAGAGGCTGTTACGGACGGCGAGTTCAGACGAACATGGTGGCACTTTGACTTCCTCGAACATTTAAATGGCATCGAGGGATATGTGACTGAAAAAGGTCTCACATTCGATGGTGTGGAAACAGAGAGATATAACGTTCGCAATACCGGGAAGGTTTCATTCAATCCTGAACATCCCTTCATTCGTGATTTCATTGAATTGAACAAAATCGTGAACGGACGTGCCGTTGCCAAGCAAACGATTCCCAGTCCGAATCAATTATTTGCTGCAGGTATTCATAATGAAGACATCTACCCTGATATCGAAGACTATGCAAATGATATCATCAAAGCCTATCAGCATGCTTTGAAAGCCTTTTATGAAGCAGGTGTGCGTTATCTTCAATTGGATGATGTATATATTGCCAGACTTTCAGCTCCAGATTTCCAGTTCAAAGATGGAAAATATACGAGGGAACAGTTAATTGATCTTGCACTTCGTGTCATTAATGGAGCATTGGAAGGCAAACCAGAAGACCTTGTCGTCACTACCCACCTATGTCGCGGAAACTATCAGTCGACTTGGGCGTTTGAAGGAAGCTATGCCCGTATCGCTCCCACTTTATTGGCAAAAGAAAAAGTGGATGGATTCTTCTTGGAATATGATGATCAACGCTCAGGGGATTTCAAACCATTGGAATACATTCCAAATGGCGGTGCACAGGTTGTACTGGGGGTCGTCACTTCAAAAAATGGGGAAATCGAAGACAAGGAAGCTGTTAAGGCACGCATTAAAGAAGCCTCGCACTTCGTTGCTCTCGAACAATTATGCTTAAGCCCTCAATGCGGCTTCGCCTCCACCCATCACGGCAACAAGCTAACCGAAGAACAGCAATGGGAAAAGCTGAAATTCGTCGTTGATGTAGCAAAAGAAGTGTGGGAATGATTTTTTTGCGGAAACTTTAATACTGATTTACAGGATTCGAATAACCTAATCGGCAGCACTTATTAGGGAGCCGATTAGGTCCTTGCAATAATACATTTCCATTCCTTTAATGGCTCTTTTGAATAACGGTATCAAGTTTTGATTTATGAAATTAACGATTAATGTTAAAATCATTTGACATATCGATAATTCTCGATATAATGAAATGTATGAAAACAATCGAGATATTTAAAGCATTATCCAATGAATCCAGGTTGCAAATCTTACAATGGCTCAAGGCGCCTGAACTCCACTTCACCCCTCATGAGGGAATAGACATGAAGGAAACCGGCGTTTGCGTAAGTCAGATTACGGAAAAATTAAACATGACCCAGTCCACGGCCTCTCAATACCTCTCGATGCTTCTTAGAGCAGGATTGATTAAAACGGAGCGGATAGGAAAGTTTACGTATTACAAACGAGATGAAGATGCAATCTCAAAAATTACTGATTTCTTGAAAGAAGAAGTATGAAAATGAACCTGATCCGTACCTTAGAGGGTTGGGTTCATTTCCCCCCCCTAACAGTTCGACATTTCGCGATATGTTTATTTTTTTATCCATACATATTAACATATTCCGATATATCTTTATATAAAATTGATAATCATTAATGAGGAGTGAATCTATTTTGCTTAATACATGGAAAATTTACATGTTGGCGATAATCAGTTTTTTAGTAGGAACATCCGAATTCATCATATCCGGAATTTTGGATAAGATTGCGGATTCTCTTGGAGTTACCCTTGCTGCCGCAGGACAGCTCATTACAATTTTCTCCCTTGTCTACGCAATCGGTACACCCATTCTAATGGCTTTGACAGCAAGTTTAGACAGACGAAAATTAATGTTGTATTCCCTTGGACTATTCATAGTGTCCAACCTGCTTGCCTTTCTATTACCAGGCTTTGGACCGTTTCTATTTGCACGCATAATCATGGCACTTGGTGCAGGATTGGTTGTAGTCACCGCTCTGAATATTGCCGCTAAGCTTGCTCCGCCAGATAAAAAAGCAAGTTCTATTGCGACAGTTGTCATGGGGTTTACAGCTTCCCTTATCATTGGCGTACCTCTCGGAAGAATCATGACGGATGCATTCGGCTGGAAATCCGTCTTTGGCGGAATCGCCCTATTCGGCCTGATTGCCATGATCGTTTTATTCTTTACCATTCCTGCTACCAAAGGGGATAAACCAGTACCACTTCTCCAGCAGCTGGCCCTTCTTAAAAAAAGGAAAGTTGCCCTTGGATTATCGATAACCTTCTTCTGGCTTGGCGGATACTCGATAGCTTATACCTATCTATCCCCTTACCTGCTATCCGTATCAGGGATAAGTGACTCTCTACTTAGCACGGCCTTGCTTATATTCGGTATCGCAAGCTTGATCGGATCAAAGTTTGGCGGATATAGTACGGATCGATGGGGTGTATCATTTACACTAATTGGCGGTATGGCGCTGCATATTGTGATGATCATCATGTTATCCATCGTTACGAATTCATTGATGGCCGTTTTGATAATCCTCACATTATGGTCGTTCGCAGCATGGTCATCAGGGCCGACACAGCAATATCATTTAGCGACCCTAGAGCCTGAATCATCAGGAGTCATGCTCGGACTGAATCAGTCAATGATGCAATTGGCCATGGCCGCCGGTGCTGGAATTGGCGGTGTCGTTGTAGAACAAGTATCCCTTGCTTCCATAACCTGGATCGGTGCAACAGGGGTTGCCATTGCCATGGTCATTGTTCTGGTCCTTTCAAGTTCATCATCAAGCAGTAAAATAGCACAGTCCATAAAATCCTAGACCGTTAGATAAACATTCATCATAAGGCTAGATCCTAGCCTTATGATAAATCCTAAAGATGAAAGCAACAAAAAAAGAACGGCCACCAGCACGTCCCCTTTTTACTTGCAGCTATCATCATCATCCATTTTTTTCACAAATATATCATCCGTCACCCTATCTTCCAGCTTGTTCCTCAAGGCCAATTCCGCAGCCTTCCCGTCACTAGGCGATCCGTCCGCGAAATACATCGGAAACAAGGAGAAAAACATAATATAGAAAGAAAAATAGATAAATTGATACCAGATTACCGAGCTGTCCAGGATATTCTGATACACTAAGCTATATATGATCAGCATGCTGACCAAATTAAAGATAGACCCGCCTAAATATATAAGCGTATTCGTCAATCGATTATCATGTTTCAATCCCTTGAACTCGCAAGTCCCATTCCAAAAATAATATTTCCTCACCTCTATGTTCCGAAAGGCGAAAAGTTTATTACCACAACCGATCAAGATTTTCTTTTCTGATCCCCCAAAGATCGTAACAAAGAAAATATGCCCGCTCAAATGTATCAGCGTAACGATCGGCATGATCAAAAAAAAGGAAAATAGAAATTTAATGATATCAGAGAGACCAAACATGTTTAATCACCCCTCCTTACCAGAGCATTATCAGGATGCTACTCTGATACCCTGCCCACACTAGTTATAACTAGTAAATTTTCACAGTGGTAATATGTTGCTTTCCACAACTGATAGGAGGATAATTTGTCCTCTTCTGCTTAATCCGACCTTCCACCGATTAATTCGACCTATCTTCTGCTTTATTCGGCCTTCCACCCATTAATTCGACCTATCTCCTGCTTTATTCGGCCTTCCACCGATTAATTCGACCTATCTCCTGCTTTATTCGACCTTCTACCCATTAATTCGACCTATCTCCTGCTTTATTCGGCCTTCCATCAATTAATTCGACCTTCCTCCTGCTTTATTCGACCTTTCATCAATTAATTCGACCTATCTCATGCTTTATTCGACCAACCACCGATTAATTCGACCTTCCTCCTGCTTTATTCGACCTTTCATCAATTAATTCGACCTATCTCATGCTTTTTCCGGCCTTCAAAAAAAACAGGCTATCTCCTTCCCAAAAATTCCGGAAAAGTGATAGCCTTTACATCTTTATTTAGCGATTGGGGGTGCGAAGAATTTCTGCGTTGTTTTGTCCTGGCCTCAAGCCAGCATGTTTATATTCAGGGGTGAAAACCGATGTTTTGATTGGACAGGCGATTTGCCTCTGGACATTTCCTTTTCCGTCAGGTACCTCGACGATCATTCCCCTCTCCTTCAATTGGGGGTGTTCGGCCGCTTCGGTGAAGGTCAGCACTGGTTCTGCGCAGGCCTCGAAATCAGCGAATATTCCCTGCCATTCTTGAAAATCTCTTTCAAGGAAAGCAAGTCGGATGGCCGTTTTAAACCTGATTCCGCTTTCTTCATCGCTATTCATGCTCAGTTCATATAATTCGGGTGAACCGATCGCTTCACATAATGCTTTTCGAAAAGGGGGCTCAAGGCTTCCTACCGAAAAATGACGTCCATCTTTCGTTTCGTAAAAGTCATAAAAGGACCCTCCGTTCAACATCAGTTTTTCTGGTTCAAGCTCGAGGCCCCCTTGTAAATTCAAAGGTGCGGATATGGCATTCAAGGCAAAGCTGCAATCGGTCATGCTGATGTCGATGGCTTGGCCGAATCCTGTTCTTTCCCTATGAATGACTGCAGATAATATACCGATAACAGCATGCAGTGAGCCTCCGGCAAGATCTGCTATTTGGGTTCCGTTTTTTGCCGGGCCGTCCTTTTTCGTACCGGAATAGCCTGATAAGCCTGCAATCGAAATATAATTGATATCATGTCCCGGTCGGTCTTTATAGGGACCAGTCTGGCCGAAGCCCGTGATGGAACAGTAAATCAGCTTCGGATTGATCCATTTTAATGCCTCATACCCCAGTCCTAGGCGTTCCATGACACCCGGACGGAATTGTTCAATGACGATATCGTATTCCTTCACTAGATTTTTAACGGATTCGATGGACTCAGATTGTTTTAAATCAAGTGTGATCGACTTCTTCGATCTGTTAAGATATTGGTTCACACCCCATGAATCCTTTGCTCCCGGCCTCTCTACTTTCAAAACGTCCGCTCCTAAATCCGCTAGCATCAAAGTGGCAAATGGGCCTGGCAGTAACGTTGAAAAGTCCAATACTTTTAAATGAGTCAATAAGGTCATCAGCCGTGCACCTTCCCTTTCCATTGGAAATATTAAAAGCTTTCCCCGTAGTTCTGTACATGCAATTTAGCAGAGTTTACGATTATCATATAACACCTCCTACAATATTTGTATAAATTTCCATTTAATAAAAATAAAAAGCTAGGAATCAGCTTCCTAGCTTTTTATAATGAGCCTATAGAAAACAAGTAAAAGCCGGACACATTGTCCGGCTGATTTTACTTTAAGCTTGTTCATTCATATTTTTTGTCAAAGTCAAATTCGACTTCATCAAGTTTAACGAATTTAGTTTTTCTTACCAGTTTATATCCAAGCCATAGACCAAGGAAAAGCGGGATTCCCAGGTATGCAGCTACAACACTGCCCCAATCGATGTGGTCTGAGAAAAAGGCTTGGATATTTTGGGACAGGATGACGATCATCCCAATTAGAATGGCAAAGATCGGTCCAATCGGGAACCATAATGCCTTATATGGCAGCTTCTCCAATGAATGGCCTTGTGCGATGAATGCTTTCCGGAAACGGTAATGGCTGATGGAAATGCCCAGCCAAAAGATAAATCCTGTAATTCCAATGGCATTCATTAACCAAATATACACTTTACCATCACCGAATACGGAGGCTAAAAAGGCCAGCATGCCGATGGAACATGTCAAAATCATTCCTGCAACCGGTACTCCGCGTTTATTAAGTTTTGCAAAAATACGAGGTGCTTGCCCATCTTTTGCCATTGAATATAACATACGCGTAGATGCATATAGACTAGAGTTACCTGCAGACAATACCGCTGTTAAAATGACGGCATTCATAAGCGAAGCAGCAAAGGCCACTCCAGCTTTTTCAAAAATGAGCGTGAATGGGCTTACCATGACGTTATCACCCTGTAAACTTGAATTCGTATAAGGGATAAGCAGTCCTATTACGAAGATTGCCAATACGTAAAAGAGCAGGATTCTCCAGAAGACACTTTTAATGGCCTTCGGTATATTCCGTGCAGGATCTTCACTTTCCCCGGCAGCCACGCCGACAATTTCGGTACCTTGAAAAGAAAAGCCAGCCGCTATGAACACGATGAAGACACCCATGAACCCACCCGGGAAAGGAGCGTCATCGACGGTGAAGTTTTTAAAACCTACTGTTTCGCCGCCCATAATGCCGACGATCATTAGCAGCCCAACGATTATAAAAATAACGATGGCCGTGACTTTTATGAAGGAAAACCAGTATTCCCCTTCACCATATCCTTTAACGGATAAATAGTTCAATAGGAAAATGAGCACCAAGAATGATGAACTCCACAACAATGATGGACTATTCGGAAACCAGAATTTCATGATCATTGTCGAGGCCGCCAACTCTGCCGCTATCGTCATCGACCAATTGAACCAATAAGTCCATCCCAAGGCAAACCCAAATGCCGGATCGACGAATTTCGATCCATAGGTACTGAATGAGCCGCTTGTCGGCATGAATGCTGCCAGTTCCCCTAAGCTCGTCATCACAAAGTACACCATTGCCCCAACTAAGGCATAAGCAAGTAATGCGCCGCCTGGTCCAGCTGTATGAATGGCTGCCCCGCTGCTGAGGAACAGCCCGGTGCCAATAGCCCCGCCAATGGAAATCATCGTTAAATGGCGGGATTTTAAACCGCGCTTTAGTTCTTGTCCTTCTTGCTGTGGAGGATGCAAGATGTCATGTTCTTGTTTTGGTATCATAAATTTTCATCCCTTTCTATATAAGCGCTTTCATATATGGAGAAATCCATTTAATAAATTTTCCTATTTCATAGACTTTCAAATAGACCTAATTTACAATTCGAATTCCTTTTCTGAATATATGCAATTTTCATGCCAAGTTTATAAAACGCAATATTCAACAAATCATCAAAAAAATCGCCTTAAATAGACAAATTTTTTTGCACTTTACGCCATGTTTTTTTGCACATTATGCCATGTTTTTTTGCACATTTATTCATTTGGTTTAATTTAAATACATTCCAAATATTACTAAAAGAATATATTCAAAGAATATTTCTATCAAAATCCATTTTTCTCCATTTTATTCCTTTAAATGTCATATTTTTTGCGAGTTTTCTCCATTTGATAATAATTATGAAACGATGTAAAAATGAGGTATTCTCATGAAGGAGTTGAGTGTTATGAAAGGTAAGGTATTTTTAGGAACTGCACTATCCATCGGTCTATTATTTTCTGCTATTCCCAATCAAGAAGCTTTAGCGGCAAAAAATGTGTTAAGTGTTGAAAAGTACAATAAGCATAAGGATTCGCTAGAATACAAGTCTGGGAAACTTACGGATCCCTCAAAGCAAACGGCAGAAGATATCATTCTTACCTTTTTTGATGAAAACAAAAAGTCTTACAAGCTAGAAAAGCAAAAGGCGAAAGACTCCTTCACGATCGAGAAAGAAAGCAAGGATGAACTGGGCAATACCGTCCTTAGATTGCAACAAACCTATAAAGGCGTACCTGTATGGAATTCCACACAAGCAGTATTGATTGATGCTAAAGGTGTATTGACCGTCGTGTCCGGTACGGTTGAAGCCAATCTAAACACGAAATTAGGGAAAAAGGCTAAAAAAGGCATCAGTGAATCCGAAGCTATCAAAATAGCTGAAGCGGATCTAGGGTTCACACCTGCCTACGAACAATCACCTGAATCTGACCTATATGTATATGCAAATGAAGGCAAGGCCGATTATGTATATAAAGTCAATTTGAAATTCTTAAGTCCGGAACCAGGAAATCATAATTATTTCATTTCAGTCAAAACGGGTAAAATCCTGAATAAATATAATACACTGGATGAAGTAACGGGGACCAACTCCGTCGGAACGGGCACTGGCGTCTTAAACAATACGGTGTCGCTGAACACTACCTTATCCAACGGTCAATACTACTTACAAGACAATACACGCGGTAAAGGCATCTACACGTATAATGCCAATAACCGTTCAAGATTGCCTGGTACACTCTTTTCCAACACAACAAATGCATTTACTGCTTCTGCCGATAAAGCTGCGGTGGATGCCCATTATTATGCGGGTAAAACCTATGATTATTACAAATCCACATTTGGCCGGAACTCCTATGATGGTAATGGAACCATCCTGAAATCAACCGTCCATTATGGCTCAAGATACAATAATGCTTTCTGGGATGGCACCCAAATGGTTTACGGTGATGGAGATGGCACGACGTTCATCCCATTGTCCGGCGGGCTCGATGTCGTTGCGCATGAACTGACTCATGCCGTCACTTCCTCGGAATCGAACCTTACCTATCAATATGAATCCGGTGCTTTGAATGAAGCGATATCTGATATTTTTGGCACCGTTGTGGAATTTAAGAATCAAAGTGCAAAAGCCGATTATTTGGTCGGGGAAGATATTTACACACCTAACATTTCCGGTGATGCACTCCGCTCGATGGCTAATCCAACATTGAATGGTGACCCTGACCATTATTCGAACCGTTATACAGGAACGGGTGATAATGGCGGAGTCCACACGAACAGCGGAATCATTAATAAGGCAGCTTATTTAATCTCTGCAGGCGGAACCCACCATGGCGTGAGTGTATCCGGAATCGGCATCGATAAACTAGGAACCATCTTTTACAGGGCAAATACAACATATTTAACTTCCTCATCGACTTTTTCACAAGCCAGAGCGGCGGTCATACAATCGGCCTCTGATTTATACGGTTCAAGCAGTGCAGAAGTCACGGCCGTCAAAAATGCCTTTACAGCTGTCGGTGTGAATTAAGAGATTTACCTTTATGATAAACACCTCCCTAGCTTCACCTCTAGCGGAGGTGTTTTTTCTTATGCTGGGCTACCCCGATCATTTCAGCAGTTCGCTGCCTTCTTTCGGCCTTAATGTTTGGAATTCCGTCCTTTGGTACGGGGAGAACCTCAATAAAAACAATCTTGTCGTTTGCTAAAAATGATTAATTCCGTAAAATAGTTGCTTTTCTTCTTATTAACTGTCAAGCTTAGATAATCTGGACTATATTGAATAGAACAAGTAGGTGACGAACATGATTGAAGTTAAAACTTCCACACTCAGTGATGGTGAGTTCAATAGAGGCGTATTCGCAACACGAGATATTAAAAAAGGTGAGCTTTTACATGAGGCACCTGTCATTGCATATCCAAACGAGGAGCATGTTTTCATAGAGAAGACATTGCTGGCTGACTATGCGTTTGAATATGGAATAAACCATACTGCCATGCTTTTAGGCTATGGCATGCTGTTTAATCATTCTTATACACCCAACGCTACGTATGACATAAACTTCAAGAATCATACGTTTGATTTCTTTGCTTACACCGACATAAAGGCAGGAGAAGAAATCCTGATTAATTATAATGGTGAAGTCGATAATGAGGATCCGCTTTGGTTCAATAAAGAAAACGATGGTGAAGATGAAGCTGAATGATCATTGATCATTCATGAAAGCACTTGTACTTTTTAAAACCTGTCCAAGGTTTTTCGAAAGTATAAGTGCTTTTCCTTTTTCCTTTCACCGGCTTGATGAATTCACTGCTGGATTTTAAAAAGATCATACGCAATAAATAAAGCCCCATTAAGAATAACTTAATGGGGTCATTTCACCTTAACGTACGGATGGGTTACTTGATTTTGTTTTGGTTATTGATTGGAATTGGCCCTTAACCTTATCAATGGTTTCGGGTGTAGCTAGGGATCTTATTTGACTCATCGTTTTTTCACGGGTTTTCTTATTGCGCATTAAAAATGCAGCTGCTCCTATCAGGACGGTTCCAAGCATTTTGTTTGATGGCATGTTAGTTTCCTCCTTCAAGTTAGTCCTATATAGTATTCCCTCTATGGACTGATTTAAACAAAAGCATACTTGGGAGAGCGATTTCGCTTTTATTTATCCTTGCTCAGGCTTTCGATAAACTTTAGGCTTTCGGGATTTTTCACGACTTTTTCAGCTTCATCCGGATCAGCTTTCGTTAGCTTCATATTGTAAAGTTTATATGTCAGCACTCTTTTCACTGACTCGTCAATTCTATCCATTGGAACTTCCCCTGCTTTTACTGCTCGCAGTAATCCGTTATATACCTCAAGCTCATGGGCATATTCATGACAGACTAGTAATAAGTCAGCTCCTGCAAGAATTGCCTGCTTCCCCATCTCTTCATAAGAGAAATACTTGTTCACAGCACCCATTTCCAAATCATCTGTAACGACAAGTCCTTCATATTTGAGTTTCCCCCGAAGCAGGTCTTCGATGATGATTTTAGAAAGGCTTGCTGGTTTTTCTTTATCATAGGCTGGATATTTAATGTGGGTCACCATCACGAAAAAATTTTGGTTATCCAGTTCACTTATGATTTGTTTGAAAGGATAAATATCCGAATTTTCCAGATCAAGTTGGTTTGCCTCCACGGATGATGTTTCGACATGCGGATCGATTTCGCTGCGTCCGTTTCCAGGAAAGTGCTTCAATGCACCAGTTATCGATACATCGTTCAAGCCTTGAATGGCTTTCTTTCCGTATTGATACACCTTTTCCGGATCTTGTCCCAATGAACGCTTATCCGTTTTCGATAGATCAAGAACAGGGGCAAAATTAATGTTAATCCCCATGGAGCCCAGTTCTGTACCATTCAATTTGGCCACTTTGTACACGTCTGTAACGGATGCATTATTTCCAAGGTCCTGTTGTGCAGGGAGGGGCGATACCCGTTCCTTCATCCGAATGATGTCCCCTCCTTCCTGATCGATGGCAACCATCAACGGGAGTGAATGGGTACTTTGATTGGCCATTTGCTGAAGCGAATTGGATAACCTGGCCACTTGTTTAGGGGATTTCATATTACGGTCAAAATAAATGACGCCCCCTATATGTTTTTGTTCGATAAGCTCAGTAATTTCACTGCTCTTTTCGGTTCCCTTGAAACCGACCATCATAAGCTGTCCGATTTTTTCTTCAAGCGTCATTTTTTTCAGCAATTTTTCTATTCTTTCATGGTTATCCGCACCTGCTTCTTTCCCTTTTTCCGCTCTGTAATTCGCATCCATATTCAACTGAATGAACACCACTGTAAAAGTGAGGATTGCGATGAGGAAAAGACCCCAATATATATTTTTTTTATTCTTCATGCTTTGACCTTCATTGACATTTTCTCTGTCCTTCCTTGATAGCCCTTTTATTGATTTTTCTGTACACATCTTAATCATGTTCATAAAGTGACAATTCTATATCATCATTGCTGATTTTTTTGAATAAAGCATTAGCCGCGTACCATACTACAAACATAGCCTAAATAAAAGGAGATGCCCCCATGTACGGAATCTTGAAGAATATTGCCGTCACCTTCAGTCATGCAGTCGATTATGCAAAAGAAAAAATAACGGCCTTTACAGGATCAACTTCTGTTACGATAGCGGAATTGAGTGAGCACATCATCAATCAGCCTGAAACAAAACTAATCAGGAAAAACCTTTTAGGTATACCTTTTTCTTTTTATCATTTACAAAAAGAAGACGTTACGTACTATTTGGAAATGAAAAGCTCACAGGTTCTCCAGTTGGATGTTCAAGCGCATAATCATCCGATTGTGTCTTACAGGTCTTATCGAGATAAATCCAGCTTGCCCACGGCCATTAGGTTTCCTAAAACCCTTTTATCCGAATGACTTCGTTACAAAAATAAAAAAGCTGATATCCCCTGCATATGGGGTTATCAGCTTTTTTCAATCTTATAGGGAGAAAAAACGGTCTCTTTCACTTGAAATCCATTTCTCTGCATCTTCTTCATCCTTTTTAACCAACCGGTTAACGAGGATATCATGCCAAATGTAATTTTCGAGAAAATTGATATGAATGGGATCATCTGTGTAGAACGCCGTTTCCCTCGTTTCGGGCGAAGGGCCGTAAATCGTCTCCTTGCCATCGATGGATAAGATGAACCATTTGTTTTCTCCGATATTTTCCACATAGCTTGTTTTGCGATGGATATCTATACCTGATAATGGGTTTTCAACCTGAAATGCAATCCCCTTGAGAGTGCAATGCGCGGCGACCCCTTTTAGCTCTTGTTCAAGTTTTTCATACATCTCGTCCCATAAGGAAACCACCACCCTTTTCTCGGCTTTGTGAATCAAAGTACGGCAGAAGGATAGGATGTGCCCTTCACCCTTAAGCGTCATTACACGATTGTCGGACATCGGTTCGATTTTCTCGAATTGCTTTAGTGTATGGCTGATGGATTGATAGGTATTGTTCCATTTTGATTGAACCGATTCCAAAAAAACATCGACTGGCAGCGGTGAATATTTTATCGAGTCATTGATTTCCTCTTTTAAGACGATTCCTTCTTCTTGCAGTCCATTTAATATCTCATAGATGCGGGCCCTCGGAATTCCTGATTCCTTGCTTACTTGATAGGCACTGGCTGGGCCTTGGCGAACCAAAGAAACATAAGCCTTTGCTTCATATTGACTAAACCCGAGAGACTGTAGTTTTTGAATGATATCTTGCATAGTACCTCCTAGTGCTTTTAGTAAGTTATATGCCTATCATACCAAATCTCTTATCGAAATCTATTTCGAATTCAAATCGGCATGACTCATAATATTCTTATTTACAGAACGGTTTCAATTAGTTACTATCTAAATAGTGACTAATAAAAACGGCTTATGGCTTCTGCAAAACAAGCAATCCAGCCTGAATGCCATTGATACGGAGGCTTCTTAGATGGAAGATATACAAATTTCAACACTTTTGCTGCTGATGTTTTTCGGATTTTTGGCAGCATTCATTGATTCTGTGGTCGGCGGCGGCGGCCTGATTTCGATACCCGCTTTATTATTTTCAGGACTTTCCCCGTCAGCAGCGATCGCAACGAATAAGTTAGCAAGTTCCATGGGGTCTTTAACAAGTACCATTGCCTTCATTCGCTCAGGTAAGGTTGATTTCAAATTGGTTTCCAAACTTTTCCCATTGATTTTCATAGGTTCCCTGCTAGGAGCTTGGGTTGTCAATTTCGTCTCGCCTGAATTATTAAAGCCAATGATCTTGGTTCTATTAATAGCTATTGCCATTTATACCTTTTTTAAAAAGGACTGGGGCCAGAAATCGACTTACCATAAACTCACATGGCAAAAGGCTGCACTATTTGCGTTCGCTATATTTGCGATTGGTTTTTATGATGGGTTTTTGGGCGCTGGAACGGGATCTTTCATTTTGTTTGCCTTTTTAATGATTGGCTTTGATTTTTTGCACTCTGCAGGAAATGCAAAATTTTTGAACTTCGGAAGTAATTTGGCAGCACTGATCATGTTCATATTCCTTGATACCGTCAATTTTTCCTATGGAATACCGATGGGGATCTCCATGATAGCAGGAGCGTTGGCCGGTTCTAAATTTGCTATTAAAAAGGGAGTGGCCTATGTAAGAGTATTATTTATCATAGTAACCGTCATTCTGATCATGAAAAATATAATGGATTACTTAATGGGCGGCTAATTTTTTAAAAAATAGAATTCAGCACCTGATTCCCGCCACAGTATGTGACATATAGGAATTATTTGGGTATATGATAGGTATAGACTGTGTGGAAAGGTGTGGTTGGATGATTGAAAAGTGGAATGGCGAAGAAATGGCAGATGCATCAGGGCAAACCATTGTGATTACTGGTGCCAATAGTGGGCTTGGCTTCGAAACGGCTTTTGCACTGGCGGGTAAGGGGGCAGAAATCATCCTTGCTGTCCGGAATGCTTCAAAGGGAGAAAAGGCGGTCGATAGAATCTTAGGGGTCCACCATAAGGCAAATGTACGCGTGATGCAGCTGGATTTAAGTGATTTAAGCAGCATTCGGCATTTTGCTGATTCCTTTCAGGAAAACTATGACTCACTCTCCGTCCTCATCAATAATGCAGGTGTGATGATTCCGCCATACAGTAAGACGAAGGATGGTTTTGAGCTGCAATTCGGCAGCAATCATCTCGGTCATTTTGCTTTGACAGGTCTCCTTCTTCCGCTAATCCTTTCTACGCCAAAATCGCGTGTGGTCACATTGAGCAGCTTGGCCGCCATCAATGGATATATAGACTTCGAAAACTTAAATGGTGAAAACGGTTATAAACCAATGAAATACTATGGGCAAAGCAAGCTGGCCAATCTACTCTTCGCCCGTGAATTACAGAACAAATTCACCCAGCATGGTGCAAGTCAGATCAGTGTTGCCTGTCATCCGGGCCTTTCCCATACTAATCTCATGTCACGCGGATCTGGCAAACCCATAAATAGAATCGTGCACTTTCTTTCGAAAACCATCACCCAGCCGGCAAGTATGGGAGCATTGCCTACCCTTTATGCCGCAACGGAACCTACATTAACAGGCGGGGTGTACATCGGACCCGATGGAAAGAAGAGCAGAAAAGGCTTTCCTAGAAAAGACGATATCATCGATACCTTATATAATGAAGAAACTTCAAAAAGATTATGGGATATTTCAGAAACCTTGACAGAGGTCAAATATCGTTTCACTGAAAGCATCACACCAAAATGAGTCTATATTTCCCCTGTTTTTTCATGAACAGTGCAAAAAAAAGAGGGAGCATAATGCCCCCTCTTTTCGCTTCATCATTCAGCGTCAAAAACTTCGACTTTTTCCATTTTATCGCCATTTTTCATAGCTTTGGCTGTTTCTAATCCAGATGTCACTTTACCGAATACTGTGTGAACGCCGTTAAGATGTGGTTGTGGTTCGTGCACGATAAAGAATTGGCTTGAGCCTGTATCTTTTCCGGCATGTGCCATTGAGAGGCTTCCAGCCTCATGTTTGTGAGGGTTTCCTTCTGTTTCACATTTGATTTGCGTGCCGCTTCCGCCTGCGCCTGTACCTGTTGGATCTCCGCCTTGGCTTACGAAACCAGGGATTACACGGTGAAAGACCACACCATTATAAAATCCTGTGTTTGCCAAGTTTTCGAAGTTAGCCACTGTGTTCGGTGCTTCGTTCGGGAAAAGGTCGAATTCGATTTTTTCCCCATTTGCCATAAGTATGTATCCTTTTTTAGCCATGTAAAACATCTCCTTTAATATGAACTGAATCAAATCTTATAGTACCACTTTTAGAAGCAGAAAGAAAAGCAAGCGCTACTTATTTCGAATTGTATCATTATACATTCCTATATTTTTTCTTTTATAATGGAGTAGATTCATTATTATAAGGGGGAATGTACCATGATTCAGCAATTTGATGCTTTAGTCGTGAACAAGCAAGATGATCAATTCACCGTTAACATTCAGAAACTATCACTTGATGATCTACCTCAAGGCGAAGTGCTCATCCGCGTTCATTATTCCGGTGTGAACTATAAAGATAGCCTTGCAGCCATTCCGAACGGAAACATCGTCAGCAGCTATCCGATCGTTCCGGGCATTGATATGGCTGGTGTTGTCGTTTCATCTGAGGATTCCCGCTTTAAAGAAGGAGACGAAGTCATTGCGACCTCCTATGGGATTGGCGTTTCCCAATCAGGAGGCTATAGTCAGTTTGCCCGTGTTCCTGCAGAGTGGATCGTCCCGTTACCTGATGGCCTTACAATGAAAGAGGCGATGATCATCGGAACGGCCGGTTTCACTGCAGCACTATCGGTTCTGCGATTGGAGGAAAATAACCTCACTCCTGAGCAAGGGAGCGTTCTCGTCACTGGTGCAACTGGCGGGGTTGGCAGTTTCGCTGTCTCGATCCTTTCTAAACTTGGCTATTCCGTTGAGGCGAGTACAGGAAAAGAGTCGGAACATGGATACTTGAAGAAAATCGGTGCGGCGACCATTGTATCACGAGAAGATGTATATGATGGCAAGCTGCGGGCACTGGGCAAGCAAAAGTGGAGCGGCGCGGTAGATCCCGTCGGCGGTGAACCGTTAGCATCGGTCCTTAGCCAAATCAAGTATGGCGGGGCTGTGGCGGTCAGTGGATTGACAGCTGGTACAAGCCTTCCTTCCACCGTCTTTCCTTTCATCCTAAGAGGGGTTAATCTTCTTGGGATCGATTCGGTCAATTGCCCGATGGATACAAGATTGAAAGTTTGGCATCGTCTTGCCACCGATTTTAAACTCGAGCATTTAGAACAGCTCATTCAACAGGAAATTACACTTGAAGAATTGCCTGACGTCCTTCCTACCCTATTAAAAGGGGAAGCAAGAGGCAGAACGATCGTTAAGCTATAATCCAAAAAGTGACGAGAGCATGGCTTCTCGTCACTTTTCATTGTGAACTTTCATTGATAGGGAGACTGATATCTACAATCGTCCCTTCTCCCACTTCGCTGCTGAAATGAATTTCCCCGTTATGCTCATGGATGATTTTAGTGCTGACCATGAGCCCAAACCCAGTTCCTTTTTCAGAAGTGCTATAAAAAGGCTGGCCTAGATGCTTCATGCGCTCATTTGAGATTCCGCAGCCTTGATCAATGAACCGGATCATTGCAGAGTCACCTTCATGGTTTAACTCTATATGAAGTTTGCCGCCATTCGGCATGGCTTCTATCGCATTATTGACGACATTCGTGAATACTTGTTTTAACTGATTCGGCTCGCCAAATACAGATGCCGAATCCGTATTATATTCCTTGATGATTTCGACATCATTCAATATCGCTTGAAACTCAGCTAACGTAATTACACTATCCAATATATCGTTAAGCTGAATGAATTCACAAACCTTCGCTTCAGGCTCTGCTAAACTTAAAAACTCATTTGCCAGGTTTTCGATTTTTTCTACTTCACTGACCATCATTTCAAGATAGTCCTTTTGCTCAGGATCTTCCCTTAATAATTGTAAAAATCCTTTGACCGTAGTTAATGGATTTCTTATTTCATGTGCGATGCCCGCAGCCATCTGTCCTACCGCCGATAACATATTGGATTTACAGAGCAGCTCTTCGGTCTTTTTACGCTCCGTAATATCCCTGCAAAATACCTGTATGGCCGGTTGACCTTTATATATAATCGGAAGACCGAGTGTTTCTCCATAAAATACTTGTCCGTCAAGTCGGATGAACTTTTGTTCCAGTAAACCAACAGCCTGATGATCGTCCCTCATGATCTCGATTCTTTTTTGTACACTTTCCCGGGATTCCAGGTGAACGAACTGAAAAACCGATTTACCGATAATATCTTCGACACTATCCATCCCAAGCATTTTTGCCCCCATGGGATTCATGTACTCTATTATCCCATTGCGATGTACAAAAATCGCTTCAGGTGACACTTCAACTAAACTGCGATACCTTTGCTCACTTTCCTTCAAGGCAGCTTCAGCAAGTTTTTGATTCGTGATGTCCCGATAAACGAAAACGAGGGCACTCGGCTCATTTTCATCATTAAGGATATTGAACAGGGAAATGCTTACATCGATTAACTGGCCATCCTTCCTTAACCTGACCGTTTCAAAGCCTTTCCTTTGTACCCCTGCCTTAATCTGGTCATGCAACTCATTGACTGACTCCTTCAAGAAATCCGGAATAATTGGAAACGGCATGCCTATGAGCTCATCATTCGTCCAACCGAAAAACTCTTCAAAAGCTGCATTCACTTGAAGGGTCTTTCCTTCCAGATCAACAATGGAAATGGCGTCCGGGTTGTTCTCCATGAAAGACTTAAATTTCTCGGTATTATCCTCCGTCTGTTCCCCCATTTGCCCTTGTCCATAATTAATAAGCCTTTTACTCATCAATTTTTTTATTCCTTTCTTATCCGGAAATTTACAGTCTCAATTTTACAGTATCAGTAAATCATTTGCCAGTTTTATCATATGCTTTTTCCAAGTTAAGGATTGATGCACAAAGAGGCCAACCCCCCATAAGGTTCAGCCTCTTTCTTAAAATGTATTATAAATATTTGGACATTCTGTACCTGTTGGTTCATAAAAGCAATGAAGCTTGAAACGTCCAACCAGGGGCTGATTATACCAGGTTGCCGGACAATCTCCCGGTGGCCTGAAGTACCATAGGCTAAATTTCGAGGGCCAAATCCTTTCACCATTTACACTCCGGCGTGCAAGTCTTTTTTCCCTGTCCCTTGCCCGCTGATAAAAATACCCCTTCTGTACAGCTTCAAAGGCATGATCCTGATAGATCATGTCTGGAATCGTCCTCAGCCCTTTGAAATCGGAACAATTCGACCTAATCCGATTGACCCCTACATTACCGATCATCAACATGCCCTGATCACCTTCGCCCTCGCCTTCCGCCCTAAGCAATCTTGCCAATAAGGCTATATCGGCATCAGTATGCTTTACAACGGCCATTCCATCACCTCCACTTTTTTTATCCTATGCCTCGCAGATGGAAAAATACTCCGTTTATTAACAAAATCTTCATACGAAATACACGTCCTATCAATAATACAACCCTATACTTAAGTAAGGCTGGATAGCACGCGTGGCTATCATGGTATTTGGCGAAGGCGGGGCCAATACTTTCTTTATACATATAAAAAAGGCGGCACATAATGTGCGTCTCGGACTGTAGACAAACTCGATGAAATTCGAGTTTATCTACAGTTTTTTAAAGGTTTGTACAATTTGCCTTCAGGCCCTCGCTTAACTCAAAAAGGTTGCGGAATGGTGTCATTCCGCAACCTTTTTGTCTGCAAACTGAGGCCGCACACATTGTGCAGTCCTTTTATCTTGTCATTCTTTCGATTCAAATGCCGATTCAAACGCCAATGATACCTTTTCGAACTCTTCATCCGATTCGATATCGAGCAGTTCACCTTCACCTTCGACCCTGAAAAAGAAAATATCGATATCTTCATCTGTATCCTCTTCAATATCTTCAAGCAAACCTACTGCAACATATTCCGTTCCTTCTACATCCAATGAACCTAAAACCTCAACTTCATGACCTTCATCACTGTCATCAGTAAGGGTGAAAATTTCACCTTCACGAATTTTTCCCATACTACCTCTCCTCTCATATCCATTAATAATGGAGTTGTTTCCATAGTATATCTACTAATCCATTTAGAAACAAATTTTTGCCCTGGAAAATGTTAAATTTCATTCTTACATGAAAAGAATCAATCAATAGATATTATGGAAGAAAACTATTATCCCATAAGCTATTTATCTTTTTTCATTATTTACCAATACTTTCCCTTTATTAACATCATTTAAAAAATTATCTAAAAACGGCTATAAAAATGTAATTTAATTCCGAATAATCTTATATATACTAATATTAGCAAATTGAATCTGGATTTAATGAAGGAGGAAGATTTCTTGGCTGTTAAGAGGGTCGATCACGTTGGCGTTGTTGTAAAAGATCTTGAAAAATCCATCGCCTTTTATCAAGATGTGCTTGAATTAAAATTAAAAGCACGCATGACTCATACTAATGGGGTAATCGAACTGGCATTCCTCGGTTACGAAGAGTCTGACGAAACAGAAATAGAATTGATTCAGGGATATAGCGACACACTGCCATCCGAAGCAACGATCCACCATTTTGCCATTACCGTGGATGATATCGAAGGTGAATATGCCCGGATCAAAAGCTTGGATAACACCGAGCTGATTGATGAAGAGATCGTCACCCTTCCAAATGGTTATCGCTATTTCTACGTTTATGGACCGGAAAAAGAGTGGATTGAATTTTTCCAAAGGTAAAAAGCATACTAAAAAAGCAGAGTCTTAGAGACTTCTGCTTTTTTAACGCTTCTTCAATATTTTAGCAAAATTTACAGATAAAAAACCTTTCTTTACTTAACTGAAGTAATTTCTTAATATTCTGCATTTATCCTAAAAGTAATAATATTTTTGGAGGTATGCATTTTGGGGAAAATGAGCAAAAAGGTAGCAGGAATTACGTTAGCGGGCGCGGTAGCCATTTCATCACTGGGTCTTTCAACTATGAAGGAAGATGTTCAGGCCAAAGACAAGAAAAAAGAACCAACAAACGTCATCATGATGGTGATGGATGGGACAAGTACAGGAGCCACAACCCTTTCAAGGTGGTATAAAGGCGGTAATCTAGCCATGGACGAAATGCTGTCTGGCGGCATGCGTACATATTCTGCTGAATCGGCCATTACAGACTCAGCTCCTGCAGCAACAGCGCTTGCGACAGGAAATAAATCCAATGATAAATTTGTCGGTGTCCTGCCAGCCATCGTTAATTCTCCAGGGCTCGATCCGGTTAATCCGAAAAATGCCCATAAACCAGTCGCTAACGTTTTGGAGGGTGCAAAACAAGCCGGAAAGGCTACTGGAATCATTTCTACATCTGAAATCCAGCATGCTACACCCGCAGGCTTCTCCGCTCACGTGACACATCGAAGCAATTATGGTGATATTGCGGAACAGCAGGTTTATCAGGGGATTGACGTCGTTTTGGGAGGGGGCAAGGAATCCCTTTTACCTGGTAAAACAAAAAATGCAAGAATTGATGGAGAAAACCTTTTGGAAGTGCTTGATGAAGACAAGTATGATTTTGTTGAAACCCGTGACGAGCTGTTAAACTCTAAATCGAATAAAATTTGGGGCAGCTTTGCACCAAGTGCACTGGCATATGATTTTGATCGTGAAACAACAAAGCCAAGTGAGCCCACTTTGGCTGAAATGACCAACAAAGCCCTTAAAACCTTGAAAAAAGATAAAGATGGCTTCTTCTTATTTGTCGAAGGAAGCAAGATTGACTGGGCTGCTCACGGAAACGACACGATTGGAATGATTAGTGATACTTTAGCTTTTGATGATGCGGTGAACGAAGCCCTTAAGTTTGCAAAAAATGACGGAAACACGATGGTCATTGCTGTAACGGACCATGGGAACAGCGGAATTACAATGGGTAACGTAAACACGAACTCCTCCTACCCGGAAACTCCCGTATCAGCCTATATCGATCCATTAAAGAAAGCGAAGATGACTGTTGAAGGAGCTTTAAGTAAGTTAAAACCAGATCATTCCAATCTAAAAGAAGTTGCAGCACTGTATGGACTTGATGATCTGACTTCTGAAGAAACAGCAAAACTTACCTCTTCTAAAAACATAGGTACTGAAATGACAAAGCTGCTTGCTAACCGTGCCAACATTGGCTTTACAACAGGCGGTCATACAGGGGAGGACGTATTCCTGTATTCTTATGGCCCTTCAAAACCGACTGGATTAGTGGAGAATTCAGACCTCGCTAAAAAAATGGCCGAATTCATGGGCTTTGATTTACAAAATTTATCGAATAAACTATACATGAATGCTAAAGATTCCTTTGAGAAAAAAGGATATTCAACCCGTATTGATGTTACAGACCCGAATAACCCGGTTTTCGTAGCGAAAAAGGGGCAGCAAAAAGTAGAGTTGCCTGCAAATAAGAATATCGTTATCAGCAAGACCCCTAAATCCACTAAGCAAAAGGAAATAAATGCCATAACTGTTTACAACGGAAAAGACTTCTATATATCTGAACAAGCATTAAAGGCAGTCAAGTAAGCAACACTTTTGAATGGGAAGGAGCCCATGTTTTTAACAAGGGCTCCTCAGACTGTAAACAAATTAATTAAAGTCCCAGTTGATTTAAGAAATCCGCTCCCTTTCCGCCGACTGTCTGCCAAGCCTCCTCACCGCAAGCGGCTGTGGGGTCTCGGCTAGCCAGTTATTCGGCAGGAGTGTCGCAAATTTCTTCAATCTAATGGGGTTTCATCCGTATAAACAAGGAAAAAGCACTACACTGCCCTTTATTCGGACTCCATACCCCTTTTGTCGCCAAACTGAGGAGCCCTTGATTAACAAGGGCTCCTTTTCTAATGAATGATTTAGAACTCCCCGCTTCACCAGCTTGACTTTTTGACACCCGGCAGTTGCCCTTTATGAGCCAGTTCCCTAAAAACGATACGTGACATGTTGAATTTGCGCATATATCCACGGGGCCTTCCCGTTACTCCACAACGATTGTGAACCCTTGTCGGCGAAGAGTCACGAGGGAGTTTGGCCAATGCGGCATAATCCCCTTTCTCCTTCAATTCCTTTCTAAGTTTTGCATACTTTTCGACCATTACCAGCTGTTTTTCCGCTTTTATCACCTTGGATTTTTTCGCCATTTTAATTCTCCTTTTTTAAAAATCTTGATTTTATTAAATCTATAAACTATTCACAATTCGTTCCGCTGCCTGTCTTGCTCCCGATATATTCCTCAAAAACCCATTTCAATTTGTTCCAGTCTTCCTTTTTCACATACTTCTGCAGGCTGAATGGATTCACATCCAGATGGTGGACGGAAGGAGAACGTAAATATGGCATTGAAATGACTTCCGTACAATGCTTCCATCTTGCCAATGGTTCTTCATTTCTATCAACAATCGCCAGCTGGTCCACTATGGTTTTTCCTGACTTAAGTAAAAATGCAGCCATCGTGATACCTTGAATGCCTCCGCCAACAATGATCCATTCCAACATGAACTTCCCTCCTTTTACATCCATTCTCTTTGATAAAACATAATCATTACGATTTAAACCTTAAAACTACTTCGTTTCACGGTGAAGCGTGTGTTTCTTCAATCGCGGGC
Organism: Peribacillus sp. Bi134; assembly: GCF_918698065.1. Lineage (NCBI taxonomy): Bacteria > Bacillati > Bacillota > Bacilli > Caryophanales > Bacillaceae > Peribacillus > Peribacillus sp. Bi134. The sequence goes on along the minus strand of NZ_CAKKLN010000002.1, from coordinate 564,880 downwards.
AGTACTTTTTCAATTCGATCCTGTCTGGGTTATTCCGCTTGTTTTTCGTCGTAATATAATTTCGGTCCCCTGATTCTGTGCATGCTAACGTAATGTTTACTCTCATTTCTATTTCCTCCTAAAGTTTTTTAATGAACGGTTTCCGTAAATGCAGGCAATCGATCTTCATAAAGAGACCAATCCTGCTGCATCTCCATTTCCGTCAATAAGCATTGATCTAATTCAGTTTCGATTTCCTGTTGATTCATTTGAATGCCAATCATCACAAGCTCCGTCATCCTGTCACCGTATACTGCATTCCACCGTTCCAATAATTCAGGTGCTTCCTTTAAAATTTGGCGCTGTTCTTCCTCAGGGTAAGCTGCAATCCATTTACCGGCTGCTTGTAAAGTCAATGACGGTCCTGCCTGCGAAAGCAAGCCTGCCGTATCATTTCTCGATGCCAGCCAAAGGAATCCCTTCGCCCTCACCACTTGTACGGGCCAGTTTTCCAACCACTCCATCAGCCGTTCGGGATGAAAGGGTACCCCCCTCCTGTAAACGAAGGAAGAAATCCCATACTCCAAGGTCTCCGGGATATGCTCTTCATTCAATTCCTTTATCCAGCCGGCTCCTTGGCTTGCCTCTTCAAAATCAAATAAATGTGTATTCAATACATCCTTTAGCGGCACCTTGGAATGGTTTGTTTCGATAATTCTCGCATCGGCATTCATTTTATGAAGAACCGCCTTTAATTCCTCAACGGCATCAGCATCCATCAGATCGATTTTATTTAACAGGATGACATTGGCGAACTCTATCTGATCTATTAGTAGATCGACCACTTCCCTGCCATCCGCAGCATCAGTTGCCTGCATCCTGTCAATAAGCGTTTCTCCGGAAGTGAAGTCTTGCCAGAAATTATACCCATCAACAACGGTGACCATCGTATCAAGCCGGCAAGATTCCGATAAATCAATTCCCATGCTTTCATCAACATAGGAGAAGGTTTGGGCTACAGGTACCGGTTCGCTTATCCCGGTCGATTCAATCACGATGTAATCGATGTCCCCTTGTTTCGCCAATTTCTCCACTTCAATCATCAAATCCTCACGAAGCGTACAGCAAATGCAGCCATTCTGCATTTCCACCAGTTTTTCATCGGTCCGGGTAAACCCTCCCTGTTTGACCAGTGAAGCATCAATATTGATTTCACTCATATCATTAACGATGACGGCAACCTTCAGGTCATTCCGATTTTCAAGAATATGATTCAAAAGCGTCGTCTTTCCCGCCCCAAGGTATCCACTCAATACCGTAACCGGAATTTCCTTCATCTCCATTTATACCACTCCTTTACCTGATTTCTTTTCTGTCCGTAAATCAAAATGATTACGATTTAAACACCGAAGCCATCACTCATATAAAAACACTCTCTAATAATAAAACGTAATCATTATTATTTGCAAGTTTTTTTCAAAATTGCCTCCGAATACTTTTTCTGAACAAATGTAATCACTATTGCTCCGACACCTGCAGCATGTGCAATCACGGATAAATGAAAGGTACTGACATTCTTAATGAAACTAAAAACAAAAATCAAATGGAAGCCCAATCACACATAACATCATGTGTAATGAACCTCCATTGCAGTTTTATCATTTATTGTACTTCCTTATTGCAAGCTGCTGTTCATCAACAACGTCCCAATATCCAATACATTTTTCTTTGTTGTAATTGGAAAAAAATTATTGGTTACTGAGCTTATTCCGCCATTTCCCACCCTGAAGATGTTACTGTCTTTTGTTCAAAAGTTTCAATCTCTCTCTGTTTCGCCAGCTTAGAAGCTTGTGACATGGACCACGTTAAATTCCCAAAGGCAATCACTGTCCCGATCGAGATAACTAACACCTTTTTACAAAGTATTTTCTTCAATAGCTTCCTCCTGAGAATGTATTGGAATACTCTAAATATAAACCAACATTGTTAATCTAACATGTAGCTGCTGTAAATGTACGAAATTATTTCTGTACATATATAAACACAAAAAAGCCGAGTGCATATGCAGTCAGCTTTTCATAGGTGTTTCTTATTTATAAAACACTTTGTCGACGTTGTATTTAGCATGAAGCTTATTGATCATGTACGTTTCATAGATTTCACGTTCCATAGCGTCTTCGACTAAAAGAATGTCAATTTTCTTGACTTCATTACGATGCTCTTTAATCGGAGAAACATTATCCTCAAAATGCTTCTTGACCCTTGGTCTTAGCTTACGGGCTTTACCGACAAAAATCAGTTCATCATTCTCATTGTAAAACAAGATGATGCCGCCTTTATCACGGGGAATCAAATGAAAATCGATAAACCCGTAAATTTCAGGAATGACAGCTTCGTCTCCTTCTATAACTTGCTTTCTTTGTTTGATGCTTATATCCGCTGCAGGGATTTCAATTTTAATCATTACAATTCACGTCCTCTATTTGTATAAAGTGAAACTTTCAATCGGAATCGAAACTCCAGTTTCACGCCAAGCTCATCACTTCAATCTTAAAGGTAAATGGTATCATAATTATGAGTGAAAAGCCATGAATGCCTTGATCGGTTTAGATGATTTTGGATTAAATATAAAGAAGAAGACTCGCTGGGAGCCTCCTTCTTTGTCGGAAATATCCTTTACCACCTGTGAGCCTTTGCATTGCTTCTTAGTATAATGTTTGTTTGTGATTCTTGCGTGTGGCCATTAACTTGAGATTTTGAACGCTTAGGTCTTGTCCAATTATGGTGAAACTTTTGAGAATGTGGATCTAATTGATCTTTATAGCTCATTCTGTGTCACCTCATCATTAGGATTTGGATATTCCGTTCAGTGATAGTAATCCCCATCACTTGTTCTAGTATTTTATTTTTCCAAGCCATTTATACATATTCTTTAAAAAGCGAATTCAGCTGACTTGCCTTTTGCAAGGACTTCCCCTTCTTCATCCACCGCATCACTTGTCATGAGGGATATGCCCAATATGTCTCCATCATTTAGAATGAAACCAATGTTTCCGCTTTTTGAACCGTTTCCTTCTATTTCACCAGTAAGTTCTTCCAAGTAGATCTCATCTTCCCATGTCAGATGTTCTCCCCTGTCCGTTTCAAGGAAAGCAACTGGGGAAAACTTAATTTTTTTATCCGAATTGTTTTTGATTTCCACGTTCACTTTTACGATATCGAAATCTTCATCATGCGTATACCCGTGGAAGAAATCAATCATGCTGTAATCCGGAGTGGCATGCATCACTTTCATTTCTTTAACTTTAACCTCGATCGGGCCAACATTGAGCGTTTCATTCACCTTTTTATAGGCCTTCAAAGTTAATTCGCCTTTGGCATCAGAAACATTCTGACCGATCTGGTTCAAGTTTATATCATCAGGAAGCTGTGGATTCGGAACATAGACATCCTTTTTTTCCAGTGGTCGTGCAATTTCCTCTGTTTTATCTTTAGCTGTAGTTTCTTCTTCGTAAGCTGGTTGTGTATTAAGAGCGCCAAATGCGGTTAATAACAGGGCACCAATCATCAGTCTGTTCATTGAATCCCTCCCTGAAGTGTAATTACTTCTTTAATAGATCAAAGATGATTTTGGCCTGATCCGTGTTATCGACCTGCCCGGCAAAACGTTCTTTATATGGGCCGTATGCGTAGACCGGAACATCTTCACCCGTATGTCCCCCAGTAGTCCAGGCAGTATTGGTCCGATTATCGAATATAGCTTCGATGGCATTATCGACGTTCGTCACATTTTTTGATTTTGCAGCTTCTGTTACCGTTTTGATTTCATCATCAGTTAGCTTCACTTCATTTTGGTTAATATATTGCTTTAACGTCTTTTCAACATCGGCTCCTTTGACAATGGCATCCGCCATGAAGTCAGGGGTGCGTTTGGCTGCCTTGATCGGTTCACCGTACCAGTTATATATTCCTTTGGCTCCGATCGAGAATCCTCCTGTAGAGTGATCCGCAGTAGCCACCACTAATGTATGTTTGTCTTTCTTCGCAAATTCCATGGCTGCTTTGTATGCTTTTTCAAAGTCTTCCATTTCACTCATTGCACCTACGATATCATTATCATGTCCGGCCCAATCGACCTGGCTTCCCTCGACCATAAGGAAGAATCCATCTTTATCTTTATTCAAACGCTGGATCGCTGAACTTGTCATGTCTTCCAAAGAAGGTGTTTCACTTGGGCGGTCAATCATTTTCGGGAGTCCTTCAGAAGCGAATAAACCAAGAACCTGTTCATTTTTGTCCTTAAGCATTTGGTTTTTATCAGTCACATAACTGTAACCGTCTTTTTCGAAGGCTTTCGCCAAATTGACATCAGGCCGGACAAAATTGGACTTACCACCGCCCAATAGGACGTCAATTTTATGTTTGCCCCTGATTAAATCATTATAATAATCGTCTGCAATTGAATTCATGTTTTTCCGATTTTCATCATGGGCGCCAAAAGATGCAGGTGTAGCATGAGTGATTTCTGAAGTGGCAACCAATCCCGTCGCTTTTCCTTTTTCCTTTGCTGCTTCCAATACCGTTTTGACTTCGGATTTATCATTATCCACTGCAATGGCAGCGTTATAAGTCTTCACCCCTGCAGACATTGCCGTTGCGGCTGAAGCTGAATCCGTTATATTTTGTGCAGAGTCTTCTGGGTAAGTCATCTGCTGGCCAACCAAGTACTTATCAAACTCGGTCCGTTCTGCCGCCTTCGTACCCGGGTTATCTTTTAAATACCGGTAAGCGGAGGTATAGGAAACACCCATGCCGTCACCGATCAGGAAAATCACGTTCTTGATTTCCGGTTCTTTTTTTGGGTTACCCTTTGCCGAAACATGATCCGCAGCGGACCATGATAAACTTCCAAATGCTAATGCCGAAACTAGTGTAATCGGTAAAACCTTTTTACTCCATGTGCTATTCAAATGAATGACCTCCCGTTAATCTTTTCTATTTAATTTAACTATAGGTGAAGAAAATGAACTCAATGTCAAGGCTATGTAAAAAAGCAGCAGGATAATTGTTAAGACAAGGTAAAGGCAGCAATGTCACGAAATTGTATGCACTTTTATGAAGTTGTTGGTTATTCAGGAAAATCATCAGTAGTGGGGGCTTATTACAGGCTTTAGAGGAATGAAAAAGATTTGGTTAACACCAACGTGGGTAAATGATCTTGAACAGGGTTCTTTACAATCCACGTCTTCAAATCGGTGGTTAGGATTTTAAAAATGCTAAAGGGGAAAAGAAAATAAAGCATCCAATCAGGATGCTTCAGAGTCAGACTATAGACAAATTCGAAGAAAAGTTTAGGGACGGAAAGGAAGCAAATTTCTTAAATCACCTGGAACATTGATTGAAACGTAGGGCACTCGCTTTCCCCGGACGGTCCGGGAGCCCCCTCGGCGCTCTTTGCGCCTGAGGGGTCTCCCCTGGACTCGCTTTTCCCGCAGGAGCCTCGCACCTTCCATTCCAATCAACTGGAATGGTTTTTAAAGAAAAACTGTAGAATGGTCTCATCCCGAACTGTTTAAGACTAGTTTATACTTCATGGTTTTTTACTGTTTTACAAAACTTCTACTTAATTAAAGAAGACACCAAAGGTGCTTAAGGCGAGGAGGCTTGGTAGACAGTTCAACTTTAACGCGTTATAAAGAAAAAAACTGTAGGATTTTCACTATTATTTCTCTACAACTAAACATTCCAAAGCACGGGCCGCATTCACTCTTGCCACCTCGATTGAATCGGCAGATGACAAGGCGACTGCCACCCTTCTGCCTGCCTTTGTAACAGGTTTTCCGAAAAGGCGCACTTGTGTATTAGGTAAAGCCAAAGCCTTTTCAACACCAACTATAGAATATTCCGATAACTCTTCTTGAGCTTTTAATGGACGGCTGGCACCTGGGCTGATCAGCTTGATTTCCGGGATGGGGAATCCTAGAATCGCTCGAATATGAAGGGCAAACTCGGACAAATTCTGAGTCACTAATGTCACTAGCCCCGTATCATGCGGACGTGGGGAAACTTCACTGAAATAGACTTTATCCCCTGAGAGGAAAAGCTCAACCCCGAATAATCCGTACCCACCAAGTTCATCAGTAATGGCATGGGCAATTTTTTTCGCTTCCATTATTTGCGCTTCTGTCATATTATGCGGCTGCCAGGATTCAATATAATCCCCGCCCTGCTGAATATGGCCGATGGGAGCACAAAACATGGTACCATTTACAGCCCGAACAGTAAGCAGCGTGATTTCCGAATCAAAACGGATAAATTCTTCAATGATCACCCGGCCATTTTGAACCCGGCCGCCTTCCATCGCGATTTTCCAGCAATCCTCAAGGTCACCTTCCGTGCGACACACACTTTGCCCTTTACCTGAAGAACTCATCAGCGGTTTAACGACATTGGGAAAGCCAACTTCCTTGGCAGCTTGGACAAATTCTTCATATGTATCGGCGAATTTGTACGCTGCTGTCGGAATCTCCAGAGTTTCAGAAGCCAATCTCCTGATTCCTTCACGATCCATAGTCAATTTAGCCGCTCTTGCCGTCGGAATGACATGAAAGCCTTCCTCTTCCAACTTTACTAATTCGGATGTAGCGATGGCCTCGATTTCCGGCACAATCAAATCAGGTTGTTCTTTTTCTACAACTTCCCTTAGTTGTTCCGCATCCAGCATATCGATCACATAACTGCGATGAGCGACTTGCATGGCAGGGGCATGTTCATAGCGGTCTACAGCAACGGTCTCCACACCAAGCCGCTGTGCTTCAAGTATGACTTCTTTCCCCAATTCACCTGAGCCCAATAATAAAATCTTTTTTGATTTATACATTCAGTCTCTCCTCCTTAATTCCTCAAAATCATTATATACGAACTATAAACGAATAAACATAAATATTTATTCGTATTTTCATTTGTATTACACCAAAAACATTAAAAAAATTATTTAATTTGAGTTTTTCTAAAAACTCACTTGACGAATAGGAATAATAAGCTTTATGCTGGATGAAAATATATAAGCTGACCAGTTCACTGGAGGCTCCCTATTCAACATGAATAGGGAGCCTTTTCGTTTTTATCAATAAGGGAGGAAATACACTATGCAAAAGGAATCGGTTAGGCCCATTTTCCCTATTTTGAATGAGAAGAAAAATGGCCGCTTTGAGGATATGAAGTACATCAATCTGCCCGACAGATTATTTTTCGAATGGTGCCGGCAGCAATATGCCCTGAATAGAGGGGTTTACAATGCAATCGATAATTGGTTCTATCAATATGGCATTGACCATATACTTTACCGAAGGATCAACCTTTTAGCCTTTTTGGAATTTGCTGCTCCCCCGGCACAAGCAGCCGGAAAGACAAAGTTCATTAAATTTGGCAGTGGCGGACTAACTAAAAAGTTGCAGGAGTTCATTGCAGATTAACCTGAATCTTATAGGCCCCTTATCAGTAATACGCCCATTCTCCTCCTACTGGTAAGGGACAATTTATGCGTATGTCGAAATTTGCAATACGATTATTTTTGAAAATGTAAGCGCTTTCTATTATAATGAAATTAGGTTGGATGGCATGCGTGGCCGTCAAAGTATCTGGCGTAGGTGGGGCCAATACTAGCGCTAAGGAAGTTAATCTTCTTTACCGCAAAACTATTAGTATTCCTTTTGGTAGGGGCTGCAATATTACTGGGACATGGAGAATGTCCGTTAATTTTAGGCTAAAAAGCGAGTTAATCATGCAATCGATAAGTAAAGCATAACTTTACTTATTTTTTGCAGCAGCCCTCATCGTTTCAAGTCTAATGGTGTATAAGACTAAAAAGCTCTTCCCCATGGTAACGGAGTTGAGCTTTTTCATTTGGTCAAAATTCACATATATAACCCTGCCAAGAAAATCCCAAGCGACTTCTGATAAATCTCATCGAACTGTGATATAGGGAGGGGGTTCGTTCCTTTGCCCAGCTCCACGGTAAACCCCGGCCTGCGCCAATCCTGAATGAACCAATCCTTATACCCTGCGTAACTATTGGCAGATTTGACAGGCTCATATCCACTGACCCTCGCAAACTCATTGACTATCGTTTCCGATTCGGGCGGTTCCAAACCTTCAAAACCCCAATAAATGACCTCTCCTTGGGTATGGAACGCAAGGACTTTGCCAAAGTCACGTTTTCTTGTCAACTCAGACATTGCAATGGCTTCCGGTTGTGTAAGTGGCCCTTCCCCGGGATAATTTGCCGGACCTGGCTCCGTTACATTATTGCGTTCTTTTTCCAGTTCCCATTTGGCGGGAAATTGATCATTCAGATCCACCCCGTTAATATTTGCCTTCCAGCCAGAGAAGTCTTCGCTTCCGTTATTCCATTCCAAGAGCCGTCGTCTCAATGACTCATCTGCAGGCGGGCCTTTAAGAACCAACTCCACTCCGTCCGGATTCACCATTGGGACGATCGACAGCATCGTCTGTTTATAAAAAGGAAACAGAGATAGACCGCGGATGTCAGCCTGATTCGTGATTGCGAGTAAATAATCATTTAAAAAGGTCATGATCACAGGCGTCGTTATCCACTCATTCGCATGAAAGGAACCATTGTAGTGAACTCGTTTGTTACCATTCCCAATCAGCACTTCGGGGATATCCCTTTCAAGCACCGAGTCCCCGATGGGGGAGGTTTTAATAAATGGATAGATAGTTTTCAAACGTCTTACATCGGTCATCATCATCTCATAATCATATTCCCGATTTCCTTGAATAAGCCTCCACGTAATCCTTAATGGCACAGAAATTGTCTGACCGACTTGCAGGGCATTCGGGTTGAGATTGGGGTTAGCCAAAAATAGGGCATCCAATGAAAGATTACGTGATCTTGCAATTGCCCATAACGAATCGCCTTGCTTAATACTATAGCCGGTCGTCGTAAAGCCAGGAATTTTGATTTGTTGGCCAATCATAAGTGCAAGTGGATCAATCCCACTATTGGAATCAATGATAAGTTGGTAATTCACCTTGAATAATTGGCTATAATACCACAAGGAATCATTCTGCCGCACAAAAACGTCCATACTGCACCTCCTCTTAAGCAAATGTATGCTGATTTGATTTAATTATTGCCAACGCTACGCACCCTCCCCCATAGAAAAGTCACTCCTCAAAACGAACCAAATTGGGGGCATCATCCAGAATGCTTAGATATTGCTCAGTATTTCCATACCTACCCTCAGGGTCCAATTCCTGATATCTTTTGAATTTCGCTATCCGATCTTCTTCTTTGACCCAGCCCAAATGCTTTAAGCGAATGTCGGATAACTTGTGAGGCAATTCAAAGACATTTTCTGCAAATCTCCCACAATGCTGCGGCCTATCGTTCCATTTGCATTCAAACCCCTCCCGATACCTGACAAGGAACGGCCGGTAATACCGGTGTGCGCACCAGCGATCATCCTCCCTGTAATGGGTTTCATTCCAAAAGTCATATAACCGGAAGCAATATACATCGACTTCTTGATCACTTATCAGCTGCTTGACTACCTCTTTGAATCTTTTTTCAAACATTTCGTCAGCGTCAAGATTTAAAATCCACTCGGGATTCGACTTCACCGTCTCCGACCATTGCTGTTTACGAAGTTCTATTTCATTGGAGAACTTGGAGACATCATTCCTGATGATGCGTACCGGCATCCCCCTCAATACTTCTAAACAAACCTCTGCGGAATCGTCCGTGCTGCCATCATCAATAATCACGGCTTCATCAATATAATCACGAATTCCCTCTAAAACCTTCCTTAGATAACGGTCACTTTCATTTTTGATGACCATGCTCAGCGTTAATTTGGGACTGGATACCCCTGAAGCTTCCCTCTTATTATCCGTCCGATCAAGAAATTCCATCGCACCGTCCAAGTCCGAATCCCTGTATATATGATAAGCGGGCAAGTGGGTATCAACGTACATGGAAAATCCTAAAGCTGCGGCACGAATGCAAAAATGCCGGTCTTCACCCCAAAATGATAGATTCTCGATCATTTTAAAATTCACACCTGCTTTCAACGCTTTTTGGCTGATGAGTGTACAGGCACCCAATCCCCCAACTTTATGAACACCAGGTGTTCTCATCTGTCGGATGTACGACTGATAACGTGTGGTGATCTCCGAATCCGCCAACGGTTGACCGCGTGATATCTCCCATTGGGTGTATTCATCATATAACCATACTTGAGGCCGTTCTTCGGCATCAGGCTGCCATTTTGTCCAGAAAATATTAGAGATGATATCCTTTTTGGCAGAAATAAGCTGCTTGATGGTCAGAGGGTATAGCAGGAGGTCCGAGTCGATAAGAAATAAATAATCATAGTCTTCCTTAATCGCGTGTTCAATCATCATATTTTTGAAATCAGCGACCTTCCATACCAGATTTTCATTCCAGTAATGGGTAATGCCATTACACACGTATACATCGCTTTGATTGGATGCCAGTATTTTGACATTGCTCCGCTCCTGACTGAAATCCTCGATCATTCTGCTTGATCGCTCATCTTCATTGTCATCAATGAAGAAAATGCCAAGCTCCAGTCCCTCCACATCCAGCCTTTTAAGTGAGAGCAGGAACTTTTGTAAAATATCTGGTTTCTGGTAAATCGGACTGCCTACTAACACCCGATTTTTTTTACTAGCCATAAATTCCACCCTTTACCGATAATTTAAGTAACTTGCCCCCAATTAATCTGACAGCATGACTTTTTTCCAAACCATTTATAACTATATATTCTTACCGAACTTGTCGGGTGTCATTTATATAATGGAGCCATGCATAAACCAAAACAGGCATCCATTCATGAATGGATGCCTGTTTGCATTTACTAGATTGGTAGTCCCATATTTTACGCTTCTTGCGGTACAGGTAAACCTAAACCTTCGGCAATGCGCGTTCCGTATTCCGGATCGGCTTTGTAAAAATGGCCGATTTGACGAAGCTTGATTTCTTCCAATTCCACAGGTTTCATTGCGCCCACGATCGTGTCAACAAGGCGGGTTTTCTCTTCGGCACTTAATAGACGGTATAAGTCACCTGCTTGGGTGTAGTGATCATCACTATTATGACCGACTTGTGCAGCTTGCCCAGTCACCTCGAAAGGAGTGACTTTATTTTCTGTTGATTCGGCTGGGCCTCCAAAACTATTCGGCTCATAATAAACAGATCCCTTGCCATTGTCATCAGCACGCATGAAGCCATCACGCTGATAGTTATTCGCTTCCACTTTCGGACGGTTAACCGGAAGTTGGTTGTGATTCGAGCCCACACGGTAACGGTGTGCATCTCCATATGCGAATAGGCGTCCTTGAAGCATCTTGTCTGGGGAAGCTTCAATTCCCGGTACGAATGTTCCTGGTGAGAACGTGGCTTGCTCCACTTCAGCAAAGTAGTTTTCAGGATTTCTGTTCAATACCATACGACCAAGCTCGATCAGCGGATAATCTTTTTGAGACCATACCTTCGTCACATCGAATGGATCGAAACGGTATGTATCCGCATCTTCCAAAGGCATGATCTGAACATACAATTTCCATGCAGGGAAGTCCCCTTTTTCAATGGCATTGAAAAGATCTTCCGTATGGTAATCAGGGTTTTCACCTGCTAGTTTTGCAGCTAGATCCACATCAAGGTTTTTGATGCCCTGTTCTGTTTTGAAGTGGTATTTCACCCAAACGCCTTTTCCTTCAGCATTCACCCATTTAAATGTGTGGCTTCCGAAACCATGTGTATGACGGAGTGTAGCAGGAATGCCCCGATCGGACATCAGGATCGTCACTTGGTGCAGCGATTCCGGTGAATGTGACCAGAAATCCCAAACAGCCGTAGGGTTTTTCAAATGTGTTCTAGGGTCTCTTTTTTGTGTATGGATGAAGTCGGGGAACTTAATCGCATCGCGAATAAAGAATACAGGCGTATTATTACCGACGATATCGTAGTTTCCTTCTTCCGTGTAGAATTTAACAGCAAATCCACGCGGGTCACGGACTGTATCAGCAGAACCCAATTCACCTGCAACTGTGGAGAAACGGATAAAAAGATCTGTCTTCTTGCCCACACCATTGAAAAGTTTAGCTTTCGTGTACTGAGAAAGGTCGTTCGTTACTTCGAAAGTTCCGAATGCACCGGCACCCTTCGCATGAACTACACGTTCAGGCACACGTTCACGGTTGAAGTGGGCTAGTTTTTCCAATAAGTGTACATCTTGAATGAGCACCGGGCCGCGTTCGCCGGCAGTGATCGAGTTTTGATTATCTCCAACTGGTGCTCCCCAGCTTGTAGTAAGGTTTTTCTTATTTGTCATAATTGAACCACCTTTTCATTATTATTTATGTATATAATGATAAAGCTTCTCAGAAAAAAATCAATACTTATTTATAATAATTTTAATATAATAATCAATCCATTGTTTTTTTATTTATATTATGACTTCAACAACCTCCAGAATATGGAAATGTATAGTGATATAAACCGTTGAATGGTCAGCATATTGCCATAATCACATTCCTAATAATGGTATACGACCCTTATAACCAATATTCCTTCACACCGAGTGATTTTATCATTTCTCCTACCAATGGGTTAGTAATCGATAATGATGCCGAATATTCATAGATACTTTGCGCTACTTCACCCATCTCCTTCTATTTATCTTATAACAAACCTAAGTGTTCTCCTGTGACTTTGTTCACTTCATCTGCCTTTATTTACATGGTGAATATAAGGATGCATAGAAACCGAATTTTCATTGCTTTTGTGGACCTTTATTTCAGCAGACCTCTTCTAGTACATGGCCTTCCCCCTTATTTTGCTAGAGAAATTGTAAACATACTGGTTTGTGTTGGTTTGTGTTCGTATAGAAAATAAGATACTATTACGTTAAAATGACCGTCCAATAAGAGTAAGGGTGATATATATGAATGAGCGCAAGCAATTGGTAGTTAAATATGCACACCAATTATTTATTGAAAAGGGATATCAAGCAACTTCCATTCAGGATATTTTAGATTATAGCGGCATTTCAAAAGGAACATTTTATAACTATTTTTCTTCTAAAAGCGAATTGCTTAAGGCAGTCTTCCTAACTTCGCAAGAAAAATTCGAAAAAGAGCGGAATGAATTGCTTATTGGGCAAAACCTTGCAGATATTGAGATATTCATCAAACAATCAGAATTACAAATGCACTCCAACAAAAACAATAAAATCTTTTTCTTATATGAAGAAGTAATGATTTCAAATGATACCGAACTTAAGAACTTCATCACACATGCTAAATTCCAGCATATCCATTGGCTATCAAAACGGTTTCTGGACATTTTCGGTGCTGATAAAAAACCCTATATTTTGGACTGTGCCATTCTTTACTCGGGAATGATGCATCAAACGATTCATTTTAATGCTTTGGCTAAAGAGCCAGATTTCAACCCTACTGAAATTATCCGTTATTGCGTCGATAGGATTAAATCGATTTTCGAAGATGTCAGCCAGTCAAATGCACAGCTTTTGGAACCCGATCTCATTAAGCAATGGCTGCCAGAGTGCTTCCATTCACAGCAGGATTTTCATACTGCACTCCTGCACTCTGCAAACGACCTAAAAAAGATGATTCTAAGGCTATGCCAAGATGATGAAGCAGAACGGGTTAAAAACCTAAAATTGATTCACTTTATCCAAGAGGAATTATTACAAAACGTTGAACCGCGAACCTTTCTAATTGAAAGTGCCCTGCTTTCCTTAAACACCAATCCAAAATTGAAAAACACATTGGAACTAAGTGAATTCGAAAAGATCATTGCCAACAATTAAATAGAAAAAGAAGACAAATGGGGTTCGGAATGGTCTTATCCCAAACCATGGTTTCACAACAAAACTAAGTTATACTAAATGGTTTTTTACTTTTATTAAATCCTCAATGGATTGAAGAAAACTAGCTGAAACGTTCTTTTTGAGGGTTTGTAAAATAGGAACGTTAATTTCCTCTACGGCACTCGCTTTCCGCAGGAGTCTCGTACCTTCCGTTCCAATCAACTGGACTTTTTTTAAAGATAAACTGCTCTAAGACCCTTAAATGGACCTTTTTCCAATCTTGGGGAATACATATCGTATTCCTCTTTTTTTGTGACAATTCTGCAAACATATAACTGAAATTCATGAAATTTTAGTATAATGACTTGTAGTTAAGGTGACTTCAGGAGGAGTTTTTCATGAACATAATTATGCGTTTTCTTATCAACGGGCTGGTATTGCTCGTTATTGACTGGCTTCTCGACTCCATCACGATTAAATCTTACGGAACAGCCTTGCTGGCGGTTTTCATATTATCAATCATGAACTTGCTGGTTAGGCCCATTCTCCAGCTTATCACATTGCCGATCACCATCCTGACGTTCGGGTTGTTTTCTTTCATTATCAATGCCTTCACATTCCAAATCACTTCCTATGCCGTCAGTGGCTTTGTAATAAATTCTTTTTGGGGAGCTTTAATCGGATCATTGTTATTGAGTTTCATTCAAAGTCTTCTTATAAAACAGAGTAAAAAAAACCGTCAGTAGCATACTGACGGTTTCATACTTTAGACAAACTCGATATAAAATTGAATTTGTCTAAAGTTTTTTTAGGATCTATATACTGAAACAGTAAGTCGAATGGTGACGGTTTTTCGTATCATTTTCATTTTCATAACAGCCTTCGATATTTCCCGGGCTATTCCCCTAAATTTCGCTAAGCACCACTAGCTGTTTTCTCTTTTTTGACAATACTTTCCCCATAACTATACAAATCAAATCGACTTCTCAGGAAATCAGTATCAATCGATTCATGGAATGGAATGGCTTCTTACCGGAGTGGAATGAACAGGATCCTGTAGATGCCTTCGAGCGTAACCGAAATGAGATCACTTATAATCAATATCAGCATAATCGCAACCCTTTCATTGATCATCCTGAATGGGCCTCCGCCATGTGGCAATGATGAAACGAACAAGCTGTTCCTTATTTTTGGGACAGCTTGTCCACTGTTAAATGTCTAAATTTTTAGAAAAATCACATAATTTTATTTTGTTTGTATAGCATTATAATTAGTTTCGAAAGATTATTATACGATGAAAAATTATAGGATCACTTTCGTAGTAAGCGTTTTCATTTTTTACTTTACATTCTTCCTATTAAAATATATTATTTAGTTGTAATATTATGTGAAAAATCAATAAATAATATGTATTCTCCTCTACTAGTGATAAAATGCTAGATAGAGAAAATTAAACTCCAACATAGAAAAGGGGAAAATTATGCAAAACTCCAAAGAATCTCAACTACATAGAGGTTTGGAAGAAAGACATATCGCATTAATGTCTCTTGGCGCAGCCATTGGAGTCGGATTATTTCTCGGCTCGGCATCTGCGATTAAATTAGCTGGTCCAGCCATCATCATTTCTTATGCCATTGGCGGACTTATGATCTATCTTATCATGCGTGCACTAGGTGAAATGGCGATAAAAAATCCAGTCGCAGGCTCTTTCAGTCGCTACGCAAGCGAATTTGTCGGTCCTCTTGCCGGATATATAACCGGATGGAATTACTGGTTCGTTTGGATCGCCACTTGTATGGCTGAAATTACTGCAGTCGGAATCTATATGCAGTTTTGGTTCCCTGATACTCCGCAATGGGCTTGGGCGTTAGCCGCACTCGCCATCATGACAACGATTAACTTTCTTGCTGTAAAAGCTTACGGTGAATTGGAGTTTTGGTTCGCCCTTATTAAAATCGTAACGATCATCCTAATGATCGTCCTTGGCTTTGGAATGATCATCTTTGGACTGGGGAATGGCGGAATCGCAGTCGGATTCGGCAACCTTGTTGAAAATGGAGGATTTTTCCCGAATGGAATTTCTGGTGTCATCCTCTCGTTCCAAATGGTCATGTTCGCCTATTTGGGAATTGAAATGCTCGGTGTTACCGCAGGTGAAGTTAAAAACCCTGAAAAATCTTTAAAAAGAGCCATCGATACCGTTTTTTATCGGATTTTACTTTTTTACGTTTTAGCTCTGACAGTCATTTTATCAATCACTCCATGGGATGAAATGAATGGGGAAAACAGCCCATTCGTTATGATGTTTGATAAAATCGGTATTCCAGGCGCAGCAGGAATCATTCAGTTTGTCGTACTGACAGCAGCCCTTTCATCTTGTAACAGCGGGATCTTCAGTACAGGAAGAATGTTATTCAACCTAGCGCAGCAAGGTGAATCACCAAAAAGTTTCGAACGTACAACAAAGTCAGGCGTTCCTGGCGTTGCCATTATCGTTTCGGCTATCGTGCTTCTTTTCGGTGTTTACCTTAACTACATGGAAGCCGATAAAGTTTTCACTTACGTCACAAGTGTCGCTACATTCGGTGCACTCTGGACATGGGGAACCATACTTGCCACACAGATCATGTCTAGACGGAAAATGAGTCAGGGAGAAAAACAAGGCTTGTCTTACAAAATGCCTCTTTTCCCATTCACTTCTTACTTAACTTTAGCCTTTTTAGTATTCGTAATGGTAGTACTCGGTTTTTCAGCAGATACAAGAATCGCTTTAATCGTTGGTCCGATTTGGATCTTACTGTTGGTAGCCCTGTATTATGTGACCGGCTTGCATAAACGGAAAAGATAAATGTCAGAGGGTGCCAATCTAATTGGCACCCTCTCTTTCTGCCTTCACCTTTTACCCCTTCTTTTGATCCCCCAATGGACCGCCGCACCAGCTCCGCCTAAAATAATGAGGATAGGCAAGTTTCCTATTATAAAAACAATGATTCCTGAACCCGCTTTAAGTAATAGATTCGCACTTGTTGCAAGTTGTTTCTTCGTTCTTTCCCATGTATTCAATTCCTTATTATCAATGCCCGGCACAAATATCCGGTCCTGTGATAACGTGATGGTAACCGTCGAATATGAGGTCTGGTTCTCAAGATACTTCATTTGCCCGGTCAGTTGCTCTATTTCTTCTTGCACCACGGCAAGATCGGATGATATTTTCAACAAATCTTCGGTCTTCTCAGCATCCTTCATGAATGCAAGCAACCTTTCCTCTACTGCTCTCTTTGACTTCAATCTTGCTTTTAAATCTACATATTGCTCCGTTACATCCTGTCCTGTCACATTCCTTCCGACCACTTCTGAAGCCTCACCCTCGCTATCGGCTAGAAAATCCTGAAAATGGGCTTCAGGGACCCGAACAGTGATCGTTCCTTCCACCAGTTCTTCATCTTCCCTGTATACATTGGACTCGACAACATATCCGCCATATTCAGCCACCTTATTCTCAATCTTCATTTGTGCCTTTTCGAGGTTCTTCACCTTCAACTCAAGCTGGGCTTGATGGATGACCTTTCTTTCATCCGTCACCCCTTCCTTTTCCGCCGCTTCTTCCTGTTGCACCATATTCCCGGAAATTGAAGCGTCCATTTTACTTTCCGCCTTTTCACCATGTGATTCAGATGCAGAATCATTTTTTTCATTACTGCTGCATCCAGCAAGTAAAAGGAACAAACTGAACATAAACATCACTATTTTACGGTTCATCGGTATTCCCCCTTTTCTTAATAGTACCGACGTAAAGCTTGGAAGAAAGTTACACTTCTTGATTAAAGGGGATGTTTTATTTTCAGAGTGAGAAGGTAAAGGTATAAGAACATACAAATAATGAAGAAAGAAGAGGATCGCTTTATGAACTACGGAAAATTAGCTAAAAGTGTATTGGTACTGTGGTTGGAGGCTCACTTGTGGGGATATTCGCCACAAGGAATTCAAAAGAAATTTATGACAAACTCAAGAAACCTGCTTTTGCTCCTCCTTCCTGGACTTTCCCCGTTGCTTGGACCAGCCTTTATACAATCATGGGAATAGCGAAATATCGCATTGCATCCAAAGAAAAAGAATCGAAGTCCGCTGAACGCCTCTATGATACTCAACTAGGGTTGAATTTCTTATGGTCTTTTTTATTCTTCAAATGGGGCTTGCGCGGAACAGCTTTTATTGAAATGGCTGCACTGCTGACCTTGATTACATTAACGGCATTCGAGTTTTATAAAATAGACCGTACATCCGGTTTAGCGATGGTTCCCTATATTGCTTGGGTCACCTTTGCATTGGGATTGAACTTTTCCATCTTCAGGAATAATTAATCACAAAAAAGGAAGCGCCCCTTGTATTAAGGAGCGCTCTCTTTTAGGTTTCACGAGTAAATATTGAAAACTCACGAGTAAATGTGCAATTTTCACGAGTAAATCCGCTTAACGAACGAGTAAATGCTCAGTTTTCACGAGTAAACCTCTATTAATTATTGATATTCGTAATCCTGCCTTCAATTTCAGCCGTGATCTTTCCGCCTTTAAAGGTTTCTTTTACATAGTTAACGAATGCTTCCAGGTCAGCATGTCCAAACACACGCTCTTTTCCTTTCAGGACGGTATAGTTATCACCGCCGCTTGCCATGAAATCATTGACGGCCACCGTGTATGTTTCGGTATCCTTGATAGGTGTTCCGTCCGCTTTCTCCAATAAGGTGACGCGTTCCGTGACAGGTTTACTGAAGTCGGCTGTATAGCTCAGTCCAGAAATTTGCAAGGTTTTCGGAGATCCTTCAACGATCCATTGCTGTTGAAGCAGCGTTTTCACTTCCGCTCCAGTCAGTTCCAGCTTAACCAATACGTTTCCGAACGGCTGGATTTTCGCTAAATCGGAAAAAGTGACTTCCCCCTTTGGAATATCTGCACGAATTCCGCCTGGATTCATGAAGGCAAAATCGGAATTCAAATCTGCCTTCATGGAATCGGCAATTAAATTCCCAAGGCCCGTTTCCTGCGTATACGCATCGGTTCTTAAAATTTTCTCATCCGTTGTCCCAAGCGGGGCTTTCAACTCGGGGAACATGTCTAGATAGTCGTTAATGAATTTCGTCGTCCCGGCATCAGGTGTGATGCCATCTTGTGTAACCGTGACAATCTCAGCTGACTTTTTGACAATATCCTTTGTGTTTGGATCGATTTCCAAATCCACATCTTCAAAAGCCGTTCCATAAGAGTAAGCTTGTACAATCAATTTATTATCCACATAGTTGTTGACCTTCGCATGATTATCTCCCGCTAAGATCACATCTACTTCATCATCCACTGCATTAGCAAGATCAGCCACTTCGCCTGTAATGACCCCTTCCTTTTCAGTGCCTGGGTCATGTGAGATGATCACAATCGATTTGACGCCTTTTTCTTTCAACTCATTAACTGCCTTATTTACGGCAGGTGCCTGTTCTATGAATTCTACATTCTTAATGCCATCCGGACTTACTTTTTGAGGTGTGGCATTCGTGACTACACCTATGAACCCAATATCAACCCCGCCGACCTTTTTTATGACGTAAGGGTCCAAAATCGGTTTTTTCGTGTCTTTATATACGACATTGGCAACTACATATGGAAAGTTCAATTTATCGAATACCACATCGGATGTTGGCGACTTTCCGCCATTGATTTGAGCCATCAGGGTTTCTACCCCTTTGTCGAACTCATGGTTCCCGACAGTTCCGACATCGAATTTCATATCATTCAAAAACTGAAGCGTCGGTTTGTCCTGGATTAAAGAAGAAACGGGTGCACTTGCACCTACAGCATCCCCTGCCGAAAGTAAAAGTGTATTTTCAGGGTTTTCAGCTTTACGCTGCTTCAAGTGCGCAGCTAAATAATCGGCACGCCCTTGTTTGATACCGCCAAAATCGGAAGTGGTATCAAGCTGGCCGTGAAGATCATTGATCCCGAGCAGTTGCACCTTAACGTTTTCTTTTCCCAAATTATATTTGTAAATGCCAAAGCCTTTATCATCCTTTTTGCCTGTATAGGAAATCGGGCTGTCTTCATTTAAATATTCCGCACCTTTAGGTGATGAGGTGAAAGTAACGTCCACCTTACCTGAAATCGGGGCAATCGACCAGTTATTATCAGCAGTTGGATTGATCTCACCCTCTTGTGTGATGTAATCCATCAAGATCTGGCGATTTTCATCCGCAGAGTCAACTACATATTCGCTGCCCTTGACTCCCGGGAAATTCCCCCCGCCCGAAGCACGGTAATTATTCGTCACGACAATGAATTCTTGATTCGGGTCCACTGGTTCACCATTATATTTCAAATCTGCAATCCTGCTTGAATCCGTCACTTTTATCCCTTTTTCATCATAGCGCGGAGCCTTGGTGACATCGATTTGATACGTAACGCCGTCAATCACATCAAAGTTATAAACGGCAAACTTTCCATTAAGCAGCTCCTGTTCCTCAGACTTGGCAGGATCGATTGTATTATATTTCCCGGCAGACATTTCTAGCCACTCTTTAACAACTGACCCTTTGATCTTGATTGCCTTCAAGGTATTATCGTATAAATATAAATCACCGGCGCTGCGAATGGTCAGTCCGCCTTCCTTGATTTCGGTGAATTCCTCGACTCCATTGCGACCCGCTTTGAAAGGGGCTCCTACAGAGAGAATCGGCAAGTCCTTGTATTCAGGACGGTTGCTTTGGATGTATTTTTCTACATACCATTTCTGTGCGCTCGTCACGACCTGTACGGAAGGATCGTCTTGCACAAGGGCGAAGTAACTATGAATTGGAGCTGTAGTCGTTCCAATTGGCGTGTTGACATACTTGATCGTTCCTTCGTGATCCTTCTTCACGGCTTTGACGACAGATGCATCTTCAGCCGCTTTTTTTCCTGTTATTTTATCGTTGATTGCACGTGTTGATGAATCGGAATTGACGACTTTCCATTTCCCCTTGATATTCTGGATATCAAGATCGATGATCCCGAGATTACTGCCGCCATATCCTGCTTGAACGGCTGGTACACCATTGATGGTACCCTTTTTATTATCCACGCCTTTAAGGACTTTTCCTTGGCTATCTTTGAATAGGCTGTCTAAAGAAGCCTCATCTTGTGCCGGAAAGACCTTATGCGTGTGGGAGAACGTGATGGCATCGATGCCGGATACCTTGCTTAATGAATAGATGACATCCTCGGTATTCTTGGTATCGCCATTAAATCCGGAATGCGTGAGCGCCACGATGACATCCGCGCCCTTTTTCTTCATTTCAGGTACATATTTTTTTGCAGTCGTGATGATTTCTTTTGTAATGACCTTACCTTCAAGGTTCGTTTTATCCCAATCCATGATTTGCGGAGGGGCAAATCCAATGTAGCCTATTTTTACTGATTTTTCTTTTCCATTGATGTCCTTTACTTTCTTTGTGACGATTTTATAAGGAGTATATTTATTTTTATCATTCTTTGAATCATTGTCTTTATCTTTTTTATAAACATTGGCATTGACATAAGGGAAGTTCGCATCATTGATGGCCTCTTCCAAATAAGCTAAACCATAATTGAATTCATGATTGCCGAATGTGGCCACATCATAGTCTAGCAAGTTCATCGCTTTATAGACAGGATGGACTTCACCCTTTTTCAGCGGCGCTATTTTCGCTTTGTACGTACCTAGCGGCGTCCCTTGAATAAGGTCGCCGTTATCCACTAAAACGCTATTTTTCACTTCTTTTCGTGCCTGTTTGATTAAAGAAGCCGTGCGGGAAAAGCCGACAGAGCCCGATACGGCATCCTTATAATAATCATAGCTCACCAGATTAGTGTGTATATCTGTCGTTTCCATGATCCTTAGTTCAAAAGGTGCATCCGAAACGGAGGCTGCCAGGCTGTTGCCGAAGTTACTCGTATTGCCGTTATACTTGGAGACAACCGATACTTTGATCCAATAACCCGATTTGTACGAGTTGAAGTACGCAGAGAACTTTTGGGCCGATTTAATATCCGCCTCAATGGCTGACTGTGAAATGACCTTCGTCCCATTCATTAATTGAAAGACAACGGTTTCATTTCCTTTGTTCCCTTTTTTCGGTGTGACCGTTACAGTCGCTTTGGTGCCTTTTGAGTAATTAACAGTAGGAGCTGAAATCGTAAATGGTTCAGTCTTGGCCGGTTTCTTATTAGACTCTTTGGCGGATGTCTCCCCCGGTACGGCAAATGGGGCTGTAATTAAACTCACAGCAAGAATCGGGGCGAGCATCTTATTAACATGCATTTTGAACGACATACTTCACAACCCTTCTATTTTTGTAAAATGCTAGAATAATATATCATGATTTTGTCGAATAAACGCCAAAATTTACCTTAATATTACGAATTTTGAATAAACGGTACCTTTTACCTATTTTCATTCAGTGAACACGGACCTTTTTTCCTTCAAATATATATAAAGGCTGGCCCATGCACATGAGCCAGCCTGCTTAATGAAATGCTTACTGAAGAATCCAATAAATCATCTAAACCATTGAAACAAATTAAATTCGTTACTATTCTTTATCGTTTTCTTCATCTATTAATTTTTTTCATTCGTTTTTTTTGCCAAGCCTCTATAAACTAGGTTTCATCAAAACAAAAGAGTAATTTAACGTAACTCAAAATAAAAGTCATAAAAATGTCACTTATGTAAAAATTTTTCGGCATATATAATTACATTTATGCTTAAAAGAAAGGATGTTTTTATTTGCCTAGTAATAAAAAGGAAGGCATAATCTTTGGACTTTTTATGTGTTTTGGTATGGTCCTTATTATGTCAGTTTACAACACAGCTTTACACGGCTTGTCATCGTTTACCGTAGGGGGTGCAGTAATTCAATTTGCGGTAACATTTATCGTCGCTTTTATTGCAGAGTCAATAGTTGAACCGAAGGCGCGTAAACTTGCATTATCACTGCCTTATGATAAATCGAAAGAATCCAACTTTATTATTGCAATTGCCTTTTGCATGGTCCCTGTAATGGTCCTTATTATGTCAGTATATGGGCTTATTTTAACTAGTTTAATGATGGGGATTGAGGGTTCAATCTTCATAGCTTACCTTAAAACAGTTGGTCTAAACTTTATCGTGGCGCTACCATCACAGTTACTGATTGTTGGACCAATCTCACGCTGGTTATTAACTAAATACATTAAACCAGCGACACAAAAGCCAAAATTAACAAAAGTTTGAGTGCGTAAATATTAATATATATGACAAATAAATAAAAAGGATTAAGCTAATACGCTAATCCTTTTTATTTAATATGTTATAACCTACTGCGTTAAGACGAATCATGAATTGACCTGTCCCATCCAGACCAAGGCGTTTTCCTGTGAAGCGACCATTATATCCAATATGGATTCCCTGCTTGTCCTCCTTCCATAATCCCTTTTTTTATTACCAGTTTTAAAACATAAAGACTATAAATCCCGATCTATTAAACTGGCGGATACCGGTTCGATGCCCATCTCCCTCGACCAAATGGACAGCTGGCCTATATGGTGAATTTCGTGCGCTATCAGATGGCGCAGTATCCTGCCTTTTTCGTATGTCCCCTCCATCCAAGCTGGCTGAATCATTCCATTCTCTTCTTCAATAGCATGCGAGTTCAAATATTCAATGATCTCAGAATGATAACTAGCGGATAAATCTTCGACCTTTTCGATCGTATCATAAGCTTCCAAATCGATCGCGACATCAGGCTTCCCTTGTATGGCCCTGATCCAGCTGCATTCGACATCGATAATATGGGCGAGTGTCTTCAATATATTCCCCATCCCTCCTGTGCGCTGCCGTTTCAGCTCCTCATTCGGTAAGGACCGGCACCACTTGAACCACTCATTTCGCACCTGCCAGTTATAATTGAATAAGATCAACATCCATCCCTGCCTCCTAACACTCTTTGTCGTCAAGCATCCTTCAGCCTTTGTATTGATAATAATCCTGTCTTTGAATGGTTTTGAATCCACAAGATTCATAGAGTCTTAAAGCATGCCCATTAGTCGCCTCTACCTCGAGAAAAATATCATATCCCAACTGGCATTGTTCGGCTACGACCTTTTTCAATGCCTTTCTGCCAAGTCCTTTTCCCTGGTATTTTGGCAAAATGGAAAATCCATAAATCCACGCTTCCCGGCCAGAGTGATCAACACGGATCTTACCGACTGCAAGACCACCCTTTTCAATCATCATGGTTTTCAGAGTATCCTCATAGAGGATGCGCTGATAATAATCCTTCGCCTCTTGTTTCGTAAATTGGAAACATTGAATATCCAGCTGAATTTCCGTTTCCTCATCATCCCTCCGTGAAGGGCGAACGACTGCATCACCATAATCATCAAGCTCCGTTTCGGACCATTTCATTTGAAACTCAGAAAAAGCAAACTCACAATTGAGCTGCTTCAAAAATCCTGTCCCTGAATGGGATTGAGCAGGTGAGTTCAAAAGAATCAACTTATAGTTGCGCTCTGCGGCACTCCTTATGGCCTCTTCCATCAGCTTTGTAAAAATGCCTTGCCTACGGAAATCAGGATGCACCATTCCGCACATCTCCACTTTGTTTCCAAAATCGTATAGACCTAGAAAACCAACAAGCTTCAATCCATCATAGTGAAAAAAGTCATTCTTATTCACACCATTTCGACTGCGAAGCGTTTCCCAGTTCAGCTTTAAAGTAAAACCTTCCCGTTCACATTCATGCTGCAGGATCTGAATATCTTCCAGCTGTTGACTTTTCATTTTTTCCCACCCCTTTTCCATATTATCAGTTTATTACCAAACAATAAGAAAAGCAGCACCCTTTTACTCGGATGCCGCATACTTCTATAAGTTTATTGATGAATGTTGTTTTTTTAAAAGTATTTTCACTTTAATCCATAAAACTAAAATCGTATGAGGGGAGGATTTCCTATCTAATTCCATTGACGGATGAATTATAGTAGTAAAATGATTCCAAATGACGATTATTTTTTACCTATTTTGTGCTATATTCCAAATAATGGTTTATTATTTTTTTATTTGAGTGTAAGGGAGGGGTTTAGCAAAGTCTTGATTTTCAGATAGTACCCATTTCTTTATACCCGAATTCCGGACCCTTTTTTGAATAGAATCCGAAATTCGGTGTTTATCACCTGGCACATACGCCCTGAGGTTATCGTTTTTTCGTTTTATGAGCGGACTTTTTTAAGTTCTCTACGTCCGTTGTCAGTTCTTTTAATTGTTTACCGAAGCGGAAGAGCAAAAACATAGAAACGACGAATGGATAGCCAAATTCGCTAACTAATGAAACCCACATAGTAGCATCCTCAATCATCATCCTCTTCACCCCTTTTCTTGTATCTGATATCTAAAGTGAAACTTGTTTAAAAAAATCAATCTAGCACTATTGATTCATGGAAAAAAGAACGAATGTTCGTATATAATTGATTTATTCCCCTTGTCTATCACTTTATTAATTAAAGGAGGGATAACAATGAACCATTTAACTTCTCATTTTTTTTCTCATTCATTGGAGTTTCTGCAGCAACAGTACTCATCTTTCTTTGAACAACCCATCATTCAAGTATTTTTACAGAACCCAGAGCATTTAAAGATTTTCACTGAAACTCTTGATTCCCCTTCTTCCCACAACATTTGCCATCTCAACGAGACTTTCAAAATTTTCTATTACCGGGCTAAAGTATACAAATACATGTGCTCCTTAATTTACTTTTTCTCTGTTGATTTTGATAAAAGGGCACGGAAACAGCGGGAACGCTATCGAATGGTACTTGATGCGGCACCAAGGGATACTGGCGGATTCATCGATCGAATCGGCACTATGGACGTTCAACTTGAAAAGATGGGGGAAACGAAAGAACTCGCTTCACACATAAGTGATGAAGAGATGATAAAAGCCTTGAAAAAGTTAACAGCCAAACAAAGCCTGGTTCTGACCATGATCTTTTCCTACGGCCTATCCAACAAGGAAATTGCTGCCTATTTCCATGAGTCGCCACAGAATATCTCAAGCATCCGTAAACAAGCTCTAAAAAAACTTCGAAAGCACTATATGGATGAGGTATATGTTAGAAAGGAGAAAAGCCATTGTGGATAAAAAACTGTCAAAAGAAGAATTAATGGATCTAATCGACTCTTTGAATCCTAAAATAAAAAAATCGTTAAAAAACACGAACTATCAAGACCGGAATGATCTGGAGCAAGAAATTAAACTTAAGATCATTGAATCATATGAAAAAATCGCAGCAATCGAGGCCCCAAATTTCGAGGAGTTCCTTGCAGAATTCCTTACTAGGCAAAAACAATGAAAAAGTACCAAGTCCAGAGCAAGGATGCTGGGCTTGGTACTTTTTTTCTGAATATCAGTATGATGGTTTCAATGTCAGCGTATCACCTTTTGGGTCGTCTAAAGTGGTTTTATGATAAGTACCTTCTGCCCAATCATCAAGCTGATCGTGGTACCACTCACTTTTCACGTTACCTGATTGACCAGGGCCAACAAGGTGATATCCTTGATTCATGTCGGCCAGGTCGATGACAAATCTCCAGGACCCGCCATGATTAACGGTTCCATCATCTAAAAATGCCGCCGCCTGTACGGTGACACTGCTGCCGCCTACCGGCATTCCGCCGCCGCTGTTAAATACATAATTTAATGGGGCGACACTCGAGAGCGGGTGGTTAAACCTGACCTGATGATAGTCTCCCCATTCCCAATCAGCTATATCGTCACCTTGTGATTCTCCCAGTTCCGTTAATGTCTCCTGCAGCGACTTGGCAAGCACCTGCTCAAGTCCGCCCGCCTCATCAATCCAAGGGCCTGGCTTACCGTCCAGTGCCCGCCTTAGTAGTTCATCGACGGCCGACCGCCTTCCATTAAAGAGGTTGAGGGTTTCCTCCGGTATTTCTTCCTTAAGCAGAACATCACCTATTTTTCGCATCCAGACATTAAAGATCATCGGTGCCGCTTCATCAACGGAATCAATATGATTCCATTTTTTCAGAATCGTTAGTGCCTGGTCTTCCTTTTTCCCAGATGGACCTTTCAATACCTCCACGAATTGAGGAACAAACTCCTTAGCTTGCAAATTCACTGTATCCATCTGCAGGCTTTGCATATCCTCGGCCGTAAGCTTTTTATTGGCTTTTAAAAACTCCTGTATCCTCATCTGACGGTACGGCTGTGCCCAGTTATTGCTGATGTGGTAAGGATAATCATCTGAGATGACTTTATTATTCGCTGTCGAAATGAATCCCTCTTCCGGATTCACCGTTTTTGGAAGTTCATCAAAGGGAATATAGCCTTTCCACTCAAATTCATCCGTCCAGCCAGGTACAGGCAGCATACTATCGCCTTTTTTCCTGATTGGGATTTTCCCATTCGCCTTATAGGCAATGGTCCCGTCGACTGAGGCAAAGACAAAATTCTGGGCCGGCGTTTCGAATTGCAAGAGGGCCTTTTCGAATTCTTTCCAGCTTCCCGCTTTATTCATATTCAGTACCGCTTCAAGCTCCGCAGATGGATCAAGTGCCGTCCACCTTAATGCAAGCACGGTATCTTTTCCGCTTTTCCCAGCAAACTCGGAGACAACCGGTCCATGGCGGGTAACCGTCACTTTATAGTCGAGTGTTTTACCACCCTTCACCTTTATGGGTTCGTCCAAGATTTCAGCTTTTTCCCAGTTACCTTTGTAGGAGAATTCTTTCTCGTTTTCCGGGTTTCTCCTCTCAATATACAGATCCTGTACATCCGGACCGGTATTGGTCACACCCCAAGCCACCTTTTCGTTATGACCGAGGATGATGCCCGGAATCCCGGCAAAAATAACACCGCTCACATTGACCGACGGGGCCTCCAAGTGCATTTGATACCAAACGGACGGTGTAGCTAATCCCAGATGGGGGTCATCGGCCAATAACGGCTGACCGGAATCCGTTTTCTTGCCTGAAACTACCCAGTTATTGCTGCCGTTGAATTCATAAGGAATAACGGCCCCGGCAAAACTTTTTTCAATATCCAGTTCTTCCTTGCTGATGATATATGGAGCGCTCTTTGGATAATTAGGGAATAAATCATATGCTTTTTCCTTTGGGAACGTTTGCAGCAAATACTGCCTAAACGCCTGATCTTCCCAGTTCCCACCTAAATCAAAGGCCATATATTTACCGATGGTCAGAGAATCGACGGGTGTCCACGGCTCTGGTTCGTATCCAAGCAGAGTGAACTCCGCCGGCCATTTCCCATTCTCCTTCAATTCATTGATATAAAGATTTACCCCCTCGGCAAACACATCCAAGGCATCTTTCCCGTCACTTGAATACGCTGCATAAGAGGCTTCAGCCGCCCGCCTCAACCCAAGTGTACGGAAATACTTATCGTTTTTGACGGTTTTCTCACCAATCACTTCACTCAATCTTCCTGAAGCCTGACGCCTGCTTAAATCCATTTGAAATAAACGATCCTGTGCTTGGATATACCCTTGGGCTAAATACAAATCATGTTCATTCGCTGTGTTGATATGCGGGACCCCACTTGAATCCCTCACCACCGTAACCGGTTTCAAAAGACCTGGAAGCGATATTTCCCCCTTCGTTTCCGGCAAGGATCTTGAAAGAAATACATTTGCAGCAATCAAGACAGACAGCAAAAGTATCATCATGATTCCAAAACTCCATAGCACCCGCTTTCTCCACTTCCGTTTTGGCTTTTGCTGAGGTACGGCAACTTCCATCGATTCATCTCCCTCTCTCTCCCAAAACTCTCTTTCTTTCTATTTAAGATATTCCGCGTTTCCACCCATCTTTCCTACCAACATCCTTACATTCTCTCTTTTTATTTCAGTAAGGCTGGAAAGGTTCAAGGACGAATTTTCCCTGGGCAAGGTCGAATTTCTACCGCGAAATTGCTCCGATAAACATTAAATCAAATGCAAAAACACCGATACAATGTATCGATGTGGCAGGGAATTCTAGCTATTTGCAATAATGTATTCAATGACTTTATCTGCATCGTCAGTATAAAAGAGAGCTTTATCAAAGTCATGGGCCGCCTTCGTCTCGGCTTCCATGTATTCAATCACGGAAAGGAGACCAAGTAGCCTCTTCCATTTATGAGTTTTCTCGAGAAGTTTTCTTTCCTTTTTTATATCCTCTGGTATGAATTCATTAATGATAAAACATGGGTCGGAAAATGAGGGGTCCCGAAAACGCTCGTTCAAGGCTCGCAATTTATCCCGATCCCATTCGACCCTTACCAAGTCCGATATGACCGAGACATTTTGGACCGAGTCGAGGATGCGTTTGGACAAAATATCATATTCTTCGTCCTCCAACCCTTTATCCGTCATGATTCCTACACAATACCATTTTTCGTTATGATCAGGTTCTTCATTTTTCTTAAAAAACACTCTTCGTCCACCTTCCTTACACGCTTTACATTATTCACTTTACTTAAATGAAAATCAACATGCCCTTACGCCATTAACTATATCATGAAGAAATATCGATGGACGATAAAGTATGAAAGCTTCCTGGGAACTACATGACATAGAAAAAAGATACCCTAAAATAGGATACCTCCATCATACTGGCTGAAGAGCCAGCCCTCTTTGTTTAAACAGATATTCCAGTGCCTGCCTGAATGATAGGAAGGCTTTTACCTGATTTGCGAAATCAAGTTTGACGATCTCTTTCACGGCATCAGGGGCAAAGCCGACAAACATCGTTTCCGTACCCATCAACGCCAGTGCCCCCACTAATTGATCCAACAGGGAGAGCATATTGCTTTCCTTCGTAAAGTTAATTCCGGAGAAATCCATGATCAGTACTTCCGCATGCAGATCTGCACATTTTTGCAGTACCGTCGATTGCATCGACTCCATTCTCCAATCGTCAATTCGTCCGATCAACGGTAGGAGCAGCACATCCTTTAATACGGTCTGAACGATCGGGGTGGACAATTCTTCCATGACTTCTTGGTTTTCTTTTATCTTCTGCAAAGAATCGTTTGCCATTTTCGCCATTTCTTTATAATGATTCACGTAACTGATACTCACACAGTGTATGAACTGGTCCAGGATTGCATCAATTATCGAGCTTGCCTTTAGCAGAATTTCAATCGAGTAATAGCGATTGCTTACTTCTTCTTCAATGAAACTCCAGAAAAGGTTACGCACAAGCTGAGCTTCCTCAATATTCTTATCTAAAGGAATCCCCATATCCACGATGCGCTTACCTATTTCCATACCCGTTATTTTCATACTTTCCATTGCCTGTGCCTTTCCATGAATCAAGGCATCAGCATGAATTTGAATAAGCTTTGACCGTACCTCTTTACTGGTTTCAAAATCATAGAGCGGTTCCTCTTCTTCAAACAACTCGATATGCTCCACTAAGATATATTTAAATTTTTCAATTTTTTCACCGATCATTCTTAATTCTTCCATGTAGACCTCCCATACAGGGCTTTTATCACATTTTATCAAATAATGAATGGTTAAGGATATAACATCCTTCTATTACCAATATGATAATAGACGTTTACCCTTTTCTTTATAAGGGTATTATGCTATATGACATTGGAGGGATTATCATGAAAAAAGATCAACAAGACTTCGAATCTGAAAACATGAGCGATTTAGTAGAACTCATAAACAGTAAAAATAACAGCCGCAGAATCTTGGATGTACTACGGCGTAATAAAAAGGCTAAAAGTAAAAGCACAGATAAAAAATGAAAAAACCCAGTCCAAAATGGTCTGGGTTTTTTCATTGGATAAAATAAAAGTGCTGAGTTTGTTGTATTAAGCAATCTCAGCTCTCCCGTCATTAACTATTGAAAAGCCACTACCTTTTTCTCCGGATTTCCTTCACATGGTTTCCTTCAGTGGTAATATAGACTGTTTCATCAATTTTGTATGTTAAATAACGGTCACAATCAATTTCCAACGTTTTCCCATTGCTGAATTTCATTGCGCAATTGGATCCCTCTTCGGTTTCCGTAACATCAATGACTTCGTTCGTCTTAAAACCGACTGCCTTGCCATCGGAGAAATGAGGATAGTATTTTTCAACAATCTCCACCTTTTCCAATCTGCCCGGACTTGTTAAGTATACAACGAATAATATAATTAAAACGGCTATTAACCCAATGAGAATTACTGCTTTTCGATTCACTCTATCTATTACCCTCTTCTCTTATCAATCTATTATTCAATATCCATTTTCACTAGATTATATTCAGCATTCCGGAAAAACATGATAGAAAAGATCATTTTATTTAACGATTCTCTTTTCAACCATCACCACACAAGCGGCAGCCAGGATGATCAGGATCGAGACAGCCGAGATGACCCCTCCCCAGCCGAACTTCATCAGGAATATACCGCCTGATGCCCCCACTATACTTGATCCCGCATAGTAAAACAGGAGATATAAAGCGGATGCTTGTGCCTTTTCACTCTTATCAGCCAAGCTTCCGACCCAGCTGCTCGCAATTGAATGTGCTCCAAAAAAGCCAAATGTAAACAGTGCAAGCCCCATTATTTTCAGCAAAAGCGGATCCAATAGGGTTAAAAGGGCGCCCATCAGCATAATAGCGATTCCGGTAAGAAGTACAATCCTTCGAGTATATTGATCGGCGAGCTTTCCCATCCATGTTGAACTAAATGTCCCCACAAGATAGATTATGAAAATGAAGCCAATCAATGTTTGTGATAAATGATATGGCGGTCCCATTAAAGGTATACCCACAAAGTTATAAACAGTAACGAACGAGCCCATTAATAGGAAGGCCATGCCGAATAAGAGTACTAGTCCGCTATTCCTTAAGTTATTGATCAGGGAGGTTTTGATTCTCGACAAAGAGACTCCTGCGCGGACGGCATGCTGTGAAGGCGGAAGCATCCACCAAAAGGCCAGACTGATGATCAAACTTAAAGCCCCAAGGCTTCCAATCGCTATGTTCCACGAGAAATGGTCGGTCAGCACGCCGACAATCAGCCTGCCAGCCAATCCCCCGATACTCGAACCGCTCACATAGATTCCCATCACATAGCCAAGGCTTTTCGGATGAAATTCTTCATTGATATAGGCCATCGCAATTGCCGGGAAACCTGCAAGCACGGCTCCTTGAATCGCCCGTATAGCAATTAGGATGTATAGATCATCCTGGATGAAGCTGACACATATGGATAACAATGCAGACAAGGTGAGCGCCGTCCCCATTATTTTTTTCCTATCGATATTTTCTGAGAAAAAAGAAACAAGCAATAAACAGAGTGCAAGCGTTCCAGTTGCGAAAGATAATGTAAGGCTTGCCATTGCAGGAGAGACTCCGAATTGCTTTGCGAAAACCGGAATGACCGGTTGGGTACTATACAGATCCGCAAACGTTACAAAGCTACCAAGAAATAAAGCCAAGATTGTTTTCCTGAATGATTTACCAGCAGGCTCGATATAATTCACTTTTGTTCAGACCCTTCACTATTTAACTTCCCCCCTATGTTAATACGAACTTCCCGAGTTGTCTATTTCACCACTTTTGTCCAACGGGAAAATTTCATTCCAGCAACTTATAAAAAAAACCTCCACTGCACGCAGTGAAGGGTTTTTCATTAATATGAACGTTTACCATCCCGCTCACTTTTCTTAAGGAGCCAATACACTGGCATACCTATAATGAGGATGATCACAGAGTACAGGGCATTTAAAGGTGTTTGGATTAATGTGCTTAAAACAATGTATATTGCGCCAGCAATCGCCACGATGGGGATGAATGGGTAAAACGGCACTTTATACGTTTTTGCATCCGGATCTTTCCTGCGTAAGATGAAGACCGCAAAGAAAGCTAATCCATAAAAACAGAAGACAGAGAATACGGCCATATTGGTAAGTTTGTCAGGGTCTGTTGCAACCATCATGATGATTGCAATGATCACTTGCAATACCGTCGCATTTATAGGCGTTTTGAACTTGGGCGATATTTTTCCGATTTGTTTATGGCCTGGCATCATTTTATCAGTCGCCATCGCCAAGGTAATGCGTGGAAAGGTCAAAAGCTTTCCGTTCAAGCAACCGAAGATTGAAATCGCAATTCCGATCGATATCAATTTCCCGCCAAATTCACCGAATAAAAGCGTTGCCGCAACATTCGCTGCATTCGTACCATGCGCTATGACTCCCTCCGCCCCCAATACAGAAAGCATGGCAAGATTCACACCCAAGTAAGCGACCATGACCACGACCAATCCCGTTATGATTGCCCGCGGCAGCGTTTTCTGCGGATTTTTCATTTCCCCTGCCATGAAGCCGACATTCATCCAGCCATCATACGCCCAGAGCGTAGCCAAAATCGCACCGGCCATACTGATTTTCATTGAACTTTCACTATCGACATTGAATACAGGCATATCACCTTGTGCGATACCGAACACCGCTATGAAAATAATTGGGATCAATTTAGCAACGGTTGATAAGGTTTGGATGATACCGCCGTATTTTGTACCCAGCAAGTTCATGCCTGCTATGAATACGATCGTAAGAATCCCTATCGCCAAAGAGTAGCTTGAAGCGATCTTAAATATTCCTGCAACTAATAACCCGAAGTATAAACTGAGTGCGCCCATGACTGCAGGTCCGTATACCAATGTCTGAACCCAGCCGCATAGGAATCCCCATGCTTTACCGTACACTTCTTCCATATAGACATATAAGCCGCCCGTTTTAGGAATCCGTGTACTCACTTCTGCAATCGTCAACCCGCTTGCAAGGGTAATCAGACCGCCTATCAGCCAAGCTAACAAAGCCATGGTTGAATTACCGCTTAACTCAAGCACGTCACCAGGTCTCATGAAAATACCAGAACCGATAACTGTTCCAACTACAATAGATGTTCCAACCCAAAAGCCAATCGTTTTCTTCAATTGGTCATTTCTCATGTTGTCCTCCCCAGGTGTACACATGTACTTTATTTATACTAAAATTATATCATATAAATTATACGGAAATAGTTTATGTAATCATTTGAATATTACAAAAAATACCCAAACACGTTGGTACCATTACGCTCAGGGAGCTTTATTACATTTATATTTTTTTTACTAATTATGTCTGGAACTACACTAAAAACCGAATATTTTTTTATTATAAAAGGAATTATTGATATTAAACTCAATAATAACGAATTAAAAACTCAAAAACCCAATTATCATTCGTCATGAATTTCATGGGAATCCTGCCTATTTTCGGACACAAAAAAAAACCACCCCGCATCGACGGGGTGGTCACTCTCCTCTTTCAAGCTTCATTTCGTATTACCAAATAATGAATAGAAGCACAACCGCCAAGACTATCCGGTAAATGGCAAAAGGAGTCAATTTAACTTTATTGATTAAAATCAAGAAAAAGCGGATACAGAATAATGCAAAGATAAATGCACTGATGAAACCTGCAATAAAGAACGGCAGAACTTCAGGTGTGAAGCTTTCCCAGTATTTCACGATTTTCAACAAGCTGGCACCAGCCATGATCGGCACTGCCATGATGAATGTGAAATCGGAAGCCGCCCGATAGCTCATACCCAAAAGCACTCCACCTGAAATGGTCGAGCCTGAACGTGAGAATCCCGGCCATAGTGACAAACATTGAATTAACCCTACACCAAAGGCCTGTTTATAAGTGATTTGGTCAACAGTCTCTGCAGTCAGCTTTGGACGGAATTTATCCGCAGCAATCATCAAAAATGCGCCTAAGAACAATCCGACGATAACCGTCTTCATCGTAAATAAATGATCATCAATATAATCTTCGAATAATAGACCTAAAACGCCCGCCGGCAACAATCCGACAATGATCTGCAATAGGTTAAGCTTTTGGCCGTTCACAGCCGATGTGCCTTTCAGCTTCCTTAAACCAAGCAAGTCCATGAATCGTCCCCAGAAGAGCACGACAACGGCGAGTATCGAACCAAGCTGGATAACCACCTTGAAGGCATTGGCCACTTCACTCCCGAAAAGTTCTTTCGAATTCAGCCATAAATCATCAACGATAATCATATGCCCTGTAGACGATACAGGAGCAAATTCAGTTAATCCTTCTACAAGACCAAGGATAACTGCAACAAAAATTTCCCACATATTCATTTTATTCACCTCATAATTCGAACACCTATTTATGGAAATATCATATGTATTTTACTCGTTGTTTAAAATATTGTCTATTAAACATTGCTGAAACAATTCAAGCGTACATGTATGATAGGGTTCAAGATAAAGTTTAAAGGGGAAGTGATGATTTTGCAAAACATATTGATTTTCGCCCATAGAGGGTCCAAGGGTACGCATCCTGAAAATACCATGGCAGCATTTCAAAAGGCGGCAGAAATCGGGGCAGAGGGGATCGAGTTCGATGTCCACCTCAGTTCTGACGGGGAATTGGTCATCATCCATGACGAAACACTTGATCGAACGACCACCCTTACAGGTTATGTACAAGATCATTCGGCACAAAAACTGAAAACGGCTGACGCCGGGAGTAAATTTTCCAATGAATTCCTTGGGGAGCGGATTCCTTTTTTAATGGACGTTTTCGACTGGGCTATGGGAAATGCTTTATTGATGAATATCGAAATCAAAACGGATAAACTCGCTTACAAAGGAATTGAACAGAAGATCATTGATTTAATTCGTCAATATGGAATGGAAAATCGGGTGATCCTCTCTTCCTTCAACCATCAATCCATTGAAAAAGTGAAGATGCTTGCCCCAGATCTTGAACGTGCATTATTGTTCGAGGGACTACCTGAAAACTTCGAAGAAATCTTACGTGATAAAAAAGAGTCGGGTTTTCATCCAGATAAAAACAGCCTGACTCCAGCAGTTAATGAAAAAGCGAAAAAACTTGGATATAAAATCCGGCCTTGGGTCGCCAATGATGAAGCCGACATCGTCAGGCTCGCAGAGTTGGGTGTCGACGTTATCATGACCGATTTCCCTGAAAGGGCAATCAAGATTTTAAAGGCAAGGCAGGCAACTAGCTGAACAATGCGAAAGAGAAGGAGCGATGCTCCTTCTCTTTCTAATCCATTTTTATTCAGTTAATTAACGAGAATATCCGCCTAATTGTTGCTCAGCCATTTGCACTAAACGTTTTGTGATTTCCCCACCAACAGATCCGTTAGCGCGAGAAGTAGTGTCAGCACCTAGGTTTACACCAAATTCACTAGCGATTTCATTTTTCATTTGTTGTAGAGCTTGCTCTGCACCAGCTACTACTAGTTGATTGCTGTTATTGTTGTTTGCCATGTGTTTTCACCTCCTACTAATATTAATTAGCATTTTAGGCTTAAATTATTATTGCCAATTTATTGTATTTTTTCATCTGTGTTTCTCACAATCCTTAGCTCTTTATCATGAATTCCATTTTATGCTCATAAACTGTTAGGAAACTTTCAGTAGGAGGGAAAAGAATTGCAAATACATGTGGTTAGGCCAGGCCAGACGTTATATGGCATCGCCCAGACATACAGCGTAACCGTTGACAGGCTCGTTGAATCAAATAAGATCCCTAACCCAAATAATCTTGTTTCGGGGCAGGCCCTTGTCATTCCAATCGTCGGCAGTTATTATTTCGTTCAACCGGGTGATAGTCTTTATTCCATTTCCCAAAGGGTTGATGTCCCTGTTCAAGAATTGGCAAATATAAATGGCATTTCCGAAAATCAAATCCTATCCGTTGGATACCGGCTCTATATTCCAGCTCGGAGGAAAAGGACCGCCGAATTCAACGGCTATGTCGAGCCAAGGGGTACGACGGTTGCACCGGCCCTTGAGACGGCCGCCAGGGAAGCAGCACCCTATTTAACCTACTTAGCCCCTTTTAGCTTCCAGGCGCTACGAGACGGCTCCTTAAAAGAGCCATTGCTCAATGAATTCCCTGCCATCGCCAGGGAAAATAAAAATGTCCTGATGATGGTGATCACGAATCAGGAGAATGACCAATTCAGCGATGAGCTCGGGCGAATCATCTTAACGAATACTTCCGTTCAGAATAAGTTCCTGAACAATATCGTTACAACGGCAAAGAAATATGGTTTCCGCGATATCCACTTTGACTTTGAGTATTTACGCCCAGCCGACAGAGAAGCCTATAATCAATTTCTCCGAAAAGCCAGGGATCGCTTCAAGAAGGAAGGATGGTTCATTTCCACGGCACTGGCCCCTAAAACAAGTGCTGAGCAAAAAGGCCGTTGGTATGAGGCCCATGACTATAAAGCACATGGTGAAATCGTCGACTTCGTCATCATCATGACATATGAATGGGGATATAGCGGCGGACCCCCAATGGCAGTGTCACCAATTGGACCTGTTCGGGATGTTCTCGAATATGCCGTCACCGATATTCCTTCCAACAAGATCATGATGGGGCAAAATCTATATGGCTATGATTGGACCCTGCCTTTTGTACAGGGATCCACTGCAAGGGCCGTGAGTCCGCAGCAAGCCATCCAGATTGCGGCGGACAATGATGTTTCCATCGAGTATGATGAAACCGCACAGGCCCCGCACTTCAATTATACCGATATTGAGGATAGGAAGCATGAGGTGTGGTTTGAAGATGCCAGATCGATTCAGGCAAAATTCGATTTACTCAAAGAATTGAACTTAAGGGGAATGAGTTATTGGAAGCTCGGCTTAGCCTTCCCCCAAAACTGGCTGCTCATCAGTGATAACTTCAACGTACGGAGAAGGGTTTAAGAAAAGATAAAGGAATACCGAAGCTCAAACGGGCATATAATCAATCATCGAGCATGAAGTCCATTCAGGATACGTGACTCAGCACCAAAAGCCTTCCGACATCTTCCGGAGGGCTTTTATCATTTACTATAATTCGATAGGCAAGATGCCGATATTCATCATTCAAAGTTTGTCTGTCCGGACCCTTATGAGCCAAGCCTTTTTTGACCATACTATAAGGAACAGCTCAAAGGGTGTGAAAAAAATGATTCGAATCGGTCCATACATCAGCACCGTTCCCAGATTTCCGCGTTTCATCAGATTGCTTTCCATCATCGCATTATTTTTACTATCATTCGGGGTCTTGATCCACATTGTGGAGCCGAAGAGATTCCCCACCTTACTTGATGGCATCTGGTGGGCAATCGTGACGATGTCAACGGTCGGCTATGGAGATTTCACTCCCGTGACCAATCTTGGCAAAATCATTGGGATGGTCCTCATTTTGTCAGGGGCCGGCCTGATTACTTCTTATTTTGCGTACATCGCTAAAATTTCCATATCCAATGAACAGCAATTTCTAACAGGAAAGAAAGTATTCGGCGGCGGCGGACATATTATCATTGTGGGCTGGAATGGCCGTTCCAAGAGAATCATCCAAAACATTCATGATCGTAAGCACCATCAATCCATTGTCCTTATCGATGATACACTGCAAAAGCACCCGCTTCCAAGGACGAATATCCACTTTATCCAAGGAAAAGCTACATTGGATTCCGTTTTGCAGAAAGCCAATATTAAACAAGCCATTCGCGTCCTTATTACGGCTGACCTTAAGCAAGACGAGCTGCAAACGGATATGTTCTCGATTTTAACGTTACTGGCCGTCAAAGGGCTGAATCCGCATGTGTATTGTCTTGTGGAAATATTGACGCATGAACAAAAGGAAAATGCTTTACGGGCTGGAGCGGACGGGATAGTCGAAACGAATAAATTCGCGAGTGAATATATGCAGGATTGCTTATCGAAGGGGATCATAACGGAAGCCAGAGAACAAAATGAGCGGGATGGATTGAGCCTCAAACAGCTGCCCATCCAGGATGACTGGGTGGAATTGACGTTTAAACAGCTGAACGTTAAGCTATTCGATCAAGACATTTTATTGGTCGGCATCATTTCAGGAGGCAAGACCTTAATCAAGCCCCCCGGAGATGTAATCATACATCGTGATGACACTCTAATCATCATTGATGATTAATGTAATAAAAGCTTTTCCAAATCCCGGACAAGCGTCTTTCCTAATGAGATATAGTTTTCCGGAAATTCGGCATCCGGATTTTCAGGCTCGGCAAATTGATTGAAGGAAGCGGAGAGGTTTCCGATATTTCCTTCATCATCAATCCCGTCCTCGTACTTATGAGATAACAAAAACGGCTGTAAGAGTTTGACCATTACCCCGTCCTGATCGAGTGAACCATCAACAGCCTTGAAAGGGACTCTCAAGAATTGGTAGCCATCACTGTCATCAATCTTATAATCAAAAGACCCGTGGTCATAATCCCATCCTCCGCCAATCGCATATCCTTCCGGTTTTAACTTCGTCTCCAGATCGAACAAACCGAATGTTTTCCCTTCCAATTGAGAAGAAATTTTAATCATTGTATAAAACCTCTTTCGCTAATTTTCTATTAGCTTAACCAAAGTGCCATAAAAAAAACCTGGCCTTATTGTTCCTTCAATTGGAAAAAGGAATGGGCGTTCCAAGCAATCCTTACGCTTTTGTGAAGTTTCCTTCTCTTCACCTGACACTGCTTTTGCTTTTCAAACAGAGAAAAAGGCATCATGCTGGATGTATTTCCAGCTTGATGCCTTTTTTATTATAAGCGCTGTTCGAGCTCAGCTTTTTTCTTTTCATAACCAGGCTTGCCTAAAAGAGCAAACATGTTCACCTTATAGGCTTCCACTCCAGGCTGATCAAATGGATTTACACCCAATAAGTATCCGCTCATCGCACAAGCTTTCTCGAAGAAATATACAAGGTAGCCAAAAGTATAAGCATCGAGTTGCGGAACCGTTACGATCAGGTTTGGAACGCCACCGTCCGTATGGGCTAACAGCGTACCCTCAAATGCTTTATTATTCACGAATTGCACCGACTCACCTGTAAGGTAATTCAGGCCATCCAAATCATTTTCCGCTTCTTCAATCAAGATTTCATGACGGGCCTTCTCCACTTTGATGACTGTTTCAAAAAGGTCACGCCGTCCTTCCTGAACATACTGCCCTAATGAATGCAGGTCAGTCGAAAAGTTGGCCGATGAAGGGAATATCCCTTTTTGATCCTTTCCTTCACTTTCTCCAAATAATTG
Organism: Peribacillus sp. Bi134; assembly: GCF_918698065.1. NCBI lineage: Bacteria > Bacillati > Bacillota > Bacilli > Caryophanales > Bacillaceae > Peribacillus > Peribacillus sp. Bi134. The sequence continues at coordinate 524,840 of NZ_CAKKLN010000002.1, read as the reverse complement.
TTTCCACCACTCAGAGAAGTATTGAAGTCCAGGCTCATAGTTTATCAGCATTTCAATCGTTTTCCCTTTATTGTAAAGGATATTCCGAACCGCCGCATATTGGTATGCCTGATTCTCACCTAGCTCGGAAGAACTGAAGTCCGTCCTGGCACGCTCGGCTCCCTCCATGATTTGATCGATATCCGCCCCGCTGACCGCAATCGGAAGCAGTCCTACAGCCGTTAAGACCGAGTAACGTCCGCCAACATCATCAGGAATGACGAAAGTTTGGAAACCTTCCTCCGTTGCTACCGTTTTTAATGCGCCCTTTTCTTTATCAGTGGTCGCATAAATGCGGCTCTTAGCTTCTTCAACACCGTATTTTTGCTCCAGCAGTTTCCGGAAAATCCTGAATGCCAGTGCAGGCTCCGTGGTCGTACCGGATTTAGAGATGACATTGATCGAGAAATCCCTATTTTCCAATAGGTCCATTACGTCCTGCATATATGTAGAGCTTATATTATTACCCACAAATAAAATTTGCGGTGCATTTCTTTTATCCGACGGTAAAATGTTATAAAAACTATGTTGAAGCATCTCAACTGCCGCTCGTGCTCCCAGGTATGATCCGCCGATACCGATAACCAGCAACACATCTGAATCTTCTTTTATTTTCGCTGCCGCTTCCTTGATCCTTGAAAACTCTTCTTTATCATAATTGGCGGGTAAATCAAGCCAGCCAAGATATTCATTGCCTGCCCCTGTCTGCTCATGCAGGGAATGGTGTGCCACTTTTACAGCATCCTGTAAATAGGTAATCTCATGCTCCCCGAAAAACGGCAGGGCTTTTGAATAATCGAAACGAATATGGGCCATTCAAATTCCTCCTTGGATTCTTTAGTTTCCCTTTCACTTTATCTGATGTAATTCTCATAATCAAGAAATCGATCAAGTAAATAACGAATTATGACTATAAAGTAATCTCCCACCTGACAAGGCGGGAGAAAGGATCATATCACTTTTTTATAATGAAGCCCGTAAAATGGCAAGGACATCTTCACGGTTCAGGACTTTGAATCGTCCAAACTCCCCTCTGTTCATCGCTTTATCAGCCATGACTTCCAATTGTGAGTCATCGATGCCATAGTCCGAAAGATTGGTCGGTGCCCCTAAGCTGCTCCAAAATGCCCTAAGTCTTTCAATGCCTTCAAGGGCCGCTTCCTCATCCGTTTTACCTTCCGGATCTACATGGAAAACACGGACTGCAACTTGTTTAAAGCGTGCGACATTTTCATGGAGCACATGCTTCATCCAATTAGGGAATAAGATGGCCAATCCTCCTGCATGCGGGATGTCATAAACAGCTGAAACGGCATGTTCAATGTTATGCGTTGCCCAATCACCGCTGTAACCAACCCCAAGCGACCCATTCAAGGCTAGATTTCCAGCATATAGGATAGTGGCCCGGTGCTCGTAATCTTCCAGGTTTTCCAATAACTTAGGGGCGGTTTCAATCACCGTCGATAACAGCGATTCACAAAAACGGTCTTGAAGCGGCGCATGCGTTTCCGGATGGAAGTACGTTTCGAATACATGTGACATCATATCGACCATTCCGTATACCGTTTGATCTTTCGGTACCGAAAAAGTGTTTTCAGGATCCAAAATGGAGAATTGCGGAAATACCAACGGACTTCCCCATCCATATTTCTCTTTCGTTTCCCAGTTTGTTATGACAGATCCGGAATTCGCTTCAGAGCCGGTTGCAGCTAAAGTCAGTACCGTTCCGAATGGAAGGGCCTCTTCGACTGGTGCCTTCTTGATGACAAGATCCCATGGATCTCCCTCATATTTAGCACCTGCAACGATGGCCTTTGTAGCGTCTATGACGCTTCCTCCTCCAACGGCAAGGACAAATTCGATACCATATTCTTTACAAAGGTCAACACCTTTACGGACTGTTGAGATGCGTGGATTCGGTTCAACTCCGGAAAGTTCGTGCACCTCTGCATCGATTTCTTTCAAGACATTGACCACTTTTTGATATAAGCCATTTTTCTTTATGCTTCCCCCGCCATATACAAGTAGAACTTTATCGCCATACGCAGGAATTTCAGCTTTAAGGCTTTCAAGCTGACCTTTCCCGAAGATTACTTTAGTAGGATTTTTATAAGTGAAATTCTCCAATGGATATCTCTCCTTTATGACACATTGACTCCTTTTTTGAATTGTCGACAGTGCCAAGTGCTAGTTTTTCTTTTATTCATTATGACCAATGTTCCATTTAAATACAAAATATCCGCCCGGAACTTTTGAGTAGATGTATATTTACATGATGGAAAAGCATGATAAGTAAAGAACTGATTTTTTCAAAAAAGGAGGCTGTACAATGAGTGGAATACAAAGAACTGCACTTGTTCTTACAATAATTGGGGCAATCAACTGGGGTTTAATAGGTTTTTTCCAATTTGACTTAGTCGCTTCGATTTTCGGAGGGCAAGATGCTGGATTGGCCCGTATCGTTTATGGATTGGTTGGAATTGCCGGTCTCATTAATCTTGGTCTTCTCTTCAAACCAAGTCCTGAAATTTCCAGAGAGCCTGAAACCAAACCGACTCGTTGAGATCATGACAATGGACAATGTCTCTGTTCGATAAAATAAAGCCGGACCATGGATAAACTCATGACCCGGCTTTATTTCATTCATATGCCCTGCTACCAGCCATGACAATGGACAAAAAAACCGGCTGATCTAAGGATCGGCCGGTTCAAAAAAAATTATTTTTTGATTAAGTCTTCGCGTTGAGATTGTTCAATCCACTCTTGAAGTTTGTCTTTCAATGTGTTGAAACCTTCAGTAGATTCGATGTGAGATGTCGCTTTAACAGATGCTTGGCGTTTTTTCGGAGCTTTTTTCGGAGCTTCAGTACGCTCAGGAGCTTCTTCTGTAGCGCGGATCGATAAGCCGATTTTTCCAGCAGCTGAATCGATGGAAAGTACTTTAACTTTCACTTCATCGCCCACTTTTAAATGTTCGTTGATATCTTTAACGAAGCCGTGAGTAATTTCAGAAATATGAACTAAACCTTGAGTTGAATCGTCTAGAGCAACAAATGCACCGTATGGTTGAATACCAGTTACTTTACCAGCAACTACCGCACCAATTTCGAATTTTTCAGACATGGTAACACTCCTATTTTATATATATTTTTTCGTCTTTTCACGCAATAAAAAATTATATCACATAATTGGAAAATAATCAAAGTTAAGTATACCATACTTTTTAGGATTTTACTCATTAAAAATGTTTGTTTTTTGGAAATAATAAATATTATAAGATCTTTATTTATAACTTATCCTAATAATTTGCAAATAACCTCTATTTCCCTTAATTTATTTACTCATTTTTCTAAAGATTGTAATATTAAAACACTATTCAATTCCGCATAATCATAGTAAGATGAGAAAATGTTTTAAAAATTTAGTAATATGCAGCTAGATATTTTTTTTACATCTAAAGGAGATTTTCCATCATGTCAAAACAAGATCAATGGACTTCAAAACTCGGGTTCATCCTGGCAGCCGCGGGATCCGCTATTGGATTGGGCGCCATTTGGAAGCTCCCATATATGACTGGGCTAAATGGAGGAGGGGTCTTTTTCCTGCTCTTCATTTTATTCACCCTGCTTATCGGTGCACCGATATTAATAGCGGAATTCACGATTGGCCGCAATGCACAGAAAGATGCCATTAGCGCATATAAACATATCGCCCCGGGGAAGCCTTGGGCATTGATCGGATATGGCGGTGTCGTCGCTTCCATCATTCTGCTTTCCTTCTTCAGTGTTGTTGGAGGCTGGATCATCTCTTATTTAGCGAGAAGCTTTACAGGTTCCCTCTCAAACTTGACTCAAGAAGAATATGGAAACTTCTTCAATAAGATAATCAGTAATCCTTATGAAACGGTCATCGCTCAGTTATTATTCATGGTCTTTACCATTTGGGTCGTGCAAGGCGGCGTTTCCAAGGGAATTGAAAAAGCGAATAAATATATGATGCCTTCCTTGTTCATCCTTTTCATCATTCTTCTTATCCGTTCCTTGACTCTGGATGGAGCGATGGAGGGTGTTAAATTCTTCTTGAAGCCGGACTTTTCCGCATTAACAGGGGAAACGATCCTATTGGCAATGGGCCAATCCTTCTTTGCACTAAGTGTCGGTGTTTCCGTGATGGTAACCTACGCGTCCTATTTAAGCAAAAAAGAAGATATTACAAAATCGGCCTTTTCGGTAGTTGGACTGAATATCTTCATTTCCTTGCTGGCTGGTTTGGTCATCTTCCCGGCTGTTTTTGCACTAGGCTTCAGCCCTTCGAGCGGGCCTGGACTGGTATTTGTCGTGTTGCCAGCCGTTTTCAATGAAATGGCTCTTGGTGGGATCTTCATGTTCATTTTCTTCATATTATTATTATTTGCCACCCTTACGACGGCATTCTCCATTCTCGAAATCGTCGTTGCCGCCATGATAAAGGGTGATGCTGCAAAGCGTAAGAAGGCTTCTTGGATAGCTGGTATCACAGTCTTCTTAATTGGGATTCCAAGCGCATTATCATTCGGGGTGCTTTCGGATGTGAAGATTTTCAATTTATCCATATTTGATTTCGCTGATTATCTGACAAGCAATATCGCGCTGCCAGTCGGCGCCTTGTTCATATCCCTTTTCATCGGCTATCAAATGAAAAGGATCGAGGTACAAAAGGAGTTCGAATCAGGCGCTGATTCCGGACGATCACTTTTTAAACTTTGGTACTTCCTGATTCGCTACATCGTGCCGATCATGATCATACTCGTATTCCTTAAGTCAACTAATCTCATTTAACATTCAACATGCCGTTTCGATATTTATCGATGCGGCATTTTTTTCACAAAACCTACATATTCCGTTACTTCCCCTAAGTAATAATATGGTAAAATAATTACATAATAAAAATATATTTCCTGAAAAAGGAGTGTCTGACCATGTCAAATATCGCGAAGAATATCCGGCAATACCGAGAAGATCACAACCTCACTCAACAGGAACTGGCTTTGAAATTGCGCATCGGCACGAAGAAAATCGAAAAGTATGAATCAGGTGAATCGGTTCCTGATACACAAACCATTTTACGGCTTTCCACCGTTCTTGACATTCCGGCTTCAGAATTCCTGAAAGATGCCCAAACCGGTAACCCAGCTGGTATCGACGAGGACATAAAAAAACTGATTGACGAAATCGGAACCAAAAAAGCGGAGCTCATTCTAAGAACAGCTAAGGACTTTAGCGAAGAACAAATTCTGAAAGTTATGCATACTTTATATAATACACAAGCTTAATTCAAAAAATGGGTCGTAGTATGTGTATTTTTTTTCACGGTACTGGATATACTATGATTAACACTTTCTATGTTAATCCATTAGATTAACTCTTTTTTCTAATTCCCCCTATGGAAAGGGATCCGGCTGCTAAAGGCCGGATCCCTATTTTTTTGCTTTTATTGACAATGATTCTTCATGAAACGTTCCATTCTTCGAAGCGCCTCTTGAAGCTGTTCCATCGAGGATGCATAAGAACAGCGGATATGGCCTTCACCGCTTTCCCCGAACACATCTCCCGGTACAACGGCAACAAGTTCTTCCGTCAGAAGTTTTTCAGCAAATTCCATCGAAGTCATCCCCGTCTTCTCGATTGATGGAAAAGCATAAAAAGCCCCGCCAGGATTATGGCAATCCAACCCCATATCGTTAAATGATTTCACGATATAATTTCGTCTTCTCCGATAACTGCGACGCATTTCTTCCACATCCTGCATACCGTTCTTTAATGCTTCCAATGCAGCATGCTGCGCAACGGTCGGCGCACACATCATCGCATATTGGTGAAGCTTAAGCATCGCTTCCGAAATTTCCTTAGGTGCACAAACGAACCCAAGACGCCATCCAGTCATCGCAAACCCTTTCGAAAACCCATTGATGACGATTGTCCGCTCAAACATGCCGTCAATGGCAGCAAAAGAAGTGAATTCCTCATCATAAGCAAGTTCGGCATAGATTTCATCGGAAATCACCAGCAAGTCATGCTTTTTAACGATGTCAGCAAGCATCACTAATTCTTCCTGCCCAAGCTGGGTTCCCGTCGGGTTATTCGGTGAACAGATTAAAACGGCCTTCGTTTTAGGTGTGATAGCCGCTTCGAGTTGTTGGGGAGTCAACTTAAAGTCTTCTTCCTTGGATGTTTGGACTGTGACCGGTATTCCCCCTGCCATGGTCACTAGCGGTGCATAGGCGACGAAACAAGGTTCGACGACAATGACTTCTTCACCTGGATTCAAGATGGTCCTCAGGGCAATATCCAGGGCCTGGCTTGCTCCGACAGTGACAATGATTTGATCGTCCGGTCTATACGAAACATGGAACTGCTTCTCCATATACCAGCTGATTTCCGACCTTAATTCAAATAATCCGGCATTGGCCGTATATGAGGTATATCCTTCCTCCAAGGAGTTGATCGCCGCTTCCCTTACTGCCCAAGATGTAACGAAATCCGGTTCACCCACACCAAGCGAGACGACCCCTTCCAAATTGGCTGCCAAGTCGAAAAAGCGGCGGATGCCTGATGGTTTAAGCTCTGCAATCGTTTTTGAAACATAACTCGTTTTAATCATGGTGACACCACTATCCGCTTATCTTCTTCAGTTTGATCAAAAATGGTGCCATCATGCTTGTACTTTTTCATAATGAAGTGAGTCGTCGTAGAAATGACGGAATCCAGTGTCGAAAGTTTTTCCGAAACAAAGCTTGCCACTTCGTTCATCGAACGTCCTTCGACAATGACTGAAAGATCATAAGCCCCAGACATTAAATAAACGGACTCGACTTCTTTGAACTTGTAAATCCTTTTTGCAACATCATCGAAACCGACGCCGCGTTTTGGAGTGACTTTTACATCGATCATCGCTGTGACACCATGGTATTCATCCACTTTAGCCCAGTTAATGACTGTTAAGTAACGTACAATGACCCGCATATCTTCTAATTTCTTCAATGTTATTTCAATGTCCGATTCTGATTGATCGGTCATTTTAGCCAAATCCTTCAGATCAATCCGGCTGTTATTTTCAATGATTCTCAAGACTTCCAATTCCTCTTCATTCAAGTGCATTGGAAAACCCCCCTTTTGGAATTCACTAATTTAGCTGTGATGGTTTGGCTGGCAGATAGTCTCACGAATTACCTTATTAGACTTTTTAAAAAACCTATATGACAATATAATTTAATAAGTCCTATGCTGTCAGGATAAACTTACACTATTATATCAAAATTGGCTGGTGACCTGTTATAGTAATTGTATTTTTTCATTGTTATTATTACAATTACTGTTATGCAACAGTATTAAAGGACCTTTTTTGGAATATTCAGGTTAACATGGGTTTTTATCATTGACCAATAACGGAGGAGGAGCTTTTTTTGGAAAGTCATACAATCAAAGGTGTCGAACGGGTGGGTGACATCGAAATCTATTTTGAATATGACCGAATCGATGATTCTCTCCCCACCCTTGTCCTGCTTCACGGATTTTTGTCATCGAGCTTCAGTTTCCGTAAATTAGTCCCCTATTTAATCAAGGAATACAATGTGATCTCCATCGACCTCCCGCCATTCGGGCAAAGCGGAAAAGATTATCGATATACATATTCATTCCGAAACATCGCTAAATCCGTCGTTCTATTCTTGGAGGGAAAAGGCATCAGGAAATTCAGTATCATCGGCCATTCCATGGGCGGGCAGATTTCCCTGCAGCTCATCAAGTCATATCCTGATCTTGCAGACCATGCCATTCTACTTGCCGGCTCAGGCTATCAGCCCGGCTATTCGGAAAAAATGAAGATGGTCAGTTACCTGCCTTTCTTTTCATACGGGATAAAACGGTATCTGCAAAAGTCAGGTATCGAAAAGAACTTGAAAAATGTCGTCCATGACCCGGCGATGATTGACGATGAAATGCGGCAGGGATACCTAGGGCCATTCATTAAGAAGCATGATATTTTCCGGGCATTGGGGAGGATGCTTCGAGATAAGGAAATCGATTTGTTGAAGGAGGACCTTAGTGGTATTCATACACCATGCCTGCTTATTTGGGGAAGGCATGACCGAGTGGTGCCTTTGAGTATTGGCGAAAGGCTCCATGAAGACCTTCCTAATTCCGAGCTTGTTGTCATTGAGGATTCCGGGCACCTTCTTCCAGAGGAGAAACCGGAAGAAGTGTATCAACTAATTAAGGGGTTTCTTGGGGTGGCCACCCCAACGTAAACTCACGAGTAAATCGCCGAAACTCTCGAGTAAAACAGCAAAACTCTCGAGTAAAGAGCAAAAAAAACCGTAAAAAAGGTGCCCCTGATTTCTGGGTACACCCTTTGTCACCTTTAGATCGAACAGCTGGCATCATTCTTAATGATCAGCAGCTTTTGAGCAATTTCCAGGCACTTATCCATCTGAACGGATTCATCGAACGAGAACTCGTAAATGGATTTTATCTTTTCCGCCAGTTCCTTTGGATCATCTATATTCCGGATTGCTACGACCGTATCGGCAATTTCCGGCTCATATAGATCCCATCCTATCTTGAAAGGGTCCCATTCTTGCAAAACGGCAACCAATGCTAAATTCATTTGCTGTGTATCCATAAAATCATCACCTGCTCAATATTTTCAAAGAACATGATATCATAGTATCATAACAACAGGCTTTTCGCGAAGACGACAAATTTTATTCGGTGGTGGATATTTTGAACAAGTCAATATTTGAAGAACAAATCAACAGGGAAAATTCAGGGTCTGCAAAATGGGATAAAAACTTCCTCACATCCTTATATGGGCGCGAGGATGTTCTGCCAATGTGGGTTGCCGATATGGACTTCCCATCTCCTGAGGGCATTCAAAAGGCATTGATGGAACGCTTGAATCATCCGATTTTCGGTTATACCGTCCCTTCTGAAACGGTCTTCACTGAAATTCAAAGCTGGCTTAGAGACCGGCACTCCTGGCAAATCGATAAAGATTGGATTTCATTCAGCTCCGGCGTAGTTTCCGCAATCGGAACAACGATCCAAGCATTCACGAACCCGGGCGATAAAATATTGTTACAATCTCCCGTTTATACACCATTTTTTGATATGATCAAAAATAATGACCGGGAAGTGGTCAATAGTCCCCTTATCATTGAAAATGACCGCTTTGAGATCGATTTCACTGATTTTGAGGACAAGCTGAAAAGCGGAGTGAAACTATTCCTTTTTTGCAGTCCGCATAACCCCGGCGGACGCGTTTGGACAAAGGATGAACTCTTACGGATCGGGGAGCTATGTGAAAAATATGATGTAGTCATCGTCAGTGATGAGATACATGCTGATTTATTCCATACAACATCAAGGCATTATCCGATCGGCTCGCTTTCAGAAAAATTAGCGGACATAACCGTTACATTGATGGCGCCAAGCAAAACATTCAATATTGCCGGCCTTCAGGCTTCATTCCTGATCACAAGTAATGAAAAGTTGCAGAAGCTTTTGCAAAAGGCTCAAACGAAACTGGCCTTCCATGGTCTTAACATCTTTGCCTTAACAGCAATGGAAGCTGCGTATCGGGAGGGCTTGGAATGGCTTGAAGAAATGATTGGCTACATTGAGGAGAATATAAAAGTGGCAGAGGAATTCATTGCAGCCGAAATTCCTTCACTGCATGTCATGCATCCGGATGCCTCTTACCTTTTATGGATTGACTGCCGTGACCTTGGATTGACCGACAAGGAAATCAAGGATCGACTTATCCATCAAGGGAAGCTCGCATTGGAGCCTGGTTCTAAATACGGACCTGGCGGAGAAGGTTTCGTCAGAATGAATCTCGGTTGTTCACGCAGCGTTCTGATGGATGGGCTAAACCGTTTGAAATTGGCTTTTTCTTAAATAAAAAAAGAACCAGGCTTAGAATCCTGGTTCTTCTTTTTCAATCTTTTTCTTCATCCACATAAGGATCATGCTCATATCGGGGCAAATCCCCAAATGAGGTTTGGATATTTTCTTCAAATAGTTCTTCCTTCAATTCTTCATATTGCGAGTTCGGATAAACCGTTATCTCTTTACCGTATATATCCACACCAACGAAATTTTCATAATTTTCGACATAGCCGACATTTTCCTCGGACTCCACATACATATCTTCATAATCGTTTGGCGGATTTACAAAATCGGAAGGCGATTCAGATGTTCCATAACTGGCAACATCCTGCCAAGAATCCTCCGCGTCGTACGCAACCGATTCGTGACGGTCGTCAAAATCAAACCTTCCAAACGGCGGTCCCAAAACTTCCTCTTCGACCGGCCGATTGTCCGAAGTTTCCTGTGATGGGGTATGCTCGACACAATAAGTCGTAGTAGGGATGGCGTTCAAACGTTCAAGAGGTATTTCCTTTGAACAAACCTGGCATTTTCCATAATCACCTGTCTTGATGGCAGAAAGCGCCCTTTCAATATCCCTTATTTCATCCCGATCATGCTCGGAAAGGGCCAAATCCTTTTCCCGTTCATATAACTCGGTTCCTTCATCTCCGGGATGATTATCGTAACTCGATAACTCACCAGTCGAATCCTCCAGGCTTCTTCTTAAATCATAGTTGCCTGAATCATTTAATCGCTCTTCCAACTCTTGCTTCGTTTGCTGCAATTGCTGTTGAAATTCTTTAAGCTGCTGATTGGATAGCATGTGCAACATCCTTTCAAATCGTTCTTCCCTCTAGTATTTCTCTCTTCCCGCCATTCCATAAAGGTACTTTTTACCTTAGGAATAATTTAATTCAGATAACAGAAGCTAAATTAGAAATTTTAATTTCAAGGAGGGCTTCCATTTGTATTTCTATAAGGAAGATTTAATCAATATGATCGTTCCCGATAAGCCTGATCCGAATGCAGCAAAAGTACTTCAGGAAACACTTGGAGGGCAATTCGGTGAAATGCGGACGATGATGCAGTATTCTTTCCAAAGCGCCAATTTCCGTGGCAAGGCTAAACAATATCGTGATTTACTCCGTGGTGTTTTCTTGGAAGAAATCAGCCACGTTGAACTTGTCCAATCAACCATCAACCAGCTGCTGAATGGTGCTGGCGGGGATATGCCTGGAGATGTCGCTACCGACGGCGCCCCATTGGATGAAGTCATCAAAGGCGGCGCAAACCCTCACCATTTCATCATCGGAGCAAAAGCCTCCCTACCTGTCGATGCTGGCGGCAATCCATGGAATGGATCATGGGTTTATGATCACGGTAATCTTGTGGCAAACCTTTTGAACAATGTCATGCTTGAATCTACTGGTGTCCTGCAAAAGTCCAGGATTTATGAAATGAGTTCCAATAAAACAATGCGCGAAACACTGGCATTTTTAATGGTTCGCGACAATGCCCACCAAAATGCATTTGCCAAGGCATTGGAAACACTTGGGGTCGACTGGGGGAAAATCTTCCCTGTACCTAATTATGATTTGAACAAATATCCTGAATGCCGCAAATATGTGGATTTAGGCTACCATAATGCCCAATTCAATTTCAGATTGGATCCAACTCAAATCGGCGATATTTTCAAAGGGGAAACACCGAGCCGAAATGGCGGAAACCTTGCTGTTACAGAGCCGCCAAAAGGATTCCCGGTACCTGAAATGCCGGATATGCCAAATGAACATAGCCCTGGCTTGAGTGATTTGAACAACTAAAAAAAGAAGGCGGACACATCATACTGTGTTCGCCTTCTTTTTTAATTATTGATATATTTTTCAAAAACAAAGCCAAAATCTTTCACATGGTACTTTTTCCGGCTGTCCATCAACCATTCGAAAGCTGCGGAATTAATTTCCTTGAAGCTTGCAGCCATTTGGCTTCCATCAGTGCGAACCTGGTTCAAAGTGGAAGAAGCAAGGTTTACGCTTTGTTGGGCATATTGAAGGGCAAACTCATTCTCATGGCAAATTTCCGATATTTTCACGAGTGATTTGAACAAGTCCTTTAATTCTTCTATGAATTTCTTATGAACATCAATGGAGAAAGTCTTTGCACCGATCGAAAATTTAATTTCCGCATCCAAATCCACGGTCCCTGCGGTTTCAAGCGTGGCATTTGATATAGTATACTGGCTGTAGCTATATCTTGTAAGTGTACGCTTTTTGCTTATCGCACTAGTGCCGTCCAAATGTATGAACGCTTGATTAGTGAAACAGTACTCATCCGTTTTTGATTTAATCAGGAAATAAATTTTTTCCCCATCTTCATGCATGATATAGTCATCTGCATCTACCTTGTCATAATCAGCAGGACTAATCACACTTCCAATATCACTAAGACCAAGGGCATCTGCCGCCATTTTCTTGAACATCCCTATTCCCCCTATCAATATCCAGGTGAATTACACCTTTTTATAAGTATTTCTCCAGTATTATCTCGTCTCGGATCGGAATTCCATCAAAACTGTAAAATGGAATCTCCGGCTTGATTTTCCGTGATTCTTCCACGGCATTTTTAACGACTTCCGATATGACATAACCACGCTTTTGAAAAAACTTCAATGCCTTTAAATTATCGTTCGTTGTAATCGCTTTAATAGTATGGCAATTTTTTTCCTTAGCGATATTTTCCATCACATAAAGCAATGATGAGCCAACACCTTGATTCTCATGCTCACTGTTCAAAGAGATGATCTGACATACATGGTCGGATAATTTGTAAGTTCCCAACCCCGTGATTTTTTCATTCTCGTCCATTACCCCAAAGCCCTCAAGTTCCGCATAATGAAACAAGCCTCTTGAAAAAACGACTTGGGTCGTCTCCCAGTGCTGAATGAAAAAATCCTTGACCGTATCTGCCGCAATCATTCTTTTAGCTACGATTTGCATAACCAATTACGCCCCCAAAATTTCTCTCTATGCTTATAGTATAAAATGCTTATGCTGATAAGGGAACATTTAATTCTTTACGCCCTTCTAACAAAACATAATACCATTCATATTCAGATAATCAATATTCAAAAAACGGGGCACCCTAGTGATGCACGGCATCTTCCGGGTTCAAGAGATGGTATCATCCTTTAAACGCTGGTTCCTTTTGGTGACCTCATCTTCGAATTGCTTCGTTTTCATTTCTTCCTTCTTTGAATATCTTATAATTGCCCTCATCGTAAAAACGGCTGCCACTAAAAAAATGAAGCAAGTTATACCAGCTGAGATATATTCAGTCTTGTCTTCCGGAAAGTAAAGAAACAAACCTAGTAAAGCATGATTGAGAAAATCCATCCGATACATCCTTCCTGATAGGGAATTAAACTGCATTATCCCATTATATCAATTACCAGAACAATCCACTAGTGGGCTTAATCCACTAAACCCCGAAAAAAAAGAGAGGCACTGAGCCCCTCGCTTCTCTTTTATTTATAAAATGGTGATCCCTTTTATGACCACGTCCACTGCAGGCTTGTCTCCCGCAACTGTCTCCACGTTAGCAATCGTATCAACAACGTCCATGCCTTCGACCACTTGTCCAAAGACAGAGTGTTTATGATCCAGCCATGGTGTGCCGCCTTGCTCCATATAAGCACTGATGATTTCTTCCGGATAACCGGCTTGCTTCATTTGCTCACCCATCCTGCTGTCTACATGCTGGGCTTGTACGACGAAGAATTGGCTGCCGTTTGTTCCCGGGCCTGCATTTGCCATGGAAAGAGCTCCGCGCAAATTGAATAATTGCATGGAGAACTCGTCCTCAAATGGAGTTCCCCAGATACTTTCTCCACCCATTCCAGTGCCTGTCGGATCTCCGCCTTGTAGCATGAAATCCTTGATGACACGGTGAAAGATGATTCCTTCGTAATAACCGTTTTCAGCATGTGTCAAGAAATTCTCCACTGTCTTCGGAGCCAGTTCAGGGAATAGTTTAATTTTAATATCGCCCATCGTCGTTTGCATGATGACCGCTTTTTCATTTTCCAAAACTTCACTTGTTAATTGTGGAAAGTTTGTCATTGTTCATAACCTCTTTCTTTTTAAAATTAAATGGCATGAAACACCATTTTTCATCTTCATTTGTACACTTTACACGATTTTCATAAAAAAAGCATCTTTACGAAATTGAACAAATTCGCTGTGAAAAATCGTCGTTCTTATGTATCATGAAGGAAGTTAAAAGAAAGGTGGTAGGGAAATGTCAGAACAGGATTTTAAAATCGGCGATAAGGTTACCGCCATATATAAAACTGGAAAATACATCGGGGAAGTCACCGATATCAGACCTGCTGCATATCTTGTTAAAGTGTTGGCTGTCTTGAAGCATCCCATGCAGGGAGATCTTCATAACCCGAAGCAAACGGAAGTGTCCATGTTCCATCAGCGGCGTGCTCTAGCTTACCGGGAGCAAACCAATGTACCAAAGAATATGGTCAGGAACTTTAATGAGGAGATTCCTGAGTATAAGGAATCCTTAAGAGAAGCTGTTGAGAAAATGAAAGGCACTTTAAGCGAAGTCCAAACAGAGTGGAATGATAAAAGCTTACAGTTGCTTGAAGATCTAGAGACGGATTATTTTAAATAAAGCATGATAAAAGCCAAATCAGTAGTATATGATTTGGCTTTTATAACGCTAAATGATTCAATACTTTTGATAAATCAATGCGATCGCCAATTGTCGTCGGTTCATGATTTTTCATATAACTTTTATCTTTCTCCACTAACTTAAAGATATTATATGTCGTAATCGCATCATCCAGCGCCCGGTGATGCTTGCCTGTCCCTTCTTTGCCATAGGCCTGTACAGCTTTCCAAAGCCCGGTTTGATTTTGATCACCGAAAAAGCGTTTATACTCCAGGCAAAGATCACTTTGTTTCCCTGAAAAAGGGAAATCCAATCCTGCTTTCTGACAGTTCTGGCGAAGTACCTTCATGTCCATATTTCCCCAGGTAACAATCGTCGTCGGGTGCTGCTCATCTATTTTCTTCAATAAATTAACCAGCTCTTCAAATGAAATCCCCTGGTCCACCTGATCCTGGGTAATGTTCAAGAACTTTTTGCATCTTCCCGTTAAAACTGGAAATTTCATTGGGTTAACAAAAGATGAGAATTGTTCCTGAATGGTCTCATTAATGACGGTGACTAAGCCCACCTCAATGATTTCCGGATAAAACCCTACTGGATTGGCTTTTCCTTCCGGCATCGTAAATTCAAAATCAATGAATACATATTGCTGTTGTTCCTCCATTTTTATGACCCCCTTCATATTCGTGACATCAACATATAAACAAAAAATGGTTTTTTTCTCATAGACTATTATAACAGAAGATTTAGAAAGTTTTTCGTAACACACCATCTGGATAGCTATTGCCGTCATACCTAATTTATCCAAAACTCTTTATTGTCTACCTTATTTGGATTATGATGGATGAATGAATCAAAAGTACCATTTTTTCATTCCTTCAATCCTAGGACATACTAAAAATATATTAGTTAGGAAGTTGAACTATGCGCACGTATCTTGGTTATATCACGATTTCCCTCTTGATTCCCGTCTTGATCCTTTTCATTTTCCTTTCCTATCAGGAGTGGTCCTTAGCGCAATCTCCCTATCATGTACTCGACGAGCGAATTCCCATTGAATCGATAGAACTGGCTCAGGATAGTTACATAAAGGCCGCAAATGGAAAGGTCATCAGTGAAATTTCCACTGGTGAGAAACGGACTTACCTTAAACTTGAAGACATCCCCCTATTCCTGGAAAATCTATTCATCGTTACAGAGGATCAGAAATTTTATGATCATGCAGGCGTTGACCTATCCGGCATAAGCAGGGCGCTTCTTATCAATTCGCAAAATAAAACAATCGAACAAGGCGGCAGTACCATTACCCAGCAACTGGCCAGGAATGTTTATCTTTCACATGATAGGACGTATAACCGAAAACTCAGTGAACTCATTTACGCCTATCAGATAGAGCGAAAAAAATCAAAACCGGAAATCATGGAGCTGTATTTGAATGCCATATATTTCAGTAATGGAGCTTATGGAATCGAAGCTGCTTCCCAATATTATTTCAGTAAAGCGACTGAAGAGTTATCCAAGGCGGAACTTGCCTTCCTGGCCGCAATCCCTAATAATCCGGAAAACTATAACCCTCTTAAACATTTCGATGAGACGAAAAAGCGCCAGGAAAGATTACTGAAACAAATGGTGGCCGAAGGTGATTTAGAGCAGGCCGAGTACGAGAAGCTTATCAAAAGTACGATTAAATTAGACTTGTCCACCCCGGTCGACTTATATCCCGATTATGTGGCATATGTTCATCAGGAATTGAAAAACCTGGTGGCATCCTCCGAGGGTCTTGATAAATCTCTGCAAAGCCCTGAAGTCGCCATCCGTAAGAAAGCGGAAGCTGAGCTGGATAAAAAGGTCAAAAAGCTTTTGAATTCCGGTGTAACCATCCATACCGCACTCGATACCAAGCTGCAATCACAGTCAAAGACTGCCTTACAATCAAAAATCGGTGTCAATGATATCGAGGGAGCTTTAGTGGTTATACAGCATCATACGCACGAGCTTGTCTCTTTGATTGGGGGAAAAGATTATAAAAAAAATTCTTTCAACCGTGCATACCAAAGCTATAGGCAGCCAGGATCAGCCATTAAGCCGCTTCTCGATTATGCTCCCTATTTGGAGGAAACGGATGCTGACATCAATCAGCTAGTTAGCGGTGCAAGCTATTGCAGCAATAGCTATTGTCCAAAGAATTATAGCGGTGACAGCTACGGGATGGTCACACTAAGAACTGCCTTCGCTCAGTCCTATAATACACCCGCCATAAGAATTTTTGAAAAGACGGGGGTGGAAACGAGTTTCAAGTACCTCGATGCTTTCGAATTTAAAAAGGTGAGCAAAAAAGACCACCATACGAGTTCGGCCATAGGCGGATTCGAATATGGCATGAGTCCCCTTGAACTGACAAATGCCTATACTTCCTTCAATGACGGAAACTATCAGCCGGCCCGCGCCATTATTAAAGTCACCGATCAAGAAGGTAAAGTCCTTTATAAATGGAAAGACCGCCCCAAGGAGATTTGGAGCCAAAGCACCGTAGCCAAGATGCGGCAGCTGCTCCATGAAACGATCATTTCCGGGACAGCCCGCAAAGCCTACTTTCCTACAGAATATGTCGGCGGTAAAACCGGTACGACCAATGATGTGAAAGACATTTGGTTTGTCGGCCTGACAGCAAACTATACAACGGGGGTTTGGATTGGAAGGGACAAGCCATCCAATCTACAATCAATTTATTCACATACACCCCATGTATTGATTTGGAAAGATATCAGCCAGACTGCCGAGTGAAAAAAGAAGGTGCCGCAATGGCACCTTCTTTTTTATGGCTATATGGGAAGGCTTGCAATGACGCTGTTATAAAGCTTCAACCCTGCATAAGTGACTATTGAAATCAGTGCCGTCCAAACGAAGATTGGAAAGAAAACCAATCCCACTAACCTCGACAAGTTCAGGCTCGAGCTTAACTTATTGACAAAATAAATTAATGCAACGACATTCGTTGCGATAAAGATGGACCAAAGCCCGATGATGAATTGAACACTGAACAATGAACAGGCACCGCCAATCACATATATGACAGACCCCTTTCTTACACTGTTCAGGGCTTTACCTTCAGAATCCTTGGAAAAGAATAATAAAGACAGCTCCAATATCGTATCTGAGATCAGCTTCAATGTGGCAAAAACCATAAAGAATAATAAGAGCAATACGATCAGCAGCGCCAGCTTAATGCCGGTTTCAGAAAAAAACTCCAGCATCCCTTGGTAGATTCCCAAATTCCCAAATAAAGAGAGCATTTGCATTTCCCCATAAATAGAAAAGGAGAGGCTGAATAGTAGAATTGAAATGATTGGTAAATAGCTAAGTAAATATGTGTTTTTCATGATTTCTCCATCCACGCGTCTTTTATCCTATATTATGCAAGATAATCCATCATTTCACAATGAATACTCTACTAATTCACCCTGGAAAAACTTTTTTCAATAAATTTTTCAGGACGGTTTCCCCTCCTTTTCTACCTATATATAAAACATCATTCAAGTTGGCCTTCACCGTTTTTAATGCCATGCAAACCCACATAAATTGCGTTATACTTTTAAGCGAGACAAGCATTCGATAATAAAATACATATTCAACGAAGATTTCCTAACGTCTAGGATTGCGCGAAAAAAGCATAATAAGACGACTGACTTCGTTTTAAAAAAGGGGGGAGTTTATGTCTTTACTTCATTGGGCGGTATTATCACCGTTTCTATTAGCACTTATTGTACCGATATTGTACAAACTATTTCGACAAATACATACAGGATGGTTTGTTTTGATTTTACCGATTCTCCTTTTCACCTATTTTTCAAGGTTCATTTCCTTGACCAAACAAGGGGATATCATTATGGAAAGGGCAACATGGATTCCTTCTCTCGGAATTCATGTTGATTTCTATGTAGATGGACTAGGGCTTTTGTTCGCCTTGCTCATTACAGGTATAGGTTCACTCGTCGTTCTGTATTCAATTTTCTATTTATCGAAAGAGAAAGAAAAGCTGAACCAATTTTACGTCTTCCTTTTACTTTTCATGGGAGCAATGCTTGGTGTCGTCCTATCCGATAACCTAATTGTCCTTTATTCGTTTTGGGAATTCACGAGTTTATCATCTTTTCTATTGATAGGATATTGGAATGAAAGGGAGCGTTCACGTTATGGAGCGCAGAAATCCCTGCTGATCACTGTGCTTGGAGGCTTAAGCATGCTTGGTGGCATCATTCTCCTTTCCGTTATGGGGAACACATTCAGCATACGTGAATTGATTGCCCAAAGCGGGGAACTTATGGACCACTCGCTCTTCGTTCCTGCACTTTTGCTTGTGCTGCTAGGCGCGTTCACTAAATCCGCACAGTTTCCTTTCCATATCTGGCTTCCTGACGCTATGGAAGCCCCGACACCGGTCAGTGCTTACCTTCATTCCGCCACAATGGTCAAGGCCGGAATTTATTTGGTTGCCCGATTAAGCCCTGTTTTTGCAGAATCAGGATTATGGTTCTGGCTCGTTTCGATCGCCGGATTGATCACCCTGTTCTGGGGTTCATTCTCTGCTATCAAGCAGACTGATTTAAAGGGGATTCTCGCTTTTTCCACCATCAGTCAGCTCGGATTGATCATGTCGCTTTTGGGACTTGGTGCGGCGGCCCTTCACTATGAATCTTTAGGGGAAAATATATACTTGGCAGCTACTGTTGCAGCAGTATTCCACTTGATTAATCATGCGACCTTCAAAGGCAGCCTTTTCATGGTTGCAGGCATCATTGATCATGAAACCGGTACACGTGATATCAGAAAGCTAGGCGGATTGATGCAGTTGATGCCGATCACTTTCACCGTCGCTGTCATAGGTGCTTTTTCAATGGCTGGACTTCCGCCCTTCAATGGTTTTTTAAGCAAGGAAATGTTCTTGGCCAGCATGGTGAATGTATTGGAATTGAATATCTTCAATATGGAGACATGGGGGGTCCTGTTCCCTGTGGTGGCATGGGTAGCCAGTGTATTCACTTTTATTTATAGCATGATCGTCGTGCTCAAACCCTTTACAGGCAAACTTCAGTTACAACTATTGGACAAGAAGCCCCACGAGGCGCCGATCGGGATGCTGATATCCCCGATCATCCTTGCTTCGTTGGTCATCGTTTTCGGTATTTTTCCAAACTTGCTATCTTCATCAATCATTAAACCTGCGGTAGCCGGCATACAGCCAAGCTTGGCGGGACCGGACTTCCAAGTCCATATCGCCTTCTGGCATGGATTCCAACCTGAAGTATGGATGACCATCGGCATCATAGCAGTTGGAATCCTTTTATACAAAACGCTTCCGAAGTGGCAAAAGATCACCCAGTGGATTCCTGAACGTATATCCCTGAATGCGTTGTATGATAACGGGGTTAGAGGGCTCGAACGCTCAGCTTCCATCGTCATGAAAGTGTTAATGACAGGTTCGATTCGGACTTATCTGCTTTCAATCTTCCTTTTCTTCATTCTTTCCTTGGGCTTTTCGCTCTATCGGAAGGATGCATTTAAATTGGATACAGGGAATTTTGCCCCGATCGGCATATATGAATTGATATTAGCTGCGATCATCGTGATTGGCTCGATCGCCATTCTGTTTGCAAAATCCCGTTTAACTTCCATTATCGTCTTAGGAGCCGTCGGTTATACGATTTCCCTATTTTTCGTTTTGCTGCGGGCACCGGATTTAGCCTTGACTCAACTAGTCATCGAAACGATTTCGGTATCGCTGTTTTTGCTCTGTTTCTTCCACCTTCCGTTAATGGCAAGCAGGAAGGAAGAACGGATGACATTCAAGTTGAATAATGCCCTGATATCCATTGGTGTAGGAGTCATCGTGACATTGATTGCCTTATCGGCACATAGCAATAAACTATTTGATTCCATCTCCAGTTACTATCTTGAAAATGCTTATAAGGAAGCAGGCGGGAAAAACGTCGTAAATGTCATTCTCGTTGACTTCCGCGGACTTGATACGATGTTTGAAATCAGTGTCCTTTCCATCGCTGCGCTCGGAATATTCGCGATGATCAAATTGCGTTTGACAGGGGGGAAAGATAAATCATGAAGCAAAATGACCTGATTCTCCAAACGGTTACGAAAGTCGCCGCCTTTGTTATCTTGCTGTTTGCGGTGGCCATCTTTTTAGGCGGGCATTATTCGCCAGGTGGCGGGTTTGTCGGCGGTTTAATGACTTCAGCCGCCATAGTCCTGCTGTTGCTCGCTTTCGATATTAAAACCGTCACCGGCATCTTGCCGATTGACTATAAATTAATGATCGGGTCAGGCTTGTTCATATCAAGCCTGACCGTGGCCGGCGGGCTGGTGTTCGGGGTGCCCCTCATGACACATGTTTATCATTATGTTGATTTACCGCTTCTTGGGCATATCTCGCTTCATACCGCGGTACTTTTTGATCTAGGTGTTTATCTTGTGGTTGTTGGTGTAACGATGACCATTATTCAAACGATAGGGGAGAGTGAATAATGGAACTTTTAATGGCCATTGTCATTGGAATACTATTTATGTGTGCGACCTATTTAATGCTTTCCAAAAGCATATTAAGAATCATTATCGGTACAGGGCTTCTAAGTCACGGCGCCCACCTTTTGATTTTGACGATGGGCGGTTTGAAAGGCGGTTCCGTTCCATTGCTAAGTGATGAAGCTGCATCCTATGTCGACCCGCTTCCGCAAGCGCTTATCTTGACGGCGATCGTCATCAGTTTCGGAGTCACATCATTTCTGCTGGTACTTGCTTATCGGACCTACCAGGAACTCGGTACGGATGACATGGAAGAAATGAGAGGTACGGAAGCGAATGAATAATCTTACTTTCCTGCCTGTTTTATGGCCGCTTTTCACAGGCATCCTTCTCATTTTCTTTGCCAAAAAAATCAAGCTGCAAAGAGGGATATCCCTTACTTCCTCTCTTATCGGGATTGTGATTTCCCTATATCTAGTATTTACGGTCCATACTCAAGGGATCCTGACTTTAGGTGTCGGCAGCTGGGATGCGCCATTCGGGATCGTGATCGTCGCAGATATTCTTTCTTCGCTGCTCGTACTGACCACGAATGTCATTGGATTTGCAATACTGCTTTACTCGTTTTACTCCATAGGGGAAGAACGTGAAAGACATTATTATTATCCTGTATTTCAATTTTTACTGATTGGAGTGAACGGTGCCTTCCTAACGGGGGATCTTTTCAATCTATTCGTATTTTTCGAAGTCATGCTGATGGCTTCCTACGTGCTGCTGGTACTGGGAGGTACGAAAATCCAGCTGAGGGAATCATTGAAGTATATCATCGTCAATGTACTATCCTCTTCCTTTTTCGTCATTATGGTGGCGTATCTTTATTCAGTTCTAGGCACATTGAACATGGCTGACATCAGCCAGAGGATAGCGGAAGTCAACCAGCCTGGTATCATCTCGGTGATAGCGATTGGGTTTCTGATCGTATTCGGTTTGAAGGGAGCCATTTTCCCGCTCTTCCAATGGCTTCCAGGTTCCTATTATGCTCCGCCCATTCCAGTGATGGCCCTTTTCGGGGCATTGCTGACAAAGGTCGGGATCTATTCCATTTTCAGGACCTATACACTCATGTTTTATCATGACCAGGATTTCACCCATACTTTCCTTGCGATACTTGCTATCTTGACCATCATCATCGGTGTCATTGGTGCGGTAGCCTATTGGGATGTAAAAAAAATCATCATTTACAATATCATCATCGCAGTCGGGGTTATCCTATTCGGCATCTCCGTAATGAATGAACAGGCTTTATCGGGATCCATTCTATATATCATTCATGACATGCTGATCAAGGCTGCACTCTTCCTTCTGGTTGGCATCATGATCAAAATCAGCGGATCGGATGATCTACGGAACATGGGCGGCCTGATCAAGCAATACCCGGCCGTCGCATGGACCTTCTTCATAGCTGCCATATCATTGGCGGGAATTCCGCCGTTCAGCGGTTTTGCCGGCAAGCTCCTGATTCTTCAAGGAGCAGCAGAAAATGGGGCCTACTTAGGAATGGCCGTTGTCTTGCTTTCGAGCTTGATGGTCCTATATTCCGTCATGAAAATATTCATGAATGGCTTTTGGGGAACTCCAAAAGCTGATTATGCCTTAACTAATAAAACGGTAAATAAAATGCTGGTTCCTGCCGTACTCCTTGTCATCATTTCCGTTTTATTCGGAGTAGGAACAGAATCAATATACCCATTCATAACGCAAGCTGTAGATTCATTAATGAATCCCGAAATCTATAACAAAGCGGTTTTAAAGGAGTAGTGCCTGATGTCATTCCAAATTTTACTGAATGTGTTCCTTGCGGTTATCTGGATGTTTTTGAAAAATGAGTTTAACGGGAGCACTTTTATCATCGGATATATATTGGGGCTCGGCATCATGTTCGTCTTCCGTCATTTTTTCAATGATCGTTTTTACTTGAAAAGGGTGAATGCCGTCTTTATATTGCTGCTCATATTCGCAAGGGAACTCATACTTTCCAACATTAGCGTCCTTAAGGCCGTGCTTAAACCGAACCTGGATATGAGACCCGGCATATTCGCATTTGAAACCGTGCTGACCAAGGATTGGGAAATTACGATACTATCGAATCTAATTACCCTGACACCAGGAACACTTGTCGTTGAAGTATCGGAAGATAATCGGATTCTTTATATCCACGCGATGGATATTGCCGACAAGGTCGAGGCCGTGGACAGCATTAAAAATACATTTGAAAAAGCGATTATGGAGGTGAGCAAATAATGTTCGATCTAATGCTTAAAATCGCGCTGCTAGGTGTTTCGCTTTCCATGATTGGATTCTTATACCGTTTAATCAAAGGGCCTTCCGTACCGGATCGGGTCATCGCACTCGATGCAATGGGAATCAATCTTATCGCAATCGTTGCTCTTGCCTCCATTGTCATGGATACAAGCGCATATCTGGAAGCCATTCTTCTGCTCGGAATCCTATCTTTCATCGGAACGGTCGCTTTCGCCAAATTCCTTGAGAAAGGGGAGATAATCGAAGATGACCGCAATCGCTGAAATCCTATCGGCCCTATTCCTATTAATGGGAGTCTTTCTCTTTTTAGTCTCGGCTTTCGGCATCATCCGGCTGCCCGACGTCTATACAAGAAATCACGCTGCCTCAAAAAGCTCGACACTTGGAATCATGTTCATCCTGATCGGCACCTTGTTATATTTTTATTATAAACATAGCCATTTCGATTTCAGGGTCGTGCTCGCAATCATCTTTATCTTCATGACCAGCCCTGTTGCCGGACATTTAATCATGCGCTCGGCTTACCATACTGGCGTAAAAATGTGGGATCGGAGTGTACAGGATGATTTAAAGAAAACCCGGTGATTCCTGCCATTGCAAAAGAGCTGCCCTGATTACAGGAGCAGCTCTTTTCTGCCTCAATCCTTTAAAAATACCTCATCGCCCACTCTGATTTCACCTGTTTGCATGACCGAGGCATATACGCCAAAATGATTTTTCCTTTCCTTGACCACAGTTTTCAAAAGTGATGGATCTCTCTGGGAATCGCTTGGATCGACAGTTATGATCATACAGCGTTCACAATGCCTTTTGATCTCCAATTCCACTTCATTTCCGATTAGAATCCTTTTTCCGAACCATTTCTCTTCTACAAAGGGCGTTTTGTTCACTAGAGATAGCACTAAATTTTGCCTGAATCTCCTGCCATCCAGTTCTTTTCCCCAAAGTTTTGTCAATTCGCCAATCGAGGCATCACTGACAAGCAGGATGTTTTCTTCTTCAATCGCTCCTAACGGAATATGTGCAGGGTGATAAACAACGGGTGCTGCCTCCTGTTTCAACAATCGGTCCATTTCCTCCTGAAAGGCTCCCTCTCCCCATGTCAGCACGTTTCCTGAAGGAGTCTTCACTTTGATTTCCGGATATTGGCCAAGGGTTTCCTCACCAGAAAAAACAGCTTGATAACGGACCATTTCCGGGACTTGGGTTATCGTCAGGAACTTCCCATTTTTATCTTTAAAGGCATGGCTGCGATCTCCATATAGTCCATAGTCCATCACCTTCGTTTTCTGTACCTGTTCACCAGTGAATGATTTTACAGGATGACGGGTGATTTCTTGTATATGACCCACCAGCATAAAAAAACCTCTTTTCATACAATAGTCTACTGCCATCTTATACTTAAACCGGACACTGTAGAATCATTGCGTCCCTTTATTGAAATCGTCCTTTTGATTCACTTTGGCTTTGGTAAGTCGATAACCGCCAATGTACAGCGTGAAATGCAGATAAGATGATCCTCTTCATCACGGATTTTCACGTCCCACACCATCGTCGTCTTCCCGCGATGGATGATGTTCCCTTCTGCGGTAACAACACCGGAACGGACGCCCCTAACATGATTTGCATTGATTTCAAGGCCGACGACAGCTTGTTTTGTACTATCTACCAGCATCATTCCTCCAAAGCTTGCAACGGATTCCGCAAGGGCAACGGACGCTCCCCCATGCAATAAACCATACGGCTGCCTAGTCCGTTCATCCACAGGCATCGTCGCAATGACTTTCCCCTCGCCGACTTCTTTCATTTCAATCCCAAGCGTGCCTATCAATGACTTTTCAATATTTCTCTCCATCCCATTACCCCCGACTCTCATGTTTTTTTTACCAAAAAATGAATCACTATTCATAATAGTATACATAAAAAGGATGACCCAAGTCTATCAAGTCATCCGTCAATAATGTAAATGTATTATTTGGAGAGGATTTCTTTTAATTCAAACCAGCTTGTCAGTCTCGGAATATCCAATTCCCTGTTATAGGAGTTATCCATTGCATACACTTTCGTTGGAATATCCAATAACGTTTCCAGCACCGCCGGTTTATCATCAAAATAATAATCCAATTCCAATTTGCGGATCGTATCAATTTTTTCATGATCCTTCATCCCACAGTAAAATTGGTCATCCTTAACCGGAAAGCCGTTTTCAATCAGCCATTTTTTCGTCCGTTCACCATGCTCCGCTTTTCTGGCGGTAATGTAATAGATTTCATGGCCATCACGCTCAAGCTCCTGCAGCGTTTCCACTGCGCCCTCAAAGGCTGGACAGGATGAATAATACACTTCATCGGCAAGGCTGTTCCACATTTTGCCCCCAGCCTCTTTATCAAGCCCGAAAGCTTCATGGATCTCCAACGTCTTTAAAGCTCTGAATTTCGTTAACTCTATATTCGTCTTAAGCTTTTCATTATAAAGATGGAACGCGAACTCCCTCAAGTTAATAAGGGTATCGTCAATATCAAAACCGAATTTCATATCCTTCACTCCTATTCAAACATAAGCTGCGGCAAACTGTGATGCGAAGGACATTTCCTTGTCCACCTGAATGGCCTGTAATCTTTCAATCTCGGCTTTTCTTTTTGGCTCAGCCATTTTAAGTCCAAGGAAGCCAGTATCCCCCTGCAGGATGCAGCCAGAAATAAGCTCGGCCAATATATCAGCATCCTTCATGGCACAATTGAGTCCGAACGCACCTGTAGGTGTCATCGTATGGGCTGCATCACCTAATAGAGCAACGCCATCCTTTGTCCACGTTTCACAATAGCTGCTGTAAACATCCAATAAAATGAAGTCCTGCCAAGAGCGGATATTTTCATACACAACCTTTTTTAATTCAGGGAAGGCAAAAAGCAAATCTTCTATGAACGGTTCAAAATGCTGTTTTCGCAAATGGGGATATGAACCATGTTCTATATTCCAGCCAATTTGGATGAAACCTCCAGCCTGGGTAAAGAGGGCAACCTGGGAACCATTGACCAATGCCATCTTGATCGAAGGCTTCCACCCCTCCGGAGCAGGAATTTTTGCCCACAGTAAATCATAGCCATGATTTTTAATCACTACTGGTATCTCCGCTTTTTTTCTAACGATGGAAAATCTGCCGTCCGCTCCGATTATTAATGAACTCTGCACTTCCAGGTCATTTCCGCCATTTCGAGCCTTGACTCCCGTAAAACGGCCCATTTCATCCTGTATCAAGTCAGTAACCTTCGTATTCATCATCAATTTAAAAGAGTCCAGCTTTATGGCTTGATTCAATATAGCTCTAAGCAGATGATTTTGAGGGACATGTATCCCAACATGATCGACCGGCCATTCAGGGAAAATCCTTTTGAATATTTCGCCGTCATGCCAATATTCAATTTGTTCCATCCTTAGCAAGCCAAGTCTTTCCACACTCTCGAATAAACCGTGCTTTTTAAGAATGCCCTCTCCTTCATCGTTCAAGAACTCGCCCCTGAACTCCCTCGAAACCTCAGAATGCCTCTCAAGCAAAACGACTGAAATATCCTGCTTGGCCAATAGGTAAGCCAGCAGCGCTCCACCAGGACCTGATCCGACTATGCACACATCTGATTTAACCAACATGCTTCTTCACCTGTTGTCTATTTTTTATTTAGGATAAGCCGTGATGCGTATGTCCTCACCAAACGTTTCCACGCCAGAGAAGGAAACATCCATCGCTTCATCCATCGTATCCACATTCATTCCAGTAAACGGTGTTAGTGAGTTTCTTCCGCCCAATAGCTTAGGGGCTATATAAATCAAGAATTTATCGATGAGCCCTTCCCTAAGGAATGAGGCATTCACTTCGCTTCCGCCTTCCAGCAAGACATCCGTAATCCCCTTTTTATACAGCTCTTCCATCAAAGCCCTTAGATTTAGTCCCGTCTCGTTTTTGGGGACGAAAATGAATTCGATCCCTCTTTCACGTAGAAGGTCCATTTTATCCGCAGGTGCATTTTCCTGCGTCACGATCAAGGTTTTCGCATCTGATGCTTGTACAACATTGGCATCCAAGGGAACCCGTAATTCACTGTCTAAAATGACTCGGATCGGATTTTCCCCTCCCCCCTCCGGAAGTCTGGTCGTCAGTGATGGATCATCGGCCAACACAGTCCCGATACCAACTAGAATGGCATCCACCTCATCACGCAGCAAATGAACGGAGTGACGTGATTCTTCTCCTGTTATCCATTTTGAATGACCTGTGTGGGTTGCAAGTTTTCCATCGAGCGTCATCGCATACTTCGATATGACAAATGGACGATTCGTCAGCATATTGTGAATGAAACGCTCATTCAGCCTTTGAGCTTCCTTTTCCAGGACGCCAACTTCCACTTCAATGCCCGCATCCTTTATGATCGATATCCCCCTGCCGGCTACTTCCGGATTCGGATCTTGAGTAGCCACGACAACCCGCCGGACACCTGATTCTTTCACCAAATTTGCACAAGGAGGTGTCTTTCCATAATGGGAACAAGGCTCAAGAGTCACATATAGCGTTGCACCTTCTGCATACTCACCCGCCATTTTGAAAGCATGTACTTCCGCATGCGGTTCACCCGCTTTACGGTGAATCCCTGTCCCGGCTATTACACCGTCTTTGACTATGACTGCACCGACCACCGGATTCGGATTCGTCTTTCCTTTAGCACTGGCTGCCAAATCCAGTGCCAGCTTCATGTAATATTGATCATCATTCATACTATAGCTCTCCTTATACAATCAAAGTTGGCTTCTTTTGAGGAATATGTCCAGACTTCTTAACTTTTGTATCGAGATAGAAACTATTATCTTCTGTCAAACCGCCCCAAAGCGGAATATGGTCCTTTGCCGCAAGTCCATGCTTCATGAGGGCATCCAGCTTTTTGGGGTTGTTCGTGATTAAAGTCACAGGATCCTTGCGGAGTTCCCTCAACACGCGGATGGCTCCCTCGTAAGATCGCGTATCATCTTCGAATCCTAAAGCCTCATTCGCCTCGACCGTGTCATAATCTTCCTGCTGAAGCAAATAGGCAAGAGATTTTGAAAACAGGCCGATCCCTCTTCCTTCATGGTCCGCAAGGTAAAAAATGGCCCCGCACCCATGCTCGGCTATCATCTTCATAGATTGGTGGAGCTGGTAGCCGCAATCACAGCGTTTACTGCCGAAGATATCACCTGTGTGACAGATGCTATGCATCCGGACAAGTGCATCCTCCGACTTTTTAAAGTCACCATACACCAATACGGAGGATTGCTGTCCGAAAGCGAGGTTGGCTTCCGAGAGCGAATCAAGCAACGCTTCCTTGCCATTATCCGTGCCATCAAGCTGTAGCCATGTATACCATTGGAAAACCGTTGAGAAATCTCCTTGCTCAACAGGCAGGTTCACAGGCCCTACAAGGCATATATCAGCTTTTCCCGGTGTTTTTATGATATTCATTTTATCTATTAAAAGGTTTTTTGTTTCCTCGGTTATTTTCATGTTAACATCACCTATTTTTAATTTATAGTGTGCCTTCTCCTTACTTTAGGTAAGTAAGTATATTACTATACACTATACCTGTCAATGAAGCAGTTTACAAATAATAGTGTGTCTTTGATCATAATTTTCAAGAAGTTTTTTTGGAGAAGAAAGGTCATTCCCAAACCGCTATCATATCGGCTGGCCTTTATACATATTTTAACGTATAACGAAAACGTGTCTATAGACAGACTTAAGGAAAGGAAGAAAACCTTTTGGAGGATTTCCCTTATTTTTTATACGACCCTATCCTGTTTCCGCCTCACGCCAGAGCAATGAATATGAATCGGGAACGGGAAGGAACACTGCGTCCCTACTCGGCAACCAATCCGGATCTGCTAGTTAAATCGGCAAAGACCTCGCAATCCCTAATGGTTGATGTAAAAAAAGTCATGGATACTTTAGCCACATCCAAACCCTTCTCGAACCGGTTGATGACTGCTGCCCAAGCATCACAAAAAAATGTCGTGATCGATATGATCCGAAAGATAGGAATTAAGAACGAACCTGATATCACGTATAACCCCGATGGGATCCGTTTTGATTTCTATCCTAAAGCAGGGGAAGAAAATTGCCATATCATCGTCAGCTTGAAATGGAGGGATGTATAACGTCCAACACCTTTTTGGTAAAAAAACCGAAGCCTATTTTCGGCTTCGGATATTTGGGTTCATCTTGTTTTCGTTTCAAAGGTTTCAACCAATAGTGCAAGCGTGCGTGCCATGACACCGGTAGCCCCCGCCGTGCACAATTCAGAGCTGCTCGAGGTGGTGGATGTTCCGGCAATATCCAGATGGACCCACGGAGTGTCTTCGGCAAATTCGCCGATGAAGGCCCCGCCCATGATCGCATGTCCTGCCCCTCCAGGTGAATTATTCAAATCCGCTATTTTACTGTTACGTACCCGCTCTTTATCCTTTTCTGTAATCGGCAATCTCCAAATGGGCTCCCCGGCCTCCTCTGAGGCTTTGACCACTTGTTCATAGAGTTCCGTGTCATTTGTCATTGCTCCCGTCATATCCATGCCCAGTGCGGTTATGACACCACCGGTTAAAGTGGCAACGTCAATAAGATAGTCTGCACCATGATGTTTAGCGTATGTCATGGCATCCGCCAAAACCAGCCGGCCTTCCGCATCCGTATTCAATACCTCTATCGTCTTGCCGCTCATGGCAGTGATCACATCATCCGGCTTGAATGCATCACCGCTGATCATATTATCAGTGGAAGGAATGACAGCCACGACATTTTGGTCCGGTCCTAATTCGCCGATTATTTCCATTGCACCTAAAACAGCTGCCGCACCGCCCATATCCGTCTTCATTCCAACGATTCCGGCCTTCGTTTTCAATGAGTATCCACCCGTATCGAATGTGATGCCTTTACCTACCAACCCGATAACATCCTTCCATTCATCCTTACCTTGATACTTCAGGACGATCATTTTCGGAGGCTCGACCGAACCTTGATTGACAGCAAGGAGTGCACCCATTCCCAACTTAAGCATATCCTCCTTCTCGAGGATCTCCACTTCAAAACCATAACGTTCACCCAAGGTAGATGAATAATCCGCCAAATCCGTGGAAGTCAACAAATTGCCTGGCGTGTTGACCAATGTTCTCGCTGAATTCGTCGCCCTTCCGAAAATTCTCCCTACATGAAGCGCGGCACCGACCTCTTCTTGATCATATTCGCTGTATACCGTAATCGATTCAAGGCTTTTTTCGACCTGGTTCGATTTTTGCTTGTATCCGTCAAATTTATAGGAAGCAAGTTCGAAAGCCTCGGAACAAGCATGCGCTGCATCCAACGCATCCAGATTTTCAGTCGTGAATGTATCCAAAGCGATTGAAAGTGTCGTAATCTTGGATTCTTTTATCGTCTTACGAGCTTTTCCCAACGCTTCGCGGAGCGTTTCAAAGGATAGCTCCCTTTCCTTGCCCAACCCTACAAAAATCAATCTCTTTATGCCTAATTTACCTAATGTATGTATTTTGACCACTGATTTTTTCCTGGAAGAGATTTCCCCCTCCTTCACTAACTCTGTTAGCTGGCCGTCCAATCGTTCATCTGCTTCTTTTCCTATGCCTGAGAATTTTACGGGTCTGTCAAATACGCCTAGAATCAGGCATTCGTCAATCAAATCTATATTCAAGGAATCTTTTACTGTGAACATTCTGCTACCTCCTCCATTCGATTACATTCATTATAACGAAATCTTCAAAAATTTTCGAATAAGGCCCGCAAATATAATAATAACAAGTGATATTGTTTAGAATGAGTGACTTTAGAGTAATAGTATAAGAAAGATCATATTTATACTTATACCAGCAGGGAATCGACAGGACTGAATGGAACTAATAATAAGGGCCTTATTCCGAGCAGGATGTAATTACCCATATATAGTTTTCATCTTTACTTATAACTAGAAAGAAGGCTGATACTCTTGGAATTATTACTCAACTTCCCTTTAATCGCAGCATTGATTGCCATTTTCTTTGCTCAATTCATTAAAGTGCCCATCCACTTCATAGCATTTCGTAAAGTGAACTGGTCACTCATTAACTCAACAGGCGGTATGCCAAGCTCCCACTCAGCGGCCGTGTCAGCCCTAACCGTAGCGGTAGGGATCGAAACCGGTATGAAATCCCCTGTATTTGCCGTTGCCGCGATTTTTGCAGTCATCACGATGTTCGATGCGACAGGTGTGAGACGGCAGGCAGGAGAACAGGCGGCCGTCTTGAACCAGCTCGTTACGGACTTCAATACATTTGTCGAGCAAGCAAAGAACTGGCAGAAAAAAGCAGATAAACAGAAACAGCAACAATTAAAGGAACTGTTGGGACATAAGCCAATCGAGGTATTTTTCGGAGCCTTGACCGGAGTATTCATTGCGCTGGCACTTCACTTTTTCATCTTTCAAGGGTAGGTGTTCAATTTGAAAATAATATCTCTTTGCCCCAGCAATACGGAACTCTGCACATATCTAGGGATTGAAGATCAGCTGATCGCCATCGATGACTACTCTGATTGGCCTGAAACCTTACAGCACCTTCCTAAGGTGGGGCCCGATTTATCCATTGATATCGATCATGTAGAATCACTAAAACCCGATTTGGTGTTGGCTTCACTAAGTGTACCGGGCATGGAAAAAAATATTGAGGGGCTAAAAGAACGGAACATCCCTCATATCATCTTCAACCCGCAATCACTTGAAGATATCGCAAAAGATTTACTGACCTTGGGCGATGCCATGAATCTTAAGGAAAAAGCAGAGGAACAGGCTGCCAAATTCCGTGATGCCATCCTTCAATACAAAAACGTCGCAGACAAAATCGAAACAAAGCCGTCGCTGTATTGGGAATGGTGGCCTAATCCCTTATTCAGCCCCGGGGGAGTTAATTGGTTATCCGAGATCAGCACGCTTGCGGGAGGATATAACCTTTTCGAAGATGTCGACATGGCAAGCATTCAAGTCACTTCCGAAGAGGTCCAAAAAAAGGATCCCGACCATATTTGCTTAGCTTGGGTCGGTGTCCCTTTACGAAAAGTAAACCCGGAGCTGGTCAAGAAACGGAAAGGGTGGACTGATATGAAGGCAGTCCGGAATAACAATATTCACATAATGGAAGAGCCTTTATTCTGCCGCCCCTCCCCGCGATTACTGGATGGGCTTTCCAAATTGGCAAAGACTCTGCATCCTGAAGCCTACAAAAGCATGGACTAAGGCGTCCCGAACGGAAAACAGACAATCAAAAAGGCTGCCTCAATTGAGGCAGCCTTTCGCTTTCACCTTTGTCCATCATTAAAAAGCAAAGGAAGCTACATTATCGTTCAGTGTTTTCTGAGCGATTTTAGGCTTGAATACCTGCCTGATCTTGGTTTCATTCAACTTGCTTAACTGTTCTTCGGATAACTCGCCGTTCCCTTTTTGGACAACATATACTTCAAGGGTTTTCTTCCCCCAATTCTCATATACATCTTGTACCGTTTCGTAGTATAGATCCAGGTGGTTTCCTTTGATTGCACCACCCTTGTCCGCTACAACCCCATATCCATAGCCCGGAATCCAAAGGATGGTTCCGAGAGGGAATACGGTAAGATCGGCGGCAATGGTGGAAAACAGATCCCGTTTCACCTTCACCCCTGAATAAGTGATACCATAGGATGGGCTTTCCGGGTACTTTCCGGTAGATTCATACCCTGCTGTATATCCTGTAGCCAAGACTTCATGCTTCGGATATTTCGAAAGCTCGATTGCCTCCGCTATCGTCACGGGACCATCGCTCGTGGATGCGGATGCCATTAGCGTCGCCACTTGACCTCCACTATGGATGGCTTTATATTCGAGACCAAGCATTCGATGTTTTCTCATCACCTCTTCAAAAGGATGATCCACAGGCACGGCCCCAAAAACATGATTTAAGGTCGAGTCGATGGCCAAGATAAATAATATGATAATAGCAACCCTCAAAAATAACGCCTTGACAATCTTCATATGTATTAATTCCACTCCTCTCACAAGGATATTTGTTCCCCTTCCAGAGTGAAAGTATTCATAAAGCATGAAAAGATCTAATTTTTCTTACAAAAAAAGGCCCGTCCATAAATGACGGCCCTTCTCATTATTAAAACATTTGATATCCTTTATTCCTTAGAATCCTGATGACCACACCAGCTAAAACCGCGCCAAGCAGCCCACTTGATAAAATGATGATGTCTGCCGTATGCAAGGAAGTGAGGTTCGTTCCAAGATTTGAAAAAGAAATTCCCGGATTTCTAAAATATTCTATTAGCTTTGTTTCATTGACAATGATGATGAAGACAAATGGAAATAAGATGACCATGATCCACGAAGAACGAAAGAGCATATTCAGCAAAAAGCCAATTCCGAAAAACAATATGAAAAATAAGAGTATTGAGATAATTAAAACAGGCAATGGCATGTTATTCTTGACCCTCCTTAAAAACCGACACCTTTAGTTTACTGAAAAAATAATTGCTGCGTCAACGACTTATACCAAATAATTCCGAAGAAAAGATAATTACCCAAATCACATGAATAATTTATATGATGTATACCCAAATTGATCTCCCGGGTTCAATCCGTCAAGCATCGTCTGCATTCTCTCCTTTTTAAAAGCTAAAAGCTGTTCCAATAGTAATGATTGCTTCCCTTCCTGCATGAGTAAATCAGGGTCATAAAATTTAGCTTCATATACTTCATCCAACTGAGCGGTTACTTCAAAACTGACCGGTTTAAGTAAAAATATCAACATATTATCACTAATATTCCCTTTAATGACTCCGCTTCTCACTCCTACAATGCCTTCAATTTCTGTATGAATACCCGTCTCCTCCAACACTTCCCTTACGACAGCTTCATCGACGGTTTCATCACTTTTGACAAAACCTGCCGGAAGCGACCATTGCCCTTTCAATCCGCCATACCTTTTATTCACGACCAGCCATTCACCCTTATCAGATATCACAAGGCCGGACACTGCAAGCCAAACATTTTTGCATCGTTCCACCAAGAACCACTCCCCCCTATATTCATAGTAAACTTCAAACAGCAGAAGACCATACGATTAAGCTTCGTCATCCAAACCCCATTATATTCCACATAAGAACCGTGCATACTCCGATTGATGGCACGCTCACCCATTGTTGGGATGTCAATGAAAAAGCCATTCAGGGAAATTCCCCAAATGGCCTTTATTTATATATAGAAAAAATTAAAGGACGTTGAATTTACCTTTTTTAGCAACAAGGGAAGCTCCGCCAATCATTAACAACGCTCTGTTATCAACCATCTTCTTCAGGAATGATGCAGTCTTACCTGTAACTTTCTTGCCGAATACAACACCAATCGCGTTGTCTTCACCAAGTGAACATACCGTTCCTTTGTTTTCGAAAGTGAACGTTTCAAGGTCACTTTCGTTACGAACCAATTTAGTCAGGTTCTTCGCAATGACCTCACCTTGCTGCATCGCGATTTGTGCGGTAGGTGGATATGGACGGTTTATTTCCTCGTTGATGATCAAAGCGCAGTCCCCTACGATAAAGATATCGTCATGACCCGGTGCCCGCATGTCAAGGTTCACTTTAATACGTCCGCGCATAGCTTCAAAACCGGAAGCCTCTATCACGGAGTTACCTCGTACGCCAGCTGCCCACACTACGGTTCCCGCTTTGATTTCTTCCACTTCATCTTCGCCTTTTGCCACGATGATGCCTTCAGGAGTCGCTCCCTTGATCGGTGTCCCGATTTTGAATTCGACACCTTTTTTCTCAAGGTAAGATACTGCATAATCCACCAATTCCGGATCGAAGCCAGGGAGGACGGCTGGTGCTGCCTCCACACAATACATACGAACCTTTTGGAAATCGATGTCGTATTCTTTACAAAGTTCAGGGACACGGTTAGCCAATTCGCCTAGGAATTCGATTCCCGTAAATCCTGCTCCTCCAACAACGATCGTCAAGCGGTCTTCATTCTTTTCGACCTCAGAACTGTACGTAGCAAATTGCAATTGGATATGGTCACGGATTTTACGTGCCGTGTTCACGTTAGAAATAGAGAAAGCATATTCTTTTAGCCCTTGGATTCCAAACGTTTCCGATTCAGGTCCAAGTCCAATCACTAAGTAATCATAAGAAATTTCGCCGTTTTCAAGGATGACTTTTTTGGTCTCTGTTTTCACTTCCAAAACAGAATCCTGGATGAATTTAACTTTGTTGTTAATGACACTTTTGATAGGATACCGCACACGATCATGATGAAGCGTTCCAGCCGATGCTTCATGCAGCCATGTTGTTTCATAGTGGTAATCATTTTTGTTAACTAATACGATTTCTGCTTCATTTTGACCTAATGCCTTCTGTAAGCGAGTAACAGTCATCAATCCACCATAACCTGCTCCTAAAACAACGATAGTTGGCTTTTTCAAAAGTATTCTTCCACCTTTACGATATTTTCTTGTGATGCTTTCCATAACTAAAATATATTGTCTATCTTATTAATTTCCATTATAAAAAGCACTCTTATACATTTGTGACGTATTTCACGTAACACTTCGTAATTGTCATGAAAAATTCATAAAAATTTTACCAAATGATGTCTAAGTAAATATTAGTCTTTTTCCATACCTTTTTCAAGTAACAAACCGAACTTTTTCGGGTTAAAATCACGCCGAAAAACGTTACATTTCACCCGGCTGCTATCCATATTTTTACGATATGCTAACATTGGCAAAGGGCAATTTTCCCCACTTTTGAAAGAGGATAAAGAACATTCATCATGAAACCGCCTGTATATAGTCGAAACTTTCTCACTTTTCTAACATTCTCCGTTTTTTCAAAGACCATCTATGTTAAAATAAGAGAATAAATTTCAGCAAACCTAGTATATCGGAGGGATAACGTTGGAAGTTAATGAAAAAGTTTATGATATTACCATCATTGGCGGAGGCCCAGTTGGATTATTCACTGCATTTTATGGAGGAATGAGACAGGCATCCGTAAAAATCATCGAGAGCCTGCCACAATTAGGCGGACAATTGTCTGCCCTTTATCCTGAGAAGTACATCTACGATATCGCTGGTTTTCCCAAAGTGCGGGCTCAGGAGCTAGTGAATAACCTGAAGGAACAAATGGCAAAGTTCGAGCAGGATGTTGTCCTGGAGCAAGCCGTTCAAAAAGTGGAAAAGCAAGCTGATGGAGTTTTCAAGTTAACGACTGATAAAGAAATCC
This sequence comes from Peribacillus sp. Bi134, assembly GCF_918698065.1. Lineage (NCBI taxonomy): Bacteria > Bacillati > Bacillota > Bacilli > Caryophanales > Bacillaceae > Peribacillus > Peribacillus sp. Bi134. Next base: position 488,030 of record NZ_CAKKLN010000002.1, on the reverse strand, counting down.
ATTACTCCAAAACGATTATCATCACAGCTGGAAATGGGGCTTTCCAACCCCGCCGCATCGAAATTGATGATGCAAAAAAATACGAACGCGGCAACCTTCACTATTTCATCGACGACCTCAACCATTTTGCCGGCAAAAAAGTGGTGGTCTTCGGAGGTGGGGATTCAGCAGTGGACTGGGCCCTGATGCTGGAGCCTATCGCCGAGAAAGTGAGCATCATTCACAGAAGAGATAAGTTCCGTGCCCACGAACATAGTGTAGAAACACTTAAAAATTCAAAAGTTGAAATAAAGACTCCTTACATACCTTCAGAGTTGATTGGTACAGACGGACGCATCCATACAATTGTCATCAAGGATACGAACGGTGAAGATACAGAGACGATGGAAGTGGATGCAGTCATCGTTAACTACGGCTTCGTTTCTTCTCTTGGTCCCATCAAGGAATGGGGACTTGATATCCAGAAAAACAGTATTTTGGTGAATTCCAGAATGGAAACGAATATCCCCGGAATTTATGCAGCAGGTGACATTGCAACATATGATGGCAAAGTAAAATTAATTGCAAGCGGTTTTGGTGAGGCACCTACTGCCGTCAATCACGCCAAACAATATATTGACCCAAAAGCAAAAGTTCAGCCGATGCATAGTTCCTCCATGTTTTAAAAATTACGCAAAAACCCGACTTTCATAGCCGGGTTTTTTTATTGTCCCCAATTCGGTTATTGTGGATAACTTTTTTTCATTACTTATCCACAGCGCTTACCCTTGTCATTCTAAGGGTAAAGAGTAGGGGAAGCCATGAAAGGAGAATGCATAAATGATATTTTAATTGCAGGAGCCAATGGAACGACAGGAAAGCAGATCATTGGGGAATTATCAAAAAATCCGCAAATGACTGTTTACGGAATGATCCGGAAAGAGGAACAGGCCCAAACAATAAAAGCACTCGGCGGGCATCCAATCCTTGCTGATTTAGAGGGAAATGTGGATAAAGCAGTGGATAACATGGAGGCCATCATTTTTGCAGCCGGATCTGGACCAAAAACAGGGGCCGATAAAACGACAGCTGTGGATAAGAATGGAGCCATTAAACTGGTTGATGCCGCCAAGAAGAAGGGAATCGAACGTTTTGTCATGCTAAGCTCTGTCGGTTCCGATAATCCGGAACAAGCCCAAGAAGGAATGCACCATTATCTCGAAGCAAAGCATGATGCCGATGAACATTTAAAAGCAAGCGGGCTGACATACACGATTGTCCTGCCGGTTGCTTTGACAAATGAACAAGCTATCGGAAAAATATTTGCGGATGAGAAAGTGGATCATACTGACAATTCCATTCCAAGAGCCGATGTCGCCGACGTTCTTGCAAAATCAATCACAGAAGAAAAAACATTCAATAAAACATTCGAGATTTCCAGCGGCACCCTCCCAATCACGGAGGCCCTGCACAATATTTAAAGCAGCAGCTGGAGCGTTTATTCGGCCGTCCTGGGGATTTATTCGACCGTCCTCGTACTTTATTCGACCTTCACGGCACTTTATTCGACCGTTCTCGAATTTATTCGACCTTCACGGCACTTTATTCGACCGTTCTCGTACTTTATTCGACCTTCACGGCACTTTATTCGACCGTCCTCGTACTTTATTCGACCTTCACGGCACTTTATTCGACCGTTCTCGCACTTTATTCGACCTTCACGGCACTTTATTCGACCGTCCACGTACTTGACCCTGTTTTAAAATCTGGTTCGGGATGAGACCATTCCAAATCCCTTTTTCCAATAATAAGGGGGCACTTGTTAAAGTGCCCCCCCCTTTTCTCAATGATAAGATTTCTTAGCAGTTTTCCGGCGTACCGGCATTTTTAGCCGTTTTGAAAGAAGACCCGCAACCGCATGAAGCGATAGCATTTGGGTTTTCGATCGTAAAGCCTCCACCCATCATCGTTTGTTTATAATCAATTACCGTTCCATTCAATATATCTGCATCTTGGGCATCAACAAGGATCTTAATTTCAAACTGTTCCAGCTGGCTATCTTTTTCTCCGGGCTCTTGTTCAAAACCCATTCCGTAGGATAATCCACTGCAGCCTCCGCCTTTAACGGCCACTCTTAAAAAGGAACCCTCTTCACCATTTTGTTTCATCATTTCTTTTATCTGAAAAGCGGCAGCTTCCGTTATTTGAACAACTTCACTCACAATAAATCCCTCCTTCTTCTGATATGTGAGATAGAACTATTACTCTTTATAGTATATACCAAAGAAATTCCCACGCTCAATTTTCCAGCTTGAAAAAATTCATATTCCCCCACCTATTTTACCAATAAAAATTAGATCGAAGGCATACACCCTCTATAAGATAAAAGCATGGAATGCCTTTTATGCAAGCAAAAATCAACCACCAAAAAGGTACGGTCGAGTTTTGTAAAAGTTGCTAAATATGACACGGACTTTTGCCCCGTTATGTTGATTCAGCCGTTAACGCACTTTACTATAATATCTTTGTTTGCCCTCACTGCGGCTTTTCGTATTCGGAGGATTTCTCCCGGTACTTCCCCCACTACAATGGAAATCATTATGGAAAAAGTAAGCTCCCAGTGGGTTCCCCACCATTTTAGCAATGAGAGATCAAAGACGCGATCAATACATACAAGCTGACGAGTTATTGCGGAGCTTTAAAAAAGGAAAAACATATAATCCTTGCCGGAATCTGTTTACAGATAGCATGGTTATATAGGATCAACAAAAACAAGGAACAAGAAGAAAGATTTTTGAGGTTCGCCTTAAAGGAATATGAAGCACATCCTATTCAACAGGAGACTTCAGCGGCACCCAGGTATCCGAAGCCAGAATCCTATATCTCGCTGGCGACATCTCAAGGAAGATAGGAAATGAAAAGGCAGCCATCAAGTATTTTTCATTAGTATTCGAAGGTCAAAACAATGCCCGGGTAGCCTCCATCATCCAGATGGCGGGACCGCTTTCAGGAACTCAAGCAGCAGCGCACACCCCACTCGTTGCTGCAGCACTGATATTAAAAAGGCTGTCCACGAAGGAACAGCCTTTTTATTCACCGTTGATGATTAAAACATTTCAAATTCATCAATGTACTTATATATTTTATCAACCAATTCATCCGTTGTATCACCAAAAACCACTTCACCGTTTACAAGCGCATATAAGTTACTGGAGCATCTGCCGCAATAACCCAGACAACCATATTCTATGATATCCAAATTTGGATCCCGCTCCAATCTTTCCAGAGCCTCCTGAGCGCCGCTGGCCAGATTGCTTACACAAAATTCAATAATCGGGTACATTGTTTCACCTCACAGTTACTAACAAACCATCTTAATACTTTTCCCTTTTACAGTCAATATTTACGCATAAAAAATCAGACGATTTCAAGATATCGGTTGTGATTTCCTTTTATATTCGTTATACTTTTGTCGGGGTACGTAAATAAAAGAAAATTATCTAATTTTTTATTCTTGCTACTAATTGGGGTATATATATTTAATTAAACTTTAAAGGGGACCATTTGGGGGAATCCTATAGTTAAATGCTAGTCAAATTTTTCAAGAGATCAAATAAAGGGGAAAAATCATATGAAGAATCTAGTCATACTTGGTGGCGGGTATGGTGGTATGCGCATGTTGCAAAGATTGCTGCCTAATCAGCTTCCTGAAAATGTAAGCATCACGCTTATCGACCGTAATCCTTATCACTGCTTAAAAACGGAATATTATGCTTTAGCAGCAGGTACCATTCCAGATCAGCACATCCGTGTTGCATTTCCTGAACATCCTCGCTTGAAGAACGTATACGGAGAAGTACTTTCCATCGATATGGAAAATAAACAAGTCATTATAGAAAATCAAGATCCTGTCGTTTATGATGATTTAGTCATTGGCCTTGGCTGCGAAGATAAATACCACAATATTCCTGGTGCAGACACACATACCTACAGTATCCAAACAATCGATAAATCACGCCGCACATATTCAGCCCTGAATAATTTAGGTGCCGGTGCAACCGTTTCTATCGTTGGTGGCGGACTGAGTGGTGTTGAGCTTGCAAGTGAATTGATTGAAAGCCGTTCAGATTTAAACGTTAAGCTATTCGACCGTGGACCGCATATTCTATCTGCTTTCCCAGAAAGATTAAGCACCTTTGTCGAATCATGGTTCGATAAACATACAATCGAAATCGTCCATCATTCAAATATAACGAAAGTTGAGCCAAACCTTCTTTATAATGGTGACGAGGCCGTTCAAAGCGACGTCATCGTATGGACAGCTGGAATCCAGCCAAGTAAGATCATCCGCGATATGGATATAGAAAAAGACCGTCAAGGAAGAGCCGTTCTGACTCCTCAGCATTTCCTTCCTAATGATGACAGCATCTTTGTCGTCGGCGACTGCGCGAGCCTGCCTCATGCACCTAGTGCTCAATTAGCGGAGTCCCAAGCTGAGCAAATCGTACAGGTTCTTGTAAAGAAATGGGCAAATGAACCACTTCCTGAAAGCTTCCCGACAATGAAATTAAAAGGGACATTAGGTTCTCTTGGGAAGAAACAAGGTTTCGGTCTTGTTGCAAATCGCCCAATCACCGGTAGAGTGGCACGCCTGATGAAATCAGGCATTCTCTGGATGTACAAATACCATAACGGTTGATTCCAACCCATCTATACTACATTTTATATTAAACTGGCCCAATGAGCTGCATGCAGCTCATTCATGGGTCAGTTTTTCTTATTTCTTCCATTATATATCACTCTTGTATTGTATACCCGTATTTTTCCATCGTTTCCACCACTTTTTTGAGACGTACATTTCCTTCTGCGATGATTTCTCCTTCGATGAGGACCAGTGGATAAAATAAATCTTCCTCGATCATCTTCGCGGCAAAGCCCTTTTGCTTTTGCGTTTCTGGAGGATTATACATATCTATATAGGATATTTTGAATTTCTGCTCAGGAAACTTCCTCGTTAAAGCGGCTTCAAGCCACTCGCAGGTATCTTTCGAAGAAGGGAGATTAACACAACTCGCGCAAATTTGCTCCGCACCATATACTTCTATCTCAATTTCTTTCATTACCTACTCTTCCTCCTTCATTTTGAATAATGTTTAAAAACTTTACCTGTTTCCATCATACCAGAATAATATAGATTATATTTCCGCAAAGTTACAGTTGGATTTTTTACTACCTTCGCTTTATAATATGATTAGGAAAGGAGTCGATTGCAATGTCTGAACAAACAATGGAAGTTCAAGTTCAAGAAGTCCTAGATAAGCTTCGTCCGTTTCTTCTTCGTGATGGCGGTGACTGTGAACTAGTTGACGTAGAAGATGGAATTGTAAAATTACGATTACTAGGAGCCTGCGGAAGCTGTCCTAGTTCGACCATTACGCTAAAAGCTGGGATTGAGCGTGCCCTTCTTGAAGAAGTTCCTGGTGTAGTGGAAGTTGAACAAGTTTTCTAATGGCCCTTTAAATAACATGCAGCGTATGGATGTAGGCTCACTTCATCTATACACGTTCAACCTTTTTATACAGGCCGGAATCTTTTCTGGACTGCAATAAAAATAAAGCTGACTCGGCTTTTGCCCTATCAAATTGATACGGCTTGACGCGAGTCAGCTTTTTTATATGGACAATGAATGAAGCATGGCTCACGATTTCAAAAATTTCAATTCCTTTTTTTCCTGTTCTGAAAGGGTTGCCGTATAACTGCCTTCATTATCGATTTCCAATTCTTTCACAAGAAATTCCGGAAATGTTTCCTTCAATACTGTGAGTAAACTTTCACTATTTTCTGCGGATGATAAGCATAAAACAGTTGGACCTGCTCCGCTTAGAGCCGCACCAAATCCGCCTTCATTGAGGACAACTTCTTCAATAAGCGCTAAATGAGGGACCAACTCTGCTCTAAATGGTTGATGGAAACGATCACTTTGCATCATTTCACCAACAAGCTTCCAATCTTTAGATAGAACTCCTGCCAGCAAAACATTTGCGGCTGCACTTCCGCTTATCGCCTCTTTATAGGAAAGCGAATTCGGAAGGACATTTCTTGAATCCTCTGTAAGCAATTCAAAATCGGGAATGACAGCAATCACCTTAACTCCCTCGATTGGAAAAGACACGACATCCGTTCTTTCCTCCGTATGCAGGCCCACAACCAATCCACCATACACTGATGCCCCCGCATTATCCGGATGCCCTTCAAAGAGGGAAGCATGCCGATTCTTTTCCTCTTCGGATAATTGAAGTTCACCAACGATGTTCGCCAATTCAATCCCCGCCACAATGGCAGAGGCACTGCTTCCAAGCCCACGCGCCAGTGGAATTTCACTAGAGACGAAAAGCCGGCATGGGGAAAGTTCCTTTCCATAGGATGCCGCCGTTTCCTTGGCAATTTGGACGATATAATTACGATCATCCGTTGGAAAAACAGACATTTCCTCTGAAAGTGGAACGACTTCCCAATGATCTGATGAAGATCCGTGTATTTCCAAGTAAAGTCCTAGCGCCAAGCCGATGGAATCGAATCCTGGTCCTAAGTTGGCCGTACTTGCTGGTACACGGATCAAGAACATCTCTGATTCCGCACTCATGCCTGTTTCACACCCTGCAGATGTTCTAAAATGACCTCTTCATCCATTGGCAGCAATGTCGGCTGAATCGTGCTTGTATTGACTGCCACATTCGGATCTTTCAATCCATTTCCAGTCAAAACGGCAACAATCTTACTTCCTTTTTTGATTTCACCGCTTTTTAATTGTTTATAGATGCCTGCAATGGAAGCACAAGATGCCGGCTCTGCAAATACCCCTTCTTTTTTAGCAAGGAAATGATAGGCTTCCAGAATTTCTTCGTCTGTCACCTCATCAATTTTGCCTTTGGATTCATTTGCTGCTTCCACAGCAAAGCTCCAACTTGCAGGATTTCCAATCCGGATGGCTGTTGCAATCGTTTCTGGATTTTCAATAATGCTATCCCGGACAATTGCAGCCGCACCTTCAGCTTCGAACCCTCTCATTTCAGGAAGACCCGTTTGTTTCGATTCGTTATATTCTTTAAACCCTTTCCAGTAAGCCGTTATATTACCTGCATTCCCGACTGGAAGCGCCAAAATATCCGGTGCGGATCCGAGGGCATCACAAATTTCGAAAGCCGCTGTTTTCTGCCCTTCAATCCGGTATGGGTTGACCGAATTCACAAGAGTTATCGGTGAATTCTCACTAAGTGAACGGACGATTTTTAGAGCCTGGTCGAAGTTCCCTTCGATCGAGATGATTTCCGCCCCGTACATGACGGCTTGGGCAAGCTTGCCCATGGCTATTTTCCCTTCCGGGATGACAACGATGCAGCGCAGGTTGGCACGGGCCGCATAAGCGGCTGCAGCTGCCGATGTATTCCCTGTGGAAGCACAGATGATCGTGTCGCTGCCCTCTTCTATCGCTTTGGCGACGGCCATGACCATTCCGCGGTCTTTAAACGACCCAGTTGGATTCGCCCCTTCATATTTTACATGTAAGTCGATTCCCCACTCTTCGGATAATCGATTCAGTTTGATTAAAGGTGTATTACCCTCCAAAAGGGTTAGTGCAGGTGTGTTATCATTAACGGGTAAAAATTCTTTATACGTGCTTATAAGTCCTTGCCAGCTCATTTGATGTCCTCTCCTTCAACTCTGTATGTACTTTTCACTTCTCTTACCATATTGTAATCATGTAATTTCTGTATTATTTGCTCAAATGCAGCCTTTGTGGCAGTGTGCGTAACCAATACAATTTCGGAAGATTCCTTTTCATCCAGAGGCAATTGAAGGATTTTATCGAATCCTACTCCATGCTCGGCAAATAAATTCGTGATTCTGGCTAAAACACCAACTTCATCTTGAACATGTAAACGAATGAAGAACTTAGCGAAAATCTCAGTGGCATCTTTTAATTGTTTCGGATACTGAGGAGAAACGGCACTGCGGCCATTTACGCCCAGCCTCATATTCTTGATGACCGTCACCATATCCGAAACGACTGCAGTCGCAGTAGGAAGACTGCCGGCCCCCGGTCCGTAAAACATCGTTTCCCCTACGGCTTCCCCATAAACGTATACAGCATTATACTCATTATTTACCGATGCTAACGGATGTGCTTCCGGAAGAAGTGCAGGCTGGACACTTACTTCGACCCTATCCCCTGCCCTGGAAGCGACGCCGATCAATTTCATTGTATAACCAAGCTTCTTACTATATCTCAAATCCTCTTCGGATATCTCGGTAATGCCCTGTACCTCAACATCATTCAAACCAATGTTCATTGAGAACCCGAGTGTTGATAGGATCGCCATTTTACGGGCCGCATCCAATCCGCCTACATCGGCTGTCGGATCGGCTTCAGCAAATCCCAGCTCCTGAGCTTCCTTCAATACGTCATCATAAGCTCTGCCTTCCTTGCTCATTTTCGTTAAAATGAAGTTTGTCGTTCCATTGACGATTCCCATCATTTTCGTGATGCGGTCAGAAGATAATCCATCTACAAGACCGCGTAAAATCGGAATTCCCCCTGCAACACTTGCTTCATAGAATAAATCACATTGATTCTCGGTGGCCAATTCCAGCAGTTCCGGTCCATATAAAGCCATTAGGTCTTTATTGGCCGTAACGATATGCTTTTTATTTTTTATAGCTTCTATCAGATAACTGCGTGTTTCTTCGATTCCACCCATCACTTCTATTACAACATCAATCTCGGGATTCGAAAGGATATCCTCAGGATTGTCAGTTAACATTCCTTTATCGACCTCGACAAGCCGCTCCTTCGTCGTGTCTTTGACTAGTATCTTCTTAACGGATATGGAACAGCCCACTTGATGCATGAGCTTGTCCTGATGACTTTCAATGATTTGTACGACTCCTGAACCGACTGTACCTAACCCCAATAAACCGATCGAGATGGCTTTCATATTTTGGTTCCCCCTTAAAAACTGTTTGCCTGAAGAAAACATTTGTATTTGTATAGTAGACATTATAAGTTTAATTCAAATAATTATCAATAGTTAGAAAAGATGGATGCACGAACTTTTTTCGCCCATCCCTTGAACGAGTAAGAACGGGTAAAGCTAATTTTTTTTATAGGAAAACCATTTTGCTGATTATTACTTAACGCTCTTCAATGAATCATTTGTACCCATTGCAATATGTGGTTTTTGCACGGGATCCATCCATTTCAGTAAACTGAGGACATTCTTTTCGGCTGTGGCTGTACATCCCGCAGTCGGCTTTGTATCCCCTCTCCATACATGAAGAAAGATTGCACTGCCTTTTCCTTTTATGATGGGATTCGTATTATAATTAATGACCGCGCCATACTTATAGAGTTCATGATTCATCCTTTCGAAAGACTTCCATTTAACTGCAGGATTTCCTTTATAGGTTTTCCACTTGTTATAATCATTGGATGTCTGATCGTCAATCCAGTAGTCATATTTGGTCGTTTTCTTATAACCCATTTTCATTCCGGTTGGCTTCGTTCCACTTCCAAAAGACGTACCGAATGAATAAATTCCAACCGGGGATTTTCCATCACCCTCTTTTTTGCTCTTCGTGAAGCCGTTCTTTCCAATGACACCCTCCATCTTCTTCAATGCCCGGCGCCATTCCCCTTGTTTCTTTTCATACGTTTGGATCGTAACCTTTGTATCACTCATCGCTTTTCCTGTCACCGATACAACTTGGTTAACGCCTTTTCTACTATCGAATTTCTTTAGAAGGGCTTTTTCACTGGTACCGAAAACCTCATTAGCATCTGCCAAATTGATATATGCTGTCTTTTTCGAGTGACAGACCTTATACCAGTTTCCAGTTCTTCCACTTGCCGATAATTCTTTGTTTTTCTTATAAGTTATTAATGTTTTGCTTGCAGCCGACGCCTTTTCCTTCACATCCGCAGCAGACTTCATGACAATCTTGAATTGATTTGCTTCGCAACTTGTTTTCGTTTCAGCCTTTGCAAGATTTGTCGTTTGGATGATTAAAAGAGCTAAAAGGGCGGCCATCATCAATCTTTTCATGGTCCCATCCTTCCGTAGTGATTAAATATCTAATTATTCTAAAAAATCTTGTTATCATCATAACATAGTAAGTAAGGATGAATCATATTTCTTTCCCGTTTTTATCTAAATCCAGTCAATTTTAGGCAAATCATATTGCTTGGCCGGGACCTCCGCCAATTCATAAAAATGTTTGAGGAAGGACTCATATTGTTGTGAGGATTTCGTGATGGAAGATATTTTATCCTCCAACTCATTCGACCTTGATTCCGTCGTTTTTGAAAAATACTCTTCCACAGTTTCAAAATAATGAATGGGAAATAGCATCCTCGAATATAACAACCGGGCTGAAAAGCTGGAGAATGGTTCTATGGATTGATATTCGTGAAAGAATTGGCCAATGCCCCGTTGATGTGTATGCACATTTTGAAAATAGTGTTCCCTCACCCATTCTGCGACATCCCTGCTTCCATGGTCGAATACCCAATCGAACGGATTTTTCATCCACTTATTGCTTTTCCACGTATCATGTAAAAAACGTTCATAACAAACCGTTCCACTATCGACAATTTGCGGGGTATCATCAATTTCCGTGTCGACTAAATATTGAATCGCATTTTCACCCAGGACCATATAATAGGGAAAGGTTTCTATAAATAATTTTTCAAACTGGTTATCAGGATGGGCATTGAGCTTATCCCGCCAAATCTTTTCTAACTGATCGATCCTTTGTTCCCATAGTTCTTTCCATTTACCGATCCTTGAACATGTTCGAATCGTTTCATTAATATTTCTCCCACGCTGATGAAATCTTGCCAGGCGTCTTCCTGGATTGAAATTTTTCGGACCTTCCAATGCCTGATTGACAAGAAGGATGAATAATTGTTCATCCGCTTCCGAAACATAACTTCCATGATTGGCAAGGACAAAGGCGGATACGTGACGATCTCCTTGTGAAATCAGATGTTGAGACATTTTATACCGTTCCACTAATTCCTCCTGCTCCATATTTTCAATGGGAACGATGCTGTAAACCATATTTCCTGAACGGAAGCTTGGAAACCTGCTATTGGCTTCTTCAAGCTCCACCTGTATGCCATAATTATTAAAAATGATTTCTTCTATCATGGAATGGCCCCCTTCATCAAATGGATATAATAGAAATATTGGACATCATATACTTATATATATATGTGGAATAACCCGTTTTCTGAATGATTATCGAAACCTTATTAGAAATTCGGATCAAAACATCCTTCATGGCTTTTCATTTTAATCAAATCAACCTACCCGCATTAGAACTATCCCTTTAAAATATAGAGAAATGGGTGATGACATGGCTAATATTGAACAATCAATGTCTGAAAAAACGGCTCGAAGATGGCTAATTGAACGAGGAGTGAAATTGGAGGATATCGCTGAGCTAGTCATGTATTTACAATCTGGCTACCATGAAAATCTCCAAATGTCCGATTGCCTTCACAATGTCGAACGGGTCCTTTCAAAACGCGAGGTCCAAAATGCCATCCTTACCGGCATTCAGTTGGATATTTTAGCTGAGAAAAAACTGCTCGAGGAGCCTCTGCTGAGCATAATTGAAATAGATGAAGGTCTATATGGGGTCGATGAAATATTGGCTTTTTCAATTGTGAATGTTTATGGATCGATCGGCTTTACCAATTATGGTTTCATCGATAAACAAAAGCCGGGGATCTTAAAATATCTAAACGATAAAAGCACAGGTAAGGTGAACACCTTTTTAGATGATATCGTTGGAGCGATTGCAGCTGCCGCTTCAAGCCGGCTTGCCCATCGAACCGAAAATGCAGAATAAAACGACATGAAAAAAACAGGACTGCAATCGCAGGCCTGTTTTTTTCATTCGAAGCTCCATAAGTCGAGTGTGTCCACCACATGCGTAGGCTGCTCCTTATATTGCTTTAGGCGTTCTTTTGTCGTCACGCCAGTATGTACAAGCAGTGTATCGATCCCTGCGTTAATGCCGGCAAGGATATCCGTATCATAGTTATCGCCAACCATGATTGTCTCTTCTTTAGGTACCCCTAATACTCTTAGTGCTTGCTCCACTATGACGGATTCAGGTTTTCCAATAAAAATCGGCTGTACCTGAGTCGAAACGGAAACAACGGATGTCAAGGAACCATTCCCAGGCAAAAGGCCTTGCTCAGTTGGAATGGCAATATCACCATTGGTCGAAATGAAAACAGCCCCATTTCTAACAGCAAGACAGGCTTTTGACAACTTTTCATAATTGATGCCGCGGTCGATGCCCATTACCAGAAAATCTGGATGCTCTTCGACAAGCTTCATTCCTTTTTCCTTAAGAGCCTCGATGATGCCTTCTTCACCTACCACATAGACCGATGCATCCTTCTTTTGTTCGGCTATGTAATTTGCAGTGGCCATGCTTGTCGTGAAAACCTGTTCATCCTCTGTTGAGATGCCGATGCTTCTTAACTTATCCGCTACTTGTGCCGGAGTCCGGGATGAATTATTGGTGACGAATAAATAAGGGATATCCCTTTTCCTTAGGTCATTGATAAACCCTGCCGCTTCCGCAATTTGTTCAGTTCCGCGATACATGGTGCCATCTAAGTCAATTAAATATCCTTTATACGACTTCATTTGAATTCGCCTTCCTAACGCTGCTAGTTTTTAAAAGCTGATACAGGTCCCAATTCATTTGTTAAATAGTTCCTCACCAAATCAGGGAATTGCTTGAATGCCTCGATATTTTCCGAAAATACGGCATGCAGTTCTTTGTGATTCACTTCAATGAAGTCTTGAACCAGCATTTTCCTTAATGGCAAAACCTTTTTGAATTGTTTCGCTTTTTCTTCTGAAATCACTTTTTCATCTTGAAGGATATCGATAATATCTTCATAACTTCCTGGATCACGCATAATGAAACCATCAATTACCGCATTTCCTACATCCAACACGGAATCGATGGAAGTTTGTATGAGCCTTTCTGCGATAAGTTCCGAAAGGTCTCCATCCCAATTATCATGCCCTTCAAAAAGTCCAAGCTGCTTTTCAAGAAAACCTAATATTTGTTCAATTTTTTGGCGGTCTACAAAGTACATTATTTCCAGATCCTTTCTGATCTAAGATGATATAGGGAATCATTGGTTGAATGAGCGGCATAGTTAAGACCCTGTGCCGAACCAACCTTATTCCTTGATAATACCATAGCTTCTCCCTTACTCTCAATTCCTTCAACCCCAACCCATTGTACAATCCAATTACTAACAGGTGCATTGACTTACACATTGCCTTTTCACAGGGGGGGCATTTTCCGACGTCCACTCCAAGAAAACCAATTCATGATTCCATTTATATTCTTAACCACTTTCATCTAATCGATGAACGCAATGATTGCTCGAGGTTCTGAAGCATCATGGGGAGGGATTAATTTCTACAGTCGGCAGCCCAGAAAAATGTCTGTTCCCCTATTGAAGTCACTTTGTTATGATGGAAATACAAATGTGAAGATAAGAAGGGAATGAGACTATGGAAGATCGTTTTTATTTATACAATGACGTCGTTGATTCAAAAACCCGGTTCATAAGCTTCATGGGAGAGGAATCAAGATTCGATTTGGCCATTACGACTACCGATCGGTTTTATGGAAAGAAGCTTGTTTTGAATATGCAGAGTAACCGTTTCGCGATTATTGGGCCTGATGATTTAGAAGAGGAAGGCTATCTTGAGCACGCCTTTCAGTTGTCAGAAGCGGAAGCCGAGGAACTGCGTCACTTTTTAATGGAAATCGTCTGAGTGCTGAAGTTTTTTTCTTAAACGGGAAAACCTACTGAATGTAAGATCGATTACATGAGGGGGGATTATCTTGGACAAAGAAGAATACCACGATTTTTCCAATGTCGAAAAACAGAGGGATTATTTAATTCCTGAAGAATTTCCCGAAGGACCTTTTGGATCAGCCATTGCAAAAGATGCACCAGTCCAGAATAAAAACACACCGTGGCAGGAAGGGCAACGATATCAAAGTGCCTTCAATTATGAAAATAAATCGTTGCATGAAGGCTTACCTCGACAATATCCTGGTGCTCATCCGACACATGATGATCCAGAAAAAGATGAACAGCCTCCATATAAAGGATATGGTAACTCTTAACGTGGAAGGGCCAGAGTGAATTCTGGCCTTTTTATTTCTTTACTTTCTTCACGACGAAATAAGGACAGCCAAAATTGCAGTATTCATATAAATATTCACTAAGCGTGCTTATCTTTGTATCGAAGGTCGCTTTCTGATTGGAATCATCAAAAAATCCACGCAGCCTCAATTGTCCGTAACCCCAATCCCCTACTATATAATCATATTTCGTTAAAATCTCACTGTATCTGGCTTTAAACGCTTCTTCGTTATAGCCTTCCCTTTCATCCTCAATTATTTCGTAGGTCATGTTATTGATGGTAATCATTGTTTTCACCTCTCATAAATACATTTCTTCTTTAAATTATAACTGATTCCCCATCAATTACTAAGCGAAAAATAGAGAAATATGTTCATCCTAAAGTTACGGGGGTGTTATTGATGAAAAAAACGATAATAACGATAGGTTTAAGCTCGATTATTGCACTAACCGGATGTGCTGATAAAGAAAAAGACCAGGGGCTCGGTGCAAAAAACAATGCAGGCAACCCAACAAACGTAAATAATCCAACTCAATATTATGATGAGGATTATCGTAATAATGACAACAAAAGTGATGATTTTGGTTTTACTCGCACCAATAGTGCAACCATTAACGGCCGTAACATTTCCAACAAAGCTGCTTCCATTGACCGTGAACAATTGTCTGATGTCATTTCAAAACTTAGTGTTCAGATTCCAAATGTCAATGACGCCGCTACACTCGTTACTGATGAGGAAGTACTTGTCGTATATGATACCAATGACAAGGATCGGACGGAAACCGCCGACCAAGTTAAACGTACTGCCATGTCCGTCGTGCCTCGCTACTATCATGTCTACGTCAGTGATGATTATCAAAACCTTGCCCAAGATGTCGAAAATTTCGCTACAGTGAAATCCGGCAGCAAAGGGATTGACTATACGATCGAACAAACGATCAAAGAAATGCTGAAATCGCCTCAAGGATACAAAATGAGTGACACAGAAAATGAAAATGGAGAAATGGTTAACGATAAAAGAGATCATCATGATAACATCCATCAAAAAATGGATAACCGTTGAATAAAAAAGGACCGAATTTTTTTCGGTCCTTTATTTCTCTATTTCAATAATTCTTCACCTTTGTTTTGCTTATGTTTAGCCGCAGCATTAACTTGTTCATCAGCATGGTAGGATGAACGGACAAGCGGACCGGATTCACAATGGCTGAAGCCTTTTTCCAATGCACGTTCTTTCAGTTCGGCAAATTCCTCAGGCGTATAGTATTTCAGCACCTTTAAATGTTTTTTAGTCGGCTGTAAATACTGGCCGATTGTCATGATATCGACATTATTAGCCCTTAGGTCATCCATGGTCTCAAGGATTTCCTCCCGCGTTTCACCCAGACCTACCATTAAACTAGATTTTGTCGGGATTTCCGGATACAGTTCCTTGGCTCTTCTTAAAAGCTCCAAAGAACGTTCGTACTTGGCCTGAGCCCGTACACGGTCGGATAAACTTCTGACAGTCTCTATATTATGGTTAAGGATATCTGGTTTAGCATCCATCAATGTCTTGATATTTTCAAACACCCCGCCCATATCAGACGGTAATACTTCAATAGAAGTAAATGGATTTTTGCGACGGATCGCACGGACTGTTTCAGCGAAAACTTCAGCGCCTCCATCCTTTAAATCATCACGGGCAACAGCTGTAATGACGACATGCTTTAAATTCATCAAAACAACGGAATCGGCAACACGCTCAGGTTCAGCCCAGTCCAATTCATTCGGACGTCCAGTTGTAACAGCACAAAAACGGCATGCCCTTGTACAGATTTCACCTAAGATCATGAAAGTAGCCGTTCTTCTCACTGCCCAGCATTCGTGAATATTCGGACATTTTGCCTCTTCACAGACTGTATGAAGATTTTTCTCGCGCATCATATTTTTTAAACCGAGGTAATTTTCGTTAGTATTAAGCTTTATTTTCAACCAATCTGGTTTACGAAGAATTTCTTTATTTGTAGAAGACATGAAAATGCCACTCCATTCTATAGAAATTAACACACCCTACTTTAACAATAAAAAAGCA
Organism: Peribacillus sp. Bi134; assembly: GCF_918698065.1. Taxonomy (NCBI): domain Bacteria; kingdom Bacillati; phylum Bacillota; class Bacilli; order Caryophanales; family Bacillaceae; genus Peribacillus; species Peribacillus sp. Bi134. The sequence goes on along the minus strand of NZ_CAKKLN010000002.1, from coordinate 471,716 downwards.
TTTATACAAGTTATAGTTGGTTTCCCATTATTTATTTTTCATGTTTATAGCTAAATCAGCAAAACTATAAAAGATGGATGGACTGATGTATTTTAATTACGGAGAATGTCATGAAAGGAGCCTGCCCCGTTGAATAAATTATTCCTTCTTACCATAACTTGTTTGTTAATTTTGAATGCACCAGGCCAAGTGGCTGATGCTGCCGATACCCCAGATGCTTATCCCGGGAGAATGGAGCTATATAAAAATATGGAGGCTACTCTCCAAATCCCGTGGTATTACCTTGCTGGAGCAGATCAATATGAGCATAGCCTCAGGGCTGCACGAAGGGACTTAGAGCCGGCAAAGGGTTTAATAGGCATCCACATCGAGCCTTCAAAGTGGAGCGGGGCCCTCAATCCTGACTTAAATGACGTGAACCCGCTCACGATCACATTTTTTGACGGATTGGGCCAGGATGGAAATGGTGATGGAAAAGCAGATATCAATAATGATACCGATCGATTGTATGCTTTTTCGAAGCATCTCCAATCTTATGGTGCAGATGAAGATAATATCCGGATCGGCTTGTGGGATTATTATAAACGAGATAAAGCAGTCAGCATCATTATCGGCAATGCCGAGATTTATAAGAAATATGGCCGGTTGGATTTACATGAAAAGGCCTTCCCTGTTCCAGTACGGACTCATTATACGTACTTGAATACATGGGGAAGCGCTCGTGGATGGGGCGGAAGGAGAATCCATGAGGGCACTGATATTTTTGCCGATTATAGCCTTCCCGTTCGTTCCACCAGCTATGGAATCATCGAGATGAAAGGCTGGAATAAATTCGGCGGTTGGAGGATAGGGATACGGGATTTAAATAATACCTATCATTACTTTGCCCATTTAAGCGGCTTTGCCAAAGGGTTGAAAGTCGGACAAATCGTCGAGCCCGGACAAGTCATCGGAGGTGTCGGCAGTACAGGTTACGGTCCTCCGGGAACTTCGGGAAAATTCCCTCCGCATCTTCATTACGGGATGTACAAAGACAATGGAATCACAGAATGGAGCTTTGATCCTTACCCTTATTTAAAATTATGGGAAAGGAAAGATTTGGCTAAAAAGCGAAAGTGAGCGGCGTGAATTTTACGCTGCTTTTTTTTGATTTCAACATAAACCCCTGAACTTGATGCATAGGTATTAGTAAAGGGGGCTAAAGCGTGTTCCGAAAAAGATTTCGACCGAAGAAATTCCGAAAAAAGGGGCCTCTTCCCACCCGAAAAGTATTTCTCTATTCATTCATCCTGTTTATCATATCAAGCATCTTGACTCTTTGGTACGTGGACAAATCAATCGAACCCGTGATCATGAGTGTAGCCGAATATGAAATCAAACGGATTGCAACGGAAACGATTCATGAATCGGTTGATGAAAATATAGCCAAGGTCGATATGAACAAAATCATCACCAACAATAAGGGTGGTAAGGACTCCAGTTCCTCCTATAGCTTCAATCCGGTCATATACAGTGAATTGCGGGCTAACATAACGAAGGATATTCAAAAGAAACTTGGCATCAAACAGGGAAATCCTTTTAAAACAGGTTCAGCCAAAATAAACGATGAACAATATAAAAGTGTGGTCTATTATATACCATTTGGTGTTGTGACCGGGAATAACCTCCTTTCCAATTACGGACCAGAAATCCCAGTGAAAATGTCGGTCATCGGGAATGTTGAATCGGATTTGAGGACAAAACTGACAAACGCAGGCATCAATAATGTTTATTATGAATTGATTGTGGATTTTGATGTCAATATTCAAATCGTCATCCCCTCTTTCACAAAGGAGACCAAGGTGAGTCAGGAAGTGACAGTCGGAAGCCTGTTGATCGAAGGTGATGTTCCAAGTTATTTTAGTAACGGCAACGGTTCGGTGGCACCTGCGATCATGAAGGAAAATAAGGAATGACAAAACCAGCTTATCCTTGAGGTTAGGCTGGTTCTTGTATATTTAGACATTTCATGATAAGCAAATGCAGGTTTTTATTCAAGTCCACTTCATAGGGCTCTTTTATCCGCTCCCCATCTTCTTCCAGTATCCTTATCATGGGGCGGTCACCAATCCCCTCATTTTGAGCGGATACTACTCCTTTCCTTCCATCATTCAATTCTACTGATAGACCATTAGGATAAATGGCAACCGCCCTGCGGAAAGCCTCGATGATCGTATTGTCGAACTTTTTCCCGACTCCGGCATAAAGAACTTCCAAACCTTGATGCGGCAGCATGGCCTTACGGTAAACCCGATTGGAAGTAACGGCATCAAACACATCGGCAACGGCAATGATCTTGCCGAAATAATGGATTTCATCCCCCTTTATCCCACGGGGATATCCAGATCCATCTAACCTTTCATGATGCTGATAGGCACAGTTCGCAACTAAAAGTGAAACGGTATGAACATTTTTGATTAGATGAAATCCGTAATCGGCATGTTTTTGGATTTGTTCAAACTCCTTTTCCGTCAGTTTGCCGGGTTTATGGAGGATTTCCAAAGGCACGAGCATTTTGCCGACATCATGTAAAATCGCCCCCAGCCCAAGAATTTCAAGATTCTTATTATTGATATTCAATTCCATCCCGATCGCCAGGGTATATAAGGTCACATTGAAGGAATGAGTGAAGATATAGTCATCGTATGTATAAACGTCGGCCAATAAAGTCATTAACTCCTTATTCCTTTTCAGCTCGTCCATGATGTTCCGGACTATTTGAGTGAACTTGACGTTAGCCTGCTCTATCGTGAATGATCCATCAAGGTTCATTTTGTTCTTTATGTCCAGGAAAGTGGTTTCAATCGTATTAACGGCTTCTCTTCTAAGTTTCCCGGACACTGGGGGCATTGGAATGATGTCATCCGTCCTGGAATCTTGAATGTAAACAAAGGGTATATTAAGGGACACCAGTCGATTGATCATTTTCTGCGTTAATGTAAGACCCTCGCACAATAGGACATGGCCCCGCTCATTATAGATGTTTTTACCGAGCCTTACTCCAGGGCTTAGGGACTTTGTAATAGCTAGCCTCATACTTGTACCCCATCTCCCCATTCAATATTTGTAAATCGACCGTTTCTTTCCTTTATAAAGATTATCGGAAAATATTTTGATAAATGAATCTGTTTGAATATATTTATTGAAAAAATATCAGCATTTTAAAATAAAAAAATAAGGCCCCCTTTAAAAAAAAGAAAGCCCACCTTTTCAAATCATTTTGATTAATGCCTCTTTACCAATCATTCCCGGATGAATGCCCTTTTCCACAGCCTCCCAGGTAACCGATTCAAGCGGCGCTTCCAATAACTCTTCAATCGATTTAACTCCTGTAGCCCTCCCTGCAAGGATTTTACGATGTTTCAATTTATCATTCAGCAGTCCAACATCTAACGCACCGCACATTATATACCCTTTTTCGGACGCGACAGCAAGTAAATTCGTTTTTGGAAGTCGGACAGAAATGGCTAGGAATGTATGATTATCAAGAATTATTGGTATCATGTTAATCAATTGGTTTCGCCCCTCTCTTCCCCATACTTTATGAAAAAAAGGGCGAAACCGTGATTTAGCGTTAGGCGTTTGTGTATATTTTTTTCAGCTTCCATAAAAGGATATCCCGTAAGAATTCCGGCAGCAGGTATGTTTTGCGATTGGAGCGCTGGATACTTGGAAAGAAGTGCCCAAATGTAAACATATCAGGTATGGCCAGTTTATAGGACTTATCCGCCTGCAGTTTCTCTCCTTTTATAAGAATCCCTTTTACGATACCATTCTCCATTTCGTTAAATTCAATTTGATCATAATGCATGACTCCCATTATGTTTCCGCGGAAACCGAAACCTTTCACCTGATTATGTGGCCATTCCGCATTTCTCGATTGCATTAAGATTTCTTTTAATTCATTCCCATTAACTTCAACGACGCAAGGGTTGATGGGATGTGGACAGATTCTGTGAATATCCCCTTTTGTGACAGGACCGTCCGGCAGCCCTTCAAGCAGGAGGCCTGCATTCAAAAAGGAACAATCCGCCTGACTCCACTCCCTAAGGGCCTCCCCTAGGATTTCCGTCAAAGGACTTACTTTGAACCAATCATTATCCAGTGCTTTTGGTAAGTCCACTGCAACCTGTTTTAGCGTTTCCCCTCCGGCCTGGTATATCTCTTCAATCCATGACCGTTCATTCTCCAATTCCAAAAAGTCATTGGTATCATAAAGAATGGCACTCTTCTGGCTAATTTCCCTTTCCTGATTGACGGTCATTTCCACCTGTCCAACAAAGAAGCCATATTTCCCGGCACCGCAAAGGAGTGTGTCATTGATCAATCTCCCCTGGTGGAGAATGTGGTGGGTATGCGCGCCAAGTATGATGTCAATCTCCGGAAAGTCCTCTGCCATCCTCTCATCATCATGGATGCCCAGGTGGGAAAGGATGATGATTACATCCGCCTCTGTTTTGACCCTTTCAAGCTGTGCCTTTAACTCCACGAACGGTTCTGTTATTTCCCAGCCCATCGCAGAGTAAAACTTTTGAAAAAAGGCTGTCAAACCTATCAGGGCGATCTTGGTGCCTTTTACCGTTGTATGTATCCAATATGGCAGCGCCCATTCCGGCCTTTCATTATCACTGTAATAAATATTGGCTGCCAAGACCTTGAACCTTGCATGATCATATAAGGAGTCTAACGCATCATGAGGTAAAGTGATCCCTTCATTATTGCCGATGGTCACATATTGGTAGCCCGCTTCATTCAGCAGCTCAATATTGCCTTTACCTAACGTACCTTCTGTATATGGATGCCAGCGGTCCACATGATCGCCTATATCCAGTATGATCGCTTCTTCTCCCGTTTCTTGATGAAGTTTTCTTCTTTCTTTAAGAAACTTATCAATACGAGGCCAATTCTCAAAATGACTATGGAGATCATTGGTGTGATATAAATGAATGATTTCTGACATCATTTCTCCTCCTCGTTTATCCTGTAATACCTTGGTATATAAGACGTAAACCAATGATTATCAGCACTATTTTCAACATATTTTCCAGCGACGCACTCTTTAGGCGCGTATTGATGAATGCGCCCAATTTAGCACCGAACCATGCACCCGGAATCAGGGCAAAAGCATATGGCCAATTAACATTTCCAAGGGAAATATGGGTAATCGAATTAGTGATGGATGATAAAAATACCATGAACATCGAAGTCGCTACAGCCATATGCGGAGGGAAGAAGAAAAGTAGCATCATGACGGGAACCATTAAGGCCCCACCGCCAATTCCAAATAATCCGGAGCTGAATCCCACGACAAAGGAAATCAATACAGCTAACACGGGGTGATAACCATAAGAAAATGAATGTCCATTTTCAGTTTCATACGTTTTCACTATTTTCCCTTTTCCAGGCTTGAAAAGCATTGGCTTCAAACGATTTTTCACTAATAACACAATGGCCATGAAAACCATGAAAATACCAAAGTACAATGAAAAAGCTTCGGCGTTAAGATTTTTATTCACATATGCCCCTATTATTCCACCAGGCGCACTGCCAATAAAAAAGATTAAGCCGGCCTTATAATCCACCACTTTATGTTTTAAATAAGATAAAGTAGAAGATAAGCCGGTAAAAATCATGATTACGGTTGAAACACCTACAGCGACCTGAGGAGTCAGCTCATCGATAATATTTGTAGATGTACCTAAATATAAAAGAGAAGGCACAATGATGATGCCGCCTCCAAGACCGACAAGAGCTCCGATCGCTCCCGCAAATAATCCACTACCCACTAATACTAACCATACCATGTAGAAATCCGCCTTTACCTGTTTGTGAGGATATAACCTCTACTAGTTGTCACAATATCTCTTTATTTAATTATATATATCCTCTTAAAACAAACCAAGCTGCTTAGGAGCCAGTCCTTCATATTCTATACCAAGCAACTCAATCATTTGTTTGGCATTATCGGAGGCATCTCCGCCTGAATTATTATTAAACAGGACATATATATCCTTGGATTCCTTTTCCAATATCCTGATTTTCTCCACCCATTCAGTCAATTCCTGCTGATTATATCGATATAAGTACCTGACCTCACGCCAATTATCACCCGAAGAAGGCCTTTGCCAACCATGCAGGTTACGGCCATGAAAGCGTATCAGGGTTTTATCTTTATCGGTGGCCTGCAAAACGACTGGAATGGATCCCTCTCCAGCCTGAGGCTCATCGCATACAGTATGGAACCAGCCTTCCTTTTCGATAAAATCCAAAGTTTGCTGGACTACGTTAGATCTGTACCAGCTTTGATTCCGAAATTCTATGGCCGCTGGGATATCGCCCATTTCAGCTTTGCACCATCGCAGGTAATTCACATTTTCACGTTTACAATCAAACCATGGCGGAAACTGAAATAAGACCATCGCGAGCTTTCCGGACATCTGATAAGCCTCCAGAGAGTCGCAAAATGCCTTGAACATTTCCTTCTTACTTTCAAATGGGATTTCCCCACGCTGATGTCCTGTCATCCCTTGATAAGCTTTAACGACAAACTGGAATGATGCAGGCGTCTCGGATACCCACTTTTCACTGTTCCTCTTTGGCTGGACTGCATAAAAAGAGGCATCCACCTCCACAATGGGAAAATGAGCTCCGTACTCTTTAAGCTTATCACGTTGGGACACACCACCATGATACAAACTATCATGATCTCCCCAACCGGTCACACCAACATAGATCATCTGCATCATCACTCCTTCGGGACTGGCCCCATTTCCTGACTTCTATTGTTATTTTTACCCTTATTGAGCCATATCTAATCTTTGGTATAAAGGTGACGGAGACGGATGTCAAAACAAAAAGCCTGCCAGACAGACCCGGCAGGCTTTTGTATGAATGGTTATTCTAAATCGCCTTACAGGCAGGCCAGTCGGTCATTATCCGATGGAGCCTTCCATTTCGAACTTGATCAGACGGTTCATTTCAACCGCATATTCCATTGGAAGTTCTTTTGTAAATGGTTCGATGAAGCCCATTACGATCATTTCCGTTGCTTCTTGCTCAGAAATTCCGCGGCTCATCAAGTAGAACAATTGTTCTTCTGATACTTTGGAAACCTTCGCTTCGTGTTCAAGGGAAATGTTATCGTTCAAGATTTCATTGTAAGGGATTGTATCGGATGTAGACTGATTATCCATGATTAATGTATCACATTCAATGTTGGAACGAGCTCCATCCGCTTTACGTCCGAAATGAACTATACCACGGTATGTTACTTTACCGCCCTGTTTAGAAATTGATTTTGAAACAATCGTTGAAGATGTATTTGGCGCTAGGTGAATCATTTTTGCTCCAGCGTCTTGGTGTTGGCCTTTGCCGGCAATGGCAATCGATAATGTCATACCTCGTGCACCTTCACCTTTTAAGATGACAGCAGGGTATTTCATTGTCAGTTTAGAACCGATGTTACCATCAATCCATTCCATTGTTGCGTTTGCGTCACAAACGGCACGTTTCGTAACCAGGTTAAACACGTTGTTTGCCCAGTTTTGGATCGTCGTGTAACGGCAGTAAGCATCTTTCTTGATGACGATTTCGACAACGGCACTATGAAGGGAGTTAGTTGTATAAACAGGAGCTGTACAACCTTCCACATAGTGAACGGATGCGCCTTCATCAACAATGATTAGCGTACGTTCGAATTGACCCATGTTTTCAGAGTTGATCCGGAAATATGCTTGAAGCGGAGTATCCACTTTAACGCCTTTTGGTACATAGATGAAAGATCCACCTGACCAAACTGCCGAGTTCAATGCCGAAAATTTATTGTCAGTTGGCGGAATCGTTTTTCCAAAGTGCTCACGGAAGATATCTTCATTTTCACGAAGTGCTGAGTCCGTATCTTTAAACACGATACCCAAGTCTTCCAATTCTACTTTCATGCTATGGTAAACCACTTCTGATTCATATTGAGCAGATACGCCAGCAAGGTATTTTTGTTCAGCTTCAGGAATTCCCAATTTATCAAAAGTCTGTTTGATTTCATCAGGAACCTCATCCCAAGACTTCTCTGATTTCTCTGATGGCTTAACATAGTATGTGATTTCATCAAAGTTAAGACTCTGCATGTCGCCGCCCCATTGAGGCATTGGCATGTTGTAAAAATGCTCCAATGATTTCAAACGGAAATCAAGCATCCATTGCGGTTCATCCTTCATTCGAGAAATCTCTTCCACGATTTCTTTTGTCAGACCACGCTTTGAACGGAAAATGGAAACATCTTTATCCGCAAAGCCATATTTATAATCGCCGATATCAGGCATTTTCTTTGCCATAGCTCGTATTCCTCCATTTCAAATGGCTGAATTACAACAGCTCATTTTAATTTAATTATTCCTTCAATCCCTTTTCCATGGCTTTCCAAGCCAGAGTAGCACACTTGATTCGTGCAGGGAATTTGGAAACGCCTTGAAGGGCTTCGATATCCCCAAGGTCCATCTCATCGTCGTATTCTTTTCCCTGAATCATTAAGGAAAAAGTCTCGGACATAGCTAGAGCAGTATCAACGTCTTTGCCCTTAATGGCTTGAGTCATCATGGAAGCTGAACTCATGGATATCGAACAACCATCACCATCGAATTTAACATCGCTGACCTTGCCATCTTCGATTTTCATCGTTAACCGAATCCGATCGCCGCAAGTTGGGTTATTCATATCGATTGTCATGCTTCCATCTTCTAGCATGCCCTTATTACGCGGTTTCTTATAGTGATCCATAATGACTTGACGGTAAAGTGTATCTAGGTTATCAAAAGACATTACTGAAATACTCCTTCGTTTTAACAAGCCCGGACACAAGCTTATCAATATCTTCTTCCGTGTTATATAGATAGAAACTTGCTCTTGCTGTCGCTGATACGTCAAGCCATTTCATTAATGGCTGTGCGCAATGATGACCGGCACGAACAGCAATTCCATCTGCATCAAGAACGGTAGCGACATCATGTGGATGTACGTCATTAATATTAAAGGTAATTACACCCGCACGCTTTTCCGCATCTTTAGGACCGTATATAGTCAGCCCTTCAACTGCTGACATTTTCTCCATTGCATATGCGGCGAGCTTATGTTCATGCCGTTCAATATTATCCAAACCGATTTCTTCCAAGAAATCAATTGCAGCCCCCATGCCGATTGCACCGGCAATGATTGGGGTACCACCTTCGAATTTCCACGGGAGTTCTTTCCATGTAGACTCATACAAACCTACAAAATCAATCATCTCTCCGCCGAATTCTATCGGTTCCATTTTTTCAAGAAGGTCTTTCTTGCCATATAATACGCCGATACCTGTTGGACCGACCATTTTATGACCTGAGAAGGCAAAGAAATCACAATCCAAATCACGGACATCCACTTTTAGATGCGGCGTGCTCTGTGCCCCGTCGACTACCATAACAGCATTATGATCATGGGCAATTTTTGCAATCTCCTTCACAGGATTGATAACACCAAGTACATTCGAAACCTGCATGATGGACACGATTTTCGTTGCTTCCGTAATTGTAGCCCTCACATCGTCAAGGGAAATCGTGCCATCCTCTTGAAGCGGAATATACTTCAATACAGCGCCCTTTTCTTTGGCAAGCTGCTGCCACGGAATGATATTACTGTGATGCTCCATGTAAGAGATGACGATCTCGTCACCCTCTTTAATATTTGCACCACCGTAACTTCTTGCTACAGTATTCAAAGCAGTCGTTGTGCCTCTGGTAAAGATGATTTCTTCTGTAGAAGAAGCATTAATGAATTTACGTACCTTTTCACGAGCACCTTCATACGCATCCGTAGCTTTTGTTCCTAGTGTATGCACTCCGCGGTGAACATTCGAGTTGTATCCGCGGTAATATTGCTCAATCGCTTCAATCACTGCAGCCGGCTTTTGAGAGGTTGCAGCACTATCTAAATAAACTAATGGCTGACCATTGACTTCTTGATCTAATATTGGAAAAAGCTTACGAATTTCGTATGGGTTCATTACTGTACTTTCCTTTCAATGACCGCTACTAATTGTTTTTTAACTCCCTCAATTGGAAGCTGGTTAACAACAGGGGCCAAGAATCCGTGAATGACAAGTCTTTCTGCTTCTTTCTTTGTAATACCACGGCTCATTAAATAATACAGTTGAAGCGGGTCGACACGGCCGACGGAAGCAGCATGACCAGCCGTTACATCATCTTCATCAATCAAGAGGATCGGATTGGCATCTCCGCGCGCTTTTTCACTTAACATCAAAACGCGTGACTCTTGTTCGGCATTGGCCTTTGTAGCACCATACTCTATTTTCCCAATTCCATTAAAAATGGAGGATGCGGCGTCTTTCATTACACCGTGCTTAAGGATATAGCCCTCAGAGCGTTTGCCATAATGAATGATGGCAGTCGTGAAGTTCTGCTTTTGTTCCCCGCGTCCGACTACAACTGTTTTTGTATCTCCGTGAGATCCATCGCCCATTAGATATGTTGTATTATCTGAAATCGTATTTCCGTCGTTCATAAGGCCAAGCGCCCACTCAATACGAGCATCACGTCCTGCCACTCCACGGCGGTTAACGTATGTCGTGAAGCCTTTTGAAAGGGTATCGACCGCTCCGTATTCGACTTTGGCATTCGCATTTGCAAATACTTCCGTTACGATGTTGGCAATCCCTTCGTTAGACTCAACGCTTGAGAAGTAATTCTCTACATATGTGACAGAGCTATTATCTTCCGCTACGATCAAGACATGGTTGAAAAGTGTAGTATCAGGATTATCCAACAGGAATACCGATTGAATCGGCTCTTTGATTTCTACATTTTTCGGAACATAAAGGAATGCCCCCCCATTAACTAATGCAGCATGAAGTGCCGTTAAACGATGTTCATCTATTTTAACGCCATCTTTCATGAAATATTTTTGCACAAGCTCAGCATGGTCACGAGCAGCTGTTAAAATATCTGTAAAGATGACGCCTTGCTCTTTCACGTTTGCTGACAGATTGATATGTGCCGGCGTATTATTGCGTTGAATGTATAAGTTTTCATTTTCTTCAATGATGGATTTAATTTCCTCCGGAAGCTCCTCTAAAGAGGCAAAAGCTTCACTTTCAACCGTATGGTTCTGGAAAGAAGTAAAATTCCATTTATCGATCTTCGTTTTATCCGGCTTGGGCATCGGGAGCTTTTCTAATTCAGAAAACGCTTGAATCCGAAGCTCGGATAGCCAAGCTGGATCATTATTTTTAGTTGAATAGGAGCTTATATCCTCTTGTTCAAACGGTAATTTCGTTTCTGTAGTCATTGCAAATCCTCCTACTTACGCTTCTTCGCCAACAGTTTCGTCTTCAATGCCCAATTCTTGTTTGATCCAATCATAACCTTCCGCTTCCAAGCGGGCAGCAAGTTCAGGACCACCTGATTTTACGACGCGTCCTTGCATCATTACATGTACAAAATCAGGAGTGATGTAATTTAATAGACGTTGGTAGTGAGTGATGATCAAGCATCCAAAGTCTTCTCCGCGCATTTCGTTGATTCCTTTTGAAACGACTTTAAGTGCATCGATATCTAGACCTGAATCAATCTCATCCAAGATTGCAATTTTAGGTTGGATCATCATTAATTGAAGAATCTCGTTGCGTTTTTTCTCTCCGCCGGAGAAACCTTCATTCAAATAGCGTTGCGCCATATCTTCATCCATTTCAAGGAATTCCATTTTTTGATCCATTTGACGGATGAATTTCATCAATGAAATTTCATCGCCTTCTTCACGGCGTGCGTTAATGGAAGAACGTAAGAAGTCAGCATTTGTAACACCGCTGATTTCACTTGGATATTGCATAGCCAGGAATAGACCGACACGAGCGCGCTCGTCGACTTCCATTTCCAATACATCTTCACCATCGAATGAGATGCTTCCGCTCGTTACTTCATATTTAGGGTGACCCATGATCGCTGATGATAAAGTGGATTTACCAGTTCCATTTGGTCCCATGATCGCATGGATTTCTCCACCTTTAACTTCAAGGTTTACCCCTTTTAAAATCTCTTTACCTTCAATTGATACGTGAAGATCTTTAACCGTTAATGTAGAAGCTGACATAATAATACCTCCGTGAACTAATTCCAATTTTATTACCAGAAAGTAAAGTTTACTTTCTATCACTATAATTTACGTAAAAGCATTCTCACTTTATTCTCATTCCAATTTTATAACAAATCCAATTTGGAATCAACTAAATAGATAGGGTTTCCACTTCTTCTATGTTAAAAACCTGTCCCAATTCTTACTATACTAACAGATATAGCCTATTTACTGCATAATCATACTTATTTTAGCTTTTGTTAAAATTATCTTATTATTCGGCAAATCTTCGTCCTTATTAATATATGTTCGAAGAATTCGATTGCAAGGTATGAACGTTCCGCTTTAAAAAGAAAAAAATCGGACTGTCAGGTATTATGTAAGTTTATCCAATAAGGAAACCCTTATTTTATGGACCACTTTCCATTTTACCTCTACAGACCGATCTTTTAAAGAATTCTTTTATATGCTTAGCCGTGAATTTTGCGTTGTAGGTCCTGGACCATTTTGTTGCACTTTACATGTTCCCTATCCCGTTCTTTCTCGACCTCGATACGGATGTCTAAATTTCTACTGTATTCACTGTATCCAATCCCATGTGAAGACTGCATCGCCTTTTCCATTTCGCTTGTTACATTTAAATCCAGAGTATTGATAGTGAACCATCCTTTCAAATTTGTGTATCATTTTATTACCTGCATTATCTCTATACCCTTTCCTTTCCTGATTAAACATGAAATGAATTAAATTAAGCCGCAGACTAAAACAAACTGGATCATCAATGAGTTTTTAGGTTTTCAAAATTTGAACGTTACTTTCCACTTCAGGCACTCGCTTTCCGCGGGCGGTCCGGAAGCCTCCTCGGCGCTTTTGCGCCTGCGGGGTCTCCCTTGACTCGCTTTTCCCGCAGGAGTCTCGTACCTTCCGTTCCAATCCACTAAGACTAAACAATCAGATAGGCAAAATGAAGTGCCTCACTTCTCTAAGCACGGAAAAAAATTATGAGCGACGCACTATGTGAAAGCTGAATGGACAAACCAGCTCGCTTATTCATTTATGCGTCAGAAGACCGTAACGGATTTGTGTTGGGACGATAGTAACACCCGGAAATACTCGTATTAAGAGCCTCTGATTGAACAAGTGATTAAGAAAGCTGGAAAACCTGAAGCTGTTGAGGCAGATTCCGCAACCATGGCTATGTGTAATATGAGCGTTTTAGTTGTTATCTCTGCCCATCGGCACTCAACAACAAATAAAGAGGACAATTATCGGTTCAAATCCAATATAAAAACAAAAAGGTTTCGGAATGAGACCATTCCGAAACCTTTTTGTTTTTAAACTGCGACCTGAGTTAAATCAGGTCGCCATTCTTGAATTATTTATCCGCCGGTACAACTGCACCTTTGTATTCTTCAAGAATGAAATCTTGAATTTCTTTAGAATGCAATACTTCTACAAGCGCTTTTATTGCTTCTTTATTTTCGTCACCTTTGTTTACGGCAATGACATTCACATATGGTGATTCCGAATCTTCAATCGCAATCGAATCTTCAAGCGGATTCAAACCGGCATCAATTGCATAGTTGGAGTTGATCAAGACTGCATCGCCTTCGCCACTCTCATAAATTTTAGGAAGCAGGGCCGCTTCATAATCAGCATCGAATTTAAGGTTTTTCTTATTTTCAACGATGTCTTTAGTTGTAGCCGTCGTTTTATCGACGCCTTCTTTCAAAGTGATCAGGCCATTCTTTTCCAAAAGGGATAAAGCGCGTCCATGATCAGCAACAGAGCTGCTCATAATAATTGTTGCGCCTTCCGGAAGTTTATCAATGCTTTTATATTTTTGTGAATATAGAGCAATCGGCTCGATATGGATTCCGCCAGCATTAACGAAGTCATATCCATTTTCTTTAATTTGCCCCTCTAAATATGGAATATGTTGGAAATAGTTAGCATCCAATTCCTTATCATTCAACGCCTTATTCGGTAAAACATAGTCCTGGAAAGTTTCGATTTCCAATTCGATTCCTTTTTCTTTAAGAAGCGGCTTAGCTTTCTCAAGGATTTCAGCATGAGGAACATTGGATGCCCCAACAACTATTTTCTTCGATTCTTTCTCCGTATCACTGCCGCTTTTATCCTTTTCACTTCCACAAGCAGCCAAAGCGATAGACAACACTAAAATTAATGCAAATCCTAAAAACTTTTTCATCCTATTCATCTCCCTTTATCTTTTGTCCAATTTAGATGTAATCACATCTCCAATAATTTGAATTATGAAGACGATAATTAGAATAACGATGGTCGCCACTAGTGTAACGTCATTTTGATTTCTTTGATATCCGTCCAAATAGGCTAGATTACCAAGTCCGCCTGCGCCGATGACCCCGGCCATTGCGGTATATCCAACCAATGCAATCGATGTTACCGTAATCCCGGAAATAAGTGCAGGCATTGACTCTGGAAGAAGGACCTTCCAAATGATCGTGCTCGTTTTTGCTCCCATCGATTTAGCGGCTTCAATTACACCTTTATCGATTTCACGAAGGCCGATTTCTACCATACGCGCATAAAATGGTGCCGCACCGATAATAAGTGCCGGCAGTGCAGCGTTCTCTCCGATCATGGAACCGACTAGCGCTTTAGTGAAAGGAATGAGCAGCACGATCAAAATAAGAAATGGAATGGAACGGAAAATATTGACGACAGCACTCATGATCCCGTTGACTGCCCGGTTTTCCCACATATTACCCTTCCCTGTCAGGAACAGGATCAATCCTAATATTATGCCTATAAAAAAGGTTGCCACTACAGAGACGCTTGTCATGTAAAGCGTTTCCCTCGTAGCTTCAATAATGTCTTCCCAATCAACATTCGGCAATAATTCTTCAAGCATGAGTAATCACCTCCACGCCTACCTGTTGTGCTTTAATGAATTCGATTGCGCGGAGCATTTCATCCTCAGTGCCATCAAGATGGATAAACAGTGTTCCATATGAACCGCTTCTTGTTTGGGATATCTTACCTTGAACGATATTGACATCCAACTCGAAGTTACGTACAAGCTTGGTGATCAACGGGCTTTCGGCATGATCGCCTACAAAGGTCAATTGAATCACTTTGCCTGCAGGATAGCGTTCGAGCAAATGGTCCATCGTTTCTTTCGTTTCTTCCGGTTCCGTTACCTGTTGCACGAAACGCTTCGTCATTTGTTCTTTAGGGTTCTTGAAAACATCCAGGACAGGTCCCTGTTCAACAACTTGCCCACTTTCCATCACGGCGACGCGATGGCAGATTTTGCGGATCACATGCATTTCATGTGTTATCAGGACGATCGTCAACCCCAAACGCTGATTGATGTCAACAAGCAATTCGAGTATGGAGTCGGTAGTCTGCGGATCCAAGGCAGAAGTCGCTTCATCACACAGCAGCACTTTAGGGTCATTTGCCAGAGCCCTGGCTATTCCCACCCTTTGCTTTTGCCCTCCGCTTAATTGTGATGGATAGGCCTTTTCCCTGCCTTCCAATCCTACTAACTTGATCAATTCGTTCACACGCTTGGTTCGCTCAGGTTTAGAAACTCCTGCAATTTCCAATGGGAAAGATATA
Organism: Peribacillus sp. Bi134; assembly: GCF_918698065.1. Taxonomy (NCBI): domain Bacteria; kingdom Bacillati; phylum Bacillota; class Bacilli; order Caryophanales; family Bacillaceae; genus Peribacillus; species Peribacillus sp. Bi134. Next base: position 455,951 of record NZ_CAKKLN010000002.1, on the reverse strand, counting down.
TTCTCCTGAACGGTCCTCGACCATAATAAATTGAAATGTTGGAAAATCATGCTGATTTCTTGACGGGCCTTGCGGAGCTGAGCCCCTTTAATTTTTGAAATTTCCTTCTCAGCAACTACAACGGATCCCTCTGTTGGTGTTTCCAATCCATTGAGCATTCTGATCAAAGTACTTTTCCCCGCTCCACTGTAACCGATGATACCGAAAATCTCGCCTTTATTTATTTCAACATTCACATTATTTACAGCCTTGATTGTCTCACTGTTTCCTTTTCCTGTTCGGAACAGCTTACTGACTTTCGTCAATGTAATCATTAACCCTCACCTCTTTTATCCAATAAAACCTATGAACTTAGTTGATTTCTCTACATTATTAGTCTGTTTCTCATATCATGTAAAAGTTTACCCAATTAAAACAGAAAAAACCTTTCTGCATGAGCAGAAAGGCAGGTGAAGAAACAGGCCTTCCTCTCATCTTCCAAAGTGATTAAACTTTGTGTGAATTGGCACCTTTCCAAGGAAATCTCCTTGTCGGTTGCCGGGTTTCATCGGGCACATCCCTCCACCTCTCTTGATAAGAGCTAATATATAGAATATTTGTACATCATTAAGTTCTTTAGTATGGAGAAATTTTATCATAGATAAAAAAGGAGCGCAATGTATAATATTTCTAGTACAAGCATACAGAAACTTTACTTAAACCGTTTTGGATGTCAAGGAGACGATATTCGTCGCTTTTTCAATTGCCTGCTCCAAATCTTCTATTAAATCCTCTACATTTTCAATCCCAATCGATAAACGGACTTGGTCGGCACTCACACCCGCTTTCGCAAGACCTGCCTCATTCAATTGTTGATGGGTCGTACTGGCTGGGTGGATGATCAAGCTCTTCGCATCCCCAACATTCGCTACATGGGACCATAATTCCACCGAATTGATAAGTTTTGCCCCAGCTTCTCGATTACCTTGTATCCCAAAAGTCACAACAGATCCAGCTCCCTTTGGCAAATATTTTTCCGCAAGGGCTTTATCGGGATGATCCTCATCACCAGGATGTGAAACCCAAGTCACCGCAGGATGGTTTTTTAAATATTTAATGACAGACTTGGTGTTCGATAGATGCTCTTTCATCCTTACATGCAGCGTTTCAAGTCCCAGCGTAAACTGGAATGCACTTTGGGCACTTAGCGCAGGTCCTAAATCACGGAGTAACTGGACTCGGGCTTTCGTTATGAATGCGGCAGGTCCAACTGCCTCGGCGTATACCAGATTGTCGTAACTTGGGTCAGGCTCTGTGAAGCCAGGGTAATTTGGCGAGTTCCAATCGAATTTCCCTCCATCCACGATGACACCACCAAGCGTAGTTCCATTTCCCAGAAGCCATTTTGTAGCGGAATGGATGACAATATCGGCTCCAAAATCAATTGGTCTGCATAGATACGGTGTCGCAAAGGTATTATCAATGATTAAAGGTATTCCGGCATCATGGGCGATTTTCGCTACCGCTTCAATATCAAGCACCCTCAAACTTGGATTTCCGATGGTTTCAGCAAAAATGGCTTTAGTTCTTGGCGTAATCGCCCTTTTGAAATTTTCAGGGTCATCAGGAGAAACGAACTTCACTTTAATCCCGTATTTAGGAAGAGTATTTTCAAAAAGGTTATACGTACCGCCATATAATGTAGATGCTGAAACAATCTCATCCCCTGCAGCGGCAATATTCAGGATTGAAAGTGAGATGGCAGCCATTCCGCTTGCTGTTGCCAATCCGCCGATTCCGCCTTCCAATAAGGCCATTCTTTCCTCAAAAACGCTGATCGTGGGATTATGGAGTCGTGAATATATATAGCCATTCTCCTTTAGGCCAAATAAATTCGCTGCATGGTCGGTGTCTTTGAACAAGTATGCATTGCTTTGGTAGATAGGAACTGCACGTGCACCTGTTTCATCAGCTTGCAGACCGCCATGAACACTCAATGTTTCGAAACGCAATTTTTTCCCTGACATATGATTTCACCTTTTTCTATGGATTTAGTTGGAATTATATGATGTTTGGCCTTTTATAAACAAAAAAACCACTTCAATAAGAAGAGGTTTCAAGAATACACCTCATCTACCAGAGCCAACACTCTGCTGGAATTAGCACCGTATATAAAAATTTATACCGGTTGCCGGGCTTCGTCGGGCCAGTCCCTCCGCCACTCTTGATAAGAACTATTAAATTCTGCCGTTACTTAATTCAAAATATAGCATTTTAGATTAAATCAGTCAATGAATTGTTAGAATATTCTTTGTTTAATTTCATCTAGCATTCATATGTCCGCAACAAAGAAACCAACCACGGTTCTGATTGGTTTCTTAGCTGATTTCCTTAAGCAATCCGTACAAATAAGGAACGGATTGAAAGGCATATATTTTTTTGTGCAGCCGTCCTTCTTTGAAAAACAATAAACATGGAACACTTTCGATTTCATATGATTCGGCAATTGCTTGGACATAATTCATATTCATTTTGCCTGCCTTCAATTCCGGGAATAGCTCCAAGGATATCGTCAGCATCTTGGAGGCAACCTGACAAGTGCCGCATAAAGGGGTATATAAATATAAGCAAAAGGTTTCCCCATTTTCAACAGCAAGCTTACACTCTTCTTCTTTCCATTCCTGCATCAATTAGTCGTTCACCCTTTGACTTAAAAATTTCATTTTCACATTCATATTGGCAGATAGAAGCACAGTTGCGATATGATGTTCGGGTGAGCTTTCCACTTCTTTGTACATTTTATTAATATACAGGTGGTTCGCCTCAGGCATTTCCATTCGGAACTGCTTCCGCAGCTTTTCTCCTGATTCATCTGCGTCAAAAAGGAGATAAACATCACGGTCCATCAATTCATCCACTAATTCATCCAGCTTAGTTAATGATATGGTCCCATTCGTACATCTAATTTCCACATCTTCATTTAAAACGGAGGCAACTTTTCTTCTATCGGAACTGCCTTCTACAATGATCACTTTATCGAATTCGCCCCACTCCATGTCATCACTCCATCTCACGAATTATGTGTGCAACTGCCACGGTACCAAATGAAAAAGAGAGCAGGCCTTTTCAGTCCCCCCTCTCCTTTTTTTTAACCGTTGATTAAACTCTCATACTCTTCAGCGCTCATCAAGCTTTCAATATCACTGCTATTAGATGGTTCAAGCACGACCATCCATGCCTTTTCATAAGGAGACTCATTTACATATTCAGGGTTGTCACTTAAATCTTCGTTTACTTCAACAACCTTGCCACTGATAGGTGCATAAAGCTCAGAAACGGTCTTAACGGATTCAACACTTCCGAATGGTTCGTTCGCTTTCAATTCATCGCCGATTTCCGGAAGCTCAACGAATACGATGTCCCCAAGCTCGGACTGTGCGAAAGCTGTAATTCCAATGCGCACTGTTCCATCTTCCGTTTTGACCCATTCATGTTCTTTTGTGTAACGAAGTTCTTTTGGTGTTGTTGTCATTATTAACCCTCCATATGTACATCTTATTTTATCTATTCCATTATAAGGTAGATTGTTTGTTTAAGTAAGGAATTAACCAAATATTTCGAGAAATTTTCAGTTCCAAACCTGTTCGAATTGCTCCTCTTTGAAACCTACCGTCACTTTGGTGCCATCCGTAACAATCGGCCTTTTCAGAAGCATGCCATCTGTGGACAATATATCAAGCATCTCTGCTTCAGAAGCTTCTTTCAGCTTATCCTTTAAGCCAAGCTCCCGATATTTTTGACCGCTAGTATTGAAAAACTTCTTCAACTCCAAATTGCTGATTTTATATAGTTGTTCTATTTCTGTTCGCGAAGGCGGATTTTCCGCTATATGGATTGCTTCATATTGCAGTTCATGATTATCAAGCCACTTCTTCGCGTTACGGCATGTGCCGCATTTTGGGTACCAATATAATGTTAAGCCCATCATTTCACCACCTATCAATAGAATACCCGTTTTCATCACGCAATACAACGAATTGTCTTTTGAATTTCCAATGCGATTTCATCAAAGGAAATAAGGGAATGCCTTCTCGGGCATTCCCTTTACTGATTTTGATTCATTTCTTAAAGAGCATATTTTTCAGCTTCGATTACCTTGACGGAAGCTTCACGTTTTTTCGCAATGACATTGATCGGATTATGCCTTGTCAGCTTACGGAGCGACGCAAGCATGATGCGAAGAGTATCGCCTGTTTCCACTGCGATTAACGTTTCCTTTGCGTGCTGTTCTATTTCATTGAAAGCTTCCTGAACGAAGATTTCTGTGTAAAGCACTTTTTGTTTGTTCTTCTCCAGGCCTGTAGCTGCTATTGCTTTTTCCGTACGCAATACCACGGATTCCGCTGCATAGGCAAGGGATGCGATATCAGCAATGTTGGAGAGGATTTCTTGTTCTTGATCAAGAGTTTTGCCGTATTTCTGTGCAGCAAGGCCAGCTGCCAGAATCCCGATTTTCTTAGCATTCCTAACAAGCATTTTTTCTTGTGCCAATGGCTCATCGCCAGGTTCTTCCGGCATCATCATCATTAATTCCTCTTGCAGGCTTTGAGCCTTTTGAAGAAGCGGCAATTCCCCTTTAAGTGCTTTCTTCAGGAAAGTTCCAGGGACAAGCAATCGATTGATTTCATTTGTACCTTCAAAGATCCGGTTAATCCGGGAATCACGATATGCTTTTTCAATTTCATACTCCTGCATGAAACCATAGCCACCATGAAGCTGTACGCCTTCGTCCGTAACATAATCCAACACTTCGGAAGCGAAGAATTTATTCAATGAACACTCAATGGCATATTCAGCGATTGCAGCAGCCATTGATTTACCATCTTTCACTTGCTCATCCGTCAATTTGCTTTGTCTTTGTTCATAAAGGCCAACGGTACGGTATACAGAGCTTTCTGCTGCATAAATTTTGGATGCCATTGTTGCAAGTTTTTCTTTCGTCAAGTTAAAATCGGAAATTTTCGTTTTGAACTGTTGACGTTGATTCGTATAAGCTGCTGTAATCTCAAGGGCACGTTTAGATCCGCCGACTGCACCGACACCTAATTTATAACGGCCGATATTCAGGATATTGAAAGCGATGACATGTCCTTTTCCGGCTACACCCAAAAGGTTTTCGACTGGCACATGTACATCTTCAAGGATTAATGTACGTGTAGATGAGCTTTTGATTCCCATTTTCTTCTCTTCAGCACCAGTTGATACGCCATCATAATCACGCTCAACAATGAAAGCGGAGAATTTTTCGCCGTCGATTTTGGCGTATACACAGAAGACATCTGCAAAACCTGCATTTGTAATCCATTGTTTTTCACCATTTAGAATATAGTGTGTTCCTTGGGCATTCAATTTCGCTGTCGTTTTTGCTCCCAAGGCATCTGAACCTGAGCTTGGTTCCGTTAAGGCATACGCAGCAATCTTCTCACCCGTTGCCAGTAAAGGGAGGTATTTTTTCTTTTGTTCTTCATTCCCGAATAATACGATCGGCAAAGATCCGATACCTACATGTGCACCATGCGTAATTCCAAAGCCGCCTGAAAGTGCCATTTTTTCTGTGATCAATGCCGAACTGATTTTATCAAGACCCAGTCCGCTGTATTCCTCAGGAACATCAGCACCAAGTAAACCGATTTCACCTGCATGCTTCAGTAATTTAACGGAACGGTCAAATTCATGGTTTTCTAAATGTTCAACCTGCGGCAGAATTTCATTCTCTACGAAATCCTCGGTAGTTTTGGCGATCATTTTATGCTCATCAGAATAATCTTCCGGTGTAAACACTTGATCATACGTAATATCTTCTACTAAAAAGGCTCCGCCTTTAATGAGGTTATCTGTAGTTTGATTGGACATGTTATTTCCTCCTAAGTATTTAAGATAGTAAATCCGCCGGAAGCATGACAGCTTCCGGGAGGGGGGGATTAAGCAAATAATTCAAATACTCCAGCAGCACCCATTCCGCCGCCAATACACATTGTCACGACTCCGAACTGTTGGTTTCTGCGCTTCATTTCATGTAGCAGGCTTAATGTCAGTTTTGCCCCCGAACATCCTAGTGGATGGCCTAAGGCGATGGCTCCGCCATTTACATTGACAATCTCTTCATTCAAACCGAGCTCACGAATGATTTGAATGGATTGGGAAGCAAAGGCTTCATTCAATTCAAATAAACCAATATCCGATAACTCAAGACCCGCTAGCTTCAAAGCTTTAGGAATGGCTGCAATCGGTCCGATACCCATGATTTCAGGCGGTACTCCCGCTACAGCAAAGGAACGGAACTTACCCATCGGTTTCATCCCTAATGAAGAGGCCTTTTCCCCATCCATGACCATGACCGCGGCTGCACCGTCACTCGTTTGTGAGGAATTCCCTGCTGTTACGGAGCCTGTAACAGAGAATGCAGGTCTTAGTTTTTTTAGCACTTCAGCAGTGGTGCCTGGACGAACGCCCTCATCCTGTGTAAATGTAAATGTTTTTTCCTTTAACTTAAGATCTGGTCCCACTGAACGAAGGGTTACGTCAACCGGTACGATCTCATCCGAAAACTTTCCTTCTGCAATGGCCTTCGCCGCCTTTTGATGACTACGAACAGAAAATGCATCTTGATCGTCACGGGAAATGCCGTATTTTTTTGCAACGGCTTCAGCAGTGTGGCCCATACCCATATAATATTCCGGTGCCGTTTCCGCAAGTCTCGCGTTCGGACGTGTTACATGGCCCATCATTGGCAAAAGGCTCATGGATTCCGCTCCGCCTGCAATGACAGTATCACTTTGGCCGAGCATGATCCTTTCCGCTCCATAAGCGATGCTTTGCAGCCCGCTTGAACAGTAACGATTAATCGTTATGGCCGGTACTGTATAAGGTAATCCTGCCAATGCACCAATGTTACGAGCCATGTTCAATCCTTGCTCCGCTTCAGGCATTGCACAACCGATAATCAGGTCATCGATGGTGCCTTCATAATTCCCTGCACGCTTTAACGTTTCCTTTACGACAAGAGCCCCTAAATCATCAGGACGTACACTGGCAAGAGAACCTTTTTTCGCTCTTCCAACCGGAGTCCTTGCTCCAGCTACTATTACCGCTTCTTTCATGAGGATCCCCCTTATTCATTTTTAAGCTATTGATCTATTAATCTTCGTTTTGGCCATTTCTTCGTCCATTCATCAATTACGGAGTGGTTTGCCTTTAACAAGCATATGCTGCATCCTTGCTTGGGATTTCGGAGTCGAAACCAGTTTCAGGAATGCCTGTTTTTCTAGGTTCAAGATGTACTGTTCATCTACTTCCGTGCCAAATGGGAGTTTCCCCCCCGCCAGCACATATGCAAGCTCTTTGGCTATGACAAGGTCATGTTCTGATAAGAAACCTGAAAGGCGCATGGATTCCGCCCCTAATAGAAGTGCGGCATATCCCGTTTCACCTACGACAGGGATTTTTGTGCGGGCCGGAGCGATATAGCCTTGTTCATGCATGGAAATTACCGCCTGTTTCGCATCATATAGCTGATGATCCGCATTTACGCTTATCCCATCCGCTGAATTAAGGAAATTGTTCCCTCTCGCTTCCTCGGCGGAGGTCGAAACTTTTGCCATGGCGACCGTTTCAAATACTTGGTTGGCCACTTTCTGTAAGTCGAAGTCGACGCCCTTCGGCATATTCCTCAACGTCTTCACATAAAGTTCTTTAGTCCCGCCGCCGCCTGGAATCAAACCTACACCAGCTTCCACTAGTCCCATATACGTTTCTGTCGTTGCCTGGATGCGCGCTGCCGGAAGGGATACTTCAGCTCCCCCGCCAAGTGTCATATTAAACGGTGCAACCACTACAGGAACAGCACTGTACTTGATTTTAAGCATCGCCTTTTGGAATTGGCTGATGACCATATCGAGTTCAAAAATGTTGTCATCCTGTGCTTCCATCAGCATCATTGCAATATTAGCGCCTACACAGAAGTTCTTTCCTTGGTTTCCGATGACCAAGCCTTTAAAATTCGCTTCCGCTTCGTCGACCGCCGCATTGATCATTTGTATGATATCCAGACCGATTGCATTATTCGGTGAAGTGAATTCAAGAAGAGCCACTCCATCGCCGATATCCATCAAGCTTGCACCACTGTTTTTCTTGATTACGCCTTTTTGTTTCTTTATCGCTTTAAGATTTATCACTTTAGGATTTGCAACAAGTTCCTTATATTCACCATTATCATAATAGTGAACTATGCCATTTTCTTCTTTATAGAAGGAAGTGATGCCTTTAGCGAGCATATCCTTCACCCATTGCGGAACGGTGATGCCTTCCGCCTCCATTCGGGCTACCGATTTTTCTACCCCTATCGCATCCCATGTTTCAAATGGTCCTGTTGACCATCCGAAGCCCCATTTCATCGCTTGATCGATCGCCACGATGTCATCCGCGATGTCCCCAAGCAGCTGGGCAGAATACACAAGCGCCGGATTCAGGACATTCCAAAGTAATTGGCCGGTACGGTCTTCGCTATAAACAAGCGCTTTCATTTTATTTTCAAAGCCCTTGGCCTGTTTAGCCATTTCAATGGAAGGCGTTTTTAATCTTTTTCGTGCATCATATTCAAGGGTATCGGGATTCAGTTCAAGGATTTCCTTTCCTTTTTTCAAGAAAAATCCTTGGCCTGACTTGCTTCCAAGCCACCCATTCTTCAGCATTTCATTCATGAAATCAGGTATTTTGAAAACTTCTTTTTCTTCTCCATCCACCTGTTCATATACGTTTCTGGCAACATGTGCAAAGGTATCCAATCCAACTACATCAAGTGTCCGGAAAGTCGCACTAGTTGCCCTTCCAATCAACGGACCTGTAACCGAATCGACCTCACCAACACTGTATCCGCCTTTTTGCATTTCCCGCAGAGTGACCAATAAACCATAAGTTCCAATTCGGTTTGCGATAAAGTTAGGGGTATCCTTGGCTTCGACGACACCTTTTCCCAGTACATCTTCGCCGAATCGTTTCATGTATTCGAGCACTTCTGGTGAAGTTGCTTTAGTTGGAATAAGCTCCAACAACTTAAGATAACGCGGCGGATTGAAGAAGTGGGTTCCCAGGAAGTGCTTTTGAAAGTCCTCCGAACGGCCTTCTGCCATTGCTTCAATTGATATTCCGGAGGTATTCGATGAAACGATGCTTCCTGGTTTACGATGCTGATCAACCTGGGCGAACACACTTTGCTTAACCTCAAGCTTCTCAACGACCACTTCGATGATCCAATCGACATCCTTTAAACGACTTATATCATCTTCCAGGTTTCCTGCCTCGATCAACGCAATGTTTCCCTTAGCCGAAAGCGGAGCTGGTTTCTGTTTTAAAAGTTTCGTAATCGCTGTTTGGCTGATGCGGTTACGCACTTGTTTATTATCTAATGTCAGTCCCTTTTTCTTTTCATCCTCAGTTAGTTCACGAGGTACAATATCCAATAATAAAGTCGGAATGCCGATGTTAGCAAGGTGTGCAGCAATCCCTGATCCCATAACTCCTGACCCTAGAACAGCAGCCTTTCGTATTTGTCGAACCAAGTTCATATCCCCCTTACACAATTTATTGAATGAATGCTCATTCATTTTTAATTCAAAAAAATTTTGAATATTTTTTCTTATTACTAATATAGAATATATTTGGAAATTCCGCAATGATTAAACAGGAAAAAAATATTTTTTTCTCCGAGTTCCTTCGGTTATTTCTCCTCCGTTCAGTAAAAAATAACCGGAGTGGAGGTGACTTATATAATGAAGCGTAAAGATAATCCTTCTAAAGCAGCCGTAAGCGCAGCAAGCGTTAAAGGCAATGCCGGCCCTGGAGCTGAACGTCAACACGGAATCAATAAAGTGAACAGCCAGAACAATCAGTTCAAAAGATAATCTTTCTTAATTTGAGCAGCCGTCCCTTTTCCGGGGCGGATCTCGCTTCCTATTTCTTGAATAGGCCTTTTAAAACGAAAGCAATATTGGCCGGTCTCTCTGCAAGGCGGCGCATGAAGTATCCATACCAATCCGTACCATAAGGAACATACACCCTTACCTTATATCCTTCTTTAGCAAGTTCGAGCTGCTTTTCATTGCGGATGCCATATAACATTTGGAATTCAAATCGATCACGGGGAATTCCCTGATCTTTGACCAAGTCCCTCGTATAATCAATGATCTTGTCATCATGTGTGGCAACGGCTGTGTAATTGCCATTTTGCATATGCTTCTTGATGATTTTCTTGAAATTCTCATCCACATCTTTTTTCTCGGGAAAAGCCACTTCCCTTGGTTCTTTATAAGCCCCTTTAACAAGCCTTAGATTCGGATGGTATGCATCCAGCTCCTCAATATCCTTCTCAGTCCGATACAGATAAGCTTGGATGACAGTCCCCAATTCATTATATTCAGACTTCAGGTTTTTGAATACATCCAAAGTCGGCTGACAGCGCGGAAAATCTTCCATATCAAGCGTCACGAAAACCTGATGGGCTTTAGCTTCATCCAAGATCCTCCGCATGTTATTCATTACGACTCGTTCGGACACATCCAAGCCCATCGAGGTCAGCTTCAGGGATAACTGTGAATCCAGTTCATTTCTGCCAATCATGCGGATTGCTTCAATGCACTCATCTGCCATCTTCCCTGCTTCTTGTTCATCTTCAATGAATTCACCTAAATAATCAATAGTGACGGCAAGCCCTTTCCGGTTAAGATCTGCAATCACTTCACATGCCATATCCAAGGATTCTCCTGCCACGAAACGAGATGCCCCAAACCGCAGCCCGTATTTTTTCGCTGCCTTTGTCATGCCCTTGTTCTTTGATAAAAAAAGGAATAGATTTTTCAATATTCTTTCCACTGCATTCCCCTCCAAATCATTTTGGAAAATAGATGCACAAGATTATTTTACCATTTAATGCACTTTTCAGATATTTAGAATCAAGAATAAAAAAAATCCAGAAGGGAAAATTAAGCTCGTTTAAAGAACACTTAAGGAGGTAGCAATGATGGAACAGCAAAATTCGTTTAACAGCCAACAGCAGTCCACCGGCTTTATGAAACAGCCGCCGGAAATGGTTACGGTGAAAGATAGCTTATACTTAACCGATATGCTTGCATGGAATCTGAATGCAATTAAAAAAGCACATTTTTTTGCCACACAATGCAAGGACCCGCAAATCATTGATGCTTTAAATCGGTGCGGACTCATGCATCAACGTCATTACGATACCATATTGAAACATTTGAACCCCGACCAAAATCAGGGTCAACAACAATACCAGTAAAGGAGGGTTCTTGATGCCCAATGAAAACAAAGTCCAAAATCCAGAATCTCCCGTGGCAAAGACACCGCAAATGAATGACAGGGATTTTATAAATGATATGCTTTCAACTGAAAAGTACTTTTGCAACTCCCTTTCCGTTGCCCTGCATGAAATGAGTAACCAAGCCTTATTCCAAGACATTTTCTCCGTTGCCAAAGAAAATCAGGAGATGCAGCGTGAACTCTATAACCTTATGTTCGAAAAAGGCTGGTATAGTTTAGAAAAGGCGCAAGCTACCAGCTTAAGCCAATCGTATCAACAATTTTCCGGTTATAAAAATCAATTTCCAACTGGAACGAACATTCAATAAGCAAACATTCAGGGGAGATTCTGCTCCTTTTGTTTTTTTTGCTACAAATAAAGCCGGCCCATCGGGGGCCGGCTTTATATTTAGATATCCGTTGAAAACATATACTTCTTATAGTGATACCGAATGCTGAATATTAAGCCCATGGCCATCATGTTCCCCATTAGCGAGCTTCCTCCATAACTGACAAATGGAAGCGGAATCCCAGTTATTGGTAAAAGACCTACAGTCATGCCGATATTTTGAAAAACGTGAAACGTCAACATGCTTATAACGCCAACACAGATATATGTATAGAAGTTATTTTTCGTGTCCATTCCCGTTTTTGTTATATGGTAAATCAATAGGAAAAACAAGGAAATAATGATACTTGATCCGATGAAGCCGAATTCTTCACCGATGATGCTGAAAATGAAATCCGAATGACTCTCAGGCAAATACACTTCCCTCGAGCCGATTCCCTTGCCTGTGGTCTGGCCGGAGCCGATGGCCAGTAAAGATTTGGTTAAGTGATATCCTTCGGAGCTGGCATAATTATATGGATCCAGCCAAGAATAGATACGGCCGAATTGATAGGATTTTACCCCTAGGTATTTTTCCAGGATTTCCGGCTTCCAAAGTACAAAGTACAGGACCGCTGAAGCGACGACAATTCCTCCCGAAACGATTGGCAGCAGGATCTTCCACGTTACCCCTGAGATGAAAATCATTCCGAGCATGATGGACATGATGACAAGCGAGGTGCCTAAATCCGGCTGTTGCATGATTAACAATAAGGGGGCACCGGTCACAAGACCGATTTTAATAAGCAGCCAGATATCCGTTTGAATCGTTTTCAGCGTGTTTTTGAGATGATGGTTTGAGATGACATTCGCTAAAGCCAGGATGAGGAAAACCTTCATGAATTCCGATGGCTGAATCGAACCGATTCCCGGAATGATGAACCAACTTTTCGCACCATTCCGGACAGGAACGATGCTTTCCGGCATAATGATCAGCAAAAAAAGCAAAAACAATCCGAAGCCATAGGCGTACCAAGATATTTTTTTCAACTGATCAGAATCCAAGGTGATGAAACCTAATACGATTCCGATTCCAACTATATACCAAAAAATTTGTTTAATTAAGAAGTTTTCAGCGTACTGTCCAGTCGTTTGGGCACTATAGATTGCTAAGCAACTTCCAACGCATAATAACAGCAATATTGTGACCAAAGAAAAATCTATTCGTGATGAAAATTTATTTTGTTCTTCCATACTTAACTCTCCCTTAAAAAGGCTCCTGCGATATATCTATAAATACACTTATTCATTATACTTTAAACAAATAAAATCACAACTATATAGAAGAATAGTTTACAGGCTTCATGGAGTTATTTCCATGAAGCCTGTATGCAGAGAGAGCTATGCATGTGATTCCTTTGATTTTCTCCGTTTCAGCAATAAGCTGACCAATCCATGGTTTGGGGAAAAGAGAAAGGCCATTCCGAATAATATGGCGGCCGACCCCACCATGCAGCCTGAAATCGAGGCATCCAAAATGGTGGCAGAATAGTAGCCGATGACGGAACTTAGCACCCCTACCCCGATACTGACCAATATCATGCTGCTTAAACGGTCTGACAGCAGGTATGCTGTTGCCGCAGGTATGATGAGCATTCCAACTACTAAAATGGAACCTACACTATCAAAAGAAGCTACAGTTGTCAGTGAGATGAGGCTCATCAATAAGTAATGGAAGAACAGTACAGGAATACCCATTGCAGCCGCAAGTGACGGATCAAAAGACACGAGTTTAAACTGTTTGAAGAAAAGGAAGATCAGTACGAGATTCAGGATGAAACAACTGCCGACTATCCAAACAGCTTTTGGTCCAGCCTCGATTCCCGCGATTGTCATCGTATTCCAGGGAGTATAGGCTATTTCGCCATATAGGACATGTTCCAGGTCAAAATCTATTTGTTGCGTATACAGGCTCACGAGTACGATCCCCGTTGCAAAAAGGGAAGTGAATACAATCCCGATCGCTGCGTCGGATTGAACGCCCGACGATTGGAAAAGCTGGATCAAGAATACGGTAAGCAATCCGAGCGCAGCAGCCCCTATCAGCATTGGAACGGAATCACGGGTTCCGGTTATTAAAAATGCCAATACGATTCCCGGCAAAACGGAATGACTGATTGCATCTCCAATCAACGTCATTTTCCTGACTATCAAAAAACACCCTAATACACTGCAAGAACCCGCCACTAATGCTCCGACTAAGATAATCCAAAAATCATTCATGATGTGTGGCTCCCTTTCCTTCTATCCTGTTCGAGAGAATATTTCTTTTTCGTCGAAACCCTTCTCCATACAGATGAAAGCACTCCGCGTTTAGGTGCAAAAAGCATGGAAAAGAAAAACCATACCGTCGCGGATAAGACAATTAACGGTCCTGTTGGCAAATCATTGACCGATGTACTGATCAACGTACCAGACACACCGCTCAACATTCCGAATATACCAGACAGGATGACCATGATATGCAGGCGCTCCGTCCAATATCTCGCGGATACCGCAGGCGTTATCAGTAAAGATGCCATCAATACGACACCTACAGCCTGGATACCGATCACTACAGCTGCCACGATCAGCATCATGATGAAATAATCCAGAAAAACAACCGGTAATCCCATCCCCTTAGCAAACCCAGGGTCAAAGGAAAGTAATTTGAATTCTTTAAAAAATACGGTACAAGTGAATATGAGAATAAAAGAAACCGTCATCATCATATACACATCGGACATGACCATTGACGCCGTCTGCCCGAATAAAAACGTATCCAATCCACTCTGGTTTCCATACTCGCTCTGCTGGATCTGCGTAAGCATGACAATTCCGAAGCCAAAGAAGGAAGATAAGACGATTCCCAATGCCGCATCCTGCTTGATCTTACTGTATCTCGTAAGCACACTGATCAAGAAGACAGCCACTAAGCCAGCCAGTGCGGCACCTATTAGAAAGTAGGAAGTGGATTTCACTCCAGTTAACATAAAGGCCACACAGATACCGGGTAATGCTGCATGTGCGAGCGTGTCACCAAGCAAAGACTGCTTTCTGAGGTAGGCAAAGCTGCCGATGACCCCGCTGCTTAATCCGAGAAACATCGTGCCAAGCAATATCCACCTTGTATTTGGATCAGTAATAATATCCAGTATGTTCATCGTGTACACCTCATTTTAATAAAAGGCCGGATTTTGTGTCTGATAGTATCGCTAGGCGGCCTCCATATGTTTCCTGTAAGTATTCGGGAATGAACACTTCCTCTGTCGGACCTATTTTCATCACCTTTTTATTCAATAACATCGTCCAGTCGAAATATTCCTTCACGGTGGATAGATCATGGTGCACAACCAGGACGGTTTTGCCTTTTTCCTTCAATTCCATCAGCAATTGTATGATTGCTTTCTCCGTTGCGGCATCCACCCCTACGAACGGTTCATCCATAAAATAAATATCCGCTTCCTGTGCCAATGCACGGGCCAGGAATATCCGTTGCTGCTGCCCGCCTGATAGCTGGCTGATCTGGCGGTTAGCATATTCAGCCATCCCCACCTTTTCCAGGCACTCCATCCCCTTCTGCCTTTCGGACTTCCCTGGCCGCTTCAGCCATCCGAGATGACCATATCTGCCCATCATCACGACATCGAGTGCGTTGGTCGGAAAATCCCAATCCACTGACTCCCGCTGTGGTACATAACCGATACTCTTCCTCATCGATTTATAAGTAGATCCTTTTATTGTGATTTGCCCCGATATTTTTGGAATCAATTCGAGTATTCCCTTTATCAAAGTGGACTTCCCTGCTCCATTGGGGCCTATGATACCAATTAAATTTCCTTCCGGCACCTCAAACGAGACATCTTCGACAACCGGCTTCTTATGATAAGCAATCGTTAAATTTTCGACCTTCAAAGCTGCTTGATTCATAGTTTCTCCCCCTTATTTCAATGCACGGACGATGGTGTCTGTATTATGACGGACCATTCCGATATACGTTCCTTCTTCCGTCCCTTTTTCACCCATTGCATCCGAGAACAATTCCCCGCCGATTTCCACTTTGTGACCCTGCTTACCTGCCCCTTGAATGACAGCCTCGATAGCCTTCCTTGGTACGCTTGACTCAATGAAAATCGCTTTTATTTTGTTCTCCACAAGATAATTACGCATATCCGTCACATCTTTTGATCCATATTCCGATAAAGTATTGATCCCTTGGAGCCCTCTTACATCCAGGCCATATGACTGCCCGTAGTATCCAAAAGCATCATGTGCTGTAACGAGAACCCGTTGATCTTCCGGTACTTTATTAATTTCCTCTTGAACATATTTATCAAGTTCCTCCAATTGCAGGACGTACTCCTCATAATTTTCACGATACTCTGCTTCATGTTCCCGATCATTGGCAATCAATTCTTTCTTAACTGCCTCCGCCGCAACGATCCAAAGCTTTACATCAAACCATACGTGGGGATCATGGTCCGTTGCACTCACTTTACGAAGCTGGTTCTCCTTAAAGTCCTCCGTTACGGCAATCGTCGGTTTATCCTTACTCATCATTTCAAATATATCCGTCATTTTCCCTTCAAGATGCAATCCGTTATAAAAAATCATATCAGCCGAATCCAGTGTCTTAACATCACCCTGTGTCGCTTTATATAGATGGGGGTCGACTCCCGGTCCCATTAAACTGGTGACCTCGACATGTTTACCGCCGATATTCTCAACCAAATCCCCAATCATTCCCGTTGTTGTAACGACATTTAGCTTGCCATTGCCTTTATCCCTATCGGCTGTATCATTACCGCACCCCGTTAAAATCAGCAATGCAGCAAGCACACCCCCAATAGATTTTAGAAAACCCATCCATATTCCCTCCTCTTTTTCATTTCCCTAAAAATGTTTGCCGAACGCAAAATTAAGTGTAAATTTTTTTACATTGTCGTAAATGCTAAAAAGTTTCCTCTACACAACTTATTTTATACTATACACAAATATACAAAAAAAGTGCAACTATTTTTTAAACATTTCAAAAAGGCGAATGACTTTTACACACAATAAAAACTGTCAGGAATCTCACTAGGGAGCTCCCTGACAGCCAGTCATTCCGTACATGATACGTAACGATGAAGTTATATTTATATTGTGGAGTTTTAATGGTGAATATAATATAGGGGAGCTATTTCTGGACGACATGAAATTCACGAGTAAATGTGTGAATTTCACGAGTAAAATGCCAAAATTCACGAGTAAACGTGGTAATACCGCGGAATTCTTGACTGGCATTGCCACTCATTTTTCCTGTTTCAATGAAATTGCCAAGTACGCAAATCCCAATTCGATTCCGCAAAGCACAACCAGGGTGATTAAAGTTTGGAACATCATGATTTCCTCCTCCTCTAAGACTTAAACAAATCTTAAAGGATGAAACCAATACCAGAACAAGACCTTATTTGAAGAAATCTTCAGCAGTCCCACACTGTTCCCTTGCCCTGAAATGGGTTTCATACTGTACAATAAAAAAAAAGAAAAAACGGTGATACCATGACAAATATTAAAGAAATAGCTCAATGTGCTGGTGTATCTGTCTCAACAGTGTCTCGTGTATTGAATGATCATCCATATGTAAGCCCCGATAAAAGAAAGAGCGTCTTAGAAGCGATCAATCGTTTGAATTATACGAGAAACATCAACGCCATTCATCTTTCAAAAGGCAAGACCAATCTTATCGGCATCATCATCCCCTTCAACAATCACCCATATTACGGGGCAATCGTTAACGGAATCACTAAACAGGCAAATGCAATCGGCTGTCATATCGTCATCTTTCAAACAAATTATGATAGAGAGAAAGAAATCCAGGCTTTTAATATGCTGCAAATGAAGCAGCTCGATGGCATTATCGTTTGTTCAAGGATTTCAGAAATGAAAATCCTCTTGGAATATCAAAAATACGGACCGATTATTTTATGTGAAGATACAGCTCAGGCTGAATTCTCATCCATCAGCATTGATCATTATGCAGCTTTCTCCTGTGCCCTTGAGTACGTGATCGCTAAAGGATATAAGAAAATCGGATACAGCCTCGGCCGTAAAAAAAGCAGAAATAGTTCCCACCGCACAAAAGCCTTTAACGATATCATGAGTAAACATCAACTGATAAACAATAAAGAATGGCTGTTTGAAGGCAGTTATCACATCAAAGACGGTGAACAATTGTTTCAGGAATGGAATTCGATGATGGATAAACCTGAAGCCATCATCATCACGAATGATGACACGGCGGCAGGATTCATTCTTACCGCTAAGAAATCGGGTATAAGGGTACCGGAAGATGTGGCCATTCTCGGCTTCAATAATGATAGCCTTGGCGAAATGCTCGACATCACGACCATTTCCTTACCGCTGGAATGGATTGGGAAAATGGCAGTGGACCTATTTGAGAATCCTGGAGAGGTCAAACATGTAAAACTGGACTACGCCCTAATAAAAAGGAAAACCGTTTAGTTATCAGGATGCTTTATTTTAGTATATCGTCACTTGAATTCTTCCTTACTGCCATCATTCAACTAGGAAAAAATAACCACCTAAAATAATCATTGCGATATCCCAGAAGTTATTTTATAATTTTGATATAGTAAAGTTTACTCAATTACTAGCAATCTATTAACGATTGCATGAATTTCATGAGTACAATCGTCCGACGTCACCTATTAAACTGACGCAAACGATTATAGAAAATTGAATACTTCCTCATTTACCGATGAGTTAGAGGCTGCAGCTTATAAAAGTAAAACGGACGAGATTCTGGAAAATTAAAGACTCCGTTTGAAAGGATAAGTTGCCGAAGTTAGGGTATATTCCATGTATATTCTTGCTGGCGGTGTAACCGAACAGGAACACCACTGTCACGTTTTTTCAGAAAAGCGTGGGGAGCTATCTTCGGAAGGATAAACGGGTTTATTATAAACAGCCGTCGATCTTTTTCGACTGCTGTTTTTTTATTTTTCGTTCCCTTCCAATAAAAAGGAGTGTAACATCAATTGTCAAATTCACAATCACCATCAAGCCCTACTGAACTGAAAAGGAGCCTGAAAGCGCGTCATTTAATGATGATTTCATTAGGTGGAACGATTGGAACAGGTTTATTTTTAGCTAGTGGCGGGGCCATTCATTCAGCCGGACCCGGCGGTGCCTTGGTGGCATACGCAATCATCGGCATCATGGTTTATTACTTAATGACAAGTCTTGCAGAAATGGCAGCGTTCATGCCAGTGGCCGGTTCGTTCCGTGTCTATGCATCCAAATTCGTCGATCCGTCTTTCGGTTTTGCGATTGGTTGGAACTACTGGTATAACTGGGCAATCACCATTGCTGCCGAATTGGCAGCCGTTGTCTTAATTATGAAGTTCTGGTTCCCGGATAGCCCTTCAATTATCTGGAGTGCCATTGCGTTAATCATTATGTTTCTTATCAATTACATGTCAGTTAAAGGTTTCGGGGAAACAGAATTCTGGTTTGCCATGATCAAGGTCGTGACAGTCGTCATATTCTTGATCACGGGTGTACTGATCATTCTCGGAATCATGGGTGGCAAAGACCCAATCGGTTTTTCCAATTTCACAATGGGCGAAGGTCCCTTTAACGGAGGATTCTTCACGATTCTAGGCGTATTCATGGCTGCCGGCTTTTCATTCCAAGGTACGGAATTGCTTGGAGTGACTGCAGGTGAAAGTGAGGATCCAGAAAAAAATATCCCAAAAGCGATCAGATCCGTTTTCTGGCGTATCATCTTATTCTATATCTTAGCCATTTTTGTAATTGGCATGATCATTCCGTTTACCGATTCACGTTTATTGAGTGAAGATGTTGCCGTAAGTCCATTTACGCTTGTATTTGAAAGGGCCGGCCTTGCATTTGCTGCATCCATCATGAACGCGATCATTTTATCATCCGTACTCTCAGCCGGTAACTCTGGCATGTACGCTTCAACCCGTATGCTATGGGACTTGGCACGTGATGGTAAAGCACCGAAATTCCTAGGCAAGTTAGATAAAAGAGGAGTACCCGTGAATGCCCTTATCGTGACTTCTTTAGTTGGCTGCGTTGCATTCTTAGCTTCGTTTTTCGGTGATGGCGTCGTTTATATCTGGTTATTGAACGCTTCAGGCATGGCGGGATTCGTCACCTGGGTAGGGATTGCGATTGCCCATTATCGGTTCCGCAAAGCCTACGCAGCTCAAGGCCTTGATATGAATGCTTTACCATTCCGGGCAAAAGGCTTCCCATTCGGGCCTATATTCGCACTTGTCCTTTGTATTATCATTATTATCGGACAAGGCTATCAAGCTTTCAGCAGCGATGGGATCGACTGGAATTCAATGTTCGTTTCCTACATTGGCTTGATTCTATTTTTCGTCTTATGGTTCGGCTATAAAATTAAGCACAAAACGAAAATCATTCCGCTTGAGGAATGTGACCTTAAATCAAAATAATACGCAAAGGACCTGTTCTTCCTAATCGAAGAAGAACAGGTCCTTTTTTCATTTCAATTGATAAACACGGCATTCATATGGTTGCAGGGGTTTGCTGGAGATTCCTTCTTCCTCCTGATCATAATTGCCGATCAGCTTTGTGGCAGAATATGCATGCAGCTCTTCAGGCAAAGTATAGGAGGCCTGCTCTTCTTTAAAGTTGCATATCACCAACAGCTTTTCTTCTTCCAACGATCTCGTGTAGGCAAATATTCGTTCATCATCCGGGAACAGCAGTTCAAAACGGCCATAAACGACGATATCATGTTCCTTGCGTAATTGGATAAGCTTTTTATAAAAATGAAAAATGGAATTGTGATCATTGTAGGCCTTTTCTGCATTAATCTCGGGGAAATTGGGATTAACCTTAATCCAAGGAGTCCCTTGCGTGAATCCTGCGTTCCGGGAGTCATTCCACTGAATCGGTGTTCTCGCATTATCTCGGCTGCGGGCGTGAATGGCTGACATCATCCGCTCTTTTGACCAGCCATGAGAATTGACTAGTTCGTCATATGAATTCAATGTTTCGATATCCCGGTATTCATCGATGCTTTCAAATGCAACATTGGTCATGCCCAGCTCTTCCCCTTGATATATATAAGGTGTACCCTGAAGCATATGAAGACAAGCAGCAAGCATCTTAGCGCTTTCAATACGATACTTTCCATCATTACCAAACCTTGAGACAACCCGGGGCTGATCATGGTTGTTCCAGTATAAACTGTTCCAGCCATCCCCCTCCAAACCAGTCTGCCACTTGGAAAGAATTCGCTTTAAATCGGTAAGCTTCCACTTATCATTACTCCACTTTCCTTCAGGCCCTCTCCCCAAATCCATATGTTCGAATTGAAAGACCATATGTAGCTCACCACGATCTTTACCTGTGAACAATTGTGCGTCCTCCGGTGTGACGCCTGGCATCTCCCCAACCGTAATCACCTCATACCCAGAAAGCGCCCGTTGATTGATTTCCTGTAAAAACTCATGTATGCGCGGGCCATTCAGGAAAAATGGGCTTCCGTCACCAAACTGCTTCTCATGGCGAACGGCTCCATCCGAATAGCTTTGATCTTTTGATAGGAAGTTGATGACATCCATCCGGAAGCCATCGACACCCTTATCCAGCCACCATGTCATGATACTGTAGATTTCTTCACGGAGCTTAGGGTTCTCCCAGTTTAAATCCGGTTGTTTCCTGCTGAATAAATGTAAATAATATTCATCGGTTCCTTCATCATATTCCCATGCCGAACCTTTAAAAATGGACTCCCAATTATTTGGCTCCTTCCCATTCCTGCCAGGTTTCCAAATATAATAATCACGTTTCGGATTATCTTTTGAGGATCGCGATTCCTCGAACCACGGATGTTCGTCTGAAGAATGGTTGACCACCAGGTCCATCATGATCTTCATTCCACGTTCATGAACTGCCGTCAACAACCTATCGAAGTCAGCCATTGTCCCGAATTCAGTCATGATTGATTTATAATCACTGATATCGTACCCATTGTCATCATTGGGAGATTGGTAAACTGGGGATAGCCATATCACGTTCACACCCAGTTCTTGTAAATAATCGAGTTTCATCAATATCCCGTTTATATCCCCTATCCCATCACCATCACTATCCATAAAACTCCTTGGATACACTTGATACACAACTGCCTCTTTCCACCATGCTTTGTCCATGCTTTTCCCCCTTTTTAGCCGCATTAGCACAATCATTACACCAATACCCTATTATAAAGGGGGAAACTCCAGAATATTCTACTTTTATTCAGCTATTCCCGTTTGAATCATTTCAATATCCAGATCGACCTCGATCGGAATATCGGGATATGCCTCCTCCCAATGTTTTTGATCGAAATTTCTTGTTTTACTTTTAGCATGATCACCGAGTGCAAGCGGATCTATATTGTTCTCCTGAAACATGGTTACCATCTCATTTAATTTTTTACCAATGATCCGCTCGGCCCTGGCCTCTATTCTATTCAGGTCGACCGCTTTGCCCAAGTCATAGCCATGGACCTCCAGCAGACTCGCTTTCATTTTCACTCCAATCCTGACCTTGGGGTCTTGATTGGCATTCGAAATATGATAATGGACACGTGACTCCACGTTATTGATATCGGTAAAGTCATTTTCCTTCCATTTAATTTCATAACTCCCCAGCTTAAAGTTTTCACTAAGGACTTTATATAAAAAGCCGTCTTCATAAGGGATATATTTACCGATATAACGATCCTTTTTAAACAAGGCGATCCCTCTCACCCGTATTTGGTCTCCTGTTGTTTCCAATAAAGGCATGACCGGATCGATTCCTTTACCATGATACGCATATAAATACCTGTGAAGATCTACATCAGGCAAATTAGTCCTAATATTCTGTTCGATCAGCTCTTTCACTTGAACTCCTGGAGTTTTAATCAACTTCGGCTCCATTTTAACTACATCCTCCGCTTTGCCATGAACGACCGCTAAATACAAATCCCTTCCCACCATTGGGTCACGCCTATATGTATCGACATAATCATTCAACCCCTTACTTGCCAATTCTTCACCATATAGAATGACTGACAGTCTCCCGCCGACAATCGGGTATGGTGTTTTTGCATTTTCTTGCTGGCGGGCCGCCTTTATATCATGGGAGTTCGCTTCATATACTTCTTTACCCAGATCTGCTTCCTCCCCAGGCTGAGGAACACTGACAACGACCGTACCTTTGATTCTTTTCTCTTCGGCATCATCATAACCAACGACTTCAGCAATTAATATATCTTCTAATATTTGCTTTTCCACGCCGCACGCCGTCATCAAAAAGCCTGATAATATTATAAAGAGTAGTTTGATTTTCATGATTTATGCCCCCTGACTTTATAGACGATCGACTGCCATAGGAATAGGAGTGGAAGATACAAATAAACGATATAAAAACCAATTTGCGAACTGATCGTGTTAAATTTATCGATTCTATAGCGGTTATCCAAAAAAATGCAAGAAACTAAGATGATGATCAGAATGAAAACCAACATCTTTTTCTGTCTTAATCCAAATACTCTTTTTGCTGTCCTGCTTGCTGCCCAAACCCCTATGCAAACATTCGGCAGCACCATGAACAGCCAAACGGAAATCCCTATGTATTCGAACCTTTCAATGAATGGAAGGTCTACGATTTTCCATAACGTCAAAGTTGCCCAAATTACATCTTTCAGCTGATCTTGATGATAGTAGGCTAATGAAACAACAATCGATACTAAATAAATCGACATAGTAAACAACGCCCCTAAGTGGGCCCACTTTTGAGATTTTTCACGATTTTTAATGAAAGGATAATAAATGAGGAGCAATTCAAAGCCAAGGTAATTCAGGGTCATTTTCTTACAGGCCTTCATGATTGCCAAAAAGGAATGATCAAGAAATGGACCCAAATTTTCAAAGTGGGCAAACTTCAATGGGAAATAATTCAAAAGGAATAATGGCGATCCGATAATAAGCCCGATTATGCAAAAACCGGTAATGACCCTGAAACCTCCCTCCACAAAACTATACACGAGCATAAGAATGATGGTTGTTAGCATCAGGACATTGACACCAGGGAACATCCAAACCTGAATGACTTCTAAATAAGTCCTGATAAGAATGATGGAGATCATTATAAAGTAGAGGATGAATAAAATATTGAAAGCATTTCCGACCCATTTACCAAATAAATCCTTGTGGATGGCGACCAAGTCAATTGTTTGGGGACCCCTGCCTAAAAGCTTGAAACACATCCAAAGCAGAACATTTATGATCAACCCTGATATGAGGACCGATATCCATGCGTCTTGGCCAGCCTCTTTCGCTATGATCCGTTCAAACCCCAATATCCCTACTCCAATCTGCATGCCCGGCATCAGAAAAAAAACAAAAAATGGAGATATTTGTTTAGTTTCATTTGGTTTGACTTCCATACCTTCTCACCGCTTTCTATACCTTATTCATCGATATCATTATGGGAGTTTCGCGTTTCCGCCTCCTTCCTTATCCTTATTGGATTTTCCGTCCGCAGAAACTGCGGGCGTTTTTTCTGTTTTGAAAAAGGGAGGCGAATCAGACTATCTTTAAAGTCATGAATTCTTAAGGGGTAAAGCGGGTCTAAATATGGACTGCCAAGCGAAGTCAATTTCAATAAATGACTTAAAATGAAGGCACTGCATAACGCTATTCCAAACAGCCCGTATAACTGGGCTGCAATTAGAAAGGGGAAGCGGATAAGACGAATCGTATTGCTGATTTGATAAATCGGCACCGTAAATGAAGCCAAGGCAGCCAAAGCGACAAGCATCAACAAGACATTACTGACAAATCCCGCTTCCACAGCGGCTGTACCGATGACTATACCGCCAACAATGCCGATGGTAGAGCCAACCTTAGCAGGCAGCCTGACCGCCGCTTCCCTCAGCAATTCGATCGTCCCTTCCAGCACGATCGCTTCCAAGATCGGCGGAAAAGGGATCACTCCCCTGGATGATATTAAGATTGGCAGCAAATCCGTTGGAATCACTTGATAATGATAGGTTAAAACGGCCACATACAGAGGTGAAGACAAAACGGAAAACAGCACTGCGAAAAGCCGAATCAAACGGAATGAAGTACCGAGATTCCAAATTTGAAAATAATCTTCAAATGACGAGAAGAATGAAATGATGGTATTTGGACCAACCAATGCATGAGGAGACCCATCCAGCATGATCCCTATTTTCCCTTCCGATAATACACTGGCCAGATGATCAGGCCGCTCCGTGTCAATCAATTGGGGAAACATCGAATTCCGATTATCCGTGATCATCTGGCTTACAAACGAAATATCGACGATTGTATCATATTCTATATCTTCAATTCTCTGCATGACTGTCTTAATGATCTTTTGATTTACCACCCCATCTATGTAGAGTACCGCTATCCTTGTTTGCGAGATGCTCCCGACCCGAAATTCCTTGGACTGCAATTCAGGAGTGGGCAACCGGTTACGGATCAGATTCAAATTAGAATCAAGCGATTCAACAAAGGCCTCCTTGGACCCAACGACGGTATACTCCGACTCGGGTGTGGAAATTTGCCTTTTCACACTGTGAACACATGGAATGAGCAAAAATATTTCATCATCTTGCTTGTATTGGATCATGATCGATCCTGCCAAAACCAACCTTTGAATGTCTTTTAGATCAGCAGTCAATTTCATATCTTCCATCGGAATATCGCCTTTTAGTTGCTTAAGATCCTTCTTTGGTTGATTCGACATGACTGCCAATACTTGTTCATGAAGCTGTTGTGCACTAACCAGTGAATTGAAGTAGGAGATGATATAGCCATCATCATTCGGGAATTGGAAGGTAAGAAAATCATCAGATGCCTTAAATTTTTTAAGGAGTTCCTGAAAATCCTTGGAAGTAACCTGAAAGGATGCTTCATCCATTTTCCCCCTGCCCTTAAAAAACCTCACCATCCCACCCCCATTACCTTTCAAAAGTTTTTTAGTTCATTCGATTATTGTAACCACCCTATTTAAAGTTAGTCATGATCCACCGATATCCTTAAAATAGGAAAAGACCTATCCGGAATCCACCGGATAAGTCTTTAATTCAATAATAACCAATTACCTTTGACTTGGAAAAATCCGTGTTACAAGTTCACGGAACTCTTCAGCGAATCCTGCAACGGGTTTTCCATTCTCGATATCATTCGCATACCCTTCCATTCTTTGAACAAAATCCGGGTTTGCCGACACATAAACTTGGTCTACTGATGGATCGGCTCCCCTTACTGTATCAGCAACCCTTTCTTTAAGGTCATTCGAGATATCCTTATCCCCGCCATCTTTTAATACTGCCCCTACATAAGCATTATTTTCAGTCACGATGACACTCGCATTACTTACTTCCTTCATGGCTTCAACTCGATTTGAGATATCATCGGAGACTCTCATACCGTTAATACCATTATTATTATTAGCATTATTTTCATCATTAACATTTTGCCTTGTGTCGCTTACATTCATCGGATTATCTAAATTATCCTGATGGGAACGATTCAGGCCAAGATTTTCACTGGCTCCTTCGTTATCATTAGTCGCACAACCTGTAATCACTAAAGCCATCATCGCACTTGATACTATCGCTTTATAATTCATATTCTTCACTCCTCAAAAATCATTTAACATTACTATTTGCGAGGAGTGGATAGATTATTCAGAAGAAGTGACCTTCAAGCCGATTATTCCCACCAAAATGAAACCGACGAATACCAAACGCATCGCATCCTTAGGCTCGTTAAATACGATGATGCCTACCAGAACAGCTCCAAGAGCCCCTATCCCTGTCCAAATTGCATACGCTGTCCCCATAGGCAGCGTTTTTATAGCCGATGACAAAAAGTAAAAACTAATAACCATGCCAGCAATCGTAATGATAGAAGGTAATAATTTCGTAAAACCCTCGGTATACTTTAAACTTGTCGCCCATACCACTTCAAATAATCCTGCAATCACCAATTGAACCCATGCCATCTATTTTCCCTCCAATTACAAAAAAAAGCCCGAAAGGTCATAAATCATAACCTCCCGGGCTTTTTTCCCTCCGTGTACGCAGGTTTCTGCGCGTTTCTCTTGGACCATTCCGGTAAAATTCAGCCGAGGAACCCTAGAAACTTATTATTTCCATACTATATCATGTACATTTCAAATCGGTCAAACACTTATGCATCGCTTCTGTTTCTAAGCTTCCACTTGTCACCTTTAATTGAAAACCAAATATTTTTAAAGGGTTCAGGTATTTCTTTAGCCGCCTCAACCGTATATTGCACGGCCTCTTTTTTATATTGGACATCTTCAGTGATTTCTTGCTGTGTCATGGCGAGTTGGTCCGTCTCCGATTTAATCTGGTCCGTTTTGGCCTGGATGCGTGTAACGGTTTCAGTCACATTTTCAATTGTGGGTTTGGAATCCTTAAATGTTTTAAAAGCAAAAAACGCTAAATAGATAATCGCTCCGATAAAGAGGGCAAGACTAATATATACAATGACCACCTAGATTCCTCCTTTTATTTTACCTTTACTATACCCGTAATAATTGAGCAGAAAACGAATCCCTATGTATTTTCTTTTATGCCTGGTCATATTATTGAAAGAAAAAGGAGGAATGAAAATGAATCAAATGCCTCTGCTTAAAGCCTGTTTTAAAGCTGGAATCCACTTTATCAGACATATGACCATACAGCAGGCTGCCACTATTGCAGGAATCATTTTTTTAATCATTCATCCAGAAATTTTCAGTCCCCTTTGGCTTACACTGGCAACATCCGTCTTGATTCTGCTCCTGCTTTGAAGATTGTAATTAGCCTCCCGCACACTGGTTGAGTTATGGATTTCTTCGCTGACACCCACATCAGGAAAACACCGAGGGTATGCGCAACATTCAGAAGTACATACGGAACCAAGCAGGCAACAGGCCGGCGCGTTGGATTTCACCCTTACTGCTAAGTGATTTCAATTCCTTCATAACGATGATCTAAAAAGTTTAATCAAACGATTGATTAAAAAGGAATTTGACTTGAACCCCCTTGCGACAGAAGAACTTCCCTCCCCCTTCATAAATTGTTTACACTACATTTGCCATTTTATCAAACGGAAAGTTATTAGAAAATTACAGGATTTGTGTATAATTAGGCTATATTCATTAACTCTTAAGGAGGAATCATAGTCATGGATACTCTTATTCAACAGTTCAGGAATTTGCCCACCACGGCGATTTCTGATGCAATGGACGGGTTGAGCAATCTGGAATCGGCGATTAAACCCTTAAAGGAAGAGTTTCGTCTGGCCGGACGAGCTTTGACCGTACAGATGCCCGTCGGTGATAATTCAGCCGTGTTAAAAGCAATTGGTGAAGCAAAGCCTGGGGATATAATTGTCGTTGACAGCAAGGGTGATACATACCGGGCTATAGCAGGAGACTTTGTCGTCGGCATGATGGAGACCATGGAAGTTGGCGGTCTCGTTATCGATGGAGTCATTCGCGATCTTGAAGCGATTAAAGAATTGAATTTCCCTGTTTTCAGCAAAGGGACGACGGTTGCCTCAAGCGGCAAGGCAGGTGTAGGCCAAACAAATATCACCATTTCCTGTGGAGGTGTCACGGTACTTCCAGGTGACATCATCATAGGTGACATGGATGGAGTCGTGGTCGTGCCACAAGCAAAGGGTGAAGAAATTCTGAATAAAGCGAAGGATAAAATCATGAAGGATGAACAGCGTGCTGAAAAATATGCAGGGAAGCCTGATGAAATTAGAAAGTATATTGCCATGATGACCAATAAAGAATGACACATATAAAAAACAGGCAGGAAGCGATGGCTTCCTGCCTGTTTTTTCATTAGCCTTATTTATCGGTCTTATCTTCCTTAGAAGCCTCTTCATCATATGTGTAATCATAATCAGCAGGGTCTATCGGTTTAAAACCATTTGGAGTGTAGAAACGGAGTAAGTCGCCATTCACTACTTGGTCGGATAAATTGAGCATCGTTTCAGCTCTCTTTTTATAATTGAGGATATCATCATTTTCCTCGACCAATTCTCCTGTTTTAGTATCGTAGTATTTCCCTTTAATGGAAGTGACATCCGGTGTTACAAAATCACCATTCCTGAAAGGAACTACTTCATTATGATCTTTTGACAATAAATCTGAACCGAATTGTACATAATCTTTAGATTCAATTCCTAACAGATGCAATAAAGTCGGGAGAAGGTCAATCTGTCCTCCGTATTGGTGCATTTCCCCGCCTTCAACACCTGGAACATGAATCAATAAAGGTACACGTTGCAATTGGGCATTCTCAAATGCGCCAACATCCTTGCCAAGCACTTTTGACATGGCTTCTTTATGGTTTTCGGAAATACCATAGTGATCACCATACATAACGATTACCGAATTATCATATAGACCGGATTCCTTCAGATAATCGAAAAACTCTTTAAGCGCCTCATCGGCATAGCGTGCAGTTTGGAAGTAACTATCAACGGAAGCATCGCCTGTCGTATGCTTACCGATCGTTGCTTTTTCCTGGTCCATCGAATATGGGAAATGATGAGACACCGTTATGAATTTTGTATAGAAAGGTTGTTTAAGCGTTTCTAACATTGGAATCGATTCCTTAAAGAAAGGCTTATCCATTAATCCATAACTTAGTACTTCCTCTTTATTTTCCATATTATAATGGTTAGCATCAAAGAACTGGTTAAAACCAAGAGACTTATACATATTATCCCGGTTCCAGAAAGATTTGTAATTACCATGGAACACAGCAGATGTGTATCCTTGTTGTCCTAAAATAGCTGGTGCCGCTTGATACGTATTTTGGGAACGGTTTGTGAATGCTGCCCCCTGTGGTAACCCGAACAGGGAATTTTCAAGCATGAATTCAGCATCCGCCGTTTTACCTTGGCCTACTTGATGGAAGAAATTATCAAAGTGCATGAAATCTGACTTATCTGCTGCAAGTGAGTTCAAAAATGGAGTTACTTCTTCCCCATTCAACTTATAATCAATCAGGAAATTCTGCATTGATTCCAAATGCAGGTAGATGACATTCTTACCTTTGGCTGCACCAAAATACTCAGGGTTCGGTTCAGCGCTTGTTGCTTTCGTATAGTTGACGACTTCTGCGATATCCGTGCTGTTAGCAGTCGCACGCTGAGCGTATGTTTTAGTGTTCTGAACGGCATCATAAACCGTATAGTTGAACATGCCCAAATATTTGACGATATAGTTTCGGTCGAATGTTCTTGATAATAATTGCGGGCGATCCTTTTCAGCAAGTCCTAAATTGATCGCGAAAATTGCAAGTCCCGCTAGGTAAACCATTCCGACTGTACGGCGTTTGACTTTGAAGTCTTCCACTTTAAAGTCTTTGAATCTGTACAATACGATCAAAAGAACCGTATCAAGGAAATAAAATACATCATGACCTTTAAATAATTCTAAAATACTCGGTCCTAAATCCCCGGCATTTTGTACTTGCGTCAGGGTTGGCAATGTAATGAAATCGGTAAATGACCGGTAGTATACAATATTGAAGAATAACCATAGGGACATCAATAGATTCAACCTGATGATCCATTTAAACGATTTTTTGCCTCTAGCCAATAGTGCCAAGCCAAAGAATAATATGGCTGAACTAATCGGGTTTATGAACAGCAAGAACTGTTGCAGTCCATTCTCAAGACCTAAGTTAAATTCAATTCGATATCCAATATAAGTTTTTATCCAAAACAAGACTACCGCAATAAAGAAAAAGCCTAGTATGTTATCTGCAAATAAATGCCGGCTTTTTTTAAGAAAATTATTCATGCTTTCACCTCTATTAATCTAGTGGTTTATTTATATAAATTTTTACAAACTTACAAAAGACGGAAAAACGGAAACCTTATAATAGCATTCTTTCACTTGGATAGTCAAGATTGTGAAAACCACCTTTTGTCACATCCATAACTCTAAATCCAGAACACTTCTTTAGCTTATGAACAAGCCTTTGAAAAAATACAGAGGTTCGCCCGTCTCGAATGTTCAGCGCACCTATAACAAATATATAGGAACTCCATGTCTTAATCCAATAAATATTACCGTAACTTTTTGGGGTGACTGCGGATGACAGTCACTGTTTTAGTTTCACGTCCTTGAACCTTTTCCATTATAAACGACTCTTTATAAAAAAACCAGTACATTACAAAATATGTAAGGATATAAATCTTCAATTATTGAAAAATACCTGTAATTCCGAGGATTCCTTTCCCGATAATTCGACAGTTGAAACTGGATTGCCGAATACATGGATGGCATCTCTCCTCCGCACTTTTGTTACCCCATTCAAAACCCAAGCGTGCAAAAGTTTGACTCATTCATAATTGCATCCTGCCGCTCCAAAATCCCATA
The DNA here is from genome assembly GCF_918698065.1 of Peribacillus sp. Bi134. Lineage (NCBI taxonomy): Bacteria > Bacillati > Bacillota > Bacilli > Caryophanales > Bacillaceae > Peribacillus > Peribacillus sp. Bi134. The sequence goes on along the minus strand of NZ_CAKKLN010000002.1, from coordinate 424,732 downwards.
AAATAACAAATGGATTTCGTGTAATATCGACATCATTCCCTCCGGCTTCTTTATTAGCTTTTTTCAAAAATATTTCCTGAAAATCCTGATCATATTAGTTTTATATTTTTACTTTCAGGATAATTTTTATCATCCATAAAAGATTTGATTTACCAAAATTAACTTAAATTACAATTTATAAAACTCCTCTTGGAAACGGAAAGCTTCAAGTATCCATGGATTTGACATTATAATAGGAAGAAACTGAATTTTTTCATATCGGCTGTAGGGTCACATTCCTTCGATTTCAGCCTATATAAGCTATAAAAAGCAACTGGTGTGAATATACCTTGTCCTTTTCCCATTTCTCCTTAATTTGGTCGTGGGGGACCTTATAAGCTTACCTGTGTTTCTCAACTTTATATGTGAATTCTTTTGTCCCCTTTGTTAGTATATTGGTTTCATCGAGCTTTATTATAAAAAAAAAAAAAATCCTGCCCTCGATCGAGGACAGGATTTTCTTTAATCATATTTATATTACTTAATGCCTTCTGAAACTTCTTTAACCATAGCGTTAACAGATTCTAAACCGCCGCCTGATAAGTACCAGTAGTTAGGGTCTAGATAAATGATGTTACCTTCTTTAAATGCCTTTGTATTTTTTACTATGTCATTTTCAATCGTTTCTTTCGCTGCAGCACCATCACCGGCAACAGCATCTCTATCTACAACGAATAGGTAGTCAGGATTCTTTTCAGCAATATATTCGAAAGAAATACTTTGACCGTGTGTCGATACTTCCAATTTATCATCTACTGCAGGTACTCCGAATACATCATGGATGATTCCAAATCTTGAATCCGGTCCGTAAGCACTTACTTTTCCGCCGCTAGAAAGAACGATTAAACCAGTTTTGTCAGTTGGAGCTTTTTCTTTCAAAGCATTAATGTTTTCTTCAACACTTGCCAATTCTTTAGCTGCTTCGTCTTTTTTATCGAAGATTTTACCTAAAAGTGTTACGTTTTCTTCAAAGGATTCCATATACTTTGTTGTATCTACACCAACAAAAACAGTAGGGGCAATTTTGCTTAATTCCTCATATGCTTCAGATTGACGGCCAGAAATTAGGATTAAGTCAGGAGCAATTTCGTTGATTTTTTCGAAGTCAGGCTCTTTTAACCCACCGGCATTTTCAGTTGTACCTTCATATTTAGAAAGGTATTCTGGAAGGCCATCATGAGGAACAGCTGCTACTTCCACACCCAATTTATCAAGAGTATCAAGAGTACCCATATCGAATACAACGACTTTTTCAGGGTTTGTTTTTACTTTCGTTTCTCCTAGTTGGTGCTTAACTGTAATTTCTTCGCTTTTAGCATTTTCTTTTTTCGCGCTTGATTCTTCTTTTTCCTTATCTGATCCACAAGCTACAGCCACTACAGCCAGCATTGCAACCAAAAGCAGTAAAGATAATTTCTTAATCATTATGGTCACCTCGAAAAGTATTTTTTTATTTAAAATTACATATTGAATCCTCACCTTCACAGAGTTTACCTTCATCACTTTCCCTGCCATATGAACAGGAGGCGGCTAAAGTCCTGGGCGCCCGCCAACTCTTAACAGCCTAATGTGCGTTTGAGATATTCTGGGACGGCTACGAATACTGAAGTAATTTAAAACCAAATGGAATTGTCTTACGTGAAGTACACACAGATCTTATTGTCATTGATGCTTTGGATTTCAATATCCATATCATAGATTTCCTTTAATACATTGGAATTGATGACTTGTTCGGTAGGTCCATTATGAACAACCTTGCCATCCTTCAATGCGACAATATAGTCGGAATAACAGGATGCAAAATTAATATCATGAATGACGATGATGACCGTTTTGCCTAATTCATCGGCCAATCTTCTCAATACCTTCATGATTTGGACGGAATGCTTCATATCAAGATTGTTCAGGGGTTCATCAAGAAGTACATACTCCGTGTTCTGAGCAATAACCATGGCAATGAAGGCCCGTTGTTGCTGCCCGCCGCTAAGCTGGTCAAGAAACTTATCCTGCATGTCAGCGAGTTCCATATATTCAATCGCTTCATCGACGTATCTCCAATCCTCTTTAGTCAGTTTGCCTTGTGAATAAGGAAAACGGCCAAAGGCGACGAGTTCACGAATCGTTAAACGGATATTGATATGGTTAGCCTGCTTTAAGATGGCAATCTTTTTCGCAAGTTCATTGCTATTGAATTTCCCCATATCCTTACCCTCGATCAGGACTTCTCCTGAATCCCGGGTAATGAGACGGCTGATCATCGAAAGGACGGTACTTTTCCCCGCTCCATTGGGACCGATGAAGGATGTGATTTTCCCTTTCTTTATTTCAATGGAAACATCCTCGACAACCGTTTTATTATTATATTTTTTGAATAAATTTTTCACTTCTACCATGATTTATTCTCCTTTAATAGAAGATAGATGAAATAGACGCCGCCGACAAAATTAATGATGACACTCAATGTGGTTGAGAACGTAAAGATCCTCTCTACGATGAATTGGCCGCCGACCAAGGCAATCACACTGATCAGCATTGCACCCGGGATGATATGTTTATGCTGATAGGACTTAATGAATTGATAAGCCACATTTGCAACAAGCAATCCGAGGAACGTGATCGGACCGATCAGGGCAGTCGAAATGGAGATTAAAACCGTAACGACGATTAAAACCCGCTTCGTGACAAAATCATAATCCACACCCAAGTTTATGGCTTGGTCCCTCCCTAGGGACATGACATCTAAATACTTCAAGAATCTCATGAAATATATCATTGCCGCTATCATGAGGATAATAGCTAGCGTTAATAGGTCCGTGTTGACATTATTGAAGCTGGCGAACATTTTATTTTGAATGATTTGAAATTCATTCGGATCAATCAATACCTGCATGAATGAAGACATGCTGCCGAATAAGGTTCCGAAGATGATACCGATCAGCAATAGGAAGTAAATATTGCGGTTTTTCTTGAACATGAACTTGAACAGCAGGCTTGCAAAAATAAGCATGGCCGCAAGTGTAATCAGGAAATTGAGATTTTTATTCATGATCATGATATGCGTTGAACCGAAGATGAAAATGACTCCCGTTTGGATCAGCATATACATGGAGTCCAACCCTAAAATGCTTGGTGTCAGGATTTTATTATTCGTGACCGTTTGGAAAATCACTGTTGAAAAAGCTATTGCACAGCCTACCACGATGATGGCGATGATTTTTATGACCCTTCTCGGCAGAGCATAATCCCAATTCGGGCCAAGGTCCCAAAAGATATAACCTGCCGTTAAAGCAGCTGCAAGAACAGCCAATATAATGATTCTACTTTTATTATTCATATGCCTTTCTCCTCATTATCAGATAGATAAATACGGCGCTTCCTATCACACCAACCACAAGTCCGATCGGGATTTCAAATGGATATATGAGGATCCTGCCCAGAATATCGCAGATCAATAGGAAAACTGCCCCTAGCAATGCTGTATGAGAAAGACTCTTTTTCAAATTGTCACCAAGGTAAAGGGATACAATATTTGGTACGATCAACCCTATGAAAGGAATCGTTCCCACCGTTAACAAAACGACAGTGGAGGATAATGCCACGATGATCAACCCAAAATTGACTATAAGCTTATAATTGAGTCCTAGATTGATAGCAAACTCCTCACCCATCCCTGCCACAGTGAATTTATTGGCAAAGAAGTATGCGAGAATGACGAGAGGGATACTTAGATATATAAGTTCGTACCTTCCCGACATGATCATCGAGAAATCCCCATTCATCCATGTGTTGAGGCTTTGAATCAAATCATATTTATAGGCAAAGAAAGTCGAGATGGATCCGATGATATTACCAAACATCAAACCAACCAATGGAATGAAAATCGTATCCTTATATTTCACTTGATCAAGAATTTTCATGAACAAGAATGTACCTGCCAAAGCGAATATGAAAGCGAATGCCATTTTCTCAATAAGTGCTGCCGATGGAAAAATGATAATGGCAAGAAGAAGTCCCAGCCTTGCAGAGTCCATGGTACCGGCAGTCGTTGGGGATACAAATTTATTGCGGCTCAATTGCTGCATGATCAGACCGCTTATACTCATCACAATACCGGCAATGATTATGGTCACCATTCTGGGGAAACGGCTTTGCAGCATGATTTGCACTTTATCATCACTTAGATCCAATAAATCCAGGGGGGTAATATCTTTTACACCAATGAATAATGACGTAAATGATAAAACAATTAACGCCATGAATAAATATCTTATCTTCATCTACATTTCCTACTCTTCCTATCTCACTTAATACAGCGATAATATTTTTAATTAAATATATTTGAATACAGACTATCGCAAAGTCAACTAATGAAATCGCGATTATGAAGTTGCAATAGTTACAAGGTTCTTCCATTCGTGATAATGAGATTCATTATCATTATCAGTCATTCTTATTCTATCATCTCTCAGATATGTGTCAATATATACAAGTGAATTAGTTTGATATTCTCCGGATAGTCAGATTGTAATGAATTTGGATGAACCAATCATGCATTTCGTTACAGGAAATGATAAAATCAAAATAACAAATATTTACTCTTCCAATGAAAGAAGCGATATGATGAAAAACTTGTTATCCAAAGTGTTCTCAAAAAAGGCGAAAATCCAAATTGAATTTTGCCAAAATAATCTTGACCGCTTCCTTAATGAACAAACTGTTGCCGATTATGGTAAGTTCTTAGAGAATCCAAGGATTCAATATAAGGAATATGAATGTTTAAGTGAGTGTAAACTTTGTAAGAATACCCCCTATGCGAAAGTGAATGGCCAGATAATGAGTGGCGAAGATTCACAGGATCTTTTAAATAAGTTACAAGATCAATTGAAATGATACGGGCCAAGCAAATTGCTTGATCGTGTCATTTTTACTTCCCACCTGTAATTATACAGAATACAGGTGATGAACATCTATTAAAAGGCATTGCGAATTGTGCTATGGAATCATTAATCTAGTCGTTACTTCCTGTTTTTCACTATTTCAAACGTTTTCACTGTATAAACAGCTTGAAATATGATAATTTATGGAAAAAGATAGACAGGAGGACGTCCATGAAAAAAATCATTCCTACCATCGTATCAGTCGTAACACTAGGCCTTGTCACTGGATTGCCTGGCCCTATAGCCAAGGCGGAAGAATTCACCCCTTATTATGGAAATGGTCCAAGCTACATTCAACCAGATAACCTCTCCCACCTTTTCCCTGACCCTAATGTTTCTTTCAAGACCCCTGCCTTTAAACAAAACAAGATCGCCTTTACGAGCCAGGAAGAATTGTTGGATTCCATCAGGTCCCTCTCCCATAAAAACAAAAACATCCAGGTCAAGACGATAGGTAAATCCACAGAAGGACGCGACATCCCGATGCTTCTTTTCAGCAAGGATTCAAAAAGGCAGATTAAGAATTCCCATAAACCATTGATTTGGATTCAAGGTCAAATCCATGGCAATGAACCCGCCTCAGGTGAATCTACATTAGTCCTTGCACAATGGCTGGCTGAAGGCAAGCTTGGTGATGTCCTCGATAAAGTGAATGTTGCCATCGTTCCACGAGTCAATCCTGATGGCTCTTATTATTTCAAACGATATACCGCAAATGACATGGATGCGAATAGGGACTACTTAAAAGTGGAGTATCCTGAAGTGCAGACGATTCATCAGTCAATCGATGATTATGAACCTGAAGTCATTCTGGATGTACATGAATATACAGTGAATCCTGCCCCCCTGAAAAAGGTGGGAGCAAATGGATCGATCGCTTCCTATGATTTACTCATCTCCTCAGCCAAGAATTTAAATATTCCCGCACAGCTTCGAAAAGCTTCCGATGAACTGCTTTTGCCTAATGTTTTTAAAACTTTGGAAAAAGAAAAGCTTTCCTATCACGATTACTATACACTGGCCACTTCTGATGATGGAGTCCTTACCGCCACAGAAGGAAGCACAGAAGCCCGGATTGGCCGAAACGCCCTCGGTTTGAAAAATACAATGACCTATTTAATTGAAACAAGGGGGATCAATATCGGCCGTACGGATTTTAAACGACGTGTTTTTGCACAAGCTACAGCACAGGCAGCATTCATCAAAACGGCAGCCGAACAGGCCAGTAAGGTTAAAAAAGCCGTTAGTCAGGCAGAAACTGAAGTCGTGCGAAAAGGGCGAAAAGCAAATGATAACGATAAAATTGTCATCACCAGCGAAAATAAATTGATTAAGGATCAAAAATTGACAGTAGTCGATTTAGCGAAAGCTAAAATGGTCGATGCCTCCATCGATTGGCTGGATTCTACCGATGCCTACCCTACCCTTGTCAGAGATCGTCCGACAGCTTATATCCTTCCACCAGAATATAAAAATATCGCCCAGAAACTTCAGATATTGGGAGTGGAAGTGAAAAAATTAAAAAAACCTATGAAAGTAGCTGTTGAAAGCTATAGGGTCAAGGATTTAAAAGTTTCCGCTGAACTGGAAAGCGGACATTCCACAAGGGAAGTAACGACCACGGTTACTTCAAAAACCCGGGATTTCCCAAAAGGAAGCTATGTTTTCGACATGGCCCAGCCTGATGCCAACTTCATCTCCCTTGCCCTCGAACCTGAAGGCATGGACAGCTATGTGACATTCAATTTCATCCCGGCTGACAAGGGAAAAGAATTGCCGATTTACCGCTATATGCAGCCATCTTCCTTACCCGTTAAATGATGCATAGTATCTAAATGACGCTTTGGCAGCTTTCATTGCCAAAGCGTTTTTTAGTTTCCCCCCTCCTTTGATTTCTTGAATGCAACGACAAGTTTTGAATATACATATTAACGGAAAATGTGTTTTTAGAGGAGGAAAGTCATTGAACCAACATGTACAATTGGAAATCAACCGCCTTGTTCATCGCTTGAAACAAGACCAATCCGCTGATGGTTCGTGGAATTATCCCTTCGACACCGGGATAACGGCAGATGCCTATATGATCATATTATTGAAAATTTTAGATATGGAAGACACTCCTCTTATAGAGGCTTTAGTAAAAAGAATCGAAAGCAGGCAAACGGAAAACGGTTCATGGAAACTTTTCCAAGACGAGAAGGACGGCAATGTTACGGTTACGATCGAGGCCTACTATGGCCTTCTTTTTAGCGGACTCCGCAATAAGAATCATCCCCATATGAGAAAAGCCAAACAATTCATTCTTTCCAAGGGCGGCATCAAACAGGCCAAAATGTTAACGAAAATGATGCTTACCGTCACCGGACAATATCAATGGCCCCGCCTATTCCCCATTCCTCTCGAAGTGGTCTTACTGCCTCCGACCTTTTTCGTCAGCATTTATGATCTTTCCGTATATGGGCGGGTCAACATGATTCCATTGCTATTGCTTGGCCATAAAAGGTTTCAAATCAAGACCCCTGACACGCCAAATCTAAAAGATTTATTTCAAACAAGGGAGGACCGATCAGAAGAGCGTATGTGGGAAGAGTATCGTACCGAAGAATATCGTTCCTTTTTCTCTAAACTTCAAACAGGCGTTAAAACCTTGATTGGTTATCCGGATTATTTGCATTCCTTAGCATTGGATTCAACGAAAAGGTTCATGCTCGACAGGCTGGAACCAGACGGGACACTGTACAATTATTTCGGTTCTACCTTTTTCATGATCTTTGCCCTCCTTTCCATTGGATATTCGAAAAGAGATCCAGTGATTCTAAAGGCCATGGCCGGTCTGAAGGGGATGGCCTGCTCCATTGAGGGACACACACATATCCAGTTCACTACGCCCCATGTTTGGAATACCTCCTTAATAAACTACGCCCTTCAAGAAGCGGGCATACCTTCCAAAGACAAAGCGGTCATGTCCGCTAATCAGTACTTACTGTCACGCCAGCATTATATGTATGGAGATTGGCTGATCCATAATCCTAACGCGATTCCAGGCGGCTGGGGGTTCTCGGATTTAAATACCATGAATCCGGATGTCGATGATACGACCGCCTCACTGCGGGCGCTGGCTAAGCAACTTAAAGCAAAACCGGATAATCGGGACAGCTGGCAGCGCGGTGTCTCCTTCACGATATCCATGCAAAATGATGATGGCGGATTTCCAGCCTTCGAGCGGAATAACGACCATAAATGGCTGCAGCTTCTTCCTATTGAGGGTTCGAAATATCTCCTGACTGACCCTTCTACCGCTGATCTGACAGGAAGGACGCTGGAATTCCTGGGGAACTATACAAATATGAAAAAGTCGGAAGAAGTCAGTAAAAGAGCGGTGGATTGGCTATTGGAAGACCAGAAGCGTGATGGCTCCTGGTATGGGCGCTGGGGCATCTGCTATCTATATGGCACTTGGTCTGCACTGACCGGCATGAAGGCAGCAGGGCAAGCCACTGGACATCCATCCATCCAAAAAGCCCTAACTTGGTTGAAGAAAATTCAAAATGAAGATGGCGGCTGGGGTGAATCTTGTTACAGTGATATCAAGCAACGATATATCCCCCTCGGAACTAGCACACTGACACATACAGCCTGGGCTGTGGATGCGTTGATATCGGCATCAGAAAAGCCGACAGCAGAGATTGAAAAAGGCATTGCCTATCTCATCCGTGCAGGTCAACAAGAAAGCTGGACCAATGATTATCCTGCAGGCCAGGGAATGGCAGATTTTTTGTATATCCATTATCATAGCTATCGCTATATTTATCCCCTTTTAGCCTTAAGTCATTACAATAAAAAATTCCTGGAGACTTAATCGCCAGTGTTTTTTTCATATTAAAGGTGAATATGTGGATTACCTGTGGAAAAGTAGTGAATAACACCGGAAAGTTATCCACAATCCGAGGTTATCCACATTCATTTATACGTAAAAGTGCAAAATGCAAGAAATTCCCCGTCATATTGTTGATTAATTCATTTCAGCGATGTAAGGATGACTTTGTTTATACAGGCTTTGTGGATAGTTTGGGGATGATCACGATTATGTGAAAACTTTATCCAGTTTATCACTATAAAATTTTATGGCCTTAGCATAAGATTGTATTTCTCGATCCCTCGACGTTTCGGCAATGATCTTCAATAGAGATTCCATCGCAAGATCATGTTGGCCCAAATTATAAAATGCCATGGCCCTGAATACCAATAAAGCCTTATCCCCAGGAAACTTCGCCAGCCCGGATTCCAATGTCCGTCTTGATTTTTCATATTCCCCTATGGTGCGATATGTACTGCCCAACCCGAGGTAGGCCCCTTTGGCATCCTCCTCCGGCAAACCTAATTCGAGTGCCTCTTCATAATAGGGCACCGCCTTTACCTCAAGTCCGAGAATATCCAAACTCCAGGCACACTGATACTGTATGACTGCATCACCGGGATTTTGCTTTGCCAGACCCATCAATAATCGATTGGATTTTTCGAATTCTTTCCTTTTCCTTAATGACAGTGCCTCTTCCAAATTTCCCATAATCAATCCTCCATTGAATAAATTCTTATTGCCTCTATTCGCGTTTCTTCTTTTTAATTCCTTTATAACCGCAGATGTTTTCAGAGTATCATCAGCTACATGTTGGTTCTCCCACCCATAGGCCTCTTCATCGAAAGGAAGTTTCTACTTCCTTCCGCCTAATTTCGCTTGAGATTCATAATCGCAATTAAAAAAAGGATCTGCCACTTGGCAAATCCTTTCATACAATTCAGTTCAAGAGCATTCATATATCAAATATTGCTGATTAATCATCCAATTGGTTTTTCAATACTTTACCTGTGGTTGCATCCACCACAACATCATATTCCTTTTGTCCTTGTTTTATTTCCAGCTCGTACACAAGGGTGCCATTCTCTGAATCAAGCTCCATATCCGTTACTTGACCATCCACCGCTTTCAAGGCAATCTTTTCAGCTTGATCACTGCTGACTTTTGCAGTTTCCACGGCTTGTTGTGTGCTCATATCCTCATCGTCATCGTCTTCCATCTCCTGAGAAAGAATCTCTCCCTTTTCAGCATCAACATCAACGTCTTGATAGCCTTCTTTTGTTTTAACGGTCATCTCATATGTCATCGGCTGGTCCCAATCCTTTTCAAATTGAGTAACTTCCCCGCCTAGTTTTTCTGAAATCATTTTGACAGCCTCATCCTCGGATAGGTTCCCCTTATTGACTGCATATACTGCCGTTCCAGCAGCACCGCCGAAAAGCAATACGGAAGCTATGGACACCGTCATGATTACCTTTTTCCTTTGAATGATGCCTTCTTTAATCGTACTCCACTGTTTTTTCATGAATGAATTCCTCCTTTAAGTTGTTACCTTAATAATAAGCACCCTTCATGAAACGAACATGAGCGTTAGATTAGAATTTGATGAGAAAGAGTAAGAGTCACCAACGTTCCCTCTCCCACCTCACTTTGAATCTCCAATTTACCGTCGAATGACTCTACAAGCGTCCGGGCGATGGAAAGCCCAAGTCCATTGCCTCCCGTTTTCCTTGCCCTCGATGAATCAACGCGATAAAAACGGTCAAATACATGGGGGAGATGTTCTGGTGATATCCCTCCACCGTGATCTTTCACACCGATGACAATTTCATTATCCTGCCGTTTTATCATGATTTGTATACTTGATTGACTGTATTTCATTGCATTGTCCAATAGGATGACAATCACCTGTTCAAGCTTACTGGAAATGGTCATTGCATAGATTTCCTTAAACTCTGACTCTATCGTTATTTCACGATTTCCCGTCCTTCTGAATGTTTGGGCAATCCCTTCACAAAATGAAATGAGTTCTATTTTCCCTTCCACATCTTCTGAAGGTTCCGTTTGGGAAGCTGACTGCAAAAGATGTTCCGTCAGTTTTTTCATCCGGATGGCTTCATGATGGATTGCCTCCACTGCCTCTTCCTGAATCGCTTCATCCTTCATGCCCCAGCGTTTCAATAGAGAGGAGTAGCTTTCGATGACCGTAATCGGTGTTTTCAATTCATGTGAAGCATCTGAAAGGAATTGCTGCTGTTGGTTATAATTCCTTTCCAGCCTTTCCATCATCCTGTTGAATGCCGCCCCCATCACCTGCAGCTCGTCCTTTGATTGATCCGATAGCGGTATCCGTTTGAATTCCCCGCTTTTCTCAATATCCTTCATCGTTCCGCTCATGACCGATATCGGTTTGAGGATCAGGTTGGCCAGCCACTTACCGGCAAGAATCGATAACAGAATGACAAAAAAGGATGCACCGCCCAAAACGAGGGCAAGCGTCGATAAATTATCAAGGAGGGTATCCTGCGGCTGTGTGACCTCGATCATCCCCAGCTTCTTCCCCTCATCAGGATAAGGAAAACGGTAGGTCAATACATATTCACCGTCAACTTTGGCAAAATCATATCCTTTCTCGTCAATGGCTTTAACCGCAAGCCCCTTAAGGTCCTCTTCATCCGTAAATGATTTTACCAGCCTTCCATCCGTGTCGAATATCCGCACCATTCCATCGTCCGGGATATATGGCTCCATTAAATCGGAATCACCGGAAATCAAATCTTTCGTCAGGATATTTTCTTCTATTAATGAAGCTTGATCTTCAAGCAGATCCCGTTCCCTCTCTAACGATATCCAAAGGAAGGCGATTAAAACGATGATACTCAACAAGATAAGCATGACACTTAAAAAAAGACTGGAATACGATTGGATTTTCGTCCGAATCTTCATACTGGCTCCTTCAAGCTGTAACCTACCCCGCGGTATGTATGGATGAGCTGCACCTCAAAGGGATAATCTATCTTTTTGCGTAAATAACGGATATACACATCAACCACATTCGTATCCCCTGCAAAGTCATATCCCCATACATGGGTCAGGATTTGCTCCCTTGAAAGTACTTGATTTTTATTTTGCAAAAGATAAACCAGCAAATCGAACTCGCGGGAAGTCAACTCAATCCTATTGCCTTGCCTGTGAATGTCCCTTGTACCGAGGTTCAACTTCAGATCATGGATTTTTAGTTCATCCACTTCCACTTCTGATTGGCTCTCCCGTACATTGGTACGAAAACAAGCACGGATCCGTGCAAGCAGCTCTTCAATTTCAAACGGTTTCGTTACATAATCATTCGCACCATGGTCCAGGCCATTCACCTTGTCTGGCACAGCATCCCTTGCGGTTAGGAGGATGACCGGTGTCGATCCATTCTTTTTCCGGTAACGCCTAAGTACTTCTATGCCATTCAACTCGGGCAGCATCACATCCAATAAGATTAAATCCCACTCTTCTGCTTCTGCCCTTTCCAGACCAGCCTTTCCGGTAAAAGCCGATTCTGTTTGATAACCCTCATGATTAAGTTCCAGCTGGAGAATCCTCGCTATTTTTTCTTCATCCTCTATTATTAAAATTCTCTTATTCATGATCATCACCACCTACCCCTTAGTGTACTGAAGAAATATGAAAATATCATGAGAAATTGACCCCTGCGCATAAAAATCCGATGAAATAATGATTTAAATTTTTGTACCTTTAAAAGGCCAAAAAAAGAACCGGATGTGTAAGCACACCCGATCCATTTCATTCACCGTTCCAATGCTGGTCAATGAATTCATCACGTCCCGATTTCGCACGGTCCGCTTTATAATCATCTTTGTTTTTTTTATGATAGCCTTGATGGTATTCCTCGGCAGGATAAAAGGTTTGGGCCGGAAGGATTTCCGTTACGATTGGTTTCTGGAACTTCCCGCTGCCTGCTACCTTTTCTTTCGCTTCAAGAGCCAGTTTTTCTTGAGCTTCATCATGATAGAAGATGGCCGTCCGATATTGGCTTCCTCTGTCATGGAATTGACCGCCATCGTCGGTTGGATCGATTTGCTGCCAATATAGCTCCAGCAATCTTTCATAAGGAAATAACTGAGGATCGAAAGTGATTTCCACGACTTCATAATGCCCCGTAGTTCCCGTCTTCACTTCCTCGTAAGTCGGGTTTTCAACATGTCCTCCCGTATAACCGGATACGATTCCCCCAATCCCCGGTTGTTCTTCAAATGGTGTCACCATGCACCAAAAACAGCCTCCAGCAAATGTAGCCTTTTGCATAATGGTCATCCTCTCCGTATGTAATAAAAATTAATATACCATATTCAATTCTGACACTGCGCTTTTTTGATTTGCGAGGCCGCCATGGATTTACCTTTGATCAATCTTTTGACCAGCCCTTTTCCTTGAATCTTACAATCGCTTCAACGCGGTTGCTCACATCCAATTTATCAAGGATGACCGATATATAATTACGAACCGTTCCATTGGTCAGATAAAGCTGGCTTGCGATTTCCTTTGTGGTCTTACCATCCGCGATCAATTTGAGCACTTGGCACTCTCGTTCAGTCAAAGGGTTTTCTTCTTCGAAAGCCATATCCACCAGCTCAGGAGCATAAATGCGCCGACCATCCATGATGACACGGATAGAGTTCGCCAGTTCGTCACTTGGGCTATCCTTCAGAAGATATCCGCCTACCTCGGCCTTTCTGGCTCTTTCAAAATACCCAGGACGTGCAAAGGTGGTTAAAATGATGACCTTGCATTGGTGGCCTTGATCCTTGATCTCCTCCGCTACATCGAGCCCGGTTTTAACTGGCATTTCAATATCGGTTATGCAGATATCCGGCTTTAATTGATTGACGAGATTCATTGCTTCTTCCCCATTGCTCGCTTTTCCTACAACTTCCATATCACTTTCCAAATCAAGGATGGAACCTAACGCGCCAAGCAGCATCCGCTGATCTTCGGCAATTACGATTCGAATCAAGGTTAATCCCACCTATCCATTATTTTTTATAGCATTCGGAACCCTTATATAAAGTGTCGTTCCCTCTGTTGATTTAATATCCAGGCTGCCATTAACAAATTCTAGCCTTTCTTTCATTCCTTGAAGTCCATTGCCTTTAATATACTCTGATCTATGTGAAAGTCCCACTCCATTATCCTGTACTGTGATCGTCACCCCTGTTTGTAATTCTTCGATGACGATATTACAGCAGTCGGCACCGCTATGTTTGACGATATTGGTCACAGCTTCCTTCAAGCACATGCTCAAAACCGTTTCAACAAGCAATGGGGTTTCTTGCAATTCCGTGGTCCCTTCCAAATTGAATTCTATCTCTGCGGCTTTCAATATTTGCTTGACCCGGATGATTTCATCGCTTAGCTTGGACCCACGCATTTCCGACACCATTTCACGTACTTCCTTGAGTGCCGTCCTCGCCGTTTGACGGATATCCTTGATTTCCTTCTTGGCCGTCTCCGGATTCAAATCGATCAACTTCCCTGCAAGGTCACTTTTCAAGCCAATCAAAGACAGCTTTTGGCCAAGTGTATCATGTAAGTCACGGGCAATCCGCTGACGTTCTTCCATTTTGCCAAGCTCTGATATTCTTTTATGAGCGTCCTCCAATTGTTCTTCCAGCATGCCCCGTTTATTCCGATTATACGTGTTGAAAGGGAGCAGGATCACACCTACCACACAAATGAGCATAAAGGGAAATTGCGAAAAGAAGGTAGGGTCTTTCATGATGAAGCCAATATTGACAGACACGATGGTAGCCAATAGCTGGATTGAATATAATACGAAAAAGCCAACCTTATTTTGAACATTCCCAATAAAGAATGCTAAAAAAAGTGAAAAGTAAATGTAGCTGAAAAATATGGTCATCGATATCGAAATGATTATTTGTATCGCGGTCCATACGTATACGGGCCATCCCTTCGAAACGAATGAGAGACCATATGATATGAAAAACAATATGATCATGACGATTCCAAAGACTATCTCCAACATCGAAGAGGATTTGAAGATGAAATAAAAAGGAAGGATACAAAAAATGATCCAGACATAAGGGCTCAGCCCTGTGTTTTTCGGAAAGATATGATACCAACTTTGCATGGCGCCGCCTCTATTTCTTTTTATCCTAGTATATACTAAGGAGTTTCATCAAAAAACCATCCAATGGGAATCGAATGGTTTTTTGGTGAACAATTTATTTTTTTTGAAGACTTGGACGTTCATTATTGAGTTCAATTTTTGATTTTGTTTCATTTAGACGGTCCTTAATCTCTTTAAAACTGACAAACGTCTTGTTTTCGCCATCATAAAGGCGGAAGCGAAGTGATTTTAAACTTGAACTAAGGGTGATTGTCGTTGCCTGCTGCAAAGGCAGGGTGGATTCATGGACTTTTTCCAGATTATAGTTCGGCACTCTTGGACTAAGGTGATGCACGTGATGAAAACCGATATTACCAGTTACCCATTGCAAAACCTTTGGGAGTTTATAATAGGAACTTCCATCAATGGCAGCCTTCACGTAATCCCATTCAGATTCCTCTTCGAAATAAGAATCTTCGAACTGATGCTGTACATAAAACAGCCAGATGCCCAGTGATCCCGTTACAAAAAGCATCGGTACCTGAATCATCAGGAATGCCTGCCATCCGATAGCCAAGCATAAAAGACCATAAATTGCCACGATTGCAGCATTTGTCAAATACGTATTCATCCGTTCTTTCTTTTTAGCGCCCTTTTTATTCAGACGGTTCGATACAAGAAATAGATAAAATGGACCCAATCCAAACATGACGATCGGATTTCTATATAAACGGTAAGCAAGACGCCCCCAGAATGTAGCCGCGATATATTCATCAACGGTCATGATCCAAATATCCCCTGTACCGCGTTTGTTTAAATTACTGCTCGTTGCATGATGTATGGAGTGGCTATGCTTCCATTGTTCATACGGAAATAACGTAACGATTCCACTGATTGTACCCAGGATGCTATTCGCTTTCCTGCTTTTGAAAAACGATTGATGACAGCAATCATGGAAAATGATGAAAATCCTGACTACGAATCCTGAAGCAAGGACGGCAAATAAAAGGGTCAGCCAGTATGAAATGGTTAAGCTTTGATAAGCTAAAAACCATAACAGGAAAAATGGCGGAAATGTATTTATGAGCTGTTTCACGCTTGATTTAGTATTGGATTTTTCAAAAGGAGCAATATCTTTTCTCAATTGTTTTTGATTATGATTACTCATGATTTCCTCCTCATAATATATAGGAATGGAGTGTTTAAATGGATTGGTTATGCTTACTTCTCTTCTTTAAGTATAGTAATAATAACCGATTTTCTATAGTCATAAACGTCAATTCCCTGCCATGACACTTGTCATATACTTGTCTGCTTCAACACTTTTCATACTATTTTTTCCTCTTTCATCATTTTTACACTTCAAAAAAAACGATGAACTCCAATCAATCTGATTCCAAGAAAATGCCTGACGTTTTTTCGAGCAAATAAAAAAGGATCCGCCGCTTGGCGAACCCATTTATATCTTGATGGCATAAACCCTTTCAGGACGTCCTACCGTGCCATATGTTAAATCGGCATCAATTTTTTCCTCTGACATCAAGTGCTCCAGATAACGCCTTGCCGTTGTCCTGCTCACCCCGATCTCCTTTGCCACTATTTCGGCAGTTAACCCAGGGGAGGATTTCCCCAACACAACCATCACCTTCTCCAAAGTCATCCGATCAATCCCTTTTGGCAGTGAAGCCTGTTCCCTCTCTTTTTCTTTCATATCCTTTCGCAAAAGCTTATCAACCTGTTGCTGCGTTACGGGAAAATTGCCCTTTTCCAATTCAGACAGCTTAATGTGATACTCTTGATATCGGAGTAGGGACTGCTTGAAACGTTCAAATGCGACAGGCTTGATAATATAATCGAATATGCCGATTTTGATAGCTTCCTGGACTTTTTCGATTTCTTTAGCAGCCGTTATCATAATGACATCCATTTGTTTGCTTTGCTGCTTGATTTCTTTCAGGATATCGAGCCCATTCATATCCGGAAAATACATATCGAGCAGCAATAGATCCGGCTGCATGATTTCAATGAAGCTTTTAGCTTCGTCATAGCTTGAGGCGATCCCGATCGTTTGAAACCCCTCAAGCTTTTCGATGAATAGCTTTTGTATTTCGGCAATCCGCAGGTCATCTTCTACGATTAAAACTTCTATATCGCGATTGGCCATCATGAAATCACCTCTCTGTTTTTTGGCAGTGCTACAGTAAATATCGTATATTCCCCTTCTTTCGTCGAAAAAGTGATATACCCCCCTAATCCATCTATCGCTTCCTGAACAAGGCTCAAACCTATACCTGAATTGGTTTGATGGCTTTTCGTCGTAAAGCCGTTCTGGAAAATCAGTTCGGTAACATCTGAATTCATCCCTTTTCCATTATCTTCAACCTCTATGATTAACTCTTTACCCAAGTCCGTGACGAACAACGATACCCTTTTTTCTTCCCTATCGTTTTCCCGTACAGCTTCGAAGGCATTATTGATGAGGTTGCCGATGATCGTCACTAATAAATCTCGATCTATTTCGGACGGAATATCTTTAAAACTGCTTTCTCTATCAATTGTAAAATCAATTTTCAGCTCGCTCGCTAAACTTACCTTCCCTAAGATGAACCCAGCAATAATCGGATCAGGTATTTCCTTCATTAGAAAGTGGAGGAAGCCTTGGGTGACATCCACTTCCTTCGATATGAAATCCATCGCTTCTTTATATGAACCGAGTTGAATCAGTCCTAGCAGTGTATAGAGCCGATTCGAATATTCATGTGTCTGGGCCCTCAGCCCCTCTGCATATGCCTTTACATGTGACAGTTCCTGAAGGAGATTGGATAGTTCCGATTTATTTCTCAAACTTGCAACGGCACCGATAATTTCACCCTGTCCATCCAAAATGGGAATCCGGCTTGCCAAAAAAACTTCACCGTCAATCATGAATTCCTGATCATACTCGGCCCGTGCCGTGCTGACTACATCTAGCAAATGTGTATGCGTGATGACTTTTTCGATTTTTTGCCCGCGAAGCATGACGTCCTTAGGGATATGAAGGATTTTATGCGCCGTTTCATTGACGACCGTGATTTTTCCATGAACATCAATGGCAATGATGCCTTCATGAATGGATTCCAAAATGGCATGCTTCTCTTGAAACATCCAGGCGATCTCTTTCGGCTCCAGACCCAGTATCGCCTTTTTTATATTGAATGAAATGAAAAAGGCTACCAATAAACCGCCGATTAATATAAAAGAGATGATCCAGACGATCTTTCTTTGTATACTGGACAATTCTTTTTCAATATCGTCCTGAAGGTAGCCAACGGAGACGACACCAATGACCTTTTCATTGGCGATGATCGGGGATTTCCCCCTAATGGAAGGACCCAATGTCCCAGTGGACTCCGTGATGATGGATTTCCCATCCCACACCTCGGCGTTATCTCCCCCTACCATTTTCTTCCCGATCAAGTTTGGATCTGGATGGGACAGCCTTGTTTCACTCTCATCCCCTATTACTATGAATTCCGCATCGATCTGCCTGCGAATTTTTTCCGCGATGGGCTGGATGATTACAGAAGGATTGTCCGTTCTAAAAGCTTGTTTAATTTCAGGCAGCAAAGAAATGGTCTGGGCAACCGACAATGCTTTTTCCCCTGTTTCCTGCTTCAGGTTATTTTCCAGGATATTTATGAAAATAACTTCAAAGATTCCACCCATTAAGATGATTAACGTACAGATGCCCAGCATCAACTTGGTGTGTAAACGCATTCAATCACCTCTACTTACATCATATAAAAAAAAACCCCTTTAAAAAAGGAGTTTTTTCACAACATTCAGAAAATATCGGTTAACCTTCAATATTGATGACAACATCCTTCCCTCTCTTCTTGAGTAAAACCGGAATGAGCAGCCATAATGCCGTTACGACCAGGAATGTCAGCGAAAGCGGCCGAGTGAAAAACAAACTGTAATCACCATCGGATATCGTCAGTGCCCTGCGCATATTATTTTCTATCATCGGTCCTAAAACCAGTCCTAAGACCAACGGGGCGATTGGATAATCATTTTTACTTAAGAAATATCCCAAGATCCCACATCCTAGTAATAGCAATAAATCATAAGTCGATACTTGTACCGCATAAACGCCAAAAATGGAGATCGCGATAATGATTGGTATCAAATACTTCTTTGGCGTTTCAATGATTTTCGCAAAAACCTTAACGAGCGGGAGATTAAGGATGAGGAGCATCAGATTCCCGATGAACATACTGGCGATAAGTCCCCAGGCCACCTGGGGATGGTCTTCGAATAATAATGGACCTGGCTGAACATTGTACATCATCAACGCACCCATTAAAATCGCCGTTGTACCTGAACCCGGAATTCCCAGCGTCAATAATGGAATCATCGCTCCGCCAGAAGCCGCATTATTGGCCGTTTCAGGACCAGCCACTCCAGCGATTGCCCCCGTACCAAATCTCCCGGGTTTTTTTGATATCCGTTTTTCCATAAGGTATGAGAAGAAGGAAGCAAGAGTGGCCCCTGCACCTGGCAGGATTCCTACAAAGAAACCTAAGAGCGATCCCCTCGCAATCGGCCCTGCAGATTCCTTGAATTCTTCTTTTGAAGGAATCAAATTATTGATCTTTGCAATTTCCCCATCATCCTCGTCTTTTTCCAGGATTGTCTTGAATACTTCCCCAAGGGCGAATAGGCCTACTGCGATCGTCAGGAATTCGACCCCTTGATACAGCCAAGGAATGTCGAATGTAAAACGGGCGATCCCGGATACATTATCGATGCCTATCGTCCCGATCAACAAACCGCAAACCGTCATGATCAGTGCCTTGGTTACGGATTTTCCCGCGAGGCCGCTGACTGCCGCCAACCCTAGAAGCATGAGCGAAAAATACTCAGCTGGACCGAATTTAATGGCAATCGTCGATAATGGCTGAGCCAAGGCAATCATGGCGACAAGGGTGACAATCCCTCCGACGAAGGAACCGATTGCCGAAATCGATAAAGCACTCCCGGCTCTTCCCTTCTTGGCCATTTGGTAGCCATCCAGTGTGGTGACGACAGAAGAAGATTCACCAGGAGTATTCAATAGGATTGAAGTTGTCGATCCTCCATACATCGCTCCATAATAAACACCTGCAAGTAAAATGATGGCGCTTGTTGCCGCTTGCTCTGGGGGAAGTCCCCCTGTAATCGAAGCGGTTACCGGAATTAAAAGAGCCACACCGCTCATCGGCCCGATCCCCGGCAAAACGCCGACAGCCGTACCGATCAATACTCCGACAAATGCAAAAAGTATATTA
Organism: Peribacillus sp. Bi134; assembly: GCF_918698065.1. Classification (NCBI taxonomy): domain Bacteria; kingdom Bacillati; phylum Bacillota; class Bacilli; order Caryophanales; family Bacillaceae; genus Peribacillus; species Peribacillus sp. Bi134. The sequence continues at coordinate 404,452 of NZ_CAKKLN010000002.1, read as the reverse complement.
TACCAAGTTAGTGCCGTTTCAAAACCATGCATCAAATAATCAAAAGTGCCCACTTCACATCCCCCTCCCCTTTATGAAAACCAGATTGGCCAACCCGGCAGTGTTCCCTTTAAAACATTCACGAATAAATAATAGATGATTCCGGAAAATCCTGCGGATATGATGAGCGATGTCACCCATTTATTTCGCTCCATCGTTTGAAAGCAAACAAACAAAAACAGAAAGGTCGTAATGACATATCCTATCGTTTCCAATGTCAAAATATAAATCAAGGTGGAGAGCAGAATGATGATAAAAGGTTTATATTCCAGCTTTCCCTTACCCGATTCCTGTACATTGCTCCGAAATGCCTCATAAAACAGGCGAATACTTAAAACAGCAAGAACGAGTCCCAATACAAAAGGGAAAATGTCCGGTCCTACCGAACTTCCATAAGAAGAACTGGCCAGCTTTCTGCTTCCTATCATAAACAGCACTCCGACAGCCAGAAAGGCTACAGATGCAAAGCGATCAAATTTAACATCCATCACAATCCCTCCATTTCAGAAAATAAGAAGAAGGTGAAAGCACCCCCTTCTTCTCGATTATTTTTCCATGCCTAAGGCTTCCAATAATTGCTGCACCTGTTTCTCCTGTTCTTCTAAAAACTTGCTGAATTCTTCACTATTTTTATACTCTTGTTCCCATCCTTGAACTTCCACTTCCTTTTTCCATTCAGAAGTTTCAACTAGCTTCTCAATGGTTCCGTCCCAAAAGGCTTTCGCTTCACCAGACATATTCTGAGGTCCAAAAACGCCTCTCCAAATCGTGAATTCAGCATCAACACCCTGTTCCTTTGCCGTCGGTATGTCTTTTAGATCTCCACCTAAACGTTCCGTCGAGGTTACGGCCAACACTCTAATCTTTCCTGCCTTTAAAAATTCCCTGACACTGGATGCATCCGTTCCGATCACATCTGCATTTCCGCCAAGCAATGCCGTAATCGCTTCCCCTCCACCATCGTACGAAACGTATTTAAGTTCGGTGGGATTCAAGCCATATTCATATGCTGGAAGAATGGAAATCAAATGATCCATGGATCCCGGAGCCGATCCTCCTGCGAAGGTCAATTTACGCGGATCTTTTTTCACTGCTTCCAGCACTGATTTCAAATCCTTGAATTCAGAATCTGCCTTTACCACTATTGCCCCATAATCCTTTGTCAGCTGCGCCAAAGGAGTCGTATTTTTATATCCATAAGGACTGTTGCCTTCTTTTTTAAGGTTATTGATGATGACAGGCGGTGAATTCACGAACAGCATGTCATTGTTATCAGCTTGCTGTGTTGCATAATCCGCCATGAAGACAGCGCCCCCGCCACCGGGTTTGTTTTCGACGGTTAATGGCTGGTTAACCAGTTTTGTCTCACCCAAGACCTTTGTAAATGAACGGGCGGTTAAATCCCATCCCCCGCCTGCGCCCGATGGAGCAACGACCGTTATGGCTTTTTTCGGATAACCTGTACTTTCTTTCTTTTCTCCTGATGTACCCGAACTGCTGCATGCACCTAAACTTAAAGCTAACGAACCCGCCAATATGACCGCTGAAATCTTTTTACGAGAAAACATAATAATCCCCCTTTTTGAAAGCGTTTTCTTAATTCTACAAAAATATCTTCCTTTTATTTGATTGCCCAACTAAAATGCATAACTTCCATATTGTTCATAAAGTTTTATAGCAGGAAAAGGGGGAAAAGGGGTTCTATCTAAATAAAACAAAGTGATTGGAGTGGAAATTACGGTTCGGTTTTACAAACACTATAAACTGTAAACAAACTCGATTTTCATCGAGTTTGTTTACAGTTAGAGACTGCACTTTTGAGCAGCCCTGCTAGAATAGTATTTTTGATAGATATACGACCATCGTTACCGTTATGCTGCTGAATAAAGTCGACATCAAGACTGCCTGTGCCGCATACTCCGGATGGTTGTCATATTCCAAAGCGAATAATGCGCTGTTTCTTGATGTGGGAAATGAGCTTGCGATAAACAACCCTTGGGCGACAGTCCCTTCCAAACCCAGCATGAGGATGATCAGGAAGGCGATGGATGGCGAGAGTATTAAACGGCCAATCAAGCTAAGTATAAGCGGAAGCGGAAATTGCGTCATTTTCAAATAGGCACTCTGTGCACCCAATGTAATCAAGGCAATGGCTATGAAGGCACTCGCGATATTTTCAATCGGGGTCCATAAGAACAGCGGAATGTCGAAAGAAAAGGAATGTAATAGAAAACCGAGTAATAAAGCATAAATGACGGGGTTCTTCAAGAACTCGCGAATGGCGCCCTTCGCACTTTTTGTATGGACGGAAACGGAATTCATCAATCCATAGGTATAGGTCAACAGGTTTTGAAAGATGATCACGATGACTTGTATCGACAGCCCAAGAGGATTTCCGTGAAAAACCATCTGGCTGACGGGTAATCCGAAATTGGCTGAGTTATTCAGGACTACACTATTTTTAAACGTGGCCGAAAGGCTTTGATCAAACCTGGCAAGTTTAGCAATCACTGTACTCACGATGATGAGACTTACTGCTTGAAGAGCAAGGAAGCTGAATATCTGGAAGATCATCCCCCCGCCCATTTTACTTTGATAAATATTAATAAAGCTAATGGCCGGCATGAGCAGGAAGTGATTCAATTTAGACAGCGTATTCATATCCAACTTGAATTTACGATGCAGAATGGCCCCCGCCCCTATGAGGAAAAAGACCGGCACAATGACATTCAATACGATCAGAAACAGGACACTCACTTGACTTCCTCTCCATTCCTTAGGCAATACCTGATGATTTACATTTACATCTCCATTTATCATAATGCCGGGATAACCATAATTAAAATACCAATAAATTATCGTTATCCATTCAAAAAAGGAATGACAAAAAAGCACAGAGGTTTCTGCGCTTCCGGTTAAATGTCCCTCATGAAATCGACGCCTTTGACAAATTCGACAAACTCCTTGACCAGCTTTAATTCCAGCGACTTTTCATGATATAACATCCACGTATTCCTGATAAGGGGATTACCTTGCTTATCCTTAAGGTCCATTTGACGGAGATTTTGGTCCTTCTCCAATAAAACACTGGGAAGGATGCCATATCCCAGGCCATTCCTGACCATTTCTTTGCATGTATCACCTTTGTCCACTTCCATCCCCACCAAAGGAGGTCCGGAAAAATTGTCTCTCCACCAATTATCGATCATTGTTTTCAAAAGAGCATCTGTCCCATAATCGATCCTCGGCAAAAAAGGCAGGTTCCGGACTTCGATTTCTTCCTTGGAAGCAATGCAAATCGTTTCCTCAAAAAGATGATGCCTTGATCCTGACCATTGATAGTCCCCCCGAACGATTCCGACATGCACTTCCTCCTTGTAAATGAGGTTCAGCACTTCTTTACTCCATCCAGTTGTCACATGGAAATCCACTTTGGGATATCGCTCACGAAATAATTTCAGCAGGCCTGGCAATTTATGCAGCGTAATATAGTTGGAAACACCCAGCCGTAATGTTCCACTGATTTCCTGACCCATATTGAATGCCGTCTCTTTTATCTGCCGGAGCCTGATCAGCATCTCATCTGCACAGATGGCCAAATATTCCCCTTGAGGCGTGAATTGCACTCCCCTTGTTCCCCGCTCCACAATCTTTAGATTGAATTCCTTCTCTATTTGTTGAATCCGTTTCGTTAAAGAAGGTTGCGAGATATATAAACTTTGCGCCGTTTTAGTAATATTCTTGTGTTCATGCAACACCTTTAAAATATGCCAATCCCTTTCGTTCATAACCCTTCCCCCGATACGCATTTCCTTGAATGTTTTATCCAAACTGTACCACAAAAGGCCTGATCGATATATCCTTTTACAAGTACATAAAAAGCCCAAGCCATGTTGGCAAGGACTTTCCGATAAGTACCTTTTAAGCGAATGATGATCATTCATTCAATTGAATTCTTTCAGGGCATGTGTAGATATTCAGTGAATCATTACGAATGAATCCGACCGTGGTGATTCCCAATCCTTCAGCCAACTCCAAGGCCAATTCGGTTGGAGCCGATTTCGAGAGTATCAGCTCACAGCCGATTTTCGCCACCTTCAAGAGAATTTCCGATGAAATCCGGCCGCTGAACACGATAGCTTTTCCTTCTATCGAAATACCATTTTTCAGGCAATAGCCGTATATTTTGTCCAATGCGTTATGCCGTCCGATGTCCATCCTGCTTAATACGAGGCCATCGACATCACATAAAGCGGCATTGTGGACTCCACCTGTGTTCTGGAAGGTGACGGCAGAATTTTGTAAATCCTTCATCAAGCGGAAGCAGTCATCAGGAGTCAGTTTCACCGAAATATGATCCATTTTCTTGGCAGTCAATGCATCATTCACAAAGACGAAACCTTGTCTGCTCATTCCGCAGCATGATGTAATATACCGCTTATTTTGAAAATCCTGGAAGTAAGGATTCACTTTATCTGTCTTCACATGAACAAAGCCTTCTTTTTCCTGGACCCAGATTTCTTTTATCTCATCATATTTTTTGATGATGCCTTCCGAAGCCAAATAACCAATCACCATATCCTCGATGTATTCGGGTGTACAAACCATCGTGACGAATTCCTGGCCATTTACTTTGACAGTAACGGGATACTCCGTTACAATCGCATCTTCCGTACGCTCAGTGTTACCTTTGGTTATCCGGATGATGTCCCTCTTGATTTCAATCGCTTTCATGTTCCCACTCCTTTTAATATCCAGGAGCCAATTGACCAATATGTAGGAACATGGTCAATGCCCGTTGAGTTTGTCCGCTATATTCTTATCAAAAACGAATACGGAAATCGCTATGTTCTCTTTGATTTTTATGTCTGAAAACAAATGAAGCAGTTTAGCTCCAACCAGTTCTTCCATTCCATCAGGAGGACTCTCCGAATACACATCCTGAACCATCTTGGTTCGTGCAGAATGGACCATGTCCCTTCCTTCCTCCGATCTTGATATGAACATTTCCGTAGGAGTCAAATTTCCATATAACGTAGAAACGGCCATATTTTCCACGAAAACCGTGTGTATGCGTTCTGGTCCTTTACCGAATAGTTCCTTGCGCAGCTTACGAATCATATCATTGAATTCATGGATAACTTTTGACACCGTTGCGTCACTCCAATTCAAGAAAATTAAGTTCTCAATTTTCTTATCATAAATCAACGCGAAGAAAAACGAAAGGAATTTGGGAATGATACCCTCTTTCCAGGATTGTTTCTTTTAATAATTAAAGGTATAATAACAATGATGAAAGTTGGGAGCATAATAGTGTACTGTTTTGTCCTATCTTTTTTAAAATTATCCATTATGGTATGGATTGGTATATTGGCAAGCTTTGCTATTAAACTATTCCACCATGACCTACATTTCCGTTCAGAGACGGAGGTGTAATCATGGTGGTTTTTTTGCGTCTTTTTGGCTATAAAAGGGGGAAATATAATGAGCGATTCAAACATCACCATCAAAATCAACGGGAAGGAATATACCACTAATGAGGGGGCGACAATATTGGAGGTCATCAACCAAAATGAGATGGCTCATCCACAGATCTGTTATGTTCCTGAAGTGGACCCGATCCAAACATGCGACACATGCATCGTCGAAGTTAATGGGAAACTCGTCCGGTCATGTTCGACAAAAGCAGTGAGCGGCATGGATATAGCCTTGGACTCAAGCAAGGCAAAAGAAGCCCAAACCGAGGCCATGGATCGTATCCTGGAAAACCATTCTTTATACTGTACTGTATGTGATAATAATAACGGAAATTGCAAACTGCATAACACGGCAGAATTAATGGAAATTGAACACCAAAAATATCCTTACACACCGAAAGTGAAATTGGATGCCGTCGATATGTCCCATCCATTTTACCGCTATGATGCCAATCAATGCATCGCATGCGGGCAATGTGTTGAAGTCTGCCAAAACCTTCAGGTCAACGAGACGCTGTCCATCGATTGGGAAGCAGAACGCCCACGGGTAATCTGGGATGAAGGAACGGAAATCAATAACTCATCTTGTGTAGGCTGCGGACAGTGTGTAACCATTTGTCCATGTAATGCATTAATGGAAAAATCGATGCTGGGCGAGGCCGGTTTCATGTCAGGTTTGAAAAACGATATGCTTGAACCAATGATAGACCTTGTCAAAGAAGTGGAGCCTGGATACAGCGGGATTTTTGCCATTTCGGAGATTGAAGCGGCAATGCGTGATACACGAACGAAGAAGACAAAAACGGTCTGTACGTTCTGTGGGGTAGGATGCACATTCGAAGTCTGGACAAAAGACCGTAAAATCCTTAAAGTCCAACCTACTCATGAAGCTCCCGTCAATGCGATATCCACATGTGTCAAAGGGAAATTCGGTTGGGACTTCGTAAACTCGGAAAAACGTTTGACAAAGCCCCTGATTCGGAAAAATGGAAGATTCGTTGAATCAAGCTGGGATGAAGCACTTGATTTGGTTGCATCCAGACTCGGTTCGATCAAACAGCAATACGGCGGAAATTCAGTAGGCTTCATTTCCTCTTCCAAGATCACGAATGAAGAAAACTATGTAATTCAAAAACTGGCACGGCAAATGTTCGAAACGAATAACGTGGACAATTGCTCTCGTTACTGTCAATCTCCGGCAACAGACGGACTGTTCCGTACAGTCGGCATGGGCGGAGATGCTGGTACGATCAAAGATATCGCCGCAGCAGGTCTTGTCATCATCGTTGGTGCCAACCCGGCAGAAGGCCATCCCGTACTCGCGACACGCGTTAAACGGGCTCACAAGCTTCACGGACAAAAACTGATCGTAGCTGACATCCGCAAAAACGAAATGGCAGAGCGTTCCGATATCCATATCAGTCCAAAACAAGGAACGGATCAAGTATGGTTGATGGCGGTTACAAAATATATGATCGATCAAGGCTGGCATGATCAAGAATTCATCAATGAAAATGTTAACTTCTTCGACGATTATAAAGAAGTACTTGAAAAATATACCCTGGAATATGCAGAAACACACACAGGTATTTCAAAAGAAACATTGATCCAAATAGCTGAAACCATTCGCGATGCAGACGGAACATGCATTCTTTGGGGAATGGGCGTTACACAAAACACTGGTGCTTCCGATACTTCGGCTGCAATTTCCAACCTGCTATTAGCTACAGGCAACTACCGTCGCCCAGGAGCGGGAGCTTATCCGCTTCGCGGCCATAACAATGTTCAGGGAGCTTGCGATATGGGCACCCTTCCAACATGGCTTCCGGGATATCAGCATGTTACCGATGACGTGGCACGTGCTAAATTCGAAAAAGCATATGGAGTGAAAATCGATGGCAAACCAGGCATGAACAATATTGAAATGCTTAAAGCGATAGAAAAAGGCGACATGAAGGCCATGTATCTTGTAGGTGAAGATATGGCACTTGTTGATGCAGATGCAAACCATGTTGATAAAGTGTTATCCGGATTGGATTTCTTTGTTGTCCAGGATATTTTCCTTTCAAGGACTGCCCAATATGCCGACGTGGTATTGCCCGGAGCTCCATCTCTTGAAAAAGACGGAACGTTCACCAATACGGAGCGCCGTGTACAGCGCTTATATAAAGCCCTTCCCACTATGGGAGATTCTAAGGCAGACTGGGAAATCACTCAGGAGATCGCAAACCGCTTAGGTGCAAATTGGAACTACACACATCCTGGTGAAATCTATGATGAAATGGCAAGCCTGTCACCGATATTCAGCCAAGCGAATTACGAGGTGCTGGAAGGATGGAATAGCTTCCTATGGGGAAGCCATGATGGATCAAGCACGCCGCTTCTTTATGTGGATGGCTTCAACTTCCCTGATAAGAAAGCGCGCTTTGCACTGGCTGACTGGGTGGAGCCGCATAAATTCCCGAAAGAATATGACCTTCATATCAATAATGGACGCATGCTGGAGCATTTCCATGAAGGCAATATGACGAACAAATCCAATGGAATCCAATCGAAGGTACCTGATATTTTCGTTGAGGTTTCACCAGAACTTGCCAAAGAACGTAAAGTCAGTGATGGCGGACTCGTTCGCTTAGTGTCTCCATTCGGGGCCGTTAAGTTAAAAGCCCTGATCACAGACCGCGTTAAAAATAATGAGCTATTTTTACCGATGAACTCCGTTGATAAAGACTCTGCCATTAACTTTCTGACCGGTCCTATCTATGATCAACGCACAAGCACGCCTGCTTACAAGCAGACGATGGTCCGCATGGAAGTATTAAGCGCAAGCGGGGATATCCCATTACCAGGTACCAATCCACGGAACAAAAAACGCCATCCTCAAAATGGTGTCGAGGTTGAACGTAAGTGGGCACGTCCAGGGTATGTTCACTTAACGGATAAATAAACAAGGAGGGTGAAGATCATGGCAGCTCCTATTACGGAAATCCATAATCCCATTACTGAGGAAGAAATAAAGCTTCAAAAACTGGAGGAACTGAAAACGCTGATCACCGATAATGAAGATGCCTTGAACAATATGTTTAAAATCGTCAATGAACTGAATGACTCAGGAGTATTCGAAGCCGCGACCTCCATGCTTCAAGGAAAAGAACAAATTGCCAAAATCGCTCTTCAACAAATCACAAGACAACCTGTCACAAACCTGATCAATACCCTTATGGGGGCAACAGGAGCCTTGATGAATGCCGATGCCGCACAATCCACGAAACTGCTTAACAGTGCACTTGCAGGAATCGATGAAGGAAACAAGTTCCTTCAGGCCGATAAAAAGATCGGCGTTTTGGATTTAATGAAAACATTGAATGATCCAGACATAAACCGGGCGATCGGCTTTGGCGTCCACTTCCTTAAGGGGATGGGCAAGGAATTAAAAGAATAGACTCGGAACAAAGACTCAAGAGAAGCTTCTTTTGAGTCTTTGTTCTATCATTGGGCTTAGTTGCTGAAAACTGCTGAAAGTGTAGCGTATTGGATAAGATTAGCATTGGAGTGGATGATTTAATGAATCAAGAAGAATAAATCAAGGAATTAGAATACGAATTGTTTTTATTGAAGCATGCATTTTTTAAATTACATGATAGTATGGCCCCGAATTTAAAGTCTAGGTATTATGAGTTATTATCACATGGCTTTACAGAGCAAGAGGTTAGTGAGTTAGATAGATTTTTCATGTGGGTTTACGGCACAAAAAATTATCCCACAAAGGAAGAAATGAGAAAAAAAATGGCGGATATAAAAAATATGGAAATGGAAGAATTTGTAATAGATATTATTTTGGAGGATTTCCAAAATGTTGATGTAAATACAGAGAAATGATTTTTTATATTAAGGAATAGTGAAGAAACTATTCCTTTTTTTAAGGTAGTCTGGGTAATAATTAAGGCAAGATCACCCAGAAATCACTCATCAAAATACAGGCTGTACACCCTCCCCTTATTCGCACCACTGCTTGTCAGATTCAATGATTGCAAGATCCTCGTTGCACTGGATGAAGAGGAAATGTTTAAAAAGTTCCTCAACTGCCGATTCGTTATGGTCGAGCCTAATAGATAAAAATAATCTCGTAAAGCCGGGATATGTGCTTTTTTACTGGAGAGTTGGCATTGATTGCAAAGCCATGTGCCATGCCTTCTAAATAATTTATTGCCCTTACAATTCTCACAAATCACTCCTTTAATTAGGTCCTTTTCGGTAAGATTGTATCGTTCCAGAATGGAAAAGTCCGCATCGATGTGGTGTTTATTCATTACGCGAATTGATTTTTTCAAATCTTTCTCACTAAAACTGGATTCTGTTATGGAATGCTCCATTTGATTAATTTTAGCGGGAAGTGCATCGCGATGGATAACTTTATAGTGGAGTTCATGGTTTTCAAGAGCTGTACGGATGATTGTTTGGGGATTACTGATGACAATCAATGAAAGGATGGGCAGTGAGGGAAAACCGTTTTTCAAGAACCAATTGGTCAATTGTGATTCCTGGCGGCTGACTTGTATGATGGGATCTGGAAATGCCGTTTCTTTTCCTTCTATCGTTCGAATGAGCTGATTGAAATGCGGATCAAAATAGATCGCCCCTGCAATGTTCTTCACTTCAATGATAAGCGCATATTTCTTGGAGATTAATAAGGTATCCAGTTGAAAAAATCGGGATTGATCCTGAAGCCTTAAATCGTGGAAGATGAAATTGCTTTTCGGTTCAAGAAAGCTTAATGGAAAATCAATGGAACATTCCCCTTTATAGCCCGCTTCCCTTTTTTTGAGATCATTCATGATTAAGGGAACTTTAGGGTGATTCGGAGGAAGCCTGCACGCTAATGCACGTAATTTGCGGACGGCAAGAGGAACTTTTCGCTTTTTTACAATCAATTTCATCGCTCCAATCCTATTTTCTTCAAAAGGATTCTACAGCAAATGATGGAAATTGTACAGTTTATCTGCGAAATCGGGAATATATCTTCGAAATTGGAGATATATCAACGAAAAATCCTGATATATCTGCGAATTATACGATTTATCGATTTTTCGACAAAAACGACGAAAAAAACCAAATAAAAAACCACCAATATATGTATTGGTGGAGACGGTGGGAGTCGAACCCACGTCCAGACATAACGGCACTTAAGCTTCTACGAGTGTAGTCGATATATTCGCATTTCGCGAACTCATTAGCCTATCGACAGGCGGCAGAGCAGCTAGTCTGATTGGTCTCTTCCTTCATCCTCAGACGGTGGATTCCGGCGTATCCCACTTAGAGTGAGTCCCTTACCCTACCACGTGGGCCATGGAGGGAGGAACAGCTATCGACTGTTATTAAGCAGCGAAAGCTAGGTTGTTGTTTTGTTTGCCAGTTATAGGCGTTGACGTTTTAACGAGGCCGATCCCCTCGACTCGCAACTTAAGCTCGAACTATCCCTGTCGAATCCGTAACGTCCCCATGATATAAATGGAGCGTACGAGAGAAGAATAGTCAGCAAGTTGGCTGATATTCAATTGTCATCGGTACAGGATTAATTATAACAGATTGGCTCAAAAAATCAATTGTAAGGTCTTGGCAGTTCTACATCTTCTGTCGATCACGGAATGCACGTTCAATATCACGCTTCGCTTCCTTCTTCTTCAGGTCTTCACGCTTGTCATATTGCTTCTTCCCTTTACCCAGACCGATTAAAACCTTGGCAAAGCCATTTTTCAAATACATTTTCAACGGTACGATCGTGTAGCCTGTTTCCTTTGTTACACCGATCAGTTTACTGATCTCTTTCTTATGCAAAAGAAGCTTCCGTGTCCGCAACGGGTCATGGTTAAACTGGTTTCCCTGCTCATAAGGGCTTACATGCATATTATAAAGATAGATTTCTCCATTTTCTATTTTAGCGAAGGCATCCTTCAAATTCACTCGGGCCGCACGGATGGCCTTGATTTCGGTTCCCTTCAAAACGATTCCGGCTTCAAACGTTTGTTCAATAAAAAAATCATGATAAGCCTTTTTATTTTGTGCTAGTTGTTTACCTGAACCTTTTGGCATCTAACTCTCCCCTTTTTACATCCAATCGCGGCAAGAGGATGAAATGATCATCCCCCGCCTCAATCTTTATCTCTTTTTTGGTTTTCTCTTGCGCTTGGCAGCTGGCGCATTTTCAAAGAATTTTTTCTTCTTTTTCGATTTTCTCCCATTAGAAGGCGAATCTCCATTACGGCCGCCGCCTTTACCTTCATTACGTCCTCCATTGCCTCCACGGCCGCGTTTACGTTCACCTGAATTGGCTTTGAATATTTTCTTCTCGCCAGATGGACGCGGACGGCTTACCTTCATGCCGATAATTTCAAAATCGATGGCGCGTTCCTCTTTATTGACGTTGGAAACACGTACGTCGATCTCATCTCCAATCCGGAACACATTACCGGTACGTTCCCCGATCATTGCAAGCTGACGCTCATCGAAGCGGTAATAATCATCCGTCATGAAGCTGACATGGACAAGTCCTTCAATGGTGTTCGGCAGCTCGACGAACATCCCGAAATTTGTAACCGAACCAATGATCCCGGTATACTCTTCGCCGATTTTATCCAGCATATATTCCGCTTTCTTCAGATCATCCGTTTCCCGTTCAGCATCGACTGAGCGACGTTCACGTTTCGATGTATGATCGGCAATCTCAGGTAAATTGGCATTCCATTTCTCCTTCGTAGCTTCATCCAGTTTACCTTCCACCAAGTAGGTCCTGATCAACCTGTGCACGATCAAATCCGGGTAACGGCGAATCGGCGATGTGAAATGTGTATAAAACTCAGCAGATAAACCAAAGTGACCTAAGCTCTCCGGATCATATTTCGCCTGTTGCATGGAACGGAGCATGACGGTGGATATGACCGTTTCTTCCGGTTTTCCGGCTACCGCCTCAATGATTTCCTGTAACGCCTTAGGGTGAACGTCATTGGCCGATCCCCGGACAATATATCCGAAGTTCGTTATGAATTCAAAGAAACGCTGCAGTTTTTCCGGCTTGGGATCTTCATGAATACGGTAAATGAACGGTACGTCAAGACGGTGGAAATGCTCTGCAACGGTTTCATTAGCCGCAAGCATGAACTCTTCAATAAGCTTTTCGGCAACCGACCTTTCACGTAAAACCACATCAGTCGGATGGCCTTCTTCATCAACGATGACTTTAGCTTCATTGAAATCAAAGTCAATCGCACCGCGGTTCATCCGGTTCTTGCGCAGGATGGCAGCTAACTTCTCCATGTCCTGGAACATCGGCACCAACGCTTCATAGCGTTCGAGCTGTTCTTCATCTTTATCGACAAGGATTTTGTTCACATTTCCATATGTCATACGTTCCGTCGTCTTAATGACACTTTCAAAAATCTCATGGTTGACGACTTTGCCATCTGGCGTAATTTCCATTTCACAAGAGAGTGTAAAGCGATCGACTTGTGGGTTCAAGGAACAAATGCCATTCGATAAACGATGCGGGATCATCGGGATGACCCTGTCCACCAAATAAACGCTCGTCCCTCTTTCCAAGGCTTCCTTATCGATTGGTGATCCTTCCTTCACATAATGGCTGACATCAGCAATATGAACACCCAGCTTATAATTGCCATTTTCAAGTTTGGAAACAGTGACGGCATCATCCAGGTCCTTTGCATCCGCTCCATCAATCGTGACCAAAACATCATTGCGCAAATCCCTGCGGCTTCCAATTTCACTTTCTTCAATGGTATCCGAAACGGCATTGGCTTGTTCCATGACGTCATCCGGGAACTCCATTGGCAAACCATATTTATGGATCACGGAAAGAATATCTACACCAGGATCATTTTTATGTCCAAGAATCTCAATGACTTCACCTTCGGCACTTATGCGTCCTTCAGGATAAGAAGTAAGCTTGACGACAACCTTATGGCCCTCTACCGCTCCATGTGAAGCATGCTGCGGAATGAAAATATCGTTTGCGATCTTTTTATCATCAGGGATGACGAAACCAAAACTTTTACTTTCGGAGTATGTACCGACCACTTGTGTAATACCGCGTTCAAGAATTCTGATGACCGTGCCTTCTTGCCTTGAGCCCGATGTTTCCGAAGATACTCGTACCATGACGACATCTCCATGCATCGCTGTGCCCGTTTCATTCGGCGGAATGAAAATATCATCCATTCCAGGGTTATCTTCAGGTGTGACAAAGGCGAATCCCTTAGCGTGTCCTGTTAATTTACCACGGAACAAATTCATCTTTTGCGGCAGCCCGTAACGATTGCTCCTCGTTCTGACCACCAATCCCTTTTCTTCCATCTTTACTAGAGCCTTAACGAAATTCTTGAAATCTGCCGAGTCTTCGATTTTCAAAGCCTCTTCCAGTTCTTGTACCGTTAAGGGCTTATACGCTTCATCCGTCATGTATGTCAGAAGCTTATTAATATGTTCTTGAATGTTATCTTCCATGAAAACCCTCCTATTCAGGGTATATTTTTGTTATTCGGCCCAATCCAGACTTTCTAAAAATTCCAATACATCTTCATGCAGCTGGTCCTTTTCTTTATCAAGAGTTATGACATGACCGGATTCTTCATACCACTTGATTTTTTTGACCGGTGATTCAATGGCATCAATAATAATATCGGCACTTTTTGGATTGATAACATCATCATGCCTGCCCTGCACCACAAATGTCGGCGCGTATATAAGGTCGACGTGCTCTCGTACATCCGTTATCAATTCCTGAAGGGCTTTCAATGTATTCATCGGTTTATCGGCAAGGAGGTCCATTTCAAGCTCTATTTGCTCTTGAGTTTTTCCTTCATACTTCTTAAATTCTCTGGCGTACTCCAATACTCCTTTAAACATCATTTCTTCACTTTTGATATACATAGGCGCACACATTGATACGATACCCTTTATAGGTACAGTGTAACCTAATTTAAGAGAAAATACGCCTCCTAATGATAGTCCGGCAACAGCAATTTCTTCATGGCCTTTGCTTTTCAGGAAATCGTAGGCCATCATTACATCTTTCCACCAATCTTCCGGACCCGTTTTCACCAGCTCCTCTGGGGGTACGCCATGCCCTTTATAGTGCGGGGCATGGCAGGTGTATCCCTGTTTCTCCAAGTAACGCCCTAGCATCCGTACATCCGCTGAATTCCCCGTAAATCCATGTAAAAGTAAGACAGCTCTTTTTCCGCCTTCAAAAGTAAAGGGCTGCTGCAGCTTTATTTTCATGATCTTAAGCTCCTTTATCAGTAAATAGAATTTTAAAAACATCCCTATCCTATAATTAAGTACTAAAATCACTATATCTATTCATGTAACTATTGTGCAAAGAAAAAAGTCTAGCTATTTAGCTAGACTCATTTTTGATCCATTACACATCAAAGTATGCAACTAGTAAAGTTAAAGCAAAGAATAAAATCGCCAATACTATTGTCGCACGATGTAAAACCAGGTCCAAACCGCGTGCCTTTTGCTTTCCGAATAACTGCTCAGCACCGCCGGCAATCGCACCTGATAAACCTGCACTCTTACCTGATTGAAGCAATACCGTCACAATGAGGGCGATACTGACAATCACTAAAAGCGTTATGAGAAATGCATGCATGCAATTACACCTCCTGAAGAACCAATAAACAATTACTTTAACTTTACCACACCCAATAAGTATCCACAATCTTTGTTATACTATGATGGTAAGAATTCCTAAAAATCCATAGTCATTTATTTTCTTTTTGAATCAAAGTTTGAGATAATTTGCATAAATAGAGAAAGAGGTGTCAACATGTTTAAGTCCATACTCCGGATTCTTGATCTCCTGACCATCCTATTCTCGGCGGTTGCCGGCTATTCTTTATGGACAGGCGGAAGCAATTTTATCAGTGTCCTATTAATCATCCTATCACCGCTTTTATTGCTGCTGGCAAAGTATCACGGAAATCGATACTTATTATTTGCTGCATATATCACGACAACCGTTTATTTTACTGCTATTATTTATAATGGACTTTCCAATAGCGGTACTGACTTTTTCCAATCAAGCTTCAATGTCCTCCTGATCGGGGCAGCAGCCGCCTTGCTGAGCGTCATAGCGGCGGTCATTGGGTTTGGGACCAATACCCTTACGATTCTTTGGTTATCGCTTCACGCCCTTGTCACATTCGAGACAATCAGGATGTCATCGGGTTTCCTTTCGAGCTTTTGGTCTGATCCCGTTGTGGAAACCGCAGTCCGTAACGATTATCCATTTTTATTGATGGTCGTCTGGATTGGCTTATTTCTTGATAAATATCAAAGTGAATTAACAAGGGATTACTTATCCCGATAATTTTTTTCAAAACTACTTTTATTGGAAACTTATATTAAAAGCAAGGGGCCTTTCATATGTTAAAACCTATATTTGCAGCAACTGTTCTATCATCTTTCATTCTAATGGCTGGCTGTTCATCCGACCTGACAAGCGAGCATGAAAAAGAGCAAAAAGAAGAACAACCGAGCTCCCAGGAGACGGAGACAGAAACCGACAAGAATAATGATTCAAAAGAATCGGCCCAACGCCAGGTGGAAGTTGATGAAACGGCTAAACCCGGACAGGCTGGCCTTCAGACATTAGCCCATCCGGAAGGCATTCCTGTACTTGTCAATAAACAATACAGCCTGCCTGAAGATTACAAACCTGCTGACCTCATCTACCCAAAAGTGGATTTCATCTTTCAAGATAAAATTGAAAAAAGAATGATGCGAGAGGAAGCGGGAAAGGCACTTGAAGTAATGTTCCAGGCTGCCGAAAAAGAAAACATGCACTTTGCCGGCGTTTCCGCTTATCGCTCTCACCAAAGACAGATCGAGGTCTTTAATAACTATGTGGCTAAGGACGGGGAAGAAAAGGCGAAAACCTACAGTGCAATGCCTGGGACAAGCGAGCATGAAACAGGCCTGGCGATTGATGTCACGACCCACGATGGGGCATGCGCTGCCCAAGACTGCTTCGGTGATACGAATGAAGCTGCCTGGCTTGCTGAACATGCACATGAATACGGATTTATCATTCGCTACCCTGAAGGCAAGGAAAACATCACAGGTTATAAATACGAACCATGGCACATCCGTTATGTTGGTGTCGCTACCGCAACTGAAATCTTTGAAGCGAAGATTACATTAGAAGAATACTATAATGCCGTACCAGTGGAAGCTGTATCGAGTAAATAAAAAAAGGTGCCCGGATGCGGCACCTTTTTTTATATTAATCAAACGTTTGATTAAATCCTTTTATCAGCCCTGAACCAAGCCGGAATCAGTGACTGGCGGCTAACTTTATAAGCAAAAAAACCTCCCATACAATGTGTATTCTCACATTGTATGGGAGGTGAAAAGAAATTACTGTGCAGAACCCATCTTCTCGTCAGAAGCAGAATCCCCAAATAATTGGGTGAATGGATTTCAACGACTGAAAGAACGAAACCTAATTTTGGAGCATTGCATATTTAAGCAACGAAAAAAGGACTCCGCATAATTGGCGGGGTCCTTCAATATTCATCGTTTTTATTTTCAACTTCAAATAGGTTGAAACTTGATGATTCATCTGGGTTGAATGCAGGTTCTTCATTTTCATATTTATATTTATGTTCTTCTACGTATTTAATCTTCTGATATTCCTCTTTTGACATACCCTCCCAAATTTTTGTTGCATTGTGGTCTTCATGGCCAGGCTGAGGATTCGTATGCGGTGTTGGGTCCAAGATAAAACTACCCAAAAAAATGGTTGTGTAGAAAAATGGCATTGCCATAATCAAAACGATTAAGCCCAATGCTCCAACTATATTTATGTATTTTTTCATTGGTGACATACCTCCCAATTTTTGAATTTTTATATTCAATTGATGTACAACCAGCATATTTTAGTCACTCCATAACCAATCACGAAACCACTTGACGGGAAGAACAGCCAATACACAAATTACAAGAAGTATAAATGCAATATACAGCATTCCTAAATCAATCAGTATGCCCATTACTACAGCTACACAGGAGATTATAATAGCGATAGAGAAACGTTCAGTCATTGTCTCACCTCCCGTTTGGTTAACTCCAGTAAATCTTTTATTAATTCATCGGTATGGATGAAAACAAACACTTGGTATTTTTTGTTGTTTCGATCGGGCATAGTATGATGAATGTCATGTCCAGCCCGTACCAGAGCCATAGACAATGATTTTTTGTAAATGTTCTTGAGCCCCATAATATCCACCTCCATTTATGAAATTGGCAAAGGAGGTAAAGTGCTTACCTCCTTAAATTCATTCCTTTTCCATCTTTTCTTTCTTTTCCATTTTATGAAGGATGATATTGGAAACAATCGCATAGACCACAAACGCCATCCAATAATAACCATAATCCTTATCGTTGCCAATGGACGAAAACATTAATATCGCAAATAACAAATATGGAATGGTCAATAACAATCGGAGTTTCCAAAGGTATCGTCCCCACATCGGCATTCCTCCTTTTAAAATCATTGGCAGTGCTTTTGAGATTTTTTCCACTCCTCAAATACTATGTCACTGGCAATAATTTCAGCATCGGTATATCCCAACCCACCTAAAGCAACTTCGATTTCATCAGCGCTCTTGCTGTCAAATAATCGTAGCTTGGGAATGAGAGCCCACGCTCGCTGTTTATCAATTTCCACAGCTACAGAGTTGATATCACCAAGCAAATCAAGGTCGTTTATATAATGGTCCAATGTGCGTTTGGCAAGAAAGTCAGTTCCTTCATTATTGTTACGGAAAAACAATCCTGTTAGCGTTTCGATGGCTGTTGATAAGATTTCTGGTTTCATGGCTTTCGTCCTCATAATTAACTAAATATTCCGTTACATCTATTACTATAGAAGTATGAAGTACCAAAATTATGCTGTCAATCTAAAAAAGACCATTCCTATTGGAACGGTCTAAAAGTTTGGCATATAAGATTTTTCGTCTGTGTTTTTAACATCCACCTCATGACCATCTACCATGTAATCATAAACAAGCGTGGCTTGTGGGACATACTTTCCATCTATCTTTGCTTGATGTATTGCTCTGTCCACTTTACCGAAACCGTTGATTTGTCGCCTTTCTGCTAATTGCAAATTATATTTTCTAGCCACAATATCGAACACAAGTTTTGCATCATCTTGAGTTTTAGGCAGCTCTAGGCTTTCACGAACTTTACTTTCAGTTTTCGTTAAATAAGCACAGTAAGCATCATATTTAAAGCGAATGCCATAATATGCGTGGATTTCCTTGTGTTTTTTTATAAACTCCTTGGAGTTTGGATGATTGCCTTTTTTGGCTATCCAATATCCAATTCCCAATTCCTCTTTTAACAAGTTGACCTTATCGTCAATATCTTTAGCAATATCAATATCCAATGGGCCATACCATTTTGTAATTGTAGGTCTCGATAGTTCGCTTGGAATAATTTTTAATTTGTAAGTTAAATGTAAATTCTTTCAACAAGTCCTGTATTAACACGCAAAAACCCCCAATTCATAAGCGATTTCACTCACTTATAAATCAGGGGTTGATACTAAACATTTGTATTGCTAAGTTCGAGTTGATGTACTACATAACTCAAAGTGTCCAAAAGTGCCTTGTATGACAAAGTTCGGACGTATTTTATGCTTGATAATTACTATAATTACTTCTTCAAGTTATAGAAAGATTTCAAGCCGCCATATACAGCCAAGTCACCAAGTTGATCTTCGATGCGAAGAAGTTGGTTGTATTTAGCAATACGGTCCGTACGGGACATGGAACCAGTTTTGATTTGTCCTGCGTTTGTTGCAACGGCGATATCAGCGATCGTTGCATCTTCAGTTTCACCGGAACGGTGGGAAACGACTGCAGTGTAGCCTGCGCGTTTTGCCATTTCGATTGCATCAAACGTTTCAGTCAGTGTACCAATTTGGTTCACTTTGATCAGGATGGAGTTGCCGATGCCTTTTTCGATGCCTTCAGCCAATTTTTTCGTGTTCGTTACGAAAAGATCGTCACCAACAAGCTGAACTTTAGAACCGATGCGTTCCGTTAAAAGTTTGTGACCATCCCAGTCATTTTCATCCAGGCCGTCCTCGATGGAGATAATAGGGAATTCATTCACTAGCTCTTCATAGAAAGCTACCATTTCTTCTGATGTAACACCATTGCGGCCTTCGCCAGCAAGATCATATTTGCCTGTTTCTTTGTTATAGAATTCAGATGAAGCTACGTCCATGCCAAGGTAGATATCTTCGCCTGCTTTGTAGCCAGCTTTTTCAATTGCCTCGATGATGACTTGAAGCGCTTCACGGTTTGAACCAAGGTTTGGCGCAAAGCCGCCTTCATCGCCGACTGCCGTATTCAGGCCTTTGGCAGAAAGGACAGATTTCAAGGCATGGAATACTTCTGCACCCATACGAACTGCTTCTTTGAAGCTAGGAGCACCTACAGGAAGAATCATGAATTCCTGGAAGTCAACATTGTTATCGGCATGTGATCCGCCGTTAATGATGTTCATCATTGGAGTAGGAAGTTGTTTCGCATTGAACCCTCCAAGATAACGATACAATGGTAAACCTGAAAATTCCGCAGCGGCATGGGCAGCAGCCATTGATACGCCAAGGATTGCATTAGCTCCCAAGTTTCCTTTGTTTTCAGTGCCATCCAATTCAATCATAGTGAGGTCAAGTCCTGCTTGGTTCGTAACATCCAAACCGATGACAGCTTCAGCAATGATATCATTTACATTATCGACTGCTTTTTGTACCCCTTTACCCAGGTAGCGAGATTTATCTCCGTCACGAAGCTCAACCGCTTCGTGTTCTCCTGTTGAAGCACCTGATGGTACGATTGCACGTCCGAAGTATCCGGACTCTGTTTGGATTTCTACTTCTATTGTTGGATTACCACGGGAATCTAGCACTTCGCGTGCATATACATGTTCGATGTACGGCATTATAAATCTCTCCTTTTCCTATTCACAATTTTATTTAGATAATAGGGATTTCCCTGTCATTTCAACAGGTTTTTCGACTCCAAGCAAATCAAGCATCGTTGGAGCTAAATCACCTAGGATACCACCTGTTCTTAATGTTACCTGATTTTTAGTGATAATGACAGGCACGGGATTCGTAGTATGAGCTGTCATGGGGTTGCCTTCAAGCGTTACGACTTCATCAGCATTCCCATGGTCAGCGGTAATGATTGCCGTACCGCCTTTTGAGACGATTAAATCGACAATCCTGCCTAGGCATTCATCCACTGTTTCAATCGCTTTAATGGTAGGCTCAAGCATCCCTGAATGACCAACCATGTCCGGATTGGCAAAATTCAAGAGAATGGCATCAAAGCGATCAGCCTCAATTTGTTCCACCAACGCATCCGTAACTTCATAAGCACTCATTTCAGGTTTTAAATCATATGTAGCGACTTTCGGAGAATTAATTAAAATCCTCTCTTCACCAGGAAACTTCTCTTCACGTCCGCCGCTCATGAAAAATGTCACATGCGGATATTTCTCAGTTTCAGCGATACGAAGCTGGGTAAGCTGGTTTTGGGAAAGTACTTCCCCTAATGTATTATCAAGATTTGTCGGATTAAATGCAACATATCCGTCAACTGTTTCTGAAAAATGTGTCAAGCAGACAAAATGGAGATGCTTCGGATGTCCAGGACCGCGGTCAAATGAGCGGAAGTCCTCATTGGTGAACGTATTGGAAATCTGGATCGCCCGGTCTGGACGGAAGTTGTAAAAGATTACGGCATCATCATCTTTAATCGTTGCCACCGGTTTACCGTCTTCCGCCGTTATGACTGAAGGAATCACGAACTCGTCAAAAATACCATGTTCGTAGGAATCCTCAACACATTCCATCGCGGAAGAGTAAGCAGGGCCATCACCATACACCATCGAACGGTAGGATTTCTCCACACGTTCCCAGCGCTTATCACGGTCCATCGAATAGTATCTTCCGGATATGGTCGCAAACTGTCCAACACCGATCTCCTTCATTTTCGCTTCCGCTTCCTTAATATAACCTTGCGCCGTTTTCGGCCCGACATCACGACCATCTAAAAATGCATGTACATATACATTTTTAACTCCTTCTTTAGCGGCCAACTTCAGCAGGGCATACATATGATCGATATGACTGTGCACGCCGCCATCTGAAAGTAGACCGAAAAGATGAAGGTCCGTGCCTTTTTTCTTGGCATGGCTCATGGCATCGATCAAAGTTGGGTTTTTGGCAAACTCACCTTCACGGATAGCCAGGTTCACACGGGTCAGACTTTGATAAACGATCCGTCCTGCCCCGATATTCAAATGCCCCACTTCCGAGTTCCCCATTTGACCGGCAGGCAAGCCGACCGCTTCCCCGCTTGCAGTTAAATGGGAATGCGGATACTGTTCCCAAAAACGGTCAAAGTTCGGTTTTTTCGCATGAAAAACAGCATTTCCCTTTTCCTCGTTACGGCAGCCAAAACCGTCTAAGATGATAAGTGCCACAGGCGACTTACTCATAGTGACCAGCCTCCAGCAATTGTAAAAATGAATCGGGTTTCAAGCTTGCACCGCCAACCAACGCACCGTCTATATCAGGTTGTGCCATGTACTCTTTAATATTCTCAGGTTTTACACTGCCACCGTATTGAATGCGGATGGCTGCAGCTGCTTCATTTGAAAATTTGTCGGCAACAACCGAGCGGATATGCGAACAAACTTCATTAGCATCTTGAGCAGATGACGATTTTCCTGTTCCAATTGCCCAAATCGGCTCATAAGCAATAACGGCTTGTTTCAATTGATCGTCAGATAATCCTGCAAGGCCTTTTTCTATCTGGCTGCCTACGAAATCATTCGTTTCGCCAGCTTCCCTTTGCTCTAATGTTTCACCGCAGCAAACGATCGGGGTCAATCCGTGGGCAAAAGCGGAATGAGCTTTTTTATTAACGGCTTCATCCGTTTCGTTGAACATTTCACGGCGTTCGGAATGACCAAGTATGACGTAGGATACACCAAGATCAGCCAATGCGATCGGGCTGATTTCTCCTGTGAAAGCACCGCTTTCTTCAAAGTGCATGTTCTGCGCCCCGATCTTCACATCAGTTCCTTTTGCTGCTTGAACCAGCTGATCCAAAAATAAAGCTGGAGCACATACAACCGTATCGATTACATCTTGCTTCGGAATCAAATTGCTCACTTCTTCTAAAAAGGCAGTCGCTTCAGATAGTGTTTTATTCATTTTCCAGTTTCCTGCAATAATCGGTTTACGCATTTGGTTTCTCATCCCTTCTAAAGTTGAAATATGTAACGGTCAGTCTTATTTATCGTTCAAGGCCACAACGCCAGGCAACTCTTTGCCTTCCATGAACTCAAGAGATGCACCGCCGCCAGTTGAAATATGGGACATCTTTTCTGCCAAGCCAAACTTTTCTGCGGCTGCGGCTGAATCCCCTCCGCCTACAATGCTGTACGTATCTTTTGCTTCCGCCAAGGCTTTAGCAACGGTTTTCGTTCCATTCGCAAATTTATCGAACTCGAATACACCCATTGGTCCATTCCAAATGACAAGCTTGGAACTTTTGATTACATCCGCAAATAATTCGCTTGTTTTTGGTCCGATATCAAGAGCCATTTTATCCTTTGGAATAGCATCGATATCGACATTATCCGTCTCTGCATCAGGTGAAAATTCAGCAGTTACGACTGCATCGATAGGCAAATGAAGTTTTACGCCTTTTTCTTTTGCACTTTCGATGAAAGATTTGGCCAATTCTATTTTGTCTTCTTCCAATAAAGAATTACCGATTTCATGACCTTGCGCTTTAATGAATGTATAACCCAATCCACCACCAATGATCAAGTGATCGACTTTTTCCAAAAGGTTTTCGATAACGCCTATCTTATCCTTTACTTTTGCTCCGCCAATTATAGCTGTAAAAGGACGTTCTGGGTTGGATAGGGCTTTTCCAAGTACTGAAAGCTCTTTTTCCATCAGTAATCCGGCAACGGCTGGGAGATGGTGCGCTATTCCTTCAGTTGAAGCATGTGCACGATGCGCAGCTCCGAATGCATCGTTAACATAAACATCAGCAAGTGCAGCAAATGACTTCGCCAATTCTTGATCGTTCTTCTCTTCTCCTGGATAGAAACGAACGTTTTCCAACAACAAGATCTCGCCATCTTGCATGTTATCAATTATTGATTGAACGGTCTCACCGTATGCTTCTTCTGCCTTTTGCACATCCTTGCCACTAAGTTCGCTTAGTCTTTCCGCAACAGGCGCTAGACGCAATTCTTCTACGACTTGTCCTTTAGGACGGCCAAGGTGGCTGGCTAAGATGACTTTTGCGCCTTGTTCTGTCAAATAGGAAATCGTCGGCAGTGCAGCCTTGATTCTCGTATCATCCGAAATCTTTCCGTCCTGCATCGGCACGTTGAAATCAACACGGCAAAATACGCGTTTCCCCTTTAATTCAATATCTTTAATCGACTTTTTATTCATAATCCAAGAACCTCCTTAGATATTGTTATCATATTTTTGATTCTTTTAGCCAAAAAGGGAGAGGGTAAATTTCCCAACTCCCCTTTTCTCTTTTTCATTATAGTCGGTTTCCAGGAAATTATCCAAAAACAAGAAATGTAAACGCTTGACTGATTAATGACTTACTAATAATATCATCTTCTGCCAAGTTTTTTTAGAGGTGTGATAAAAAAAACCTCACCTTGGTGAGGTTTTTTATTATTCTAATTACAATCCTTTTTTAGCCAAATAGTCGATCAAATCAACAACACGGCTTGAATATCCTGTTTCATTATCATACCAAGATAATACTTTAACCATGTTTCCTTCCATTACCATTGTGGAAAGGGCATCGATTGTAGATGATGATGGGTTACCATTATAGTCAGTTGATACTAGCGGAAGTTCGCTGTACTCAAGGATTCCTTTTAATTCTCCTTCAGAAGCCTTTTTGAATGCTGCATTAACTTCTTCAACTGTTGTGTCTTTTTCAAGTTCTGCAACAAGGTCGACAACAGACACGTTTGGAGTAGGTACGCGCATTGCCATACCATTCAATTTCCCTTTAAGTTCAGGAAGGACAAGTGCAACAGCTTTTGCTGCCCCAGTTGTTGTAGGAATGATATTCTCGGCAGCTGCACGTGCACGGCGGTAATCTTTATGTGGCAAATCAAGGATTTGCTGATCATTTGTATAAGAGTGAACAGTAGTCATCATACCGCGTTTGATTCCGAATTGTTCGTGAAGCACTTTAGCAAATGGAGCTAAGCAGTTCGTTGTACAAGAAGCATTAGAGATTACATGGTGGTTAGCTGCATCATATTTATCTTCGTTTACACCCATGACGATTGTGATATCTTCATCAGATGCAGGAGCAGAGATGATTACTTTTTTCGCGCCAGCTTCTAAATGCTTAGCTGCATCTGCACGTTTCGTGAAACGTCCTGTAGATTCTACTACTACTTCTACTCCTAGTTCACCCCATGCTAATTGTGCAGGGTCACGTTCAGCCAATACTTTGACTTTATGACCATCAACAACAAGGTAATCCCCATCAACTGTTACTTTTTCATTAAGAGATCCATGAATTGTATCGTATTGAAGAAGGTGCGCTAACATATTAGCATCCGTTAAGTCGTTAATAGCAACAATCTCTACCCCAGGATTACTCAATGCTGCACGAAATACATTACGTCCAATACGTCCAAAACCATTAATACCAACTTTTACTGCCATGAAAAATTCCTCCTTTTAAGTTCGCAAATATATTAAGGGGTGTAATTCCCCTGAATTAACTCTTGTGCCGCCGCTTCATCCGTGATTAAAACGGTTGATGAAGGTGCGCCTTTCATGTAGGAACGGATAGCCTTTGCTTTAGTTTTACCACCTGCCACAGTTATCACTCGCTTTTCAGGGCTAAGATCATCTAACTGGATGCCGACTGTCAAAACTTTATGAACAACTTTACCGTTTTCATCGTAATAATAACCGAATGCCTCTCCTACAGCATTTCCATCTAACAGCTTCTTTAACATTTCTGGCGAAGAATTTCTTCTTTCTGCCATCGCCATGGCATCACCGATTCCATGAATGATCATATCGGCAGATTTGATTTGGGAAATCACTTCTTTAATTGCAGGTTCCTTCTGAAATGAAGCATAAACCTCACCGCTTAATTGATCGGGTACATACAATACTCTGTATGAGGCCTGTGCCTTCTGGGCCATTTTTTCGACAATCGTATTGGCCTGATTCTGCACTGCTTCACCAATTCCCCCGCGGGCCGGGACAAATGTCAATTTCTTCGACGCTTCATCAGGTGACAGCGAATCAGCCACTTCGGCCATTGTCGATCCGCCAGTAACCGCTATGATATTCTTTGAGTTCCATTCTCGTTTCATACGGATTGCACAAGCTTTACCCAATTCTTTTTTCACCCATGGGGTCTCATCACAATTTCCTGAGACAATAATGACCTCATCCACTTGCAATAAATCCTGCAATTGCCGTTCCATTATGTCTATACCCATTACTTCACGCATTATTCCTTCTAACTTATCCAGGATTTCAATCCCTTCATCAGTCAGCGTCATGCCAGAGCTGAATATGTTAACCAGGTTCTGACTTTTCAGAAAATCAACCTCGCCTCTGAGCGTCCGCTCCGTCAAATTAAGGCTCACGGACAGACTGCGCCTTCCAACCGGCTGCATCATTTTGATATAACGCAGGATATCATATCTTTTTTGCATAACCAAAAGGAAATCTGGTAATAATTTTCTTTGTACCTCGAGTAATGTACGCATATTTAAAACTCCTAAAAAGTTAAGTTGGACGTATAATGTCCCGCGTAGTCATTTTCTGTCCCACTTAAAACAAAAAAATATTCCTGCTACATATTTTATTCTAGCAGGAACGGAATGTTTCTTCAAATGATTTGAAAAATTATTTTTCCAAAAGCCTATTTAGAGCTGATTTATCAACGTTTCCGAATTGAACGATATCATCTTTCCATTCAACGACAGGGATCATCAGCCCGAATTTCTCAAGCAAATCATCATCGGTGTGGATATCGATTTCTTTATAGCCTATGCCTGATTCCTCTTTCACTTCTTCAAGCACTTGCTTGGCTTTATCGCATAACGGGCATTTATCCCTACTATATAAAACAAACGCATTTGATTCCAAAACCACTCATCCTTTTCAATCATATCTTTTTCGTTTAGATGAAGAAGGGATCCCTAATTGTTCCCGGTACTTGGCAACGGTTCGGCGTGCCAGGATAATTCCATGCTCTTCTTTCAACCGTTCTGCCAGGTCCTGATCCGAGAGCGGCTTTTGTTTATTTTCCCCATTGATGGCTGCCTGAAGGCTCTTTTTTGCCTGCATGCCCGACATATCCTCATCAAGGCCGACTGACTGTAAAGAAGTAGTGAAAAATATCCTCATCTCTATCGTGCCAAATGGTGTCTGCACGTATTTCCCTTTGACCGCCCGGCTTACTGTGGACTCATGTATACCAAGTTCGTCGGCGATTTCCTTCATCGTCATCGGTTTCAAATAGTTCAGGCCATGATGAAAGCACGCCGGCTGTTTATCGACGATGCACTGAATTACCTTCAATATAGTTTCTTTCCTCTGTTGGATCCCTCTGGATATCCATTGGTATTCCTGCCACTTATCCTGGATAAACCGTTGAACCCCCTGATCCTTATGGCTCTTCATACGGTTTAAATACCCTTTATCCACATTAAGATTAGGTGTGTTACCATCATAATTCCCGACAAGCAGCATACCATCCCGAACTTCCACGACCACATCCGGCACTATATAAGAAGGTTTTTCCTGAAAAAAGAGTGATGCGGGTCGCGGGTTCAATGTCTGGACATAATCAAATACTTCTTGAATCTCCTTCATTGTAACACCGATTTTCTTACTTAGGTCTTTCCAGCGCTTTTCAGCAAAATCGAGGAAATGGTTTTCTATGATCGATTCTGCAAGCAGGTTCACCCCTTCTGCTTGCACCTGAAGCAAAAGGCACTCTTGAAGATTTCTCGCTCCAATTCCATGCGGCTCGAGTTCCTGTAAAATTGAAAGGCTTTCTTCCAAAACTATCCGAGATATACCAGGGATACATATGTCATCCAGCTCAGTCCTCAAGTAACCGTTTTCATCAAGGTTATGAATTAATAGCAGCAACGCCTTCTGCTGCTCACCGGTAAGTTGCTGGTGATTCACCTGGGACATGATATGCTGTTCAACCGATATAGTATCTTCACTGATCTGTTCAATCCAATAGTTGGCATCATACGTATTCTTAAGAGTCCGTTTTCCCTTTTTCCGGTCAAAAGTTGGCTGAAATAAAGCCGATGTTGGCTGATCTATGGACAGTAATGGATTCTCCACCATTTTATTTTCTAAAAAAGCCGATAGCTCCTGCGAGGAATATTGCAGCAATGTAATAGCTTGCATAAGCTCCTGCGTCATTGCCATCTTTAATGTTTGCTGTTGAAAAAGTCCTGCTTTCATATTCATACTCATCGATTCATCCCTCCCCCACTCCATTTTACATTATCAGGAGAAAATTCTACACAAAAACCCATGAAAACGCTTACGTTTTTTTCTGAATAGTTTATTTGTTTTAAATACTATATGTTAGAAATGCAAATTAAACAACTACTTTTATTGAAAAATCACCATTTTTCAATAGTGTGCGCGTATATTTTCAAGACAGGGCTTACATTACAGGATCCGATGGAATATTACGGAAATCGAGCGAATTCGCCAAAAATTTTAGGGCCCCTCTTAAAAATGGCCAATAAAAAATCCCCCACTTTATTAAGCAGAAGATTGGTAATGCCCTCGGCAGGAATCGAACCTGCATTTCAAGCTTCGGAGGCTTGCGTTCTATCCGTTGCACTACGAGGGCGTAATAGAAAATATTTTTTCAACAGACTTCATTATATGATAGATTCCCCTCCTTTGCAAGGGCTATCAGGTTTAAAACTTCGCCATTTGGGTATTATGGGTAATGTGGAAATTCATCCCTGTGCGGCATAATATATAAAGTAATCTATCGGAAAGGAGCCTTAGCCAGAAAATTGTCGAACAAATTATCCATTATAGGGTTTGTTTTGTTTGACCTAAATTGACCAAAAAGTGTATCATACATACATAAAGAATTTAAATGATTCTCTTAATCGAAGGAGGAAATGAACATGAATTTAATTCCTACAGTTATCGAACAAACAAGTCGTGGGGAGCGTGCCTACGATATTTACTCCCGTTTATTAAAAGACCGGATCATTATGCTAGGAAGTGCAATTGACGATAATGTTTCCAACTCCATTGTTGCTCAATTACTATTTTTAGAAGCGGAAAATCCTGAAAAAGATATCACTCTATACATCAACAGCCCTGGCGGAAGCATCACTTCCGGTATGGCCATTTACGATACTATGCAATATATCAAACCTAATGTATCCACAGTATGCATCGGTATGGCCGCTTCCATGGGTGCTTTCCTATTGGCCGCTGGCGAAAAAGGCAAACGTTATGCGTTGCCAAACAGTGAGGTCATGATTCACCAACCACTTGGAGGAGCTCAAGGTCAAGCTACGGAGATTGAAATTGCTGCCCGCCGTATCCTTCACTTGAAAGATAAACTGAACCAAATCTTGGCAGAACGTACTGGTCAACCTATTGAAGTCCTTCAAAGAGATACGGAACGTGATAACTTCATGACTTCCGAAAGAGCTCTTGAATATGGCTTGATCGACAAAGTCATCACGCGCAGCATCCTTGATGATAAAAAAGACTCTAAATAATCATGCAACAACCGGCTCCGGAGAACGCCTTTAGCGACTTCCGGAGCTTTTTTGCATAATAAAAAAAAGGATGCTCTTTTAAGCATCCTTTTCTTTTAACCCTCTTGCTGAACAAACTCTTCCAATGCCTCTAACGCTTCTTTTTCATCGCGTCCTTCGACGATTAACTTCACGGTCACGCCAGAACTGATGGCAAGGCTCATTAACCCCATTATACTTTTTGCGTTCACTTTCTTTCCTTCTTTTTCAAGAAAAACATCTGAATGAAAGCGGTTAGCTTCTTGTACAAAAAGAGCTGCCGGCCGCGCCTGCAAACCCGTTTTCAATTTTACCTCAACTTGTTTTTCCACCATCTTGATCTCCCCTGTTAGCTTTATTTTTTCGCAGCAATAGCCTCTCCCCCACGGAGCCTGTCAGCTATTTCATCAATCTTACGTAATCGGTGATTAATCCCGGATTTACTGATTGTTCCCCCAGAAACCATTTCCCCAAGTTCCTTTAAGGTTATATCCTGAAACGCAATCCTAAGCTCCGCAATTTCCCGAAGCTTATCCGGTAAAATGCCTAATCCCACCGTATCCTCGATATAATGGATATTTTCAACCTGGCGTAATGAGGCCCCAATCGTTTTGTTCAAATTGGCTGTTTCACAATTCACAAGCCGATTCACTGAATTACGCATATCACGGACGATCCTTACATCTTCGAACCTTAATAAAGCTGAATGGGCGCCAACTATACTTAAAAACTCGGCAATCTTTTCGGCTTCTTTCAAATAAATGATATACCCTTTCTTGCGTTCAAGAGTTTTGGCCTTCAAGCCAAACTTATTCATTAGCTCACAAAGGGCATCATTGTGCTCTTTATAAAGTGAGAAAATTTCAAGGTGATAGGAAGACGTTTCCGGATTATTCACCGAACCTCCCGCAAGAAATGCACCTCTTAGGTAAGAACGCTTACAGCATTTCTTCCCAACAATAGTATCGGATATAGCATGGAGAATTTCAAATCCATCGCCTAAAATTTCCAAATCGGTTAAAACCCGCTGCCCTCCAGATGACATCCTGACAATATATACATTATTCTTTTTAAGCTTCATCTTTTTACGGACCAACAGCTCGACCTGGACCTCATAACTTTTTTTCAGCAGCGTATAAATCCTTCTGGCAATCGCAGCATTCTCAGTTTGAATATCCACAACAAGCTTCCGATTAGAAAATGAAAGGGATCCGTTCATCCGGATAAGCGCACACAATTCCGCTTTACCGCAGCAATCCTTTCCCTCTAATGTAGTAAGCTCTTTTTTCGTTTCTGAAGCAAAAGACATCCATTTCACCCCCAATCGAACGCAGGTAATCTATTTTTATCAATCAAAAAACCGTCCCCGCTTATATCTACGGTGCAATGTGGCTTTTTGTTTCATTTACAAGCATATTATAGAGCAAATCCGCCACTTTTTTCGTGTCATGGCGTATTACATTCCCTTCATAGCTGAAAATGCGTTCTTGTATGATTTCAAGCCCCATCATTTTTAAGCTTTCCACATCATACATGACCGGTTTAGCATATTCAGCTTGATAGCGTTGCTGAATTTCGGTTGGTATTTCCTCATTATTAACAAGTATCCTGTCAATATATGCATTTCCCATATGGTCATATATCGCTTTTATATGATCGCTCGCGCTATAATCCAGCGTCTCTCCGGCTTGTGTCATCAAATTGCAAATGTACACCTTCTTCGCCTTCGAACGGGCAACCTCTTCTCCTAAACCAGGAACAAGTAAGTTAGGCAGAATGCTAGTATATAGACTCCCTGGACCTATGACAATAAGATCTGCCTGTTTGATTTCCTGGAGAGTTTCACTGAGCGGCTTTATATGATGAGGAGACAGAAATACTTTTTTTATTTTCTTTCCTGAGAAGGGGATCTTGGATTCGCCTGTAACAATCGTTCCGTCCTCCATCTCCGCATGGAGAACCACACTTTGGTTGGCCGCCGGAAGCACTTTACCGCGGACATTAAGAAATTTACTCATTTCCTGGATCGCATGGACGAAATCCCCGGTCAGCGAGGTCATTGCCGCCAGTATCAAATTCCCCAGCGAATGCCCGGACAACTCATTTTTACTCTGAAAGCGATGTTGAAACATTTGTTCAACAAGGGGCTCTACATCCGATAACGCAGCCAGCACGTTACGAATGTCACCCGGAGCGGGAATATCCATATCCTCGCGAAGGCGGCCTGAACTTCCACCATCATCAGCTACCGTTACGATTGCCGTTATATCAACCGGATGCTTCTTTAACCCTCTCAACAAAACGGGAAGGCCGGTTCCCCCTCCAATGATCACAACCTTAGGTTGTTTCTTTTTATCTAACATCTGCTTTCCCCTTACTTTTTTCGATATCGCGATGTGATACTTGAACCCTGTAATCCTTCTTGAAGTGGTTTGAAATATACTCCGTCAATGCTACAGAACGGTGCTGACCGCCTGTACACCCTATCGCAACAACAAGCTGTGCTTTTCCTTCACGTTTATAATATGGAAGCATGAATGCAAGCAAATCGGTCACTTTTTCCAAGAATTTTTGCGTCTCACTCCATTTTAAAACGTAACTCGACACTTCCTGTTCCAAGCCAGTCCTTGGCCTCATATGGTCAATATAATATGGATTTGGCAGGAAGCGTACATCAAACACAAGGTCGGCATCTATGGGTAGACCATGCTTGAACCCGAACGACATGACATTGACTGTAAAACCGACACTTTTATCGGCAGAAAACTCCGAAGCGATTTTCTCCCTCAATTCGCGCGGTTTCAGTTGGGAAGTATTAAAGATCAGCTGGGCCCTTCCCTTCAATTCGTCCAATAGTTCCCGCTCCATTTTAATGCCTTCCAATGGCCGGCCTAATGGAGCAAGCGGATGGGTCCTTCTCGTTTCCTTATATCTTCGGACCAAGGAATCGTCATCAGCTTCAAGAAAAAGGATTCTTGGTGATACTGCAGCTGAATCCGTTAAATTATCCAGTGCAAGAAATAAGGAATCAAAAAACTCCCTACCCCTCAAATCCATGACAAGAGCCACTTTATTCATCTTATTCCCTGAGTCCTTCATTAACTCCAAAAACTTTGGCAATAGCGTGGGCGGCAAATTATCGACGCAAAAAAAGCCGAGGTCTTCAAAACTTTGAACCGCCACTGTCTTACCCGCTCCGGACATTCCGGTAATGATGACCAATTGCGTTTCACTGATCTGCCCTGTACTCATAGTTTCTCCGCCCCCATGTATAGCAATCTTTTTTATATGTGAAAATTAACCTGGATCCAATCGGTAAGAAAGTAGTTTAAACTCAGGTGTATAGGTAAAGGTTCCATAAATGATCCCAGTTCCATGAACCATATAGTCCAGGATGTGAAAATCACCTTCAGCCATCATCAGCTTTTTAACATCTTCGACCGGATGCCAGCTAAGTTCCCCTTCTTCACAAACATCAACATTTACACCATCGGAATCCGTTGCAAAGAAAGTGAACATCATCCATTCCGACAATACCTTATCTCCGTCCTTCATAATGAAGGTGAAAATACCTTTGATGGAAGGGTTTTTTAAATAAACGCCCGTTTCTTCACGATATTCCCTAATACAAGCATCGCGTACAGATTCCCCAGGCTCCATCTTTCCGCCTGGAGCTACCCACCATCCGCGTCTAGGCTTTTTCAATAAGAGGATTTGATTATCCTTGATCAATACACAGTTTGTGACACGTTGCACGTTCTTCACCTCAATTGGCTCTGCTCGACTATAGAAACCTTCACCCCCGTGTTGAAGAGATTCAGTTTATATCCTTAAACCGCCGCTAGATATCCATTTGGCGATTTACAAATGCTAATAGTTCAAACAAGTTGTATTTTTCATCTTCTTACCATTATGAAAGATATATATATGTTTAGTATATCTTAACATTATACTATTTTTGAAATGAGCTAACAATAAAGTAAACTTCCTGCATTGGGGGAATATTCATTCCCAAGGAATCACGTAGATAAGCCTTTATCCTGCTTAACTCCTATTCTTCTCCACTTTCGCTGCCTAAATGCAAAGGGCGGACTTACTTCTCATTAAAAATCATTTGGCACATCCTAAAAATTGGAACTAAAGATTTAGTCTTAAAGCAGGAAACAAAAAAAAAGGACACAGAAACTTAATCTGTGTCCTTAAACGTTTATAATTAAAGGGGGTCAACTTCTATCCATACTATACCCAATCATTATTTCACGCGTGTTACAACATCGTTAAAACGGAATTACGATTGTATATTCTAGTGAAATCAAGCCTTAGGCTGCAATTTTTCTTGAAGTTCCTCAACAAAATGCTGAGCGGATTGAGCGGCAATGCTTCCATCGCCTGTAGCTGTAACGATTTGGCGCAATGTTTTTTCACGAACGTCACCAGCAGCAAAAATACCAGGGACGCGTGTTTCCATCCGGTCATTCGTTTCAATATAGCCTGTGGAATTCAAGATGCCCAAGTTCTCAAATGGTTTAGTTAGCGGAAGCATTCCGATATAAATGAATACACCGTCTGCGTCCATCACTGTCTCTTCCCCGTTTTCAGTGGAAACTAGTGTGACACCGCCGACTTTGCCGCCTTTTTCATTGATTTCCTTCAAAGTGTGATTCCAGATGAAGTTAATTTTCTCATTGGCAAATGCACGATCTTGAAGAATCTTTTGAGCACGAAGTTCGTCACGTCTGTGAACGATCGTCACTTTTGAAGCAAAGCGGGTTAAGTACACACCCTCTTCAACAGCAGAGTCTCCGCCGCCGATAACGAATAGTTCCTTTTGCTTGAAGAATGCACCATCACAAACTGCACAATACGATACACCGCGGCCGCCCAATTCTTTTTCGCCGGGAACACCGATTTTCTTATATTCGGCACCAGATGAAATGATGATTGAACGTGCCTTGAATTCCTTGGAACCGGCTTTGATCGTTTTATACTCTTCACCGTCGATGATTTCCTTAACATCCCCATAGGCATACTCCGCACCGAATTTCTTTGCATGGTCAAACATTTTCGTTGAAAGTTCAGGTCCGAGTATAGTGTCGAATCCAGGATAATTTTCAACTTCTTCTGTATTGGCCATTTGCCCGCCCGGTACTCCGCGTTCTAACATCAATGTTGAAAGGTTCGCACGTGATGTATAGACAGCCGCCGTCATCCCTGCAGGACCAGCTCCAATAATAACAACGTCATAAATTTTTTCAGACATGTTTTCACTCCTCCATATTCCATTGCAAATGGAACCTTCACTACGGTTAGTGTTCCCTACCTATTATCCTATATAACAAATAATTTTTCGTCCAAATATCTGCTCATCCAAGCAGGGTTTGAACTAACTTTACGTACTTTGATAAGGTGGACACGGATATGAAATGTTTGTCTGCGATTGCCTGTTTGCTCGCCTTCTCATTTTTAAGCTGATTCCACACGTACTCCACCGCTGATGCCCATCCTGCTGGATTATTTAGTTTTTGCTCTGATTTCACCGCTTCGATGAAGACGGAAAACCACATTAAATACAGCCCGGCTTCATTTAATTGTATCGGTTGGAAATGCTGATATAATAACTCAGCTGTGCGATCGGCAAAATCAATCGGTGTTAATTGACGATCTTTAGCAGGAGCTTGAACAAGTTCAGCATAATCACGTTCCAAATCAGTGAAATTCTGATTAAGGTTGAGGACCTGGTTTTTCAATAGCTTCTGTTTATGAACCGAATGTTTCAGAAGGAAAATGGCAAACAGCCTTTCTTCAATGAATTCACTTTCCAGCCTTTTTATAATAGAAGGAAAATGATGTTCAAAACCATCTGAAGTTGCATTCATATCTCCCCAAGGCTCCATGCCTTCCTTTTCCGGGTTCATTTCCACGACCTTTTTCCATGCCTTTTTGGCAGCCTGATCATGGCCTAGGTGGTAAGCGGAAATGGTTAACCAATAGTAGAAGGTTCCATCTCCCTCGAACCCTTGCCTTTGCAGTACTTTCAACCATTTATATGCAGAAGCATAGTTTCCTATCAAAGCGAAGGTCGCTCCAAGCTTGAAACGATGTTCGGATAGCATCGGCCTAATTTTCTCCAGCATGTGTATGAGCTCTTCAACCTTCTCTTCATCTTGTTGATAATGATGAAAAACAACAAGGTTACAAAGCGCATGCAGGTTTCCTGGACTTTTTTCCAGTACCTCATCAAGTGTTGCAAAGGCGTCATTTACTTGACCAAGATAGAAATAGGCAAGTGCCAGGTTATTATAAGCGGACCAGTAATCCTCGTACTCGGCAATCGTCTCTTTCAATACTTCGATTGCCTTTGGAAAATTGCCTGATTCAAGGTACTCACGGGCTTGTTCCTGTTTGGTAATGAGCCCATCATGCTTAAAGGGATTTTCTTCTGACTCATCCGACTCAAAAGTTATCAGTTCAAGCAGGTCCTCTGCGTCATCGCTAAACTCCCCGTCTTCTTCTTTATCAAGATAAGCACTCGCGTGACGATAAGCCTCCTTGAACATGCCTAAGTGGGCATAATTATTCGCCAGGAAGTAATGACATTCCGACATATAGGGATCCATCACATCCAAGATGTTTTCCAAGAGGTTGTTTGAATAATTATATTCTCCGATTTCCGAGCAAGTGATTGCCAATTGACAGGCTATCATCGGTTCAGCGGGTTCAAGTTCCAGCGCACGTTCCAGGTATTTTTTTGATTTAGGTAGTTCTCGTCTATGATAAGCTTTTAAACCCTTGGTGAAATAATACTCACCTGTTGGGTGAAAAGTTAGAATTTTTGCCTGTTGGCCAAATTTAGAGTCTTTACTCATGTAATCCTCCATCTTCAAGTTGATTAACCATAGTATTATAACATATTGGAGTAAATTTGCCGAACAATTCAAGAAAATGGAAAAAGGGAATCACCATGAGGTATATTCCTAGTCAAATGGGGAGCCAGGATTGATCTCGTTGTCGTAAATACACACAAAAGGGGTTGGGAAATATCTCTTT
The DNA here is from genome assembly GCF_918698065.1 of Peribacillus sp. Bi134. Taxonomy (NCBI): domain Bacteria; kingdom Bacillati; phylum Bacillota; class Bacilli; order Caryophanales; family Bacillaceae; genus Peribacillus; species Peribacillus sp. Bi134. The sequence goes on along the minus strand of NZ_CAKKLN010000002.1, from coordinate 367,943 downwards.
CATGTTCCCAAACAAAGCAACACCTTGAAATCTCAGATATGGTTTCTACCAAAAGTTTGTAGCAAAAGTTGATTGGGGCGGTTGTGCGAGACTCCGGCGGGAAAAGCGGGTGCCTGGATCGATAATCAACGTCCAAATTGTACAAGCCATAAAAAAACTGAAGAGAAACTTGACTTTCATCGAGTTTGTCTTCAGTCTGAGCCCTCCTTGACGGAGGGCACTTACCATTCATTCAGTTTCTTTCGGTTCATCCTTATCGGCATGTCTAGCCTTCAATACATCAAGCACTGCTTGGAAAGGCAACTCCTGCTCCTGAAGAAGAACGAATAAGTGATAGAGGAGATCGGCACTTTCCATCGAAAGTTCCTCTGCATCGCGGTTCTTAGCAGCAATGATCACTTCTGCCGCTTCTTCACCGACTTTTTTCAGGATCTTATCAACGCCCTTTTCGAATAGATAGGTAGTATATGAACCCTCAGGCATTTCCGATTTTCTTCTTTCAATCAATTTTTCCAATTCCGTCAAGAAAGTCACATTCGCCTTCACGTCTTGTCCGGCTTCACCGTTTTGGTAAATCGTTTCGCTAAAACAGCTTGTTGCCCCTGTATGGCACGCAGGCCCTGCAGGAACGACCCGAACGACCAATGCATCTTGATCGCAGTCATACTTCATTTCGATGATTTTCTGGGTATTACCGCTGGTTGCTCCTTTATGCCATAATTCATTGCGCGAACGGCTGAAGAAAACCGTTTCACCTTTTTCAATCGACAATTGCAGTGATTCTTGATTCATATAAGCAAGTGTCAGCACTTCGCCGGTTCCTGCATCTTGAATAATTGCCGGTATCAGGCCTTTTTCGTCGTATTTAATAGTTTCAAGATTCATCGTACAACCACTCCTTGTTGTTTGAGAAACGCTTTTACTTCTTTGACGGATGTTTCTTTATAATGAAAAATCGATGCGGCTAATGCTGCGTCGGCTTTACCTTCTTGGAAGGCTTCCTGGAAATGCTCAGCGTTGCCCGCCCCGCCTGAGGCGATGACCGGCACCGAAACGGCTTCAGATACCGCTTTTGTCAAAGCGATATTAAACCCTTGTTTCTCGCCGTCACAATCCATGCTTGTCAATAGTATTTCACCTGCACCTCGGGACACAGCTTCCTTCGCCCAATCGATCACTTCCCATTCAGTCGATTTCCGGCCGCCGTGGGTATATACGCGCCATGAGCCAAGCCCTTCTTCATATCGGGCGTCTATGGCGACCACGATACATTGGGAACCAAAGTAATCAGCACCTTCATTAATTAAATCAGGGCGCAGAATGGCTGCTGTATTTAAGGAAACCTTATCGGCTCCAGCTCGTAAGATCTTCTTCATATCCGCCAATGAATTAATGCCGCCGCCCACCGTGAACGGGATTGCCAGACTGCCCGCTACCGCTTGAACGACGTCGACAATCGTTTCCCTGCCTTCATGTGATGCGGAAATATCCAGGAAGACAAGCTCATCGGCACCTTCTTGGTCGTAAAAGGCTGCAAGTTCGACCGGGTCTCCTGCATCCCTAAGGGAAACAAATTGTATCCCTTTGACTACCCGCCCTTCCTTTACATCGAGACATGTAATAATTCGTTTAGTGAGCATTTAACCACGCACCTTTTCTAGTGCTTCTTCTACAGTAAAGCGATTGGTATAAAGCGCCTTGCCAATGATTGCCCCTGCAATGCCTTGGGCTTCATACTCTTTGAGGGTGATTAGGTCTTCAAGTGAACTAATGCCGCCCGAAGCGATAACGTTTTTACCGGTTGCCTCCGCCATGGCCAAAATACCTTTCACATTCGGACCTGAAAGCATCCCATCCGTCGCGATATCAGTCACGATAAATGTCTCTGCACCAGCATCGGCCAGTAATTTACCAAGATCTATCGCAAGGGTCCCAGACGTTTGAAGCCAACCATGAGTGGCAACCCTGCCATCCTTCGCATCGATCCCGATTGCGATATGGCTTCCATATTTCCTAATCATATCTTTAGTGAAATCAGGGTCTGAAACGGCCGTGCTGCCAAGAATGACACGTTCCACACCATTATCCAGGTAATGGGCTATATCATGTTCCGTACGGATGCCGCCGCCGATTTGAATGCGGGCCCCTAACTCACTTGCAGCTTTTATTACGTATGAATCATTGATGCGCACTCCCTCTTTAGCTCCGTCAAGGTCGACCATATGTATCCAATCGGCTCCTTGGTCCGCAAAGCTTTTTGCCATATCAAAGGGGGAATCGCCATAAACGGTTTCCTGATTGTAATCTCCCTGGATTAAGCGGACGCATTTGCCTCCACGCATATCAATCGCCGGGTAAATAGTAAAGTTGCTCATGCTTCTTCCTTCCCTTCTACTAATGACAGATAATTTTTTAACAGTGACATGCCCATCTTCCCGCTTTTTTCCGGATGGAACTGCATGCCGAACACATTCCCTTTACCGACGATCGCAGGCACTTCCACATCATACCTTGCCGAAGCAGTGACGAATGATTCATCGGTATCGACGTAGTAGGAATGGACGAAATAAACATGCTCCTCTTCCAGCCCCTCATTCACTGGTGAAGCGTGTTTGAATTCAAGACGATTCCAGCCCATGTGCGGCACTTTATAAACCTGGTCATTCGCACCCACTCCCTTAAAACGAACGACTTTTCCCGGGATGAGGGATAATCCTTTAGCCGGTCCATTTTCCTCACTTTCATCAAAGAGAAGCTGCATACCAAGGCAGATCCCTAATAGATAACCTCCATCGGCTACATATTCCCTCAGGAATTCATCCAGCTTTTGTTTTTCCAAGAGGCTCATTGCATCCCTGAAAGATCCAACGCCGGGAAGTATGATTCCTTTCGACTTTGAAAGTTCTTTTGGGTCATCGGAAATGAATGAATCGGCACCAAGGCGTTCAAGCCCTTTACTTACAGAAAATAAATTCCCCATGCCATAATCGACGATTCCGATCATTTTTACAACATTCCTTTCGTCGAAGGGATGCCTTTGACACGTGGATCGATGGTCGTAGCTTCATCCAATGCACGTCCCAGCGCTTTGAATATTGCTTCGATCATATGATGTGTGTTGTGACCGTAATGAACGACTACATGCAGGTTCATCCTGGCTTCAAGAGCGAATTTCCAAAGAAACTCGTGCACGAGTTCAGTATCGAAAGTACCCACCTTTTGCGAAGGAAACTCAGCCCGGAACTCTAGGTGCGGACGATTGCTTAAATCGATGACAACCTGGGCGAGTGCTTCATCCATGGGTACGAAAGCATTTCCGTAACGCTTTATCCCGCGCTTGTCCCCAAGGGCCTCCAATAACGTCTGACCTAAGCAAATGCCAATATCTTCAGTTGTATGGTGATCATCGACATCTGTATCTCCGTTTGCATCTACGGTCAAATCAAACTTCCCATGTTTCGTGAACAAATCAAGCATATGCGTCATAAACGGAACGCCCGTCTTAATGGAGGAATTACCTTCCCCATCCACACCAAACTTCAAACTTATTTCCGTTTCATTCGTCTTTCGCTCCACACTAGCAAAACGTTCCATTACAACTCCTCCTCAACGGGGTAAGACCCCTTTTCCCAAGATGTAAAAGCATGTCAAAAGTCTTTATATCAATGATTTCGCGTATTTCAATATTTCAGGACTATTTACCGGATTCATTCACACCACGTGATTCAATGGCACGGGCGTGAGCCTCAAGTCCTTCCATTCGGGCAAATGCCGCGATTTTTTCTGCATTTTTGCGGAAGGCCGTTTCACTATACATGATGATGCTTGATTTCTTTTGGAAATCATCCACATTAAGCGGACTGGAAAAACGGGCGGTTCCATTGGTAGGCAGCACATGATTGGGACCTGCAAAGTAATCACCGACGGGCTCCGAACTAAATCGGCCAATGAAGATTGCTCCGGCATGACGGATTTTAGACATGATTTCAAGTGCGTCATGGGCCACAATTTCCAAATGTTCCGGTGCAAGTTCATTAATCGCTTCAACAGCTTCCGCCATATCCCCGCATACAACGATTCTTCCATAATCCCTTATGGATGCTGCAGCAATATCATGGCGTGGAAGTAACGCCACCTGCTTGGTCACTTCTGCGGCCACTTCTTCTGCAAGAGTCGTTGACGTCGTCACCAAAACACTGCAAGCACGGGCATCATGCTCCGCCTGTGACAGCAAGTCTGCCGCAACTTCTGCAGCGATGGCGGTTTCGTCCGCCAATATCGCTATTTCACTTGGACCTGCTATCATATCAATGGCGACATCTCCAAATACTTCCCGCTTCGCTAACGCCACATATATATTTCCCGGACCCACTATTTTATCCACTTTCTTTATCGTTTCCGTCCCATAAGCGAGAGCAGCTATTGCCTGTGCCCCGCCAACTTTATAGATTTCCTTCACCCCGGCAATTTTGGCAGCTGCCAAAACAGCTGGCGATAATTTTCCATCCTTCCCTGGCGGAGACACCATAACGATCCTTTCCACCCCCGCGGCCTTCGCAGGCAACGCATTCATCAGTACTGACGAAGGATAGGCTGCTGTGCCTCCAGGTACATAAACACCTACAGCATCAAGAGGTGTCAATTTTTGTCCTAGCATCGTTCCCGTATCATCAGTCGTAAACCATGAATTTCGAATTTGTTTCTCGTGAAACATTCGGATATTATTCGCGGCTTCTTGTATAATATCAAGCTGCTCAGCAGTTAAAGATGCTGTCGCTTCTTCCATTTCCTGTTCCGATACAAGTAATTCCCCTGCACTGACACCATCGAAACGTTCGGTATAGGTATGTAAAGCGGCGTTTCCGCTTTTCCTGACATCATAAATAATATCCTGAACCGCTTTTCTTTGATCGGCAGTACCTGCATCAACCGAGCGTTTCAGTGAAATCCCTTCAGCAAACCGTTCTATTTTCATACCTTCACCTCATTAGCTATTCTTTACTATTCAATAATTTCTGCTAGCCGTTCCACGATTTCGGTAATCCTTGCTTCTTTAATTCGATAGCTGACAGGGTTTGCCACCAGCCTCGAAGTCACATTGGCAATTTTCGCATATTCCACAAGACCGTTTTCCTTCAATGTCCTCCCCGTAGAAACGATATCGACGATTCGTTCAGCCAAACCAATTAACGGTGCTAACTCAATAGACCCATTCAACTTTATAATCTCGACTTGCTCCCCCTGCTCGCGAAAATAACTGGAGGCAACATTCGGATATTTACTGGCTATTTTAGGGGCGATGTCACTTATCTTCGTACCAGGCAGTCCAGCTACAGCTAAATAGCAGGCACTGATTTTCAAATCTAGTAACTCATAGACATCACGTTCTTCCTCTAACATGACATCCTTTCCTGCAATTCCAATGTCAGCGACGCCGTGTTCCACATAGGTTACGACATCCATCGGTTTAGCTAAAATGAACCGCAGATTTTCCTCTTCCACTTCAAGGATCAATTTCCGGGAATCATCAAACTCGGGAGGGAGACGAAAACCGGCCCTTCTTAATAGCTCTGCCGCTTCTTCAAAGATTCTTCCTTTCGGCATGGCAATCGTTAAAAAGCTATTATTCATCTTTTCCATACCCCCCATTCCCTACGAATAAATGAACTTCAGAAAATGTCCGTGTAAAGGCATCGACATTTTGGACGACCGTAATATCCTGAATCGTTACCAATTTTCCTTCGGTGCGTTTAATTCTTGCAAATTCAATGGCTTCCAATCTTCGTTCGGGACTATATAAAATACATTCTGGCGCGACAGGCTGGATCGGCTCCCCAAGAGCTTCTGCAAGACGATCCACCCGGATTGCAAAACCTGTGGCCGAAGCATTCCAGCCGAACTTCTCAAGCAGGTTATCATACCGGCCGCCATTGCCGATTGGCGAACCGACTTGTCCGGCATACACTTCAAATAAAGTTCCTGTGTAATAGCTCATATGACTGACCAATGTTAAGTCAAAGCTCACATATTGTTCAACGCCAAATTCTTTCAGCTGCGCAGACAATTCCTTCAGTTCAGCCAAAGAATCCTGCCCTTTATTATTTTCAACCAACCCCAGCGCCTTTATCAGGGTCCCTTCACTGCCCCTTAATGAGGTGAATTCGATAAGCCGTTGCTTATCAATGGATGAAAGCGGCAGTGATTTAACATGCTCGCGATAACCAACATAATTCTTTTCATACAAAAACTTCCTTAATATAGAGGCTCTTTCCTCCGTACCTAGAATGCTCAAGAAAAATTCTTGCAGAAATCCAATATGCCCAATGGAAATTTTAAATTCCTGAAGCCCGGCAGCCTTTAGAGCATCCGCAAGCAGGGCAATCATTTCAGCATCGGCACTTATAGACTTATTTCCAATGCACTCAATACCAATCTGTTCGAATTCTGCCGGCCTGCCTCCTTCACGCTGCTGTGCCCGGTATACATTCGCGGAATAGGCCAGGCGAAGCGGAATTTGCTGTTTTAACAGTTTGGATGCTGCCACCCGTGCAATGGGGGCTGTCATCTCGGGACGGAGTACGAGCGTATGCCCCTGGGAATCGAGAAGTTTAAACAACTGTTGATCCAATATTGCCGAAGCCTCGCCAATTGTTTCATAATATTCCAAAGCAGGCGTTTCAATAAATTGATAGCCCCACTTCTTGATTTCATCACTCATTTTATTTCTGGCCAACACCTTCGTTTCATACAGTACCGGCAATGTATCTCTCATGCCTAATGGTTTTTCAAACATAAATGGCTTTGTCACGACTGCACATCCTTTTGAATTGATTACTATCTATATCCAATCGGTCCGCCTGTAGGCACAAACCGATGCATCCATTCCTTATTTTGTTTATCTCTTTATCATTCCAAGGTTTCACGCTTAAATCCAAATTTCGGATAACATATAAAAATAGTATCAAATAAAATGACATAATCATATTAATACTCACAATAATCTATTAAATCACTTTAGTTCGCTAATATGGTAGCAGGTTGAAGTTACTAATAGTTTACTCTCGCTCCCATCTTACGTCAAGGAAAATATGCCTAATTCCATTACTTCAAACTACAGCTGTCTTTAATATTCTTCATGATCGGTTTAAGTCCAAACTCAGGGAGTCACACCTTTTCACCTAGATGTTTCTCCCTATCTTTAGCCATTCATTGTTATTAATGTATACCTTTTGGTATAGCTGCTTTATAATATTTAGGAGTTTGGTAATATTATAAAATTTTAGGGGGAAATGGGAATGAAGAAATATTTTTCATTTTTTGTGGCTCTTATCGTTCTTTTTTCACTGGGTTCAAGCGGGACGATGGGTTTTGCCGCAACTAAGATCAACCAGGATGAGCTTAATGAATACCTTTCTGAAGTTAGAATGACACAAGAAGAATTGGAAGAGTATTTATCCTATTACGACTTAACATTGAATGAACTGAAATCGGTAGAAGAGTTGCGTGATACATTAGGACCGGCCGTCACTCCTGAGACCTTACAGAATCTACTTAAACAATATGAAATGACAGAAGCTGAACTAACGGAATTATTAATAGAATACGGTGAACTGGAAGAGGGAGATTCCATCATCGATACCTTCCAGTTCATTTACGACATTGAGGATATCATCGATTTAGAAATGGATTATGATGAGGACGCGATGGATTATGATGAGGAAGAGATCATCGATTTAATGGATGGCCTCTTTACTGATATCGGTCTAACAGACGAAGAGCTCGACAGATTCATGAATCATCTCTTGCCTATCATCGAAGACCCTTCTTTTGAAGCTCGTTTAATGGCGATCTCCGATAGAATGAATCAACTTGATAATTTCGAAACAATTGATGAATTGTCTGCAGAACAAGTGGCTGAATTGCTTTCTATTTATAATGATCTTCAAAGCTTGCTGCAAATTCAATTCAAATTCGCCTTAATTCAGGATGGTGTCACAACAAACCTATCCCTTGAGGCTTTATTCCAGCTTAAGGAATTAACGAATGCTAGTTTACTAGTTTCGATTTATGATTTAAACGGCAATTTTTTGCTCGATTTTATGTTGACAGGTAAAATGATCGGTTCCGATTTAGTGAAAGAAACCGGTAATGACATTAAACAGTCCACCGAGGTCATTTCTAAAGTGGCTGAGGTAAAAAAAGAAAAGAAGAAACCCGCAAAACCTGAACACAAAACGGAAAAAGGCGGAGTGCTTCCTAAAACGGCCGGTCATTACTTATTCGGTGCTTTAATCGGTTTAGTGTTGATGGGTATCTCTTTCGGATTAATTAGAAAAGCAAGACTCACTAATTAAGATGAGTAAAAATAGGCAATCCAGGCATAAGAAAAAATGGTTACTTGCCACTGCTGTTTGCTTTTTAACCTTAGGTTTTTATTTTACAACGACAAACGCCTATACACTGTTAAAAGGCTATGCCCTGTATAAATGGAATGAATCTGACACAACGGAAGCTACAGCTAAGCTCCCCGAACCGAAGACGAAGGCAAATATTCCCGATGGGCTTGAACTATATGAAGAACGGCCGGAGACAGGTGATTTGATGGGTCAGCTTTATATTCCAACAATTGAGGCAACACTCCCAATTTATCACGGAACGGACGAAGATGAACTTGAAAAGGGCGTCGGTCATTATGCAGGCTCCGTCCTCCCAGGTGAAAAGGATAATTCCGTTTTATCCGGGCACCGAGATACAATTTTCAGAGATCTAGGTGAAGTCGGCGAAGGCGACTTGCTGATTGCCAAGACAGAAGCCGGTTCATTTACATATAAAGTGAGGAAGGTTCGTATCGTCGATGCAGATGACCGTACCGTGATCGTTCCCAAGCCTAAAGCCACACTTACAGTAACAACCTGCTATCCTTTTTCATATATTGGTAGTGCACCGGAACGGTACGTATTGGTTGCCGATTTATTGAAATCGGAAATAGTTAAATGAGATATGGGGCTGAAGTTGTTCAGCCCCCTTTTGATAAATAGATGATAGGAGGACAAGCTCAATATGGATAAACAGGCACAGGAAAGGTTTTTTCGAGTTTTAAAAGAAACGTATGAAGCTACGGTGAACCAGGAATATATATCAATCAACGAAGTCATGGAGCATCTAAAGAATGAACTGACTCCGTTATACCCAAAATGCCATTAAAAAGGACCTGCCGCATATATGGGCAAGTCCTTTTTTTCACAAGGAAGTTTGCTGCTCCCTCTCAAGCATTTCTTCTTTGGTATATATGATTTTCATTGGATTTCCCCCGACGAAAGCTCCCTCTGGAACATCCTTATGGACAAGCGTACCTGCAGAGACAATCGCCCCATTTCCGATTGAAAGTCCTGGAAGAATGGTCGAATTGGCTCCAATCAATACTTCATCCCCAATGACTACATCTCCTAAACGATATTCCTGAATCAAATATTCATGTGCAAGAATCGTCGTATTATAGCCAATGACAGTATTTCTTCCAACTGATATTTTTTCCGGAAACATCACATCGGGCATGACCATCAAGGCAAACGAAGTATGCTTTCCGACTTTCATATGTAAAAAAGTCCTGTACAGCCAATTCTTCATGCCCAGAAAAGGCGTATAACGCGCTAGCTGTATCACCACAAAATTCTTGACGACTTTCCAGAATGGAACGGTCTTATATACATGCCATAGTGAATTAGCCCCTTCAACTGGATAGCGGGACGTGCGTCTCATTTTCTAGCCTCCGTGAGCTTTTCAACCTCAACGATATTCAATAAATCCGCCATCTGCTCAAGCATATAATCAGGGTGATAGCTTTCCAGGAATTCACGGCCTTTAATGGACCATGAGACCCCTGCCGTTTTTGTACCTGTGTTCTTCCCGCCCAGAATATCATGATAACTGTCCCCAATCATGATCGCTTCTTCAGGAACCGAACCGAGTTGATTTAAAGCTTTTACCAAAGGCTCTGGATCCGGCTTTGCTTTTTCCACCTCATCCAGTGTGACCACCACATCAAAGAATTGATCCAGTTTGCTTAAACGCAGGCCCTTTTCGACGACATCACGCTTCTTTGTCGTAACGACTGCCAATTTATAGCCGCTCTGCTTCAATGTTTGAACGGTTTCGAACACACCGTCAAATTGTGTGACAAGCAAATCATGGTTCCTCCAATTATGCTCCCGATAGTAAGCGATCATTTCATCCACTCGTTTTGGATCAATGGAAGAGAAAGTATCGACCAAAGTCGGTCCGATAAATGGAATGATATCTTCCCGATTGAACTTTCCAGGACAAAAGTGGTTTAACGTTTCTGTAAATGAGGCGATGATCAATTCATTTGTATTGATCAACGTCCCGTCAAGATCAAATAATAATGTAGTTATGTTACTGTTCATATACAGCTTCCTTTCTCTGTACCCTGTCAGCCCGATTCCATATATACGCAACGGCCATCGTTAAAACAATGGCAGTGAGTATCCGAATAAGTAATAACGGCAAGACCGGAATCCCCAGCGGAATAAATATCAATGTATCTTCTACAACAGCATGGCAGGCAACTAAAAAGATGAATGCAATCGTCATATCCTTCTTCGAAACATTATCCTCTTTAGCCGCTTGAATCATCACCCCTGCCCCATATGCCAAACCGAGAGTCAGGCCTGTAACGAAAGGCATGGAAGCATTCGGCTTCATCCCCAGGACCTTCATGAAGGGTGCAAGGGCTTTCGAGAAGGCTTCCAGCCACTTTAAATCTTTCATGATTTGAACAGCCACCATGAGCGGAATAACGATGACCGCCAGCTGGCCAATTCCTGAAAGGGCCTGGATGACCCCATGCAAAAGGATCGCTCCCGCTCCGTTAATCTCTGCAGCCTCCCCGATAGCCGTTCCCTGGGCCATTTCAGATCCGCCCTGCCAAACAAGATTGATGACGACCGCGGACAAAAGCGCAAGCCCGATCCGTACTGTTAGGATGACCCACAGCTTGACACCGGTTTTCATCGCCACACCTGACTCAATCAATAAATTATGTGAAAAAGATAGCATCATAGCGATGATAAAAACTTCTTTCACAGTCAAATCAAGCGTTAATATGCCAGCAATCGCTGCGTATAAATTCAGGAAATTCCCTAATACAAGAGGAATTGCAGCATCCCCTGGAAGACCGATGAGATTCATCAAAGGCGCTATCAAGTTGATGATGAATGGCAATACAGGCGTATATTGAAGCACAGTGACGATCAGAGTAACCGGAAATATCACTTTCCCCAAAGACCAGGTTGTATTCAAGCCTGAAAGAAGTCCCTTTTTAACCGAATCTACTATCACTATGCCCTCTCCCTTTACACATATTACCTATGCATCTAAATATCTTTTGTCTGCATGCCCGCGGACCCTTCTAAAGACCACCAAGGCGATGGCTACAGCTACCAATACAATCGAGATCACTTGTGCGATACGCAGTGAATCCGTCAGCATCAAACTGTCCGTCCGCAATCCTTCAATGTAATAACGTCCGATGGAATACCATATTACATAGGTTAAAAACAGTTCCCCCCTGCGCAAGTTCACTTTACGTAAACTTAAGAGAATAATGACACCGAGGATATTCCAAATCGATTCATACAAAAAGGTCGGGTGATAATACGTACCGTTTATGTACATTTGATTTATGATGAATTCAGGCAAATGCATATTTTCAAGGAATGACCTTGTTATTTCTCCCCCATGCGCTTCCTGATTCATGAAATTACCCCAACGGCCAATCGCCTGCCCCAACAATAAGCTCGGTGCAGCAATATCCGCCAGCTTCCAAAATGACACTTTCTTGACCTTGGCAAACACGATTGCAGTCAGTACCGACCCAATCAACGCACCATGTATGGCGATTCCGCCATTCCATATTTTAATGATATCTCCCGGGTTTTGTGAATAGTACTCCCATTGAAAGATCACATAATAAATACGGGCACTTATGATCGCGATTGGGACAGCAAACAAAATCATGTCAGTAAAAATTTCCTTATCAAGACCTCTTCGCTCAGATTCCCTTAAAGCGATAATAAGACCCAATAACACACCGAAACCGATGATGAGTCCATACCAATGTACCTGGATGGGACCTAGATCTATCGCTATTGGATTCAGCGGCTGAATTCCTTGTTCCATTTTGTCCCCTCTTTTCTTATAACCTTTTAAAATTCATCATGTTCCGGATCTGCAATTGCGTGGTTCAAGCGATCTGAAAACTGTTCCGCTGCATTTACTCCCATTCGCTTCAGGCGGTAATTCATGGCTGCCACTTCAATGATGACAGATAAATTTCGCCCTGGACGGACAGGTACGGTAATTTTCGTCACTTCCGTATCGATGATTTTCATTTTTTCTTCATCAAGGCCAACCCGGTCATACTGCTTGTTTTTTTCCCATAGTTCCAGATTGATGACGATTGAGATCTTTTTATTGCTGCGGACTGCGCCAGCTCCGAAAAGTGTCATTACATTAATGATTCCCAATCCTCTTATTTCTAGAAGATGTTCGATTAAATCCGGGGCATTCCCGACCAGCGTATCTTGGTCTTCCTGCCTGATTTCGACGCAGTCATCGGCTACGAGACGATGACCCCGTTTCACTAATTCCAGGGCTGTCTCACTTTTACCGACGCCGCTTTTCCCGGTGATCAACACACCTAACCCATAGATATCCACCAATACACCATGAACAGCAGTAGTTGGTGCCAACCTGCTTTCCAGGAAATTGGTCAGACGGCTGTATAACCTTGTTGTCTTCATATTAGATCTCATCACAGGAACGGACTCCCGCTCAGACGCTTCGATCAATTCTATCGGCACTTCCTGACCACGCGTAATGATGATGCCTGGAGTAAAGTCCCTGCATAATTCTTCCATCCTCTGTACTCGATCCGGTTCATTCAGCCGATTAAAAAAGGACATCTCCGTCATACCTAAAAGCTGTACTCGATCTGCGGGATAATAATCAAAAAAACCGGCTATTTCAAGTCCGGGACGAGATAAATCACTCGTGACGATCGGTCTGTTAATTCCTTCTTCCCCACTGATAAGTTCTAGACCGAACGCTTCTACTATATCCTTTGTACGGACTTTTGCCATATATCTTTCCTCCTTTTGGAGTGATGCTATTTTTTGAGATACTTTTTCTATTTTAGCATTTTTCTGTTAATAACCAAACAAAGCATTATCGATTTATTGTTTTTTTATTCACTCCACCCGGATGGGCCAAGTGAACTGGAAAGAGATGAGAGGAACATACATGAATCCTTACATCAAAATAAAAGAAAGCCAGCCAATTTATATTGGCAGGCTCACTTTGCAGACAAAAGGGATCGGAAACGTATCTTTCATCAAATGATGTTCCCGAACCAACTCCAAAGCAACTCCTTAGGTATGGGTTCCGATACAAATTGGATGTTGATTTCCGCTCAAGAAACTCGTTTTCCGCGGGCGGTCGTGGAGCCTCCTCGGCTTGCGCCTGCGAGGTCTCCCCTAGTCGCGCTTTTCCCGCAGGAATCTCGTACCTTCCTCTCCAATCAAACTTGTTATTAAATTTGGAACAAGCCATAAAAAAACTGCAGGCAAACTCGTTTTCCATCGAGTTTGCCTACAGTTCTAGCCACCAGTGGTATCAACGGCCTTTCCCTTTCTTCAGGAAACCGTTATCGCTGCAGTTTTGGTTTCTGCAAAAATATGAAGCACAGGAACCTCTTCTTTAACCGTCTTAAACTTAAGGACCTTCTGAACCACATCACTTTTCTCTTCGATGATTGTCATCCCTTCCAAAGTTACATTAAAGCTTCCTAAATTTGACTTCAATTCTCCTTCGATCGCCTTACCTGGCGGCAGGGTCAACTGGACTTTTCCAGTGACTGACTTAGCATGGATCGAATCGCAATCCATCCCTGAATTCGTACAGATGATTTCCCCATTGAACGTTTGGACATCCAATTTCTTGAAGTATCCAGCAGCATTAATCGCTCCATTCAGGGTCTCGGCTTCCAAGTCATTAAAGTTGGTATCTGAAATGGTGATCATCCCATTACCTGTTTCAAGCTCACAGAAATCACCTTTACCCTGCATGATATGAATGGCACCATTTGCCGTTTTCGCTTTAAGCTTCTCTGATTTCAGTGATTCAGTCGTGATTGCGCCATTGAACATCCTTACATGGATGTCCTCATATTCCTTCCTTGGAATGTACATGATTGTATCAACCTTTATGGATTTTTCACGAACCTTGAACTTCAATTTTCCATTTTCAATCGTGAAATCGACTTCTTCCAAAAAGTTTTTCCTGGCTTCTTCTATTTCTTCCACACGGTATACCTTAGCTTGGCATTCAACCCGGACATCATCATGGTCCCATGCGGCGATTTTTATTTTCCCATTTGCTATATCTACATCAACCTCATCCAGGAAATCATGTTCATGCTGAAAAATATGACTGACCTCCACAGACTTCCCGAAATTGAAATCAAGATCCGTTTCTTTGATTTTCTTAAAAGCACTTTCAACGAAATCAATAATCTTTTCTTTCGATGACTGGATATTCTTTTTAAACGTATCCTGAGTGCTTCCTTCACTTTTCTTATCCACGACTACCGTCGATAATTCGTTTTGCAATTTCTGCTCTTTAGCTTCACTTTCCTGACTGGCTTTTTCTAATTCTTCCAAAAGGCCCAAGGCTTCTTCCGCCGATAACTTTCCATCCTGAATCATTTCTAAAATCTTCTTTCTTTCCTCCTGCATGAACATTCCTCGCTTTCTTCTACCATTTTATTCATACATACGCCTAGATATCTAAAAAGTTTCATAAATACCGTTTTTCCCATCTTTCGACAAAGGAAAATGACAATTTCCGAAAAGGAAGATGTATGATTTCCCCGGAAATATCTTGTTTTCCCATTCTTTAATCAAATGATTGATTAAATGCACACTGTCATTTTTCTACAAAAAAACAAGCCTGATGGCTTGTTCCTGACTGTAGACAAATTCGAAGAAAACGAGTTTGCCTGCAGTTTTAATATTACTTTTACAATTCAGGTTGATTTCCGATCCAGGCACGCGCTTTTCCCGCAGGAGTCTCGCACCTTCCTCTACAATCAACTTCGTTAAAAAAATTAAGCTAGAAATCCATACATAAGGAATTGAACTGCTTTGGGTCAGTTGGTTCGGACATCCATTTGATGAAAGATATGTTTTCCGAACCCCCTTTAGTGGACAAACTGAAACTAGCCAACCGGCTTCTTTTAAGCATGTTCATGCTCAGTTTCTTTTTCTTCAATCCAATTTTCCATGCGGATTTGATCACGGGTAAGTACAGGTTTTAAGTATTTTCCCGTGTACGATTCGGAAACTTCACATATTTTTTCAGGTGTTCCATAAGTGACGATCGTACCGCCCTTATCTCCGCCTTCCGGTCCCAGGTCAATAATATGGTCCGCCGTCTTGATGACATCCAGATTATGCTCGATCACCAAAACGGTATCCCCATTGTCAACCAGCCGCTGCAGAACCTGGAGCAGCCTTGCTATATCGTGGACATGTAGACCGGTAGTTGGTTCATCCAAGATATAGAAGGAGCGCCCAGTGGATCGGCGATGCAATTCGGAAGCAAGTTTCACCCTTTGCGCTTCACCGCCTGATAAAGTGGTGGCAGGCTGTCCAAGCTTGATATAACCCAAACCAACATCATAAATCGTTTGCAGCTTCCGTTTGATTTTCGGGATATTTTCAAAGAAACTAACGCCTTCCTCGACTGTCATATCGAGAATGTCGGATATGTTTTTCCCTTTATATTTCACTTCAAGAGTTTCCCGGTTATACCTTTTACCATGACAGATTTCACATGGAACATAGACATCTGGGAGAAAATGCATTTCAATCTTGATAATGCCATCACCACGGCATGCTTCACAGCGGCCGCCTTTAACATTGAAACTGAACCTTCCTTTTTTATAACCGCGGATCTTCGCTTCATTAGTCGAGGCAAACACGTCACGAACATCATCGAATACACCCGTATAGGTAGCTGGATTCGATCGTGGGGTTCTGCCGATAGGTGATTGGTCAATATCAATGACTTTATCTAAATGCTCGATTCCCTTGATTTCACGGAAATCACCTGGTCTGGCTTTTGCCCGATTCAGTTTTTGAGCCAATGACTTATGGAGGATCTCATTCACCAATGTACTTTTCCCTGATCCGGAGACTCCCGTTACGGCTGTAAAGACCCCAAGCGGGAATTTCACATTAACGTTTTTCAAATTGTTTTCCTTGGCACCTTTTATTTCAATGACACGGCCATCATTTTTCCGGCGTTCCAATGGCAATGGAATGAATTTCTTCCCTGCTAAATATTGCCCCGTTAAGGATTTAGGATTATTCATGACCTCTTCCGGAGTTCCAGCGGCCACTATTTCCCCTCCATGCGCTCCTGCTCCAGGACCAACATCGATCAAATAATCCGCAGCAATCATCGTATCTTCATCGTGCTCGACAACAATGAGGGTGTTCCCGATTTCGCGCATATTCTTCAATGTTTCGATCAATCGATCGTTATCCCTCTGATGCAGCCCTATTGAAGGTTCATCCAAAATATATAGGACTCCCGTCAATCGGGAACCGATCTGCGTCGCCAATCTTATACGCTGCGCTTCACCGCCTGATAAAGTTCCCGCTGCCCTGCTCAACGTCAAATATTCCAAACCTACATTAGCCAGGAAACCGAGCCGCTCACGAATTTCACGTAAAATCAATCTCGCAATTGCAGCTTCTTTTTCAGTCAAATCAAGCTCATCGAAAAATACTAACGCATCCTCCACTGATAAAGCTGTCGTTTCACTAATATGGACCCCTTGAATGAGCACGGAAAGACTCTCTTTTTTCAATCGATGACCCTTACAGGTTGGACAGTGATGTTCTGACATGTATTTCTGCATTTGCTCACGAATAAAGTCAGAACTCGTCTCCTTGAAGCGCCTTTCGATGTTTCTTAAAACTCCTTCAAAAGGAATATATCCTTCTTGCACTCTTCCAAAATCATTTTTATAACGGAAATATATCTTATCTTTGCCTGAACCAAGCAAGACCTTATCCATCTTCTCTTCCGGTAAATCCTTAACGGACACATCCATATCTATCCCATAATGGTTTGCCACCGCTTCAAGGAGCTGAGGGTAATATTGAGAACTAGTCGGCTCCCATGGCGCAATTGCATGTTGACGGAGGCTTAATTCGTTATTCGGGATGACCAGATCACGGTCCACCTCAAGCCTTGCCCCCAAGCCATCACAATCCGGGCAGGCCCCAAACGGGCTATTGAAGGAAAACATTCTAGGCTCTAACTCTTCAATCGAAAATCCGCAGTATGGACAAGCATGATGTTCACTGAACAGCAGCTCTTCCTCACCCATGACGTCAATGATGACTTTACCTTCGCCAAGCTGCAAAGCACTTTCCAATGAATCTGCAAGCCTGGCCATGATACCCTCTTTTATGACGATCCGGTCTATGATGACTTCAATCGAATGTTTTTTATTTTTTTCGAGAGTGATCTCATCGCTGAGGTCATGCATTTCCCCGTTCACACGAATGCGGACATATCCTTGTTTCTTAACTTCCTCCAAAACTTTCGCATGTGTCCCTTTTCTGCCTGAGACTAGCGGTGCCAATACTTGAAGCTTGGTTCGCTCAGGGTAATCAAGAATGCGGTCCACCATTTGCTCTATCGTTTGTGAGGTGATTTCTATATTATGGATGGGACAGGTCGGCCTGCCGACCCGTGCAAATAACAGCCTTAAATAATCATAGATCTCCGTAACAGTCCCTACGGTTGAACGAGGATTTCGACTGGTCGTTTTCTGGTCTATGGAAATGGCTGGTGACAAACCTTCTATCGCATCGACATCCGGTTTATCCACTTGGCCTAAGAATTGACGAGCATAAGCGGAAAGTGATTCCACATAACGTCTTTGCCCTTCTGCATAAATCGTATCAAAAGCCAAGGAAGACTTTCCAGATCCGGATAGTCCGGTCAGCACAACAAGTTTGTCTCTCGGTATCGTGATATCAATATTCTTTAAATTGTTGGCCCTGGCGCCTTTTATCACAATTTTATCCATTGCCATGTTTCGTCACCCTTCCGCTTTTAACTCTAGTAATAAATCACGCAGCTCGGCAGCTCGCTCGAAGTCCAGTGCCTTTGCCGCTTCCTTCATTTCTTTTTCCATGCTTGCCATCACTTTTAAACGCTCTTTTTTAGGAAGCTTCGCGAGGCTTGGTGCAAGGTCTTCCTTATACTCTTCGCCTTCTTCGGCAACATGAGTCGCCCTTATGGAGTCGCGGATATCCTTTTGAATGGTTTGAGGCAATATTCCATGCTCTTTATTATAATTTTCCTGGATTTCACGGCGCCGCCTCGTTTCATTGATGGCAAGTTCCATCGAATTCGTGATTCGGTCTGCATACATGATGACGTGGCCGTTCGCATTACGGGCTGCACGGCCCATCGTTTGAATAAGCGAACGTTCCGAGCGAAGGAACCCTTCTTTATCGGCATCCAGAATGGTCACTAACGACACTTCCGGAATATCGAGGCCTTCCCTTAAAAGATTGATTCCAACTAGAACATCATATTTGCCCATTCGAAGTTCCCGGATGATTTCTATCCTTTCCAAGGTCTTCACTTCCGAATGAAGATATTGGACCTTGATGCCGATTTCCTTTAAATAATCAGTTAAATCCTCAGACATCTTTTTCGTCAAGGTCGTTATGAGCACACGCTCGTTCTTTTTGACGCGCTCCTGTATTTCACCGATCAAGTCATCTATTTGCCCTTCAATCGGCCGCACTTCCACCGTCGGATCCAGCAATCCGGTAGGACGGATGATCTGCTGAACCATTTCCGGGGTATGTTCGAGTTCATATGGTCCCGGAGTTGCCGAAACGAATATGGATTGATGGACCTTTTTTTCAAATTCCTCAAATCTTAGCGGGCGGTTATCTTTCGCAGACGGCAGACGGAAGCCGTGATCGACGAGCACTTGCTTACGCGCCTGATCTCCATTGAACATTCCGCGGATTTGCGAGAGGGTTACGTGTGATTCATCCACGACCAATAGGAAATCCTCTGGAAAGTAATCTATTAAAGTGTATGGTGTCGCACCTGCGGGACGAAGCGTCAAATGGCGGGAATAGTTCTCGATCCCTGAACAAAAGCCCATTTCACGCATCATTTCCAGATCATAACGGGTCCGCTGCTCCAAGCGCTGCGCTTCAAGGAGTTTTTCATCTTCCCTTAATTCCTTCAATCGTTCTTCCAGTTCCGTTTCGATATTTTGAATGGCTACCCGCATTTTCTCTTCGCGGGTTACGAAGTGGGAAGCCGGGAAAATGGCGATATGATCCCGTTCACCGGTAATTTCGCCAGTCAGGGCATCGACTTCACGAATACGGTCAATCTCATCCCCGAAGAACTCGACCCGTACGCAATGTTCATCACGTGAGGCCGGGAAAATTTCGACCACGTCGCCGCGAACGCGGAAGGTCCCCCGTTGGAAAGCAATATCATTACGTTCATATTGAATATCCACGAGTCTGTGCAGCAAGGCATTCCGGTCTATCTCCATGCCTGTTCGGAGGGAAACGACCATCTCCCGGTACTCTTCAGGAGAACCGAGTCCATATATGCACGAAACACTGGCAATGATGATGACATCTTTCCTTTCGAACAAAGACGAGGTTGCCGAGTGACGCAGTTTATCGATTTCATCATTGATGCTTGCATCTTTCTCGATGAATGTATCCGTGGATGGAACATAAGCCTCCGGCTGGTAGTAATCATAATAGCTAACGAAGTACTCAACGGCATTATTAGGGAAGAACTCTTTGAACTCACTATAAAGCTGCCCTGCCAACGTTTTATTGTGGGCAATGACAAGAGTCGGTTTATTGATTCTTTGAATCACATTGGAAACGGTGAACGTTTTCCCTGTCCCCGTTGCCCCCAATAACGTCTGCATTTCCTTGCCTTCCTTAATCCCTTCGACCAGCATTTCAATTGCTGCCGGCTGATCTCCTTGAGGAGAGTATTTTGAGACTAACTCAAACTTATCCTTCACCAAGCATAGCCTCCTATTGAAATATTTTTATATGAAAACGGGACATAACTATATCCCTTCTATTTATTCCGGTTTGATAAAGCATATATACACATTCTACCACAATAGCCTTAAAACAAACCAGCAATAAGCGAACATCCATTCTATTTTTGTTTTATGGACTTCATGATGTGTTGAGGGGAATGACAAGTTTGGGTACAAAAAAAGCACCTTTTGTGTCAGGCGCTCTTGGATGTACGTTTCATCATTCTTTTTGATAACCAAAATCCCACTGTTAGGGATAAGGCATCGACGATGATCAATAAGTTTGTATGCGTATAACCTTTATATGCGGAAGCTGTAATCAAGGCAACAGTTAAAACAAGGCCCACGACATTGTTATAGGTGACCCTTGAAAATAGCATGACGAGTAGACAAGGAAGTAAAAGGGCAGAAAGAAATTTAATCATTTTTTCATCTCCTTTATAAGAGAAAAATAGAGTAGTTTCAGTTTAAATGATTATCAAGTTTTTTGCCAATCAATTTCCCACTTGATTTTCAAGGCATCATCAGAAGAATCTTCCACACTTCCATCAATTATGCCCATTAAAAAAAGAGGCAAACCCCTTTATAGGGAAGTTTGCCTCTTTTTTAGTCCCATCAATATGGATCCGCTTCATGTCCTTTCCTAACGGCATCCTCAGGGTTATCCGTCCCGCCCAGTGGTTTTGAAGATTCCGTATGTTCAGAAGCCGAGGCCAGTCCCTCTTTCAATCTGCGGCCATACTCTTGATCGGCCTCTTCGGCAAGTGCTATCATTTTTTCCTGAATGCGCTTGTCGGCAGGAGCCAATGCCGCCACTAAATTGGAAATTAAATCGTCCTTTTCCCAATCCTCGAATTCACGGAATGTTTCCCCGGCCTGTTTCGTATTATTTTGACGATCGATTGTCTCACGAACAAGTTTCCCTTCCACCATAGGTGTATGCTCCTTGCCCGTCTGCTTGGCTTCTTTCAAGCCGCCGACAGTTGATGGTTCGTAGTTGATGTGGGGGCTTTGGCTGCCTCTGCCAACTTCATATTGCATCTGTCCGCCAGTCTGATTCGTGGCTGTTCGTTTTTTCGGAGCATTGATCGGCAATTGCAGATAATTCGCGCCAACACGGTGACGCTGTGTATCGGAATAAGAGAATGTACGTCCCTGTAACATCTTGTCATCAGAAAAGTCCAGTCCATCCACTAGGACACCTGTGCCGAATGCAGCCTGTTCGACTTCAGTGAAATAGTCTTCAGGGTTTTTATTCAATACCATCGTACCGACATGCAGCCAAGGGAACTCATCTTTCGGCCAGATCTTCGTATCATCCAACGGATCGAAATCCAACTCAGGATGATCATCATCACTCATGATCTGTACGTTGAGATCCCATTCAGGATAGTCACCGCGTTCGATCGCTTCATAAAGATCCTGTGTGGCATGATTGAAATTCGTAGCTTGAATTTCATTGGCCTCTTGCTGTGTCAGGTTCTTGATCCCTTGTTTCGGTTCCCAATGATACTTGACAAGCACTGCTTTCCCTTCCTCATTCACCCATTTATAAGTATTGACCCCTGATCCTTGCATCATGCGATAGTTAGCTGGAATGCCCCATGGGGAAAACACAAAGGTAACCATATGGAATGTTTCAGGCGAACTCGAGCAAAAATCGAAAATCCTCCTGCCGTCCTGAATATTCGTGACCGGATCCGGTTTGAAGGCATGAATCAAATCCGGGAATTTCATGGCATCACGGATAAAGAAAATTTTCAGGTTATTGCCTACAAGATCCCAGTTTCCGTCTTCCGTATAAAATTTAACGGCAAATCCCCTTGGGTCACGTAACGTTTCCGGGGACGTCCCTCCATGAATAACAGATGAAAATCTCACGAATACCGGGGTTTTTTTACCTTCTTCCTGAAAAACCTTCGCTCTCGTATATTTTGAAATCGGCTCGTCCCCCGCTTTACCGGTCGGAACGAAATAACCATGCGCACCTGCACCGCGGGCATGCACAACCCGTTCAGGGATACGCTCCCTATCGAAGTGGCTGATCTTTTCCAGGAAATCATAGTTCTCAAGTGTACTAGGTCCTCTGTTCCCTACAGTTCTAATACTCTGGTTATTCGTTACCGGGTGCCCTTGCCTGTTCGTTAATGTTTCTTTCGATTCATCATTTGTTTTTTTTGATTTATCAGACAAAAAAATCCCTCCTTTGTTAATAAAAGCCATAATAATACTATACTTTCCCCTATCTCCTATATTTAACTCTTCAATCTTCAAAATTTAATTGAAATTAGTAAATAAGTACTTTTCCCCTATATATCGATGAGCAGATTTTCATGCCATTAACGACTTGAAGCATTTAGTAGTTGGAGTGAGCATACCCATTTTTGTATATGTCAACAGCATACCATTATAATGAACTAAGGATAAAAAATTCAAAAAGCGGGGTGCCTTCATTGGACGAATCAATATTAGGAAAACTTGGCAGGATGATGACAGGAAAAATCAGTCGTTGGGTTGTCATTGCTGTATGGATAATTGCAGCAATCGGATTAACCATCACATTGCCTGCCGTTAATGATCGAACAGCAAATAATGCCGCCGACTTGCCTGAAGACTCACCTTCCGTCGTGGCTGATGAACTTATTAAAGAAGAGTTTCCAAATTCCTCTGGAATACCTGCCCTGCTTACATGGCATCGGGAAGGTGGACTGACAGAGGCCGACTTGGCCGAAATCCAGTACCTTTCCAAGGAATTGACAGATAACCCTTTGATACAGCAATCTTTTTTACCGCCGCTTCATGAAATTCCGTTGCCTGCTCTTCAAGGCTCGGTTTCAGAAGATGGAACGACTTTCGTACAGCCGCTTTTCTTTAAAGAAAAGACCGAGACTGAAATTCTTGAAAAAAATCTTGAGAGCATTAATGAAATAGTTTCGGAACGCATTGGATCTGACCCATTCAAGGTCCCTACAGATTCAGATGAATTATCACTTCGAGTGACAGGCCCTGTAGGGATATCCGTCGATGCAACAGGATTATTTTCAGGTGCTGATTTCAAATTGCTATTAGCGACCGTAATACTTGTACTTGTCGTATTATTACTCATTTACCGTTCCCCGCTTTTAGCCATCATCCCTTTAATCGGAGTAGGATTCGCCTATATTGTCACAAGCCCGATCCTTGGATTCATGGCAGATCATGGTTGGATTACAGTCGATTCACAGGCCATTTCGATCATGACCGTATTATTATTCGGTGCCGGAACGGATTATTGTCTATTTTTAATTTCTCACTACAGAAGTGAATTAAGAAATCATGAAAGCAAACGGAAAGCCATGATCGCCGCATTTAAAGATTCATCAGGCGCCATTGCGATGAGCGGCCTTACGATCGTCATCTCGCTGCTAACATTGCTTGTAGCGAAATACGGAGCCTACCACCGTTTCGCTGTACCATTCAGCTTGTCCATTTTAATCATGATGCTAGCAGCTTTAACACTTGTACCGGCATTGCTTTCTGTATTCGGAAGGGCTTCCTTCTACCCAATCGTTCCGCGTACACCAGAAATGGAAGAAATACGGGCCAAGAAAAAGGGAAAAGCCGTCAAAAAGCATAAAGAAGGCCGCATCGGTAACTGGATTGGTCATATCGTCACAACCAAGCCATGGACCGTCATTCTTACATGCTTGATCATCTTCAGTGTATTAGCTGGATATTCTTCACAAATAAAATATTCATATGATATTCTCTCTTCCTTTCCTGAAGATATGAACTCCCGTGAAGGCTATTCTGTCATTTCCGACTCGTACTCACCGGGTGAACTGGCACCAGCCACAGTGGTTGTAGACACGAATGGTGAAGATATCGATTTAGCGCCGACATTAGAAGGGATGAATATTGTTGAAAGTGTGGCCGATCCAGTCACAAGTAAATCCAATGAAGATCTGCAATCCTATGAGGTCAAATTCAACATCAACCCATATGATATCGAGGCAATTGATTCCATTCCGGAAATCCGCACAATTGCGGAGAAAGAATTGAAGGCCGCCAATATATCTTCCGTCGAAGATAAGGTTTGGATTGGCGGGCAAACTGCGACGCAATTCGATAAAAGGGATACCGTAAAGTCAGATGAATTCATGATCATCCCGATCATCATCGTCCTGATTTCCTTACTCCTTTTAGCCTACTTGCGATCTGTGACAGCCATGGTGTATTTAATGGGGACAGTGATTCTCTCATTCTTTGCCGCTATGGGCTTAGGTTGGATAATCCTGCACTATTTCATGGGTGTCGATGCCATAGAGGGGACGATTCCACTTTATTCTTTCGTATTCCTTGTTGCACTTGGAGAAGACTATAACATTTTCATGGTTTCAAGCATTTGGCGTAAGAAAGAAACGATGCCAATCAAGCAGGCCATCAGAAAAGGCGTTGCCGAAACTAGCGGTGTCATCACTTCCGCCGGAATAATCTTGGCAGCCACTTTTTCCGTTCTAGCCACACTTCCGATTCAAGTATTGGTTCAATTCGGGCTCATTACTGCTCTTGGTGTGTTAATGGACACATTCATTGTGCGCCCGTTCCTTGTTCCTGCGATTACCGCCCTGCTTGGCCGCCATGCCTTTTGGCCAAGTAAAGTGACCGATCAAGAAGAGAAAGATCATGCCAATTAATTAAGGTAGTCAGCTTTACTTTTCTTCATAATGAAAAACCCTGTGCCTCATAAATGCACAGGGTTTTTCATGTTTTCAAAATTAAGGAAAACTTTCAGTTGACACTATTGCTTCCACCTCTTATAATTACATTAAGTTAAGATATCTCAAATTAAAGATATATAAATTCAAGATTAATAATTAGGAGGAATTATCATGACCAATACAAAATGGACAGTCGACCCGACTCACAGTGCTATTGAATTTTCCGTAAAACATATGATGATCGCTAAAGTAAAAGGAAGTTTTAATAAGTTCGAAGCAAACATTCTTGCAAACCCATTGGATCTAACAACTGCAGAGATCGATTTTACCGTTGATGTGGCCAGTATTGACACACGCAATGCAGACCGGGATAATCACTTGCGTTCCGCTGACTTCTTTGATGTAGAAAAAAACCCTACATTAACATTCAAATCAACAAAAATTGTGAAAACGGATGAAGATGAATACGATGTAACTGGAAATGTGACTCTTAATGGAATCACACAAGAAGAAACTTTCAGCATCACCTTCGAAGGCCAAGGAAAAGATCCATGGGGAAATGAAAAAGCAGGCTTTAGCGGAAAAGGTAAAGTCAAACGCAGTGATTATGGTTTAACCTATAACGCAGCTTTAGAAACAGGCGGCGTACTGATCGGCGATCAAATCACGCTTACCATCGAAATCGAAGTTGCAAAAGAAGCTTAATTAATAAAGAAGCAGCCATCCTAGGGATGGCTGCTTCTTTCTACATTTACCGGTGTTACGAATTCCTCGTTTTATAAAGTAAATAAATGAAGTATGGTGCCCCGATGCTCGCTGTGAAGACACCAGCCGGTATTTCCAAAGGTGAGAATAGGGTCCGTCCAATCAAATCCGCCACCATAACCAGGATGCCGCCAAGCAAAGCTGAAGTGGGCAGTAACACTCCAAAACTAGAACCAACAAGCCTTCTGGCCATGTGTGGGGCCATTAATCCAACAAAGCCTATTCCTCCAGCAAAAGCTGTGGAACCGCCAATCAAGGCCGTACTGATCATCAATAATGTAAACCGTTGTTTTTGGACATGTCCCCCAAGACCCGTTGCAAGGTCATCGCCAAGCTCCTGTAAATTAATATTTCTGGCATACAGGAAGGCGATTAATAGGAATAGAATCGTCCATGGTGCCAGAACAGCGATATTATTCCAGGTGGAGTTAGACACTGACCCCGTGATCCAAAGGTTGGCCTGGCTCGCTTGATAGACTGGACCAAGAATCATCATCATCGTAGTGAGTGCCTTCATTAAGGCCATCACCCCAATTCCGATCAACACAAGCCTGATCGGGGGAACTCCATTTTTCCAGGCTAATGAATAAACAAGTAAGGCCACGACTGTCGCCCCAATGAACGCAGCTAACGGCAGCCAATTGATGCTAACCGTTAATGAATGATTCTTATCACTAAAAATGGCCAAGAATCCAACGACCGCCACTGTCGCTCCTCCCGTTATCCCCAAGATATCAGGCGAAGCAAGTGGATTCCGAATCATCCCTTGAAGGATTCCGCCAGCAACAGCAAGGCCCATCCCCACCAACAGGGCAACAATTATTCTAGGCAGGCGGAAAGATTGGATGATAAGCCGATCGCTCTCCGTTCCCCCTCCGAAAAGGACCTGGAGGACACTTAGCGGATTTATATTCATTTCACCCACGCCAGTACTGATCACAAACACTAGTGAAGTGACTACAAATAATATGAAAATCACGATCATAGCTTTTTTATCCATCAAGAATGATATTTTTTCATTAAACAAACGAAAGCTCTTATATGACTTCATCGACCGCTGAACCCCTTTCTAGCTATATAAATAAAGAATGGGGTCCCTATTATGGCTGTCATGACTCCGACCGGAACTTCTCGAGGCATCAGGATATACCTGGATATGACATCGGCCGCAATCAAAAGCACCGCCCCGAAAAGTCCAGAGAAGGGAATCAGCCAGCGATGATCGATGCCTACTATAGAACGGGTAAGATGTGGAACGACGATTCCTATAAAGCCAATCGGACCCGCAACCGCCACTGATCCGCCAGCGAGAAGGATGATTGCCAGCCCCAGAACCAGCTTAAGGAAAACTATATTCAATCCAAGACCTTTTGCAACATCCTCACCCATGGACAACACATTCATTTTACCGGACATGATCAAGGCAAGGCCCCAGCCTACGACAAGATAAGGCAGGACAGCAACTAAATTGTCCAGACTTCTACCGGAGACGGATCCGGCAAGCCAGAATAGGACTTGCTCTAAAAGAGCCTCATTAGAAACAAGAAGACCTTGTGTAAGTGAAGCTACCATGGCCGTCATGGCTGCACCAGCCAATGTCAGCTTCATAGGTGTCAAGCCGCCTCGTCCCATGCTTCCAATCATATATATGCTTATCGCGGCTATGGCCGCCCCTATGAATGACAGCCATGTGAATACTTGAAGATTACTTATTCCAAAAACGGTGACACCTGTTACAACCGCCAATCCCGCCCCGGCGTTGACCCCGAATATATCTGGAGATGCGAGGGGGTTTTTAGTTAGCGTTTGCATTAACACCCCGGAAATAGCCAAACTTGCACCGATTGCCGAAGCTATCAGGGCCCGCGGAAGTCTGACTGATTGAATGACAATGTGTTCGTTCGTCCCATTGAAATCGGTAAAAGCATCGATGGCCATTTTCCACGTTGTATCTGTATAACCGTATACAATGCTTGAGCACAGTAAAAATAGCAGCAAAAGAATGGTAATGAACAGCCCCATCCATTTCTGCCATGAATTTTTTAATAACATATCCAGTTACCTTTCCAATCACGTTTGTATAGTAATATTTTACTGGTCTAAACAGGATTATGTCAACGAATTTGAGAATCATTTTCAATTATATATTGACAGAAAAGTATATTCATTTTATGATGGTGCTGTTAAGTGCGAATGATTATCATTTGCTGACAAATTGGGAGGGATACATAGATGTTTAGATTTAAGTCTTTATTAACGATTTTTACAATATTTGCAGTCTTCCTTCTAGCAGCTTGCGGGAATTCGGATGAAAAGGCCGATGGAAATAAAGCTGAAGACAAGAAAGAGGAGAAAAGCTACACAATTGAGCATGCCATGGGCACTGCCGAGTTGAAAGAAACGCCTAAAAGAGTGGTCGTTTTAACAAATGAAGGCACTGAAGCATTGATTGCTTTAGGGATTAAACCTGTTGGTGCCGTTCAATCATGGCTTGGTGACCCTTGGTACGACCATATTAAAGATGATATGGATGGGGTCGAAGTTGTTGGTGTTGAACATGAAGTTAACTTAGAGAAAATCGCATCACTGAAGCCTGACTTGATTATCGGAAGCAAGATACGCCAAGAAGCTGTTTATGATAAATTAAATGCAATCGCCCCTACCGTTTTCTCGGAAACGTTAAGAGGAGATTGGAAAGAAAACTTTAAACTATATGCAAAAGCCTTGAACCTTGAAGAAAAAGGGAACGATGTAATTGCAGAATTCGATAAAAACACTGAAGATCTTAAAGCTAAATTGGGTGATAAAGTAAATCAAGAAGTTTCCATTGTTCGTTTCATGGCTGGAACTACTCGTATTTATTACACTGATTCATTCTCTGGAGTGATTTTCGATCAATTAGGATTTAAACGTGCAGAACAACAGAAGGAACTCTTCACTGCAGATAATAAATTAGGCAACCTTGCCATTGAGGTTGGAAAAGAAGTCATCCCTAAAATGGATGGAGATATTCTCTTCTACTTCACTTACGCTCCTGAAGGCGACAAACAAGCCCTAAGCACAGCAAAAGAATGGACGAATGATCCACTTTGGAAAAACCTTGATGCAGTCAAAAACGGAAATGCCCATGAGGTTAGCGACGCAACATGGAATACAGCTGGCGGAGTAATTGCAGCTAATAAAATGCTTGAAGATATAGAAAAGATCATGCTTGAAAAGTAATAACACGTTTCCATTGAAAAAGGCCTTTCTCGATATAATTCGAGAAAGGCCTTTTATTTTATATTAATGTGTCATTATCCCACTTGTCCGCTTTCCTTCAATTGATCGTCAACGAATAAGAGGCCCAATTCGTAATGCTCCCCGTCAAATAGAGCTCTTTGCACAAAACGAATCTGTTCATTATTATCGATGACCTCAAGCTTGCAATGTGCCCGGTTTATTTGGAGGGCCCTGTATAACTCTTCTTCTTCCCTGACGACGACACCATTTATTTTCGAAATGACCTCGCCTTTTAGCAACCCCATTTTATCTGCCGGAGATTGAGGGATAACGCCTAAGATCTGGACACCCAGCTTACTTTTCGAAAAATAAAAAGGAAGCTTTTGATCCATTGCCTTTTGGGAATAATGCAGAAATTCACGACCGAGGATTGCTAAAACAGCCGTCATGATTGCCAATGGGGGATACCAGTAACCAACTGCCGCCAAAAGCGTAATCATAATTCCCAATGCCCCTACCTTTTTGCCTTGCGCCCTAATGGCCAGTTCAGGGAGCGTCCCATGCACTTTTTGCCTAAAGCCGATTAATATGGGCAGTACGATCGGCGACAGGGATACATCCCCGATTGAAAAAACTGGATACCATTCGAAAGGAATTGGAAGTTGTCCTCCAGGAACCATGACGAACATGGGAATTAGCCAGATTCGCTGTGATACATACACACCTATCGGCTGCCCCCTCTTGGATACCTCCAACTGGGGAGAGACCTTTTTACTTCCGTTGCCAACAATCAAGAACCCTTCAGCAATCAATAATAACCCAATTAAAATGACAAGTGTCGGATATACGGACCGATCCAGCTGATTAAAGGCATCCTGAAAGAACGTAAGCTTGATATCTCTATCATATAAAAAGAAAAGGATAAAGAAGGTGAGTCCCACTGTATAAACGGGGGAAACAAACCTCCTTTTCATGGATAGCATGGACAAAATCGTTACCACTGCCATGATGAGCAGCGCCGCCATAGGAATGGCGAGTCCAGTAGCCAGCGTAAGGAAGGAAAGGATCAATCCCCATATCAATCCTTGAGGTAACATGGAACGCAGCTCCATGGAAAAACTGTAAATCTTCGTATTAAAATCATGGCGTTCCCGTTTAACGCGAAGATAGCCGATGAATAAACAATAGGCAATCGAAACATAAAGCAAAGGATGAAGGAAGAGTTTTCCTAATCCCATTAAGCATGCTATCAGCCAATCCGTTGTCAATTTCTTTCCACCATCCTCAAATGTAATCAAAATTTTGTCAATTTCGTTCTGGTCAGTTACCTCCTATTCTATCAAAAATGTAGCCTCCATGCCTATTAAGATGCAGAAAAAGTAGCTTTATCTAAAGTTTCCCCTAATCTGCCTCCATGTTCGCAGGCGAACTCAAACAAATGCAAAAGAGGCACCGCTCCAAGGGGAACGGTGCCATCAAGTTACTTCACTAAATAATTCAAAGCCGTGCGTAACTGAATATCATTATCTTCATCCTGGATCTTATCCAGAATGGCGGATTCCAAATGTGCTGCGGTTTTAGCGTCCAGCTTACCAGTCACTTCCAGGCCAAATTGTTTTTGGAATGCTTTTACTGCGATTTCTGTACTCCAATCATAATATCCATCCTCACGGCCCGGTTCAAATCCAAGTCCTTTCAGAATGCTTTGGGCATACTGGATTTGTTCATCATTCATATCCCGCTGCAACACCTTCTCAATGGCCAGCTGATGTGCATCAAAATACTCCGGTTGTTTCACTTTGATTGTCGGCTCGATCCCTTTTTTATGGATCCAGTTCCCTGAAGGCGTCAGCCACTTATATAATGTTAGTTTAATCTTACTGCCATCACCCATTGGTACAGCCTGCTGTACTGTGCCTTTCCCGAAGGTCTTCTCGCCAACCAATGGATAGCCTCCCGCCTCTTGCATCGCGCCTGCCAGGATTTCCGAGGCTGAGGCGCTCCCTTTATCCGTCAAGACGGCAATGGGATAACTTTTCGCTTTCTTAAGGCTTGTAAAAAACGATTGCGTTTCGCCCGTTCTTTCTGCAATTTGCAAATATGGCTTGTCTTTTGTGATAAACTCGCCAAGAATCGTTTCCACACTAGAAAGAAGGCCACCTGGGTTGCCGCGTACATCTATGACCAAGCCCTTGATTCCCTTCTTTTCGAGCTCTTTCATCTGCTTTTTGAAATCAGATGCAGTATTTTCCGAGAAAGTGGTCAACTCGATATAACCGATTTGTTCTCCTGCAACTTCTTTAATTGATGAAAATACGGTATCCAACGGAATTTCGGCACGCACCATATTGAATTCAAGTGGATTATCCACCCCTGCCCGCTTTATTTCCATTTTGACGGGAGATCCTTTTTTGCCGCGGATTTTCAGGCGTGTTTCATACAGATCCAAACCTTCTACACTTTCACCATTCACCTTAAGGATTTGATCTTTCGGCTTTAATCCAGCTTTTTCAGCAGGAGAGTCTTTGTAAGGAGAAACAATTATGACCTTACCATCTTCCATTCCGATTTCAGTCCCGATCCCTTCAAAAGAGGAGTCCAGGGTTTCATTGAATTGCTTGGCGGTCTCCTTGTCCATATATACGGAATATGGATCTTTCAGCGCTGACAGCATACCTTGGATGGCACCCTCCACCAGGTTGGAGCCGTCCACCTGTTCTACATACTGACTTACGATCAAGCCGTAAGCTTGTTCCACTTTTGCCCATTCCTTATCCTTCGTTATTTCTTGACTTTCATCCTTTGCTTCATTCTTGGCAGGAAGGCTTGTCCAATATATGCCCCCCACTGCTCCAATGGCTAGTGACATGATGATTGCTAGAGGAAGTACCCATTTTTTGACCATATTTATCCCCATTTCTGACCTGATATGTATTTCACTATATGATGGGAATGGAAAGAATATGCTTATAGAAAATGGTGACACTACAAAAAAAAAAACAGACAAGGAATTTATCCTGATCTGTTTTTTCGTTCATATATTGGGTATTAATTAGGTATATAGTTTAATGGATTAACAGCATTTGACTTGCTATAATTCCATGGACCTTTATGTAACTCAAAGTGTAAATGCTGACCGAAGGAATGTCCTGTGTTACCCATGATGCCAACTTGTTGACCTTTGGCAACTACAGCACCTTCGCCTACTTGTCTAGAACTTAAGTGTGCATACACAGTAGTCCATTGCTGACCGCCGATTGAATGGGTAACGAAGACGACGTTACCGTATGAACTTGAGAAGTAAGAACGGCTTACGACTCCGTCGGCTGCCGCTACAACTGGAACCGTTCCGCTAGCAGCGATATCGATGCCGGCATGCTGTTTATTCCAACGTTCACCCATTGTTGAAGATACATATCCTGCACTTGGTCTAGTGAAAGTACCAGATGATACAGCTGGCGCTGAACTTACATTAGACGAAGGTTGTGAAGTTGATGGCGCTGATGAACTGTTGCTTTTTGCACTATATCCTGAAGAAGTGGATTGTTTTTTTGATTCCGATGCTTGTGATGCTGCTTGTGCAGCCGCTTGTGCCGCTTCTTGCTCTGCACGTTTTTTCGCTTCAGCTGCCGCTTTTTTACGAGCTGCTTCCAATTCGGCTAGACGTTGATGCTCTAAGCTGATGGCAGATTTGATGGCTTTTTCTTGAGCAGCAAGATTCGCTTTTTCTTCCTCTAGACCCATCTTCTCATGTTCATGCTTTTCAGTTTGTTGCTTTAATTTCTTAACTAAAGCATCCTTTTCTTGCTTCTGCTGTTTTTGTTGCTTTTGAATCTCCAATAGTTCAGCTTTTGCCACTTCTAAACTGGCAAGCTTCGTTTCAACGGCATTTTGCTTTTCTTCCAGATCCTTTTTATCAAGCTCATGCTGCTTTAAAATATCGCGGTCCGCTTCAGCGATTGTTGCTACAGCTCCGACACGGTCAACTAAATCCCCAAAACTGGATGATCCGAATAATACTTCAAGGTAGTTCACGTCCCCGCCAGTCTCCTGAAAAGAAAGTGCCCTTTCCTTCAATACTTCATTACGTTTGGCGATCCGCTCTTTTAATACTTTAATCTCTTCTTTCAATGCCTCGATTTCTTTTTTCGTTTGTGTAATTTCAGCATTTTTAGCATCGATTTTCTTTGCGGACTCTGCAATTTTCGCTTCAATGGCAGCGATTTGGTCTTCTGCTGTCATTTGCTTATCCTGCAGGTTATCGATTTTCTTTTCAGTTTCGGAAATATTCGATTCAACACCCGAACGTTTTTCCTGAATGGATTCTTTCTGTTTTTCTAAGTCCGAAATCGACTCAGCATAAACCGAAGGTGCCGCTAGAATGCTTCCCAACCCGATCATGATGGAGGCATTCATGGCAATGATATTTTTTTTCACGTTTCATTTCCCCTTTCAACCCGTTACATCCGTGCTTGTAACGTCTCTCTATTTATGTCTGTGTTCTTATGGCTTTCGAGCAAAGATACACTTTTATACTTTCAAGAACTTCCTGACGGACATCAAGCTGCCCCATATACCGATAACGGCTCCAATTACGATGAGGATGGCCGAAACTTGATAAATAAACGGATTTGCAGGCAGGAAATCGATGAATTTGAACGTAATCTGCGGTGCTGCATATTTATAAAGATTGTAGTAGAGTACTGCAATCAGACCTATCGGAATTATGGAACCGAGGACTCCCAACCACAGTCCTTCCAAGAAGAATGGCCAACGGATGAACGTATTCGTTGCTCCTACCAATCTCATGATCTCAATTTCTTTCCTTCTGGCTACAATGGTAATTTTAATCGTATTCGAAATCAGGAACATTGCAGTAAATAGTAAACCTACAATAAGGACGATCCCTATGTTTCTAGCAATATTAACAAAGCTGAATAGTTTCTCGACGTAGCCTTGTCCATATTTAACACTTTGGATATACTCAAAACCTTCGATTTTTTTTGCCACCTTGATGACATCTTGCGGAGATTTCGTTTTGATAACATAAACGTCCCTTAATGGGTTATCCTGTTCAAATGGTTTAAAAGCCTCACCATTATCTCCTAAATCATCTATTAAATTAGTAAGCTCTTCATCTTTTGGAGAGAAAATCACTGATTCAATGCCGTTTATCTCCATAATTTGCTTACCTATAGCTTTTATATCGTCATCATTCGCCGCATTATCAATATGTGCACGAACTTCGACATCTTTCTCCACATTTCCCGCGATATGATTTAAATTCATCATGAGCACTAAAAAGACGCCAACCAAAGTTAGAGTGACCGTTACTGCACTGACTGAAGCAAACGTCATCCATCCATTACGGCCAATATTTTTAAAACTTTCACGGAAGTGACGGAGCAATGTTCTAAATTTCATATCCGTAATCACCTCGATGTTCATCGCGAACTATTTTTCCACTTTCAATGGCAATGACACGTCGTTTAATATTGTTGACGATGTCCCTATTATGAGTGGCCATGACAAGTGTAGTTCCGCGTTTATTAATTTCTTCAAATATGTTCATGATTTCCCATGATGTTTCGGGATCAAGATTACCTGTAGGCTCGTCGGCTATGACTACCTTGGGATCATTGACGATCGAACGTGCTATTGCAACCCTTTGCTGTTCCCCACCAGATAACTCGGAAGGCAGCATTCTTGCTTTATGCTTAATGCCAACCAGATCAAGGACTTCCATGACTCTCTTTTTGATTTCTTCTGGTTCCTTTTCAATAACTTCCATGGCAAAAGCAACATTTTCATATACAGTGAATGTTTGAAGGAGTTTAAAATCTTGGAATACCATACCGATATTACGGCGGAATAGAGGAACTTTCGAATTGCGGATACTTGGCAGGCTAAGGCCATTGACCAAGATATTACCGCTTGTAGGCTTTTCTTCCCTATACATCATTTTGATGAAGGTCGATTTTCCGGCACCGCTCGGACCCACTACATAAACGAACTCGCCTGCCTTTATTTTCACATTGATTCCATTAATGGCAATTACGCCATTTGGATATGTCTTTTTCACATCTATCATTTCTATCATTCTAAAACCACCTAATTTGCTTGGATTATCACTATGTACCTACAGCTTTTTCGACAATTTTCACTGAAATCTGACAGGAAACTCTCTTACTTGAGCACAGAAACATTATAACATCATATTTTGTCAAATTAAGCATAAAAAATATTACAGTTTCATTTCAGTTAGACATATATCAACATCTATGTAATAATTCCAGGATTTGATTGCTTGAAAAGGGGGTTAAATGTGAGTTGTCACGAGGTTTATTAAAGGAGGCTAAATGAAACGTCCTGCTAAGCAGGACGTTTCATTAATCATTATTTATGTTCAGCAAGCCATTCAGCGACCATGCTCGCTTCCTTGCCCTGGATTATACCTTTTGGCATTCCGCCTTGACCATTCGCAATGACTTTTTCGATGTCTGCTTTTGATAGCTTAGAACCGACCTTCGTTAAATTCGGTCCTACGCCGCCTTCAAGATTCACTGCATGACAACTTGAACATTTGTTTTCATAAATTTTTGCGGCATCACCGGCATCTGCCGTAGTCGTTTCATTATTTTCACTTGCAGGCTCTTTATCTGCAGCATCATCGTTCCCACCGCATGCAGCCAAGGCCAAAGAAGTACCCAAAATTAAGGCTAACCACTTCATTTTCATTGAATTTACCCCCTCTGATTTATACCAGCACAAGAACATTATACCAATTTCAATCCAGTTTAAAACCCTCCCCAAGTACCTCCGATGCGTCCATTACAATTACAAACGCTTTAGGGTCA
The DNA here is from genome assembly GCF_918698065.1 of Peribacillus sp. Bi134. Lineage (NCBI taxonomy): Bacteria > Bacillati > Bacillota > Bacilli > Caryophanales > Bacillaceae > Peribacillus > Peribacillus sp. Bi134. The sequence continues at coordinate 332,190 of NZ_CAKKLN010000002.1, read as the reverse complement.
ACGAGTTTCACCAATTGTTTCAATTTGGTGAATTCTGACTGGTCTATTACGCACATCAAAATTGGACGAGTAACATCTGTATAGCCGCCATACCCGGATATGCCTGTTACACCCCGGTCCAGCTCATGTATGATAGCATCCCTTACTTCCATTTCTTTATTCGTGATGATTAATGACATCTTCGAACGGTTCAATCCAACCTGGACGAGGTCTATCGTCTTGCTTGTCACATACAATCCAATCAATGCATAAAGCCCTTTTTCAATATCAAAAACGATGGCAGCACTTAAAACGATGATTCCATCAATGACTGCCACACAGGTTCCTAATGACAGATGGGTATACTTATGGAAAATCTGTGCCGCCAAATCGGTCCCGCCTGTGGAACCCTTCCCTCGAAAGACGATCCCCAGCCCAAGTCCGACCATCATCCCTCCGCAAATCGAACCAAGCAATGCATCATTCGTCCATGCATCCCAATCCTTTGTCAGAAATACCACTAAAGGCAGAAACAAGGTTCCAATCAAGCTTTTGGCTCCGAAATGTCTTCCAAGGATAATAAGCCCCGCAATGAACAAAGGGATATTAAAACCCCAAAGAACGTAGGCTGGCTCCCAACCGAGAGTTGAACCGAGAATCGTGCTAATTCCACTGACCCCGCCAGATGCGACCTGGTTAGGCAGTAAGAATACATTAAAACCAATGGCAATTATGGATGAACCGACAATCACCAATCCATACTCCGTTAACTTTTGAATTAAAGGGTGCTTCTGCTCCCGGTATCTTTTCTTCATTTTGCATAAGTCTCCTCGAACCATCATTATTATCTAGTATTGGCCGAACGAGGTAGAGCATCCCTTTTCAATCCTGTAAATGTCAGCCAGAAGATTCGTTAAAAAGGAAAAAATAAAAAAAGTCGGACCGTGGAAACCGGTCCGACTGGCTGATCTTATAATTTTGAACGCAAGTACGCATCAATGAACATATCGATATCGCCATCCATGACAGCTCCCAAGTTTCCGGTCTCCGCACTGGTACGGTGATCTTTAACCATGGAATACGGGTGGAAAACATAAGAACGAATTTGGCTTCCCCAGCCAATTTCCTTTTGCTCACCACGGATTTCATCCAAATCCGCTTGTTGCTGTTCAATTTCACGTTGATACAATTTGGCTTTCAGCATATTCATTGCTTGGGCCTTGTTTTTGATTTGAGATCTCTCGTTTTGGCACGTTACCACGGTGTTCGTAGGTATATGGGTGATCCGGACTGCCGAGTCCGTTGTATTGATATGCTGACCACCTGCACCACTTGCCCGGTACGTATCGACTTTCAAATCTTCCGTACGTATTTCTATATTGATCGTTTCATCGAATTCCGGCATGACTTCACATGAAACGAATGAAGTATGGCGTCGTCCTGAGGAATCGAAAGGAGAAATACGAACAAGACGGTGTACCCCTTTTTCCGCTTTCAAATAACCATAGGCGTTATGGCCTTTGAAAATTAAAGTGACACTCTTGATACCAGCTTCATCACCTGGAAGGTAATCAAGGGTTTCCACTTTAAAGCCTCTTTTTTCACCCCATCTTGTATACATGCGCAGCAGCATGGAACCCCAATCCTGGGACTCCGTTCCGCCTGCACCAGGATGCAGTTCAAGAATGGCATTTTTCGAGTCATATTCTTCACTTAGTAAAAGTTGAAGTTCAAAGTCGTTCATCTTTTGTGCAAGAACCGTGATCTCTTCTTCCAGCTCCGCTAAAAGTTCTTGATCGTTCTCCTCTTTCACTAATTCATATGTCAAATCCAGATTTTCATATGATTCATTCAGGTCGGATAATTGATTGACTTGTTCTTTTAAACCATTCGTTTCATTGATGACAGTTTGTGCCTTTTGCTGATCATTCCAAAAATCGGGATGTGTCATCTCATTTTCTAGCTGTGCGATTCGTGCCTCTTTTTCATCTAAGTCAAAGAGACCCCCTAAAGTCCGTTAATCGTTGCGCTGTCCGTTCAAGTTCATTTCTAATTTCTGCTAATTCCATTTCTCTTCACCTCATTAAGTATGTTAAAAAAAATCCCTGAAGAGGGATTCCCTTCATTACAAATAAAACCTCTCCAAACTATATGCAAATGTATACCTTTATGCAAACAAAACATGAAAAGAGGCGGCAAGCCTTACACTTAACCGTCCCATAATCATTATACACCTAACTTTAACCTAAATTGCCATGGCAATTCTTATATTTTTTACCGCTGCCGCATGGGCATAACGCGTTTCGGCCAACGTCTTCCTTTTTACGGGCAGGGGCTTTTTTCACTTTCCCCCCGTCTTCTTCCTTCGGATTGACCGCTTGTCCTTTTATGACTTCCTTACGTTCCAAATTGTTTCGGATTTCGGCCTTCATGATGTATTTTGCGACTTCATCTTCCATTGAAGCAATCATCGCTTCAAACATTGCGAAACCTTCTGATTGATATTCACGAAGCGGATCAATCTGGCCATAAGCACGAAGGTGGATCCCTTGGCGCAATTGCTCCATCGCATCAATATGGTCCATCCACTTGCTATCGACGGCACGAAGAACGATTACTTTTTCGAATTCACGCATTTGTTCTTCAGATAGCTCTTCTTCTTTTTGGTCATAGCTTTCTTTCACTTTTGCTAAAATGAACTCAACCAATTCCGATTCATTTTTCCCTTCCAAATCAGCTACAGTGATTGAACCTTCATTGAATAGGTTACCATTCAGGTAATCGACAAGGCCTTGTAAATTCCAGCCTTCCTCATCACCCATTGGTGCAAACGCGACAACATTTCGCTGGATGGATGCCGTGATCATCGTTTCGACGATTTCACGTAAGTTGTCACTTTCCATGACATCGAAACGCTGTTTATAGATAATTTCCCGTTGTTGACGGAGAACATCATCATACTGCAGTAATTGCTTACGTGAATCGAAGTTATTGCCTTCGACCCGTTTCTGTGCGGATTCAACGGCCCTTGTCACCATTTTGCTTTGAATTGGCTGGGAATCATCCATACCAAGGCGCGCCATCATGTTTTTCATGTTATCCGAACCGAAGCGGCGCATCAATTCATCTTCCATTGATAAATAGAATTGAGTGACCCCTGGATCTCCCTGACGGCCGGACCGACCACGCAGCTGGTTATCTATACGCCTGCTTTCATGACGTTCCGTACCGATTACAGCAAGGCCCCCAAGCTCCTTGACACCTTCTCTAAGCTTGATATCCGTACCGCGCCCTGCCATGTTCGTAGCGATCGTAACTGAGCCTTGATTACCTGCATTCGCAATGATTTCCGCTTCACGCTCATGGTTCTTGGCATTCAAAACATCGTGAGGGATTCCTTTTTTTGATAAATAGGCAGATATGACTTCAGATGTTTCGATGGCAACCGTACCGACAAGCACAGGCTGACCCTTTGTATAGCGTTCGGCGATGTCTTCCACAACAGCCTTGAATTTGCCATCAGTTGTCGCGTATATAAGATCTGCCCTGTCGTCCCTGATGATATTCCTGTTTGTCGGGATCGCAATTACATTCATATTATAAATATTGCGGAATTCTTCTTCTTCCGTTTTGGCTGTTCCGGTCATACCTGAAAGCTTTTCATACATCCTGAAATAGTTCTGGAATGTAATCGTCGCAAGAGTCATGCTTTCATTTTGAATCTCAAGTCCTTCTTTCGCTTCGATCGCCTGGTGGAGACCTTCACTGTAACGGCGGCCTTTCATCAAACGGCCAGTGAATTGGTCAACGATGACTATCTCGCCTTCCTGGACAACATAATCCACATCCAAATGCATGGAAACATGTGCCTTTAACGCCTGATTGATATGATGATTCAAAGTAACGTGATTAATATCGAATAAATTATCGATATTAAACGCTTTTTCAGCTCGATTCATCCCATCTTCCGTCAGCTGAACACCTTTTGTCTTTTCATCATATGTGTAGTCGGTTTCTTTTTTCAAGGTTTTTACAAACGCATTGGCCTGGATATACAGCTGAGCCGATTTTTGTGCAGAGCCGGAAATGATCAATGGCGTTCTTGCCTCATCGATCAAAATCGAATCGACCTCATCAATGACAGCGAAGTGCAGCGGGCGCTGTACCATTTGTTCTTTATATAACACCATATTGTCACGAAGATAATCAAAACCTAACTCATTATTCGTACTGTACGTAATGTCAGCATTGTACGCCGCCTGTTTTTCTTCTTTAGAATGACTGTTCAAATTCAACCCGACGGTCAAACCAAGGAAATCATACAATACACCCATCTCGGTGGCATCACGGTGTGCCAAGTATTCATTGACAGTAACGACATGTACACCTTTACCGGTAAGCGCGTTTAAATAAACCGGCATGGTGGACGTTAAGGTTTTACCTTCCCCTGTTTTCATCTCGGAGATATTTCCATCATGAAGTGATGCCCCACCCATGATTTGAACACGATAAGGATATAAGCCCAGAGCACGCTTTGCCCCTTCACGTGCAACCGCAAAAGCCTCAACAAGCAAATCATCAACGGTTTCCCCATTTTGATAACGCTCTTTAAATTCACCCGTTTTGGCACGCAACTGTTCATCCGATAACCCCGCCGTCTCATCAGCCAGCGCTTCGACCTGATCGGCGATTTTTTCTAAACGTTTGATTTCTCGCTTATTCGGATCAAAAACTTTATTTAATATATTAAGCATTCAATAACGCTCCTCTATTATGGTAATTATCGTTCAATGACAAAATTCATATAAGTAAGAAGAAACACACTTCTATTATTACTAATGCACGCTTAATTTTACCACTTCTATCATAGAGGTACAACTTCATGTCACTTCCCTGGTATAGACCTGAATTCAATTCTTGCGAAAAACAATGGATAAATGAGGAGTAAAACTGTTAAAATAGAAGGAAGTATAAAAAATATGTTGCTAACTCCCCACTATTCCATATGTAAATGTGAATTATCCATAACCTTCCATCACTAGATGCTGTGTGTCCTCTCTAGCGATAGCATGTCAAGGTAATCCAACCTTACAGTCGTCTTGTTTTGAATGATAAGATTGGCTACTGACACTTATTAGCGGAAGATAAATAGAACATGTTTCGAGGTGGTATTGATGATTGGTGAACGTGTAAAAAAACTGCGAGAAGAAAAGAAAATGTCGATGACTGAACTTGCCGATAAAGCGGGTGTGGCAAAGTCTTATTTAAGTTCGCTCGAGCGGAACTTACAAACGAATCCTTCTATTCAATTTCTTGAAAAAATCTCCGCCGTACTAAACATTCCTGTTGATGCCCTGCTTTATGATGCACCAAATAAGGAAACCTTAGACACTGACTGGATGAAAATCGTTGAGGAAGCCATGAATTCGGGTGTCTCAAAACAACAATTCAGGGAATTCATCGAGTTTAATAAATGGAGAAAAGATAAAGAAGAGTAGAGTGGTAGTACACTAGTTTACCTACATAATCCTGAAGAATACAGTTTGAATAAGCTAGACTTGTAGAATCTCAAGGAAGAATAAACCCTATAAACAGCTAATGAATCGAATTACTGTTTATAGGGATGTTCTCGAACTTTTTCGTAAGCTATTTTCCATTGTTCTCCTCTAATGTTACCTCAAGGCTTTCCCGTTTCAAAAAAGCACTGATTTCCTCCTTTTTGAAACCCAAGCTCCTTGCTTCTGAAATCAATTTCACCCATTCTTGATCCATTTCCACATTAGCCACCTCTTCTACCTCCTAAAATACTCCTTGTATTTCAGGCAGACCAGCCATCATAGTCTCGAGGACCTTAGACCTGTGCCTTTGCGCCCTCATCTTTCAATAAGTTTGCCTTTGTTGGTATTTATTACCAAATACATTACTTATAATCATATTATAACGGATACCCACTCCATATATTGCTATTTTATGTCGGTAATCTACCTAAATGCAAAAACTTTTATCCGACAAATTATTACAAAATTAAGAAAATTCATAGTGCAGGTAATTTATCATAGACTAATTCATTTTCGTTTTTTTGTATAATAGTGAATATTGCTCTTCTTAATATTTCGTGGCTTTGTATTGATTCTCTCCATTGTAAGTGCATCCAAGGCTTTTTGCGCAGTTAAATCCTCACCGCAGGTCGGGCAAAGCCACTTTCCATATTCCGCACTGCTAAAAGAAGCCCTATGGCAAGTATGGCAATTCTTTCGATACAAGTAATCCAACCCCTCTGCACCTTGATCAAATTGTTTTTTATAAAAAATCAGCCGTTCTTTTTAAAGAACTCACAATTTGAGTATAGTGCAAAAGAAGGGGGTTATTAAATAGGTAAAACTGACTATTTATCTTAATAAAGAACAATAATTGTTCTTCAAAAGGATTTTTCGTTGATTTGTATTTTATAGAGAACAAAAGAAGCAATCATTCTTTTCCTTTTCAAACGAATTCTATCAACAGGCATTAAAAAAGCACAACCCAAAGGCTGGGCTGTGCTTTTGATCTTAGAATAATAATTAACTAGGTTCAATCAATCCATAGCGTCCATCTTTTCGGCGGTACACTACGTTCGTTGTATTAGTATCCGCATTCGTGTAAACGAAGAAACTGTGACCAAGCATATTCATTTGTAAAATCGCTTCTTCACTGTCCATCGGCTTTAAATCAAAGCGCTTATTGCGGACCACTTCAATATCATTATCGTCTTCGAATTCATCCACCACTTCGTCAACTTCCATATTGAAGGCGAATGCATCTGGTGCAGCTGATAGATTGTTCCGGAACTTACGATTGACCTTCGTTTTATGTTTACGAATTTGGCGTTCAAGCTTATCATTGATCAAGTCAATGGCAGCATACATATCCGCATTTTCCTCTTCAGCACGAAGAACCAAATTCTGCATGGGAATCGTCACTTCGACCTTTGATGTATTATTGTTCACTTTTAAATTCACTAACACATTTGCATCTGGTGTATTGTTAAAATATCGTTCTAACTTGCCAATTTTCTTTTCGACGTATTCTCGAATTGCTGGAGTTACCTCAATGTTTTCACCGCGTACGTTGTAATTCATAAAGTGAGTCCTCCTTAAATTAAGACTATACAGTTAGATTCTACAATACCCCTCCGGTTCCTTTTAGAAACACATCATGAAATATGTCGAAATAATGAAACAATTGTCGGAAGGTTTGGAAAGGGGTTGATGTCTGCCCTAGCTTCATTATATCAAATGCTATGCTATAAAGAAAAAATTAAGCCTATTTTATTTACAGAAAATTTAAAAATAATTAACATGAAAACCTTTTGGAATCCAAACGGTCGTGTAATCAATTTCTTTTATCATAGAACACACCATCCACTGATAGACTTTCATACGGGTTCGTGTATTTATTGGACGATCGTTTCTTCTTGTTTATTTCCTGGATATCCCGCTTTATCTCCTGCTTTTGGAGCTTCAGCAAGTGATCGACCTTTTGGTTGAGCAACAGTGCTGCACGTCCCAGCTGCTGCTCTTCTGCAGTAAAAGGCGGTTTGATTCGAGAAAGAAGTCCATCTCGCTGATCGATCAGCTTTGTGATCCTTTCTATTTTATCATCACGCTCTGTAATCGTGTGATTTTCCAGAACGGCAAGTAATTCAACAGTCAAATCATGAAAGGTCCTAATCACCATTACACTTGACCGCTTTGGGTAAATTGTTTTTTCCGATTGATTTGAATTACTTCCTTCCAAGTATTCCGGAACTCAGTAACAAGGCCCTCCACTTCTTCCAAGGCAGAAACATCATTTTTCATATTCGCTTCTATCAGACGCCGGTTCATGAAATCATATAGACTCATCATATCTTTGGATACATCCGCATCCATATTCAGCGTCACCATCAATTCGCGGATGATATTTTGCGCCTTGATGATGTTCGTATTCTTCGCTTCGATATTTCCTGCTTCAATGGCCTTCTTCCCAAGCATGATGAACTTCAAACAGCCATTATAAAGCAGTAATGTAAGCTCTCCCGGGGATGCTGTGTTGACTGAATTTTGCTGATACGATTGATAAGGATTATTTATTGCCATATTTAACTTCCTTTCCGACTTACCTTAACTAAAATAAGAAGCTAACGATGCACTTTGGCTGTTTGCCTTTTGAATCGCTTTTTCCATCGCCGTGAACTGGTTGTAATAGCGCGATTCCAATTTCGTTAGCTTTGCCTCAAATGTTGAAATCTTCTTATCCAGCCCATCGACCAATTTTCCGATTGTAAAATTGTTATTAACAAATCCGGCCTTTCCGGCCTTTTCAGTAATCGCCTTCATTGATGATTCTATATCATCCCTTAACCGGCGCGCGAGGCCTTTGTCGCTCTTTTCTGGCCCATTGGCCATGAACATATCATAAATCGCATTCGGATCCTCACTAATGGCTGCCCGGAGCTTGTCCTCATCAATCGTTAATTTACCGCCCTCCAAATAATTTTTGGTGGTGGTGATCCCCAAACTGCTGAGATTGTTTTTTCCTGTGATCCCATCCACCGAGGTGTATAGGGATGACCTCATTGTGGTCAGGAGGCTTTTTAACGTCGAATCCCCTTTTAATGTTCCGCTTTTCGCTTTTTCTTCCCACAGCTTCACTTCATCCTCTGTCATTGCCTTCTTTTGCTCAGAGGTAAGCGGGGTAAAGGAGCGATATTTAGCTTCACCCGTTTTATCTTGAACCTTTTTAATGACATCATTGTATTTATTCACAAACTGAGTGATCGTGTCCAGGATGGCATCCACATCAGCTGTTGATGAGAATGTGACTGTATCCGTCGTTTTTTGCTTTACCGTTATTTCCGCTCCATTAATCTGAAACGTATTCGAAGGCCGGGAAATGTCCAGGCCATTATAAGTAATCGATGCATTTTCCCCTATTGTGCCGCCAGTTCCTTCATTGTTACTGCTCATTTTTAGCACATTGAAGAAATCTCCGGTACTCCCTAACTCAATTTCAGGCCGATTTTTTATATCACCTGTATTTTTAGCAGTGATGGAAAACTTCTGGGACGTTTCATCGAAAAATAGAGTCACTCCCGAGTTTGCATTAATTTTATTTATGACACTTTCTAACGTATCGTCCGCATCAAGGGTAAGAGTATACAGTTTTTCCACTGTTGCGCCATCTTTTACTTCCGTATCAAAACCGCCATCCTTATTGATGGACAGTATCGTAATATCTTGAGGAGTCGTGATTCCCAATTCCGATAGTTTCTTTTTGGGGTCGGTAACAGCTGATTTTTCTGTACTTGTCATGGTTGCTGCCTTGGCAAGTCCATTCACTTTTATATTCCCGGAAAAATCACTGGTCGAATTCACATTTCTCACTGATACAGCATCTGGATTCGATAACGTCACCTTCTTTTTAATGAAGGAAGACTGCTTCCCAATTCCATCACGAATGAGCGTATCCAATTCTGATAAAGCTGTATTTATCGAACGGTAATCATCCCGCTGCCACTCGGAATACTGCTTTTTCTGTGTCAGTTTATCCAATGGCACCCGTTCTGCCTGCATCATGCTCTTAACTAATTCATCAATGTCCATCCCGCTTGCTAAACCACTGATTCGTACCAAAATTGATCACCCGCTTATATTTTTTCATCCACCATTATGCCGACAAACTCCGTCATTGCCGCATAGAAGTCCAATAACTTCTTCGGGGGAATTTCCCTGATCGTCTCATCCGTTACATCATCCACTACCTTGACATAGTACTCATTCAGCTTCTCATGATATTCAAAACGAACCGCCGTATGTGTTGGATTAAGGAAGGTGTTTAAACTATCCACCACTTCCTGCATCTTTTCTTTTGAAGGCACATAAGTAGATTCCCCACTTTGCTCCGAATAGGCTAGCGTATTCATTTCCCGCTGATAAAATGAACTGATTCCTTCCGAGATTGCTGTTCTAAGTTGTGAGGAAAGGATATTTGTGGACAAACTCTCCAGCATCTAAATAGCCCCCAATATGATATCTTTACTTTTTATATCGGTTCCGAAATGGAACTTTACAGTGTACATACAAAGGATTTATTATTAAATAGAGAACGAACATTCGCTATCGGAGGGGATAACATTATAAAATGGGATTAAGAAGATGAGCTTACACTCTTATATAAGGAGGTTTTCATAATTAATCTTACTGAAATCCAGAAAAATATATTATATGCCAGCATTATAAGTGACGGTGAAATCACGAAAATTTATAAAAATAGCAGGAGAAAGAACAACAGCTACCGGGAGCACTACGGCACATCTCAGGGAGATTATCGAAAATGGAAAATTTCCTTTTTTGATGGATTATTATATATCACTCCGGCAAGCCAATGTGTCCGTTCCGCTTCTTTAGAATTATTCACCAATTTATTCCCACACTTTTACAGTGATGATGGAACTAAACATCTCCCCTTCACATTATTGAAACATTGCATTTTACCACATTTCCTAACTATTCTATACATGGATGATGGCTCTTTAAGCATCTCATACAGGGAAAATCATAATAAAAAAATTATTTACCTCACACCGCATATTTACCTTTACCTTCAATGTTATCCTAAAGACGAATTAGAGAAACTAAAGGAACATATATTTACCACATATCATTTATCCTTAAAGCTGAGCTCTCGTAAAGATGGATATGGATATATTCTAAAAACTACTTCTGTTAAAGAAACTTTTCGTTTCCTCGAACTAATCGAACCTGTAGCAAAAACTTGTTCTTCCATGTTATATAAAACCTCTTGGGAATTCCGAAATCAAAAAGAAATACTCAGGTGGAAATCTAAGTATCCTGATTACACGATTCTTACCAGCAGTTCAGATCGCTCTAAACCCTATTCTCCAGATGAAATTAAATTACTAAGACAACTTAAAGAAAATGGTTATACAACAAATGAAATTGCAAAGATGCTAAAAAGAAGTTATTGGTCCGTTACTTATAAATGGCAAGAAATAAAAAAACTAAACTAACGCCAAAACGTGATAGTATTTTGGAGCTAAATAATGTTAATCTAACCGACCCTTTATATTTTTCGATAAAAAAAGAGACTCTAGTAAAACTAGAGTCTCTTTCAGGTAATCTAAAATTAACGAAGAAGTTGTAAAACTCCTTGTGGTTGTTGGTTCGCTTGCTTTGCGACTATGTCTTTCGATCATAGAACAGACTATATCTTCACCCTTATCTTATAAGGGGCTGGGCACTTCGAATGGCTTTTGCCACCCTACGGATTTCATTGCCATAGCTTTCACCTTAGACTGTATATCCTAGTCGTTGAACCTTCTCCAGAGTTTCCTCAAAGGAGCTTGGCTGCTGATTATCCATTATGTCATCTCCATCATTTTCAGACCATCACGCTTACCGTTTCCAGTTACGTTGTGGTTGATGCAGCTTTAGGAAGTTCCAGCAATTCACCCAGTCATAATTTTATCCATTACTGGATAAAACGCCCTTCAAATTTACCTCAGAAGTTGTAAAACTCCTTGAGGTGCGGAATTTGCTTGAGCTAGCATTGCTTGAGATGCTTGCGCCAAGATAGAGTTTTTAGTTTGCTCCATCATAGTCTTAGCCATATCTGTATCACGAACACGTGATTCAGCAGCAGTCAGGTTTTCAGAAGAAGTTCCTAAGTTGTTGATCGTATGCTCTAATCGGTTTTGGTTAGCACCTAGTTTAGAACGTTCAGCTGATACAGTGTCAATTGCAGATTGAATAACTGTGATTGCTGCAGATGCATTTTTAGCATTAGAAACATCCAGACCGGATTCAACGCCTTTAGAATCTGTACCATTGCTTACATTTGTAGTTGCAGTGAATCCATCACCAATACCAGTTAATCCTAGATTACTAGCACGCATGTCACCGATTTCAAGTGTCAGACTTTGGTTTTCATTTGCACCGATTTGGAATTGAAGACCTGCGCCAGCATCAGTACCCGTAGAAGAAGAACTACTTATTTTTAAATCAGCTAAAGCAGTACCAGCAGATGCACCAACTATTTCAACGGAACCTTTAGCGCCAGCAGTTAAGGTATCAAGCTTTAAAGCACCATCACCATCAAGGGACGCATACTCTTCACCAGTTGTTCCAAGTGCAGTATTTGCTGCAGTATTAATAGCAGTCACTATATCAGCAGCTGCATCACCATCTCCGATTGTAACATCGACATCTTTCCCATCGATTTTAAGACTTAATGTACCGCCAGTTGTAACAGCACCTGCCGCCCCTGAACCAGTCAAGCTAGCAGTAGAAAGTTTTGTATCAGAATCCTTAGAACCATTCAATAGTTTCTGAGTATTGAATTCAGTAGTGTTACCGATACGGTTGATTTCAGATGTTAATGAATCCATTTCCTTTTGGATTTCTCCACGGTCACTAGTTGTATTAGTATCCGTTGATGCTTGTGTAGCAAGTTCACGCATACGTTGAAGGATGTCAGTCGTTTCGTTCAATGCACCTTCAGCAGTTTGGATCAATGAGATGGCATCCTGTGAGTTACGGGAAGCTTGGTCCAATCCGCGGATTTGTCCACGCATTTTTTCAGAGATTGCTAGACCAGCTGCGTCATCGCCTGCACGGTTGATGCGCATGCCCGATGCTAGTTTCTCCATTGATTTTGATTGTGCATTCGTTGCACTTGATAATTGACGGTGCGTGTTTAGAGCTGAGATATTGTGATTGATAATCATTTTTGTTTCCTCCTTGAGTCTTAAGTCCCCACGTCCATGTGGTTGTTTACGATGGGCAGTGACTAAGTCGGCCGCCTATTTCACTGCCCATCGTTGTATACTTAATATCGACCTGCATGGAAACATATTTAGCGGATTTTACGATTTTTTCTTGAAATACTCATTTATACCTTCCAGAAAAATAGTTTCTGTTTTGGAGGCTTTTCTATTTTCCTGCTGAATGGACAGATAGACTTCCTTCCTATGGATATCGACGTTTTTAGGGGCATTGATCCCCAGTTTGATCTGTTCCCCCTCGACGGACAGGATCGTAATTTCGATATCATCGCCAATCATGATCGCTTCATTTGGTTTTCTGGTCAAAACGAGCATCATTTCCCCCCCTGTTCCGCTGGAGGTTCAAACAGTTTGTGCTTTGTACGGTATTCACTAGCGTTCATGATGAATTGCTTTCCGACTTTTTTAGGGCCGTTTATGATGATGGGTGCCTGGAGATTCGCCGTCGTTTCATTGAAAGGGTCTTGGATCGTTAAAATGACGAAAGTAATGACTTCCAGTTCCGTTTCTATTTGTAAAGAAGATAATACTTCATCCGTAAGCTTCACTTCGTAATCAGGAAACACCTCAAATGGATTCGTCACAATGAAAGCAAGCTCTTTTGTTTCTGTCGATTGCAGGACGAAAAATGGCGTGTCATCCAAAGCTAGCAAGCAAAACTGTTTTTCTTCTAAAAATCCTGGTATCCCGCTTTCAAATACATAAATCTCTTTCTCAGCCAATTCGAGTTCGCCATGAAATTTTGTTTGTAGAATCATCTATGTTTTCACTACCTTATCTCATCCGGATTTAAATTGATGAAATCTATATCCAGCGCATTTTTTTGTAGAATTTCGACATTCACACTACCTGGTGTGTATGTATGGTTAACCCTATTGATTTGAGCATCAATGATCGGTTTTTGAGCGGTTGCTTCAACCTTCACTTCCGCTGGCTGATAGTCAAGCTTTACGCTGAATGGAGAGGGAATCCAGCCGAGATTGAACTGCTTCTCAGGGCCTTTGCTGTTTTGCCTAGCCTGTTCAGCGAGTGGATTACCGCCTTTTTCAATATGCCTCAGCTCAGTTCCCTGCTGGGCACGTCTTGCCATACCCGCCAGCCAATCCTGGTATCCCTGCTCCGCAAATTCATCGACTCTTACTGAAAGGCTTTTCAAATCCATGTCTTCCCTTGCTTGTGACTGATCGATCGTCAGCTTGCCTGGGGTCATTTGAATCTCGAGGATCGCTTGCGGCTGTTTGATTGATTGGACCGCAGCCTTCTGTTCGATCTGCTGTACAGGCTGTTCTATATTCACTCCAATCTTCATTGGGGTGGTTTGCAATCTAATTTGCGGAATCTGCATCATCAACACTCCTTATAGAAAAAAGCTATCCATTTAAGAATAGCTTAGCGAAGAAAATCCAATAAACTCGGCTGCATGATCTTTGCTCCGATACTTAAAGCAGCACTATGGACACTTTCCTGGGTCGTCAAATCCATGATCGCCTTTTCGATATCGACATCCTCATTTTTCGAAAGGATTTCAGTGGCAAAAACCTCCTGCTGCTTGAGACGGTCCGTCATCAGCTCAATCCGATTCTGCCTTGCGCCAACCTGTGCCTGCATGCCTAAGAAGGTATTTATCGTTGCGTCAAGTCCTTCCAGTGTGCCGCTCACGTCCCCGCCGTTTTCGAGTGCCTCGATTGTCTGGTCGATGCTTCCGCCGGCAGCTAGTGCATCACCAAAAATCTTGGAACCGTCCGTATTGATTTTAAGGGAAATCCCCGAAAAAACTTCAAGGTTTATGTCCCCTGTGCCATACACGGTATTTCCATTCCCATCTTTAACGGACGACGGTCTCACATTCGTATCCTGGCCGTTAAAGATATACTTCCCGCCAATCTGTGTGTCGCCTAGAGTTATGAGATGTTCTTTTAATTGTTTAATTTCTTCAGTAATTGTTTTAAGTTGCTCCCCTTCATACGTGCCATTGCTGCCTTGAACGGTTAATTCACGAATCCGCTGCAGGGCGGAAACACTTTCAGTAATGGCATCATCCGTGCTGTCGATCCAATTGGTCGCCTCGGCAATGTTACTTTGATACTGCCCTATTTGATTGAGGTTTGTCCTGTACCCCATTCCCATCATGGCCGCAACAGGGTTATCGGAAGGCTTGGAGAACTTCTTTTGAGAGGAAACCTGCTCTTGCAGCCTGGACATCTTTTCGTAACTGCTGCTTAAATTGCTCAGCATATTATTGGTTAGCATCGATTGCGTTACCCGCATATTCGTCTCCTCCTATCATCGGCCAACTGTACCCATTCCGTTTATGATTTTATCGAGCATTTCATCCATCATCGTCATCATTCTTGCGGATGCGTTGTATGCCTGCTGGAATTTGATCATGTCAGTCATTTCTTCATCAAGGGATACGGAACTGACAGACTCCCTATTTTGATTGACTGAGGCAGCAAGCACGACAGAGTTGGAAAGGTTCTTTTGGGCGCTTTGGGAATCCACACCAAGCTTTCCGATGATACCGGAATAATAGGTGTCGAAGCTACCCGTCAATTCGTCGGAGTTTTGGTCTTTAGTCGAGTACTCACTGAACGCCTTCTTTTTAAGGTCAGCCAGGAGTTTGGCGTTTTCATTATCACCGGATGCCCCTCCACTTTTACCGCCTGCGGCAATTTTTGTGGGATCCTTAACGATTTCACCATTCACCTTGATGCTTTGGGCGGCACTCTTACCCGGTTCGAGTTTAAAGAAGTTCAATGTGGAAGTGCTGTCATCACCCAGGGCATAGCCTTGTTTATGGATGGCATTGAATTCATTCACGAAAGCAGCCGTCATATTATCGAGCTTTTTCAGCATATCAGGATAAGCGCCGGCGATCGTGCCATCAGCCTTCTTATAGCCAAAGCTTTTGATCAGACCGGATAGTTCTCCCGAGAAATTGTAATCCGTCAATGTTTTCGAACCAAACTTTAATCCATCCACCATACCTGTCGTTTTATCATGGCTAACTTCAACTTTCGAAGTTCCCACCATCCCGGTTTGGTTAACACTAACTAGATTGATGGGCGGCACAAAAGACGAACCGTCTTCTTTCATCAATTCGATATTGTATAGCCCTGTGGCCACATCGCTTGCTCTGCCGTAATCCGTCGGAATGACATTGCTCACTTTAATGCTGACAAGCTGTGAGAGATTGTCTACGAGTACATCACGTTTATCATAAAGGTCATTGGGAATATAACCATGAGGCTCCACTTTGCTGATCTGTTGGTTTAGCTGGTCAATACTGCTGATGAGCGTATTGATTTCGTTCGCTTTGACGTTTATCTGATTGCCGATATCCGTTTGAACGTTCGTAAGCGAGTTATAGTAGTAATTTAGGGTATCCGCGACCATGACGCCCGTCGAGGCAACGACCTCACGCGCCCCGGAGTTTTCCGTATTCGCCGTCAGCCCCTGCAGCGAGTTCCAGAACTTCTCCATCGTAGCGGCTAATCCGCTGTCGGTCGGCTCGTTCATGACGCCTTCCATTTTCGTCAAGGATTCGCTCATGGCCCCGTAATAACCGATTTTATTACTTTGTGTCCTGTATTGTGCGTCCAGGAAACTGTCCCGGATCCGCTGAACCGTTTCAGCTGCCACCCCTGTCCCGATTTGGCCGGCAACGCGCGGGCTGTTCAAACCGACAGTAGGAAAGCCCGACGTCTGGACCAGATTGACCCGCTGTCTTGAATATCCTAATGTATTGGCATTGGCCACGTTATTTCCTGTTGTATACAATGCCCCTTGAGAGGTGGATAATCCGCGTTTGGCAGTCTCAAGACCCATAAAGGTTGAAATCATTTGCTCGCACCTCCATCTTTTTTCTGCTTATTAAGCTTTGGAATCAAACATTCCCATGCCGATTTTGGCCGTTTTCTTAACCGAATCCCCGTAATTCAGGTTCTGGTGCTGCGGCCTCAGCATATCCAATGAGACATTGATGAATTGAAGGGACTGATAGATCAATTGCTGATTTAAACTGTTTCGCTCCTTCAGCGTTGTCACTTCATCAATCAATTCCGCTTTTAGCCTTTCAAGGATTTCCGTTTCTTTAGATCCTGTCAATTCCGTTACGGTATGGATGGAGGCAGGCTGTCCCGCCGTTCCATTAGCTGCAAGAAATTCCTCGACTGCCCTTTCTCTTTCCTTATCCGTTTGACTGATCGCTTTAATATGCTTTTGTTCCGAAATTAGCAGGGCAGTGATCTCCTCGGTATCATTTGCTTTCAAAATGGCCGTTTTTCTTATCGCTAATTGATTGAAGCTTTTATGAAGCTTGATCAATTTTTCAAGCGATCCGATGATGTTCCGTGTAGACATTTTGCTGCCTCCTCACTCATAAATGAAGGACGGAAAATGGCTCCGTCCACTTCATTCAATCTTTTTAATTGAGTATTCACTTTCGGTAAAAATCGATGAGACCCTTAGCCGTTGCTTGTGCATTCAATTTATAATTTCCTTTTTCAACTTGGATTTTCAGTTCATCCACTCTTGCTTGTCTTGCAGCAAGAATTGGTGATGATTGCTGCATTTCTTTTGCCGCTGAAGAAATTTCAACTTTATCCGAGGATTTGACCTTGGATTCTTTGATATTCCCCGTTTTATTGGCTTGAAGATTATAAGGGTTAACACCTGTCATACCGACGTTATTGATTTTCATATTCCAGATCCTCTCCTTCGGTCGATTTTATAAATCCCATAATGTTTCGATTCCTTAACACATGAAATGGCTCTGGACTGTGTTATTCTCCCTATCGTTATTATCGACAAGGAATGGATTTCTTTAATTGTTTCTTGTAATCTTTCCTTCGACACCCATTGTCGAATCTTGTTCTCAATATCGAATATTTTAACAAATACTGCATCATGTTTCCATGATTTATCCTTTTTGATCATCCTTCATGTAGTACGTATTTTTTTTATCATTTCCTTGAATTTCAGTCAGGCGCTTTTCCTCATATTCAAATGCCTGCAAATCCGTACGCAATGAATCGCTGCATTTGCCGCATAGCCTTCCACTCTTGATGTTAGCGCCACACTTTTCACATGGAAT
The DNA here is from genome assembly GCF_918698065.1 of Peribacillus sp. Bi134. Classification (NCBI taxonomy): domain Bacteria; kingdom Bacillati; phylum Bacillota; class Bacilli; order Caryophanales; family Bacillaceae; genus Peribacillus; species Peribacillus sp. Bi134. The sequence continues at coordinate 314,293 of NZ_CAKKLN010000002.1, read as the reverse complement.
TCCTAGATTGGGAAACTGCGAAATTCTCAGCTTTCCTGTTCTCACAAATTTAATAATTAACGTATCTTCAACGCCGGTTTCCTTAACCACCTGCATCATGGACGCCGTTCTATTTATTTTCTTGCGAATATATGCATACACTTTATCATATTGGTCTTCTTCTTCTTTATAACAGGCATCGCATACATCACGGAATTTCGTCATAACGAATAACGAATTACAGCTTGGACAGTTGAATACTTCCATTGAGGCCCCTCCTTCACCATCACAGCGATATTCTTCAGTACTGTATATATCGAATAATACCTGCGATACTTTAGGATGTTTTATTAAAATAAGCTTTTTCACCTAGCCAGGGTGATGGATGATACTTCTTTGGCCCCAGCCGTTATCAATGCCTTTGCTGCATGCCTGAGAGTTGTGCCTGTCGTGTAAATGTCATCGATGATCAAAATTGATTTATGCTCCAGCAAATCTAACTGCATGACCTGAAAAACCTGCGGTAATGACATCCTCTCTTGACGTGATTTTTTTGATTGTTTTTCCGTATGGATTCTTGTCAAGATCTCAACCGTATGAATTCCAAGAAGGTCTGCCAAGGCCTGTACCTGGTTGAATCCACGTTCCGTAAGCCGTTCATGGCTAAGCGGGATGACCGTTACCAGGTCAAACTCCATGTCCTTTAACCTTTCTTTCAAAAAAGGGACGAAAACCTCAGCTAATGCATAATCCCCACGGTACTTATATTTAGCAATAATATCTTTTAAGTATTCATTATAATGAAATAGCGATATGTTCTTCGACAAATAGCCGCTCCATTCCTTATTCCTTTCCCATCTTGAACAATCCAGACAGAGGTCACCGGTAATATGAACCCCACCAAGCTCCCTTGAACACATTGTACATGTTTCTCCGGTAATCCTATTAAGCTTCCCCTCACATCTTGCGCAGATTGCTCTTGCCTCGGCCTGCTTAAGTAAGCTCCTCCAGGTCAATGCCTGCTTCATTCCTTCATCACAAACAAGACATCTATCCATAGAGCAGCCCTCTTATCTTGGCATCTTTATTCATCATTTGAATATGGTGAACCGCCTCGACCATCGCTTTACTTTTACCGTAATGAAAAAAGGTGATCGTCCCTGCAGGATTAGCAAAGCTTCTCCCTACCCTTCCAGCAATCTGAACGAGAGCACTATCAGAAAACACTTCATGTTCAGCACCGATCACGGCTACCTCCAACCGCTCAATAGTCACGCCACGTTCCAGTATGGTCGTGGTCAGTAATCCTGGAACCAAGCCATTCCTTAGTGCCATTACTATTTCCTTTCGATCAGGGTGCCGGGAGTGGACAATCGATAATTTTGGGGACAGCATTTGAAACAGCGGAATGACCTGCTCCATCACTTCAATGCTTGGAAAAAACAAGAGGAAGGGGATGTTCTGCTCAAGGCGTTCACTTACCCATCCGATGATTGCTGGGGGAATCTTTTTTTGAAGAAATATTTTTTGCCAATTGCCGCTCCACTTCATTTCAGGGACAGGGATTGGCTGACGATGATAACGGGCCGGTATTATGACGGCTTTCAATTTGCCGCTGCGGTATAGCCGCTGCATCCGTTTCGAAGGTGTGGCGGTCAAGTAGATGGTTGCCGCAGAAACCTTTTTTGATTTATTGACCGCATAATGCAGCGAATCATCAATTGAGTAGGGAAACGCATCGACTTCATCAACGATGATGACATCGAAAGCTTCAATAAAACGGAAAAGCTGATGTGTCGTGGAAACGGTTAGTGGCGAAAATCCATGTCGATCGCCACTGCCGGCATAGAGGGTCGCGACCTCAATGGCAGGAAAGGCTTTTTTTAACCTAGGGGATAGTTCGAGAACGACATCGGTCCGGGGTGTTGCCAAACAAATCCGTTTCCCGGCATGCAATGCTGCCTCAATCGCCGGGAATAGGACCTCCGTCTTTCCTGCCCCGCATACAGCCCATACCAGGAGTTCACCTTTTCCGTTTACAGCTTCAACGACAAGGTCGGAGGCAGTTTGTTGACCTTCCGATAAAGTGCCTTCCCAGCTCATCACTATGTCAGGAATCTGAAACTGAATGCCGGGTCCGGTCCACCTAAATAGTTTTGCACATTCACTGACCCGTCCCATCATGATGCATGAGCGGCAGTAAGTGCAATCTTGATCGCAATTCTTGCAAGGGAATGTATAAAACAAAGTTTGATCTTTGTTACCGCAGCGTACACAGTGATAACTGCCGTTACCGTATTGCACGCCGCAAGTTTCTGAGACATACCCATTCTTGAGGTGCTCTGCGAGGAGTTCTTGAGAGAAGGGGATTTCGAATGCCAAAAGATGTTTTCCGGTGAGGTGGTTCTGAAGTTCCGGGGAATATGGCGGGGAAATGCTCATTTTTTCCAAACTGCAACCTCCTTTTCTTGATATATCACACTCCTCCTTATCATTCGCTTTTTACTCCCGAATTCCCTTTTGCTTCATAAAAAAACACCTTCCACTTAGGAAAGGCGTTAAATAGCTTAAATTTTATACCAGCCCATCCCCATCGAGCCTTCGCCCAGATGCGTTCCGATTACTGGACCGAAGTAGCTGATGTCGAACTCGACATTCGGGAACCGGGCTTCAAGTTCTTCTTTCCAGTCTTTAGCTTCACTTTCCCGTTTTGCATGAATGATGACAGCTTTATATTTCTCGCCGCTCGCCGCGTCTTCTCCAAGCAAATCGGCAATCCGTTTCATCGCTTTTTTTCTTGTACGGATTTTTTCGAATGGGACGATGACCTTATCAACAAAATGGAGAACCGGCTTCACTTGAAGCAAACTGCCAATCAATGCTTGGGCACTGCTTAAGCGTCCCCCGCGCTGCAGATGGGAAAGGTCATCTGCCATGAAGTATGCCCTGACCGATGGCTTCATCTCTTCAAGCCTGGCCATGATTTCTTCTGCACTTTTACCATCAAGTGCCATCTTTGCCGCCTCGATCACATAAAACCCCTGTACCATGCAGCTGATCTCCGAATCAAAGGCATGAACCTTAATTCCATCGACCATTTCACCCGCCGATACCGCTCCTTGAAACGTTCCGCTGATGCCGCTCGATAAATGAATGGAAATAACATCATCATAGTCTTTTTGCAGCTCCTCGAACTTCTCGACAAACTTCCCTATTGGAGGCTGTGAAGTGGTTGGCAATTTCTCCTGCCTCTTTACTTCCTCATAAAACTCATCCGCAGTGATATCAACTTCCTCCCGGTAAGCTTCATTGGAAAAAATGACATTAAGCGGCATCATATGTATATGTAAACGATCACGTATTTCCTCAGGTATATATGCAGTGCTATCTGTTACGACTGCGGTTTTCATAATAGTACCATCCTTATAAAAATTTACTTCATATCATACTCACCATTCTATCTGAAAATGCCTTTTTTTGCATTAAATTGCTTTCTCCATTACCAAAAATATGAATCCAGTTAGTCATCCTTCCTACAAAAAAAATCCAGCCCTTCAGCACGCATTGCGGAATCTGAAGAGCCGGACTTATCGATCGTTTTAATTACTTCACTTCTACCCAGCCGTTTTTGATAGCTAGGACAACCGCTTGTGTACGGTCATTCACATTCATCTTCTGAAGAATGTTACTTACATGGTTCTTGACTGTTTTTTCACTGATATAAAGAGTTTCACCGATGGCACGGTTGCTTTTACCATCCGCTAAAAGTTGGAGCACTTCACATTCGCGTCGAGTCAATAGGTGAAGCGGCCTCCTGATTTCTATTGTATGTACGGAATCACGATCAGCACCCTCTTCAGCTGCCAATCGGCGATATTCCTTAACCAAGTTATGGGTCACCTTCGGATGAAGGTATGATCCGCCTTCAGCTACTACTCGCACAGCATCAATCAACGCATCCGCGTCCATTTCTTTCAACAGATAGCCTTGTGCTCCTGTTTTCAATGCGTGCTGTACGTAGTTTTCATCATCATGAATGGAAAGGATGATGACTTTTGTTTCAGGGTAACGGTTCACGAGCATTTTTGTCGCTTCGACCCCATTCATGTTCGGCATGTTGATATCCATGATAACAACATCAGGTTTATGTGTTTCAACGAGATCCATAGCTTCGCTTCCGTCATCACCCTCGGCAACAACATCAAAGGATGATTCAAAATCTAATATGCGCTTTACGCCTTCACGGAAAAGCTGATGGTCATCGATAATGATGATACTAGTCTTCAACGGCTTCTTCCTCCTAGTTTCTATTTAAAAAGTCTATTCTCTATCGTTTATATATGGTAGGGAATTTGTATAAATACTAAAGTGCCTGCCCCTGGTTGTGAATCTATCGTCATTTCACCTTCCAGCAGCTCGACTCTTTCTCTCATTCCTACCAAGCCAAATGAACCTTCTTTTTGAATCGAAGAGTCAAACCCCTTTCCATCATCCTTGACGACAACGGTCACCATCTCCTTGGAAATGGACAGTTTAACTTGAATCTGTTTTGGGTCCGCATGCTTCAATGAATTTTGTACTGCCTCTTGAACCAGCCTGAATAAAGCGACCTCCATATCGGAAGGAAGCCTTTTGACCTGCCCAAGATTGACGAAATTAAGATTCACGCCATTATTATAGTCTTCGGTCGTTTGCAGGTACTTTCTGAGGGTAGGAACTAGTCCTAAATCATCAAGCGCCATAGGACGAAGGTCATAGATGATTCTGCGCACTTCATATAAAGCATTCCTTACCATGACCTTTAAACTGCGGATTTCAACTAACGCTTCATCAGGGCCTCTCTCCCGTTGCACTCGTTCTATCAGATCTGAGCGCATCATGACGTTTGCCAGCATTTGCGCCGGCCCATCATGAATTTCACGTGAGAGCTTTTTACGTTCCTGCTCCTGGGCTTCGATTATTTTCAGGCCGAAGTCCTGTTTGCGTTTCGCTTCTTGAAGTGCTTCCCCGACAAATTTAAGATCCTGTGTCAAATAGTTCTGTACTACCGATATTTGCGAGACGAGATGCACCGCTTTATCGATTGTCTGCTGTAAACCCCTTAACCTTAACTCAAGCTCATCCCGGCGATTACGGAGCTCTTTCTCCAATTGCCGGTTAATTTGTAAATCGACTTGCAGCTTATGTGCCCTTTCATAAGCATCGCGCACCTGTTCTTCAGAAAAATGGTTGAAGTGCATACTGACTTCTGAAAGCCTTTTTCGAGCAAACCTGGCTTTTGAATCCAGTGCATCGCTGTCGGTTATCACAATGGCAACCCTGATTTTCACATCATCAAGCTCTTTTGATAATGACTCGAAATCCTTTCGGCATTGTTCGCCGATATCAAAGACTTCGTCCTTACTTTCACTAACAGTGCTCACCATTGTTTCTAAGATCTTGTCCAATGCTTTAGCATCAACCTTTTTTATGGACATTAAGATCCCTCCACTTACCAAAAGACTTAAACAATTTATTGTCTTAAAGACTATGTATATGGAAAAAAGTTCTTTTCCTTTTTCATGAATGGTTAAATTTCAGGAAACTTTTGTATGAAGTAACCTTCATGAACATATTGTACCAAAAAAAGTTTAAAAATACGTTAATTTCCTTTTATGATTTCCATAAAATGTACATATTTACTATACATCTCATATTCCCGGCCATTAAGTCTGCCTTTTAAAGGCAGAAAGCCATTTCTATTATCCTAATACAAATTATCCTTTTCAATCAAATGGGATATTCCGCTCCATTGATTATCATATGAAACAGATGCATTTATTAAATGGCAAAATCCTTGAAAAGAGAGGACACGTTAAGGTAAAGCCAGGATAATGGCACAGAACCCATGTTTTTCCTACAATGTTATTCTTTTAAGCATATATGACCAGCTAATAACAATAACAGGCAATGAAATTAATTATAACACGTACAGCTTTATCTTATATTAAAGTTTCTTTACACATGCGGCATGTAAATGAATCGTCATTGCCACTTTTTCCGCAAAGCCTTATAATAAATCAACTAATAGGAAGTACGAAGGTGGAATAGTAATGCTCACTCAATATTTAACGGTGGCAGGTCGCGGCGAACATGAAATCGTCATTGAAAAATCGCGTTTTATTTCCCACATCGCCCGGGTTGAAACCGAAGATGCCGCACAGGCATTTATCCAGGAAATCAAGAAAAAGCACAAAGATGCTACACATAATTGTTCAGCCTATATGATCGGGGAACAAAATCAAATCCAAAAAGCCCTCGACGATGGGGAACCGAGCGGAACGGCAGGCGTCCCTATCCTAGAAGTGCTTAAGAAAAAGGATCTGAAAGACACCGCAGTTGTGGTCACACGGTATTTTGGCGGCATCAAACTTGGTGCTGGCGGTCTCATTCGCGCTTACAGCAAAGCGACTTCAGAAGGAATAAATTCCACTGGTATGGTCATTAGAAAACTAATGCGTGTCATTTCGACAACCGTCGACTATACCTGGCTTGGAAAATTGGAAAACGAATTGCGATCTTCCATTTATCAAATAAAGGAAATTCAGTACCTTGATCAGGTCAATATCCTTGTATATGTCGAGGAAACACAAAAAGAGACATATACCGCTTGGATTACAGAGCTGACAAATGGTCAAGGCCACATCACTGAGGAAGAAATGCTTTATTTGGAAGAGGAATTCTCCTGATATACTCCTGCATATTTTTCCTTTTTTATGCTGTAATATAATTGAAAAGAAATATTTATTTTACGAAATTATTAAATCATTGTAAAATTAGGTGTAATAAATGACGAAATATAAACTGCAGGATTCGAAAAATAGCGATATATGTCTGATGTTCGTTATTTAAAAGGAGAAGAAAAAGATGTCTACTACTAGGCGTGTTTATAAAATTAAAAAAACAAAGAAAAAAAGGCGAAAGAGGCTTTGGTTATTGCTTGTTCCCCTGCTGGTACTTGGTCTGGGTGCTTCTACTTATGCTGCAACTCTGTATATGAAAGCCCAGAATGTATTCAATGATTCCTATGACCCTGTGGAAGCATCAGCAAAGCGAAGTGCAGCAATCGACCCGCTCGAAGATAATTTCTCCATTCTTTTCATCGGAATCGATGATAGTAAGGAACGTGATTTTAAAGGCAACTCACGCTCGGATGCTTTAATTCTGGCCACTTTCAATAAAGATCAGAAATCTATAAAACTACTAAGCATTCCCCGTGATTCCTATGTGTACGTACCAGCCAAAGGCGTAACCACAAAAATCAACGCTGCCCATGCTGCCGGCGGACCGAAAGCGACGATGGACACCGTTGAGGAGTTACTCGATATCCCTGTCGATTATTATGTTCGCATGAACTTTAATGCTTTCATCGATGTCGTGAATTCATTGGACGGTATCGAAGTCGACGTACCTTATGAATTGAATGAAATGGATTCAAATGACAAGAAGAATGCCATCCACCTTGAAGAAGGAATACAGACCGTTAATGGTGAAGAAGCATTAGCGTTTGCACGGACACGTAAAAAGGACAGTGATATCCAACGTGGTGAGCGTCAGCAGGAAGTCCTGAAAGCCATCATCGCCAAAGCAACCTCGGCTGGATCACTAACGAAATATACGGACGTAATGGAAGCTGTCGGTGACAATATGACAACGAACCTACAATTCTCACAAATGAGAGGTTTCATAAAATATGTAACTACCGATAAAGGCCTTAATCTTGAAACCATCAAACTTGAAGGTCAGGATTCTACCATTAGCGGAACCTATTATTATCAGCTGAACGAAACATCATTAGCAAACACTAAGCTGTTGCTTCAATCCCACTTGAACCTGGGACCAGCTGAAGCCACTCAAACTGAAGCAGTTCAATCACAAATACAAGAATAAAGTGAAACCCCCACTCTTTATGAGTGGGGGTTTCCTTTTTTGCTATCTTTGCGCCCCCTACAGTTAGGAGCAAAAAAGCCACCAGCCGTATCATTAAACGGTTGGTGGCTTTTCATATTTCTACTGGAAAAATTAGCTAATCTAGTAATCTATTTCCAAAATGATCATGGTTTGTTTTTAAAGTTGAGCATCTTGAGCAACGGCTGATAGTTTGAATTGACCAAACCAATTTTCTCCACAAAAATTTCTATGATCAGCAGGAGTCCCGTTACAAGTATCAAAGCTCCCCACACTGTTGCAAATTGAAAGATTATTGCCGCTAAGCCAAAGCAAGCAGCTAAAGCGTAAATGAGCAATACAGTCTGCTTATGAGTGAATCCCAAGTTTATCAAACAGTGATGTAAATGGGATTTATCAGCAGCCGAGATTGGCTGTTTATTGACGACCCTGCGGATAATCGCGAAAAATGTATCCGAAATGGGCACACCCAAAATGATGATCGGTACGATCAATGAAATCATCGTAACGTTTTTAAACCCTTGCAGGGACAGAACGGCAATGATGTAACCTAAGAATAATGCGCCTGTATCTCCCATGAAAATCTTTGCCGGATGAAAGTTATATTTCAAAAAGCCAAGAGTGCTTCCAATCACGATCAATGCGACCATAGCAACAAATAGGTCCCCTTTAATAAGGGCCATTGTTGCAATTGTCACTAATGCGATCGTTGAGACACCGCCTGCAAGACCATCCAGTCCATCTATTAGGTTAATTGCATTAATGATGCTGACAATCCACAAAATGGTTATCGGTATACTTAAAACACCAAATTCAAGTGTATCTATAAAGAACGGCAAATTGATGAATTCCACTTCAAGACCGCCCCATAATACGATAATGAGGGCAGCCAAAACCTGGCCCAGGAATTTGGGTGCAGCTCTTAATTCAAAAATATCATCTGCCATCCCGATCAAAATGATGACAAGGGCTCCCACCAGAAGGGGCAACTGCTCCCAAAAATCATTCATGAGGGGCAACTGCTCCCAAAAATCATTCATGAAAAGCAAGAAAGTAATGAAAAAACTCAAAAATATAGCTAAACCGCCCATGCGCGGCATAACTTTACTATGCACTTTTCGCTCATTCGGTTTATCGGTAGCTCCTAATTTAAAGGCCAGCTTTCCGACAAAAGGAGTCAAAAAAATGGATAATAAAAAGGATACCAACAAGGCCCCTATTAACATCAGGAACGACATCAGGAACGACATCAAAAACCACCTCAATTCAACTAAAAATCTAATACCCGTAACGATCTATAAGAAAACCTATATATAAATGCTTATTTTAATTTTTCATCCTCAAATAAACATTATATACGTTATTGGCTAAAATCTCTATAGAAAAGTTGTTTTTTGCAAATTTTTGTAAATCCGCCCCTATCTTTGTCAGGTTCCCGGATTTTTTTAATTCTAAAGCATTGCAGATGGCCAATTTCAGCTGTTCGACATTGCCGATATCCGTAATCCAGCCCTTGCCCCGATCGGGAATCAATTCCTTTACACCGCCGACATTACTTGTGATTACCGGAAGACCCGATCTTGCTCCTTCAAGTAAAACCAGTGGAAAACTTTCGCTTAAGGAAGTCAATAATGTGATGTCCCCCAACGGGTAGATTCGATCTAAATCTTCACGATACCCTAAAAAGTGCACGTGATCTGATAATCCCTTTTCCGAGACCATCTCTTCCAAAGCGGATCTCCTGCTCCCGTCCCCTGCAAGCAACAGCTTTACATGGGGGAACTCTGATACAACTTCACTTAATGCTTCTAAAGCAAATTCATGACCTTTCACCGGCTCAAGCCTTGCAGGCATGATGACGATGAAATCGTCTTTCCCAAACCCAAAATCTTCTCTTTGAAATGGGAAAGGCAATTCCTTTTCAAAGTCAATTCCGTTTAGGATCTTTGTTATTTTGGACGAATGGATTCCTTGGTCAATCAAGTCCTGCTTAAAGCGGTCGGAAACTGCCAGTATATGATCGGCATATTGAAATGACCTTACATGAAGGCCCGTAAACAATTTTCCTTTTACACCCTGCCCCAAAAAGTCATGATGGGGTGAACTGTGAACAGTAAGAAGCCAAGGGCATTTAACGAGGCGCTTTATAAAGGCACCATATATATTCGCCCGCGGACCATGTGTATGGATGATGTCTATATTATTTTGACGGATAAAGTCCCTTAAAGGTTTCAAAATTGAAAGGTCATATTTGGAATGTTGCCTGAAAAGTTCGGTTTGTATCCCAGAGGACATGGCCCGCCGGTAAAGTTCACCATCTTCAAATAAACCAAGCAAACACTCCTCTTTATTCAATTGGTTCAGTAAGGACATTATATGAAACATACCGCCGCCGGTTTCATTACCGGCGTTTAAATGCAAGATCCTCATCCAGTCCACTCCTTATGTTCAGGAACGCTGCACCGATTTCCTCAATCGCCTAACCTTTAATACGAATCTTGGCAGTGCAAGCATCCGTTTCCACCGTGAAGGTTGCTGGATAAGTCGGTACAACCATTCAAGACGCATCTTTTGCCAGAAAACCGGGGCGCGGTTCACCTTACCCGCAAGTACATCAAAGCTCCCCCCAACTCCCATGAATAACCCTTTATTGAATAACGCATAGTGCCTGGAAACCCATTTTTCCTGCCTAGGAAACCCCAATGCAGTCAAAATGATGTCAGGTTCAAGTTCCGCTATCGACTTAGGCAGGGTATCATCCTTGATATCAATGTAACCATGATTGTATCCGACCAACTCGAGACCCGGGTATAGTTCTTTTACTTTCAGGGCCGCCGCTTCAATCACGTTTTCCTCCGCTCCAAGCATGTATACCTTGAGCGCTCTTTCATCAGCGACCCGAAATAATTCATTCATCAAGTCGAATCCTGTAATCCGCTCTTGTAAAGGTTGATTTAGCCATTTAGAGGCCATAATAATACCAACGCCATCCGGAGTGATGTAATCAGCAGATAAAATTATGTCTTTATAATCCTGATGTTCATTTGCATACTCAACTATTTCCGGATTTGCCGTAACGACAAACGTTTTTTCCTGATTCATCAATCTTGGATATATCATTCCATTCATGAATTCATCCATATTGCTATCAATGAATGGTATGGATAGTATCTCAACAAACTTTTCTGTCATTTCACTTCAGCCTTTCATATGTACTATACATCTAAAGGGTGGGGTATTATTCAAGAAATTTTTTCATACACATCATAGAACGTGATTTTTGATTCAAAGGTGGTTAATCAATTGAAGTTTCTAGAAAAACAATCGTTACCCATTCTATTACTGTGCCTGCTCGTCCCATCTGCAGTGCCTCACCCTATCGCCGGTTACTTGGCAACGGCGTTGATGCTCGTTTTTATCGGTATAAATAAAAAAAACCTGTTATTAATTCTATTCATTTATTTCCCTGCCCGTCCCTTATTTATGGAACTGAATAGCGGCTTAACCTATACAGGTGACCTGATCATCCTCACCTTATTCATTTCTTTGCTTATTGAAAGATTCAAAAAGAACGAATGGCAATTTTCGAAATATCATTTTACTGCGCCATTTTGGTTGTTTTGTTTAATTGGCGCCGCAGCTGCACTCATGAACGGAGTGGGAATCCTCCCCATCATATTTGAACTTCGTGCATTGCTTATCACATTCTTGCTTCTTTACATTATCGGTGAATTAAATCTAGAAAGAAAGGATATCTTTCGCTTTTTGAAGGTAATGCTAATATTTTCAATCTTACTTTGCCTGCATGGCATAGTGGAGAAAATCTTTTCTCGTACAATCCTGCTTCCACACTCATGGGAAATGTGGAATCTTTCGCCGACAAACCGGATGAGGATTTATGGAGCACCTGCCAATCCCAATGTATTCGCCTTATTCTTAAGCATTCAGTTATTCCTTAGTTTCTTTCTATTTCAGTCGATGAAAAAATATAAATGGATCGTCTTTCTTGCTGCCATCCTGTTTTCCGGAACGTTACTGCTTACCTATTCACGGGGCACGATGATTGCATTCGGGTTCGCGGCGCTTGTCTTTATGATATGGACCAGAAATAAACCATTTTTCAAATATGCTGTAGGAGCATTTTGTCTCGGCCTGCTTCTTATTTATTACCCAGCTTTATTTGCATCAAGTAAAGTGGAGGTATCCGCATCGATTCCCATGGAAAATGTGATAATCGGCAGCACCCCCTCTACTGAACACGAACATGCCCTTTCCAATCGTTTTTCAGATATGTTCTCTGATAAGACACTGCACCAGAGTACAGAGTGGGGCCGGTTATATGTCCTGATCAAGGGAATTGAGATTTTCAAAGATCACCCGATAATCGGTACAGGGTTAGCAACCTTCGGAGATTCTGCCACACTATCCTTTTCCTCACCAATTTATCGGGAATATCAAATTGGTGAAAGGATGTATACCGATAATCAATATATCCAGATTCTGGTACAAACTGGTGTGCTGGGCTTTCTTGCGGTTCTTGCATTCATCTTTTTCACCTGCCGTACAATCCTGAAATCGGAAAATGGCACTTTGGCAGCGTTCACCATCTGCCTGATGTTGGCCGCATTATTAGCAGGACTTTTCTACAATATTCTCGAAGATAAAACGTTTACGTTGATATTTTATAGTTGTTTAGGATTCTGTTTACAGAAGGACATCATATTAAAGGATTGAAAATATGCCTACTCTTTCACATGTCATTAAATCGGTCGGGCTCGTCACTATTATTGCTGCCATTGGAAAAGTCCTCGGATTCGGGCGGGAATCGATCATAGCCGCCTATTTCGGGGCATCATCGATGGCAGATGTTTTTTTCGTGGCAAGCCTTATACCAACCATTCTTTTTACGGCTATCGGCAGCGGTCTTCAGGCCGGCGTTATCCCCATTTACTTGGAAAAGAAGGCGGATAACCCGTTGAAAGCTGATGAATTCATCAGTGTTTTAGGTTCTTTCTTTATGCTGGTTGCCGGAATCCTGACCATTGCCTGCATGATTTTCATAAAGCCGCTCGTCATGTTGACGGCCCCGGGTTTCTCTGATTCGGAACTGGTCCTGACGGAGTCACTGACCCGGATCATGCTGCCAAGTTTACTATTTTTCACGCTTTCTTACATGGCGACGGGGGTCCTCAATGCGAATAAGCGTTTTATTCTGCCAGCACTCACTTCAACTGCACAAAACACGGTAATTATCGCAGCCACCGTATTGTTGGCTGCTCCGTTTGGGATTGAAGGGTTGGCTTGGGGGTTTGTGCTCGGTGCAGCAAGCCAGTTCCTTATCCAATACCCATCATTGAAGCAGTACGGAATCCGGCCCATCGTCTCTTTCCTGCCTCATAAACGGCAGATCGCACAAACACTGTACACCTTTTATCCAATCATTATCGCCGCTTTGGCGATCCAGTTGAATAGTGTCGTCGATCGGATTATTGCGACCTCGCTCGAAACCGGAAGCGTATCGGCCTTGAACTATGCCAATCGCCTGCTTTGGCTGCCATTAAGCATTGTCCTCACGCCGCTGATTACCGTATTGTACCCTTCAATCGTCGAGCGCGCGCTTATAGGCTATCAATCTTTCCTTAATTTGACCTTAAAGGGGTTGAAATCGCTGTTATTTTTAGCGATTCCGTTCATGGTCGTCATGTTAATCAGCGGAAACAGCTTAATCACTCTGGCTTTCCAACGCGGGGCTTTCGATGCTTCAGCAACCGAAATGACTTATAGGGCATTCGTCTTTTATTCTGCCTGCCTCCCATTCTTTGCACTGAGGGATTATTTGATGAACGCTTTCTACGCCTTGAAGAAAACGAAAGTGGCGATGTATTCCTGCTTGATTGCCGTATTGCTTAACGTCCTGCTCAGCTGGGTCCTATCACGTTATCTCGGCGTCGGCGGAATCGCTTTAGCATCGGGTATTTCCATGCTCCTGCAATCTCTCTACCTTTTCGCCTACCTATGGCTGAAGACAGCAAGAGCGGACAAGGCCGCTTTCAGGGATGTTTTTCAGGAAAGCAGCAAGCTTACCATCATCGGAACCGTCATTTACGGAATGGCTCTCTGGGTCCACCCGCTTACCCTAAAGTTGCCCATCATCATGGAATTAGTGATCATCTCGCTGCTAGTATTCGGACTATATCTCGCATTATCCATTCTTTTTAAAGTAAGCAGCCTGCAAGCTCTGAAAAGAATCAGATCATCAAATTAATGCATTAGAAGAAGGAGTGCCACTATGGACATTTTAATCACAACGATTTTCAACTACCCTCATGAAGGAGGGCTATCGAGTCATATCACTACGTTAAAAAAGGGGTTAATTTCACGGGGCCATAATGTGGACATTTTATCTTTCTCTCAATTACACCCTTTCAAGAGGAAAATGCTCGCCCAGGCCCCAGGATTTTTATTAAATAAAGTAAAACAGGGTAGCGGCCAGCTTTTCAATGACCGGCAACGCCAAAAATTGTTGGCTTCATCTATTAAAGCCTTGAAAAAGAACTATGATGTCATTAATGCTCAAGACATTTTCGCAACGCTTGCCTCCATCGAATCCGGGATACCGACGGTGCAAACCGTCCATGGGTATTATTCATTCGAGGCAGTCAGCAGGGGCGCCCTTCTTCCGGATAGTGAAGAAGATTTGATCATTCGCGAACTAGAAAGGAAAGCTTATCAGTCCGCTGCAAAAGTAGTGACGGTCGATCAAAGGATCAAAGACTATATCAATCATTTGGCACATATAGAAGCGGATACGATCAAGAACTTCATTGACGTGTCTGCTTTCAAACCCGAAAGCGCAAAGCGGGAGCAAACTCGCCGGGACTTTCAAATACCGCTACATAAAAAGATGCTTTTCGTTCCGAGAAGAATGACTGAAAAGAACGGTGTCATATACCCGCTTCTTTCTCTGCCGGAGGTGCTGGAAAACCATCCTGAAACAGTATTGGTCTATGCAGGGACGGGTGAACAGCGAAGCCGGCTCGAGGAAACCGCAGCCAGGCTCAAAATATCAGATTCCGTACTTTTTCTCGGTTCAGTGCCGTTCGAGAAAATGCATAACCTCTATGAAGCATCGGACATCGTACTCATCCCAAGCGTTCATTCCCACGGGGTGGAAGAAGCGACTTCCATTTCTGCCTTAGAAGCGATGAGTTGCCGCTCACCCGTCATCGCAAGTGCAATCGGAGGTTTAAAGGAGATTCTCATTGATGGAGAAGATGGTCTGTTAGTAGCGGAAAAAAATGAAGACGCACTTGCACAAGCCATCTCCAACCTGCTTAATGATCCTGAATATGCAGCAAATTTAGCTGCGAAAGCAAGATATAAAATGGAAAGCGAATACTCCCACCTTTCAGCTGCCGAGCGGTTTGAGAAAGCTTATGAAAAAGTGCTTAACTAAAAAAAGCAGACCCGTAGCCCGGGTCTGCTTTTCACTTTCATACCAGTGCTGAACTGCGCCTTTTCATTTGTTCTTCACGGTATTTTTTCTGTTCTTGTTTAGACATGGCGTTATATTCTTTTAAGAATGCTTCATATTGCGGCATTACTTCGTTCATGGCACCATATGCCTTTAACTCTCCATATTCAAGCCATAAAGCCTTTTGGCAAAATTTCTTCATCTGACCGATTGAATGGCTGACAAAGAACATCGTTTTTCCTTTTGCCTTAAATTCGTTCATTTTCTCTAAACACTTCTCAGCAAAGTTTTTATCCCCGACTGATAAGGCTTCATCAATAATCAGGATATCTGGATCGATATGCACGGAAATGGAAAAACCAAGCCTGGACTTCATGCCGCTTGAGTAGGATTTCACCGGTTGGTCAATGAACTTACCAAGTTCCGAAAACTCAATGATCTCAGGCTCAAGTTCTTTGATCCGATTTTTATCGAATCCGAGCATCAGCATTTTCAGTTCGATGTTTTCTCTGCCCGTCAACTGATTATTCAGGCCCGATGCAACGGCAATCAAAGCCGTTTTCCCGTTAGTTTGGACATTTCCGTCCGTGGGTGGGATGATGCCTGCGATAATATTGGACAATGTGGACTTACCTGACCCGTTGACCCCGACAAATCCTATTACATCGCCCTTTTCCGCTTCAAAACTTACATTCCTCAGAGCAAAGTACTCTTCCCCATAGCTTTTGGGCAAAAGAAGATCCAATAATTTTTCCGAGTTTTTATTATATAATTTATATTTTTTCGTTATATCTTTGACAATTACCGATTTTTCCAATTTTTCTCACTTCCAGTTTACTTAAAGTCAACAAAGCGATCTCTAAACCTGACATGCAGCGAGGAACCTATCAAAAATAAGATGATAACGACTGCCCAGAAATAAAGGGTATATTCCCAATGCGCTATTAGATACCATGATTCCCCCAACAATGAAGCCCGATACCCTTCCACAATATAATATAGCGGATTCAGCTTCATGATGTTTAGTATGATAGGGTGCTCCTTAGCATCCAATACCCAAAGGATTGGTGTTAAATAAAACAAGACTTTCATTAAGGACACGATTATATTATGAACGTCACGAATAATGGTTGATAATGTTGAAGAGATTAACCCAATTGAAAATAATAGCAAGACCGTCGCGGCAACATAATACGGCAGTTGTATGATATAAACTGTTGGAAGGTATCCAGTAAAACCTAATAGGATGATGATGACTCCCAGCAGCATGAGATGCTGATACAACTTGGCAAAGATGACGTACGATGGAATTACACTCATCGGAAAGCTCATCTTGGATACCATATTCAGTCGGGAATAGACGGATTTGGACGTTTGGGTTATCGAAGGATTCACAAAGAACCAGACAACGATCCCTGCCATCAGCCATGGAAGGAAATTTTCCCCGCGATTTAGGATTATAAATCCGAATACAAACCAATAAATCGCAATCTGTATCATTGGATTGATGATTTCCCATAAGACTCCCAGGTAGTTATTGCTGTTGGCACTTTTCATCTCATAAACAGATAAACGCCTTACCAAATAAAAATTATTGATTTGTTCTTTTAAAACGGTCAAAGCTGAACTCATAAATTACACAGACCTTCCTAAAAACACTTTTTCTACGACACGGCGTGAAGCCTGGCCATCCTCGAGTGCACAAAACCGCTCGTGAAAATGATTGATATCATTGGTATTTTCATATTTCATCGTCTTGATACTATCAATGACCGCATCAGATGTTTTGACTAACAAACCAGGTGCACTCTTTTCGAAATCAAAGTAAAAACCGCGAAGCTTGTCCCTGTAATTTTCAATATCATATACATAGAAAAGCATCGGACGCTGTAAATTTGCGTAATCAAAGAATACGGAGGAATAATCAGTTATTAATAAATCCGATATAAGATACAAATGACTAATATCTTCGTAACTGGATAAATCATAAGCGAATCCTTGATACGCCGATAAATCCAAGTTCTCGGAAACCAAGTAATGAAGACGGAGCAAAATGACATACTCCTCCCCCAATTCCTGTTTCATTCGATTCAGATCGAGTTTTATTTCAAACTTATATTTTCCCTTGCTATAAAACTCATCGTCCCTCCAAGTTGGTGCATATAAAACGATCCTTTTCTCTATTGGTATACCCAACTTCTGTTTCAATGAGTCGATTGTATCACGATTATTCCCATTGTAAAGTATATCATTGCGAGGATAACCGGTTTCCAGAATTTTAGCAATATCGACATTGAAGGCACGTGCAAAAATTTCACTTGAATAAGCGTTCGGTGAAATTAAATAATCCCATTTACTTGATTCGGCATGGAAATTTTCTTTATATTTATCCGTCGTTGTTCCAGGCATATGAACCTCATTCATATCCGCCGCAAGTTTCTTTAATGGAGTACCATGCCACGTTTGCAGATAGATCGTGTGCTTCGGCTTCGGAATCCAAAGCGGGAGCCTGCTGTTCGTTACCCAATACTGGGCTCTTGTCATTTTGAGCAACCAACTAATTGAAAAGCGATTGAGATATGGGATGCCTGCCTCTTCGAAATGAGCTGCATATCTTTTATCTACGCTCCAATACATTTTATATTCAGGATGGTTACTCTGCAAGTATTCATAAATCGCCCGGGGATTGCAGCTATACTGCTTGCCCAAAAAGCTCTCAAAAATAACCAGCTTCCGGTCCACTGGCAATACTGTCCCCACCAATGCAAAGGCCATTTTATATCCTCTTAAAATAATTGCTTTAGCCTTATTTTTAACTAGCGATAGAAAGGAAGGTCTCTTTGAGGTTTGTATTTTTTCATTTGACATATCCGATCTCCCTTTTTATTGATTAATGATAAGTGAACCATGTTAATAAATCGAATTAAAAATAAGCTCGCCCAATAGAAGGGAGAGCTTATTTTTGGTGTGCTTCTAACAGCTACTCCAAAGACTTTATTGCCAGTCCCAAATTATTTGCCACTGTTGTATAAAACTCCACATTTTTCTTATTATACGTCATCTTATTTTTCAGGATCCTTTTAATATTCACCAATTGATAATCATTGTAGCGAATGAACAACGTAAATAAGGACTTTTCCATTTTATCAATTTCATCCAATGAAACAGTGAAATGGCCTCTATTACCTTCTATTTGAACTCCGCAATTGATTTCATTGTCGATTCTTGTCCTATCACGTATCAATACAGAATCTATGTTGTTTATATCATCACCATAAATCTCAAAACTTTGGTGGTAGACATTATCCATAATATAAGAATCCAGTGCACGGGCAAGCATCGGTATCCTGACAAAGCGATATTCACCTTCCAGAAATGGAAGTTCGTAATAAGGTAAACCATCTTTTATATGATATTTTTTATTGGACTCTCGCTTTAACCATTCAAACAACTTTATGAAATCACCAACACGATCCTCCATGAATAATTTAAGTGCCAATTTATAAATAGGTACTTTAAATTCATTCTTGAAGTCATATGACAAGATTTTCGCAGTTTCGACAGCTTCCTTTAATATTTCTATAAAATCTTCTTTATTCTTGGCTTTCACAAAGGTTTGACTGTCGAACGTTTTTACAATATCGTACTCATAAATCCGGTTAAGAGCCACCTTTTTCAATTCAATGGCACTATCCTTGGATTGAATATACTTTATTATTTCAATATCCGCTTTCCTTTTGTCCAACACATTCGTGACACGTGTTAAAGAAGAGGGGTTTTCAGACGTTCTATTGACATAATAAATAGGTTTTTTAGTAGTTGATACTGCTCTAACTTTAAAGAAAACATCAGTAAAAAACCATTTATCCTCACCGAACTTCATATTCGGAAAACCAATTTCATTTTCTTTAACCATAGGCAGATTCATCATCCTTGCCGTTGGACCCATATGATAAAAAAAGTGCGGAACATCCAGAGGGGTGATGCTTCTTCTTTCTTTAATGGAAGCAAACTCACCGATGACGCTCTCTGAACCGGATTCGACTTTTACCGTTTTGCCCACCACATAATCATCACCGGTTTCCTCCAGGATGTTATAGAGGCTTTCCAATCCATCATGTGCAAGCCAGTCATCCGCGTCTAAAAAAGTTATATATTTGGATGTTCCCAATTCTATTCCAATGTTTCTCGGAGTTCCGGGTGACCCATTATTTTCTTGAAGGGTAACTGAACAGATATTCTTATATTTGGCTGCATACTCTTGAATGATTTTATTGGTGCCATCTGTCGAACAATCATCAATAATGATGTATTCAATCTGATCAATACCGATGGTTTGATTGATTACTGATTCAATCGTTTTTCTGATGAATTTTTCAGCATTATATGCAGCAGTGACTACCGTGACTTTTTTTTCTTTTCCTAAAAATTTATTTCTTAAGCTTACGGGACTATTTTTCAATTGAATATTACCGCTCTTTAAAAGTTCCCTCGCTTTTTGACGTACCAAGAAATTCATACGATTCCTCTCTCCTTTTATGTCTAGAGGTAACATAGACGTTTCGACTTGGGCAGCCAAATTCACCAGTTACTTAAGCAACAATACCCTTTATTTTAGGAATCAATCATTAAAAAATTTATCCACGATTCTCCGGGTAGCTTTACCGTCCTCTATTCCACAATACTTCTCTCTAAATAAACCATATTTTTCTTTATATTGCATGTTTATATCATCGATATTGGTAATAGTTTCGATAATCTCCTCAGTTGTACTTAAAAATGGACCTGGTGCTTCCTTTTCAAAATCCATATAGAATCCACGGATGTTATCTCGGTAATCTTCCAAATCATAAGTGTAGTACAAAATCGGCCGAGCAGTATTAGCAAAATCGAACATTACTGAAGAATAATCCGTGATCAATATATCAGAAATCAGGTAAAGTTCCTGAATATCTGAATAATTGGATACATTTATCACGAAATCCTCAAATTCACTCGGGATGCTGAGATTATTACTTATAACAACATGCATCCTTAACAACAGGATATATTCATCCCCTAATTCTTCCTTCATTCTTTCCAAATCAAATTTCAGTTCGAAAATGAATTTATTGTTTTTTGAAGTTTGATTATCCCGGAATGTAGGAGCATATAAGATGACTTTTTTTCCTTTTGGTATCTTCAGTTTTTCCATCACTGACTTGGAAATCATTGAAGCATCTTCCCTGTAAAACAAATCATTTCTTGGATATCCCGTTTCTAAAATTTCCCCTTCATACTTGAAAGCGCTTCTGAATGCATTGGATGCGTATGGACTTGGTGATATTAAATAATCCCAAGTTCTCGTTGCACCATGCACTCGATCTAAGTACCCATCGTCTCTTCCCTGAATATTATCTATATCAAATAGCATTTTTTTCAAAGGGGTACCATGCCAAGTCTGGATATATGTCGTTTCCTTCCTTTTGCTTAAATAGGTAGGGAAGTTTTGATTATTTATCCAATAACCTGCTTTGGCTAAATAATAATAGTATTCCGGACTTAAGCGTTTAATCAGTTTTGTGTTCTTACCTTTTATTGGTAAATTACCATTATACACCCAAACTTTTTTATATTTATTATCCCTTTTGACCAGTTCTTCATAAATATACTTCGGGCTATCGGCGAATTGCTTCCCTATCCCACTTTCAAAAAGAATAAGGTTCCGGTCAACCGGGATAACCTTGGACATGATTTTATAAACCTTTTTCATGACAGGGAAATACTTATCACTTTTCCTGAACCGATTCATAATGAGTTTCGATATCGGATGGTTATATAATTTAATTATTGAATTTTGATCTTTTTCTGCATTTTGAATCACTTCGAATATCCTTGAATTAGAATGGACATCGCGATATTTAATAAAACGATTGGCCTTATCCATATACTTTTTCTTCATGACAAAATCAGTGTTGGCATATTCGGCTAATACAGCTAACAATTCATCCAATTCATCAACGATTTCACCCGGAAGATCGTTATCCAAATCCAAATGTGACGGTCTTTTCCCTATGAAACGGTCTCTATCAAATTGATAGTAAATTACCGGTTTATGCAGGAAACTAAAATCAAACGCTACACTTGAATAGTCCGTGATCATAATCGCGCTTTCCTTAATTAATCTTTGGACATCCACTTCACCCTGACTGATCACCCTGACAGGGGCATCCTTGAAATAAGACGTGAACTTCTGCATATTAGGGTGAAGGCAAAAAATGATTTCGAATCCATTGTTTTTAGATAACTCATGTAAAACCGGGTGATTCACTAATTTCTGATACCTTTCAAAATACTCGCTTTCCAAAAAGATTTCATCGGATGTAATCCAATCTCTCCATGTTGGAATGATCAATAATTGCCGCTTAGTTAAAACATCATCCTTGAACAGCGAGTCGAACCTCGAAAGTCCCGTCGTGAATACTTCTTTTTCGTTGTATCCAAAATCTGTTACAATCATATCCTTTTCGAAATCTGAACTTACCAGAAAAACATCTGTACTAAAGCCTGAGACTGCATTTTTCCCGTAGTTTGCCACCATATTCTTCGTGCCCATAACACCATGTTGAAGAAATACCTTAACTCCCTTAACACGATTTTTAAATTCAGAAGTTCTTAAAGGATATAAATAATCCGGATGATGTGATGAAATGATACGGGTCGATTCCATAGTCTTTTTAATATGATCCTTTGATTTGAAATAAAGTATATTTCCAAAGGGCTCGACGTTCTTGGCTTCCACTGAATTTTCTTCTATTACATAATACACTTCTTTTTCTGGGTGATTTTCCCTCATATATTTAAAAAAGTGATATCCGGTATCCTGGGCTTTATACGTTCTTTCTCCAATTAGCCAGACATCCTTTTTCTTTTTAAATAAGGCCAAAAACCGCCTCCACCCCATCATCCTTTTTAAATATCGATAACTTTCCGTAGAGAAGTTAAACACTTCCAATGATAAATTGGATGCTTTAAAGGTATAGTATGGATTGACGATAGCAACTCCATTATTCGAGCTGACATCGGTCTCTTTAGTAAATAATTTAGTTCTGGTGGTTGGTCTTCCGACGCGTACCATTTTCGGCTCTTCCTGATCATGCAAATGTAATTTCATGTAAATGTCATATACATCATCTTCCAAATCCGCACTGACTAATTGTTCTAAATCCACTCTCAAATCATATATATAACGATTCAGTCCATATTTCTTAATATTCATTTCCTTATTATGAATAAAAGAGATATTTGCCTGATATTCTTTGTCACTTTGTCTTCCTTTTACAAGGCCCTCACCTTTTATGATCCTTGAATGCTTGGTGAAAATTTGACCATTAATTTGCATGGCCTTCGATTTGCTTTTGATTTTTTCAATTTGAGACTTAATCGAAATTTTAGGGGTTTTATTGAAGTAAAGAGATAAATTCCCTTTATTTGTTATAGAGAATATACTTTGTTTATCTTCATAGTTATAAATACTCAAATTGTTCATGTGCGTTTCCTGGAAACGCCCTAGACGAATTGGATATTCGATATTAACCTGTTCGTTCTCTTCTACATATTCAGCTTTATGCTCGATACTAAGTATCGCTTTTTTGCTCAGCTTTTCAACTGGAACGGAAACCTTTATATAACAGTCATAAACAGTCGGTTCATCACCGTCTAATTTCCGCATTAAATCTTTTAAATCTACTTTAAACTCAAATTTAGATGAACTCACCGACTCAGCTATTTTTATTTTTTGATCTTCGTAATCCCTAGAATATAACCATAGTTCTTTTGCGCAATAATGTTCTATTGAAAATTCCCCTTTTATCAACAGTGTATCTTTCTCTTGCGCAATGGTCAGAACTTGTTTCAGCTTAATTTTAGGAGTTTTTTTTGCTTTCCCTTTTCCAAGAAGCTTTTTAATCATTTTAGACCACCTATTACAAATTATTTAAATAAAAACGAATCATTCAATGTACTTTAAAATCATAAACTTTTTTAGGTTTTTCCTCAATATCATTAAACAGACAGGCGAACTGCCCATATATTTACTATAAATCCTCTAATGAACAAAAAAGACAATATTGGTTAGTGCATAGTCGAAAACGAACATACTAAAACTTAAAAACATTCGTAAATATAAGACTTCCAAGGAGGTACTGCCGTTCTTCCATGTTGCCAGAATGGAAAGGGAATAGCAAAAACAATTCTCTTTATTGCAAAGAAGTCTTCATGACATCAAAGTTAACGCTTTCAAACCAATACTTGCACTTCATTAATTGGATACTTAAAAAATGTTAGGCGATAGATTTATGGCCAATATATGCCCATCATCTGTCCTTCATACAATTCTGTCGCTTCACCTACACTATTAGAAAACAGGGGTTAATGAAGCTCCTCTAGTTGTTCTCTCCTAAACGTGGTAAAATTGTGGATGGCTTATTCTGATTGCAGCAAGAATAATAATTTTTCTTATCAATCGTTCATCAGCTTACTTTAAGTAAAGTGAAGAGAAATTATTTTTAAATACCATTCAGTATAAACCATACATTCATATAGACACCTTATTATGCCCTACAAAATAGTCAACATTTAATTTTAGCTTAAAAAATAATATTTACAATAATCATCAATGTAAAAATTGTGGTTTATTTGTAAAAAAATTGTGGTTTATTTGTAAAGCTATTAAGTTATAATTAGTTAGAGAATGTCATTGCCTAAAAATATAGGAAAACAACAAGCAGAAATTTAAATGCCAGTTGCCTGTTTTATTGTTCCATTTCATATTCTAATAGACCAAATATATATTAATTTGATTGAATAACAGTTTAAGAGTCTTAAAGGAGGAATAAAGATGAAGAAAGTAATCACTTACGGAACCTTTGATTTGCTTCATTGGGGTCATATCAATCTATTAAAACGCGCTAAAGATTTAGGGGATTATCTGATCGTTGCCATTTCCACGGATGAATTCAATGCTTTAAAAGATAAAAAAGCTTATCATAGCTTTGAAAACAGAAAAATGATCCTTGAATCAATCCGCTATGTGGATGAAGTCATACCGGAAGACAATTGGGAACAAAAGAGGGAAGACATCGTTCGTGAAGGTGTAGATATCTTTGTAATGGGCGATGACTGGAAAGGCCAATTCGATGAATTATCCGAAGTTTGTGAAGTGGTCTACCTTCCAAGAACTATCGGCATTTCGACTTCCCAAATTAAAGATGACCTTTTACAAGTTACTAATGGCTAAAGAATTCGCGATAGGGATTTATCTTTTTTGTTTCAAAGTTTTATTCTCTATCTTTAAACTTTTCCCTTTATATGACAAAACGACCTTTGTCACATCATTCGGGGACAATTGCCAATATATTGCAGATGAAATGGACAAGCAGGACATTTCCGTTCAAAAAGTATTTTTAATGAAATCGAGCAGTTCCATGCAAGTTAAGGACGATGGGGAAACCATCGTCCTTCCGTTTGAATCAAAAAATATCATGGCCATGATCCGATCGATTTATCATCTGGCTACATCAAAATGGATCATCATCGATAATTATTTTGGCTTTCTTTCAGCCATTGCATTCAAAAAGCAAGTGACATGTGTCCAAGTGTGGCATGCAGCCGGTGCCGTTAAGCAATTCGGGGCAAAAGACCCTTCCATTCAAAACCGCTCAGCCGGTGCAAGGAAAAGATTTTTTGAGGTATATAACAAATTCGATTATGTTACGGCAGGTTCAGAGAGAATGGCCGAGATTTTTCAAGAAAGTTTTCAACTGCCGGCATCGCATATCCTAAGGACCGGGATACCTCGGACCGATTTCTTTTTCAATGATGAATCAAAAAGAAATGCCCGCAATGCTTTGCTGGACAGGTATCCAGAACTTGAGCATAAGAAAATCATGCTGTATGCCCCTACATTCCGTAATGACGGTTTGAACAGCGGAGAGATTGCACTTGATTTGGAATTGCTCTACAAGGAACTTCAGGGCGAAAATTATGCGTTATTACTAAAACTGCATCCAGCAGTTAAAGCAGAGCATGATTTACAAGATAAATTCCCGGGATTCATTTATCCTGTCGATAGTGAATTTCATGTTAACCAACTGCTTATCAGTACGGATCTTTTAATAACCGATTACTCATCGATACCATTTGAATTCTCTTTCTTGGAAAGACCCATGATATTCTTTGCATATGACTTAGAAAAGTATGTGCAGGAACGGGGATTCTGGGAGGATTACTCCTCTTCCATGCCCGGACCCGTGGTATCTACCACAGTAGAGCTCTTAAAGAAAATCCGTGCCGCTGATCATTCATTACTGAAGATCGCTTCCTTTAACCAAAAATGGAATGAATACTCCACAGGAAATTCAAGCAGGAATTTAGTCGATTTCCTTTTTAAATAAAAAGCCCACTTCGTTTTACGAAGTGGGTTTTCATTTTTTAAACGGA
The DNA here is from genome assembly GCF_918698065.1 of Peribacillus sp. Bi134. Lineage (NCBI taxonomy): Bacteria > Bacillati > Bacillota > Bacilli > Caryophanales > Bacillaceae > Peribacillus > Peribacillus sp. Bi134. The sequence continues at coordinate 288,414 of NZ_CAKKLN010000002.1, read as the reverse complement.
AATGCGCATCCAAAAACAGGGTTATTTTTACATATAATTACAAAAGAAAACGCAAAACCCCTCAATGTGAAAAAAGACTCACAATATAGAAAATATTGTAGATTACATTACTCAAAGTTCGCCAATATAAACCAGTAAAATACTACTATTTTCCCCTTGTAACAAAAATGTAATATGTTTAAACCTGTTTATTTTGTTAGAATAGGGAAAAAGACATATTAGAGGTGGAAAATTGTGAAAAAAAGTGTTGTCGCATTTTCGACATTAGCCATTTTATCTTCGACTTTTGTTTCTCCTGCCCTTGCCGGTACATATACTGTCAAAAGCGGTGATAACTTAAGTAAAATCGCCCAGAAGCATCATACGACGGTAAAAGACTTAAAACAGCTTAATAACTTAAAATCAGACTTTTTGAAAATCAATCAAAAATTAATTACACCCAACTCCAAAACAACATCCAATGCTTCTTCAGTTTCCGTGAAAAAAACAAAGAAAACCACATATACCATTGTTTCAGGTGACACCTTAACCAGGATAGCAAACAAGCATAACCTTACACTTGCTGAATTGATGAAACTGAATAACTTAAAATCCGATAGAATTTATGCAGGTAACAAACTTATCGTATCTAAATCAACCACTACCACTACCATTGATTTACCCGGCAGCTCCAAACCGTCCAATGTTACACAGACCCCAGTCAATTCGTCTACATACATTGTGGTAAAAGGTGACACTCTTTCCAAGATATCCAGAAAAACCAACTTGACTGTAACTCAGCTTAAATCAATCAACTCTTTAAAGTCTGATTTAATCAGAGTGGGTCAAAAGCTAAAACTAAGTAAATCGGCAAGTACTGCCCCAGCGGATAAAAACGATGAGGGAAAAGTGGAAGCCCCAAGTTCGGGGAACAAAGTGGCCAAGCTCGTTTCCGAAGCAAAAAAATTAATTGGTACACCATATTCATGGGCGGGTTCCTCCCCATCAGGTTTCGATTGCAGCGGATTCATTTACTATACATTCAAGAAGGCTGGGTATGACGTGCCGAGGCTTTCATCTTCCACATATTATGATATGGGTAAAAAGGTTACTTCACCGAAAAGCGGCGATCTTATCTTCTTTGCAACGGGTTCCAATAAATCAGTGATAAGCCACATGGGAATCTACTTGGGCGGCGGGGAATTCATTCATGCCTCATCAAGCAAGGGAGTAACAATCAGTACTACTTCAAACTCTTATTTCAAGAGTAAAATCATCGGTTATAGAAGTCTATAAGATTTACTTGCCAGACTTTCCCTTAAAGTCTGGCAATTTCATGTAAAAGAATCATAGCTTCTTTATCTCTGGCTATACAAATTACGAAACAATCGAATGATGTGCCAACGAAGGAATTCGGTTTCTCTGGAATCCTTCGTTTTTTTGGATAAAAAATGGTAAATATGCACTCTAACTACAAAAAGAAACTATTCTATTTTTGACAAAAAAAAGGTATAGTTAAAAATACCGACTAGGTACTTTTTCACACCTTCCATTTTGTGGGATGGTTAAGGGAGGAATATTAAATGAGATCCGAACATAAAAAAAAGAAAAAGAAACGCAAAACGTTTAAAATAATCGGCTTCACCCTTCTTATCCTTTTCATTGGCGCAGGTGTTTATGGCGCTTCAGTATATCAATCATTAGCCGGTGCGATCAGCACTATGCAGGGGACAGCCCATAAAACGGATAAACGGGTAGAGGACATCAAGTTCAAGAGCAAAGATCCATTTTCATTGCTGATTCTTGGTGTGGATGAAAGAGAAAATGACTCAGGTCGATCAGATACGATGATTGTCATGACGGTTAATCCTAAAAAAGAATCGATCGAGTTATTGAGTTTACCGAGGGATACGCGTACAGAGATCATCGGTAAAGGTATAAATGATAAAATGAACCATGCCTATGCATATGGCGGAGTTGCCATGTCGATAAATACAGTGGAAGCCTATTTGGATATTCCGATTGATTATTACGTCAAAATGAATATGGAAGGCTTTCAGGATATTGTGAATGCTGTTGGTGGCGTCACAGTCGATAATGATATGGACCTTGCCTATAAAGGCTATACTTTCAATAAAGGCACAATAGACTTAAATGGTAAAGAGGCCTTGATTTATTCCCGAATCCGTAAGGAAGATCCCCGCGGGGATTATGGACGGCAAATGCGGCAACGCCAGGTTATCCAAGCTGTCATGAAAAAAGGGTCAAGCCTATCGACACTTACCAATTATGACGATATATTCGAAGCTTTAGGTAAAAACGTGGAAACCAATTTAAGTTTCAATGAAATGTTGAGCATCCAAAATAACTACAAATCATCCCTCAAAAATATTGAACAATATACACTTGAAGGTGACAATCAACGGGTAGATGGCGTTTGGTACAACATCGTTCCGGAAGATACAAAGCTTGAAGCCCAAAATCGTGTGAAAACGCATTTGGGATTATAATGAAAGGGAGGATGGCTTTTATCAGTCATCCTCTTTTTTTTCACCTTTTGTCTCTTCCTTCATTTGTTTAAAGTAATCAGAGCGTATCACTTGATCACTCAGATCAATCTCCTTTTGGTCTTCAGGTGAAAATTCTTCGACCTTACCTTCCCCATTTATTTTCATTTGAGTACCATAATCCCCTTTTAATATCAAAGCATCACCATTTTCGCCATTCAGCATGCTCTCTCCAAAGTATGAAGAACTCTTAATATTGAACAGATCATATAGAGTTGGTAAAATATCGATTTGGCCCGCTACCTTATCAATCGTTCTCCCTTTCATATCCTCCTGATAAATGATCACAGGAATTGGCATATATTTTTCAATCCACTCTTCATCGCTAATTTTACTACCGTAATACGCTTCTACCTCGTGTTTATCTTTTAAAAATAGCCCATCATGATCTCCGTAAATGACAATCACGCTGTCTTTCAATTTCCCGTCATCCTTCAACCTCTTTACGAAATCCCCGATGGCTGAATCTGTATAATGAATTGCTTCAAAATATTTAGTCAGGTAACTGTTCTCTTTTCCAACTTCAGACTTCAATGTTATCTGTTCCTTTGGCAGTGAAAAAGGTACATGGCTGGTCAATGTAACGAAAAAAGCGTAATAGGGATTTTGTTTATCTTTTAGGAAATCATAGCTTTGATTGAAGAAACTGCGGTCTCCCACCCCCATCGAAATCATCTGATCTTGCGACATATCCTCTATGGAAAGATAGTCATCAAACCCTAGCGAGGGATATGCATGCTGCCTATTCCAAAAGTCTTCTTCATCTCCGTGGAAAGCAAAACTTTGATAATCCGACTTTTTTAATTCCTTAGCAAGACCCGGAAAATCATTATATGGGAATCGAAAAAAGGTCGCACCCTGCTTTAAAGGAAATAATCCGGTATTCACGATAAGCTCTCCGTCAGATGAATTCCCAAATACCGTCTGTGGATAAACATGGGGGAAGTACAACCCACCTTTCGCCAGTTCATTCATGAATGGCGTGACCTCCTGCCCGGCACTGCTTTGAAATAGCGGAAACGCCTGTAAAGATTCCACCTGGATGATAATGAGATTCTTCCCCTCCAAGGAGCCTGAATGCCCGTTTCCCTTTCTTTTCTTTTTATTGAAGTAATCAGAAACGGCCATCTTTTCTTGTGAAGACATTCCATGCCTTCCCGAGTCAGTAAAGTAGGCATACGTATCCAATGCGTGATGACCGATCGGGCCCCAGTTTCGCAAGAAGGTATTTGCCTCATAACGCCTGGTTATATCTACTTTGTCGATAAAGATGTTCTTGACCGGCTTCAAACCTGCTATCATCAGGAATATTACGACCGGGACGAGTGCCATATGCTTGAGGGGGTATTTTTTCTTCACAAATGACTCAGCAATTGGAATGCCTGCCAGAAGAAAGATTGCATCCTTCATTTCCATCATACTGAATATACTTTCACCAAGCCCATTCAGATTGCTTTTTTGCATCCACATATAGGATGTTATAGGTGTCGAATAATAACGGTAAAACCAGATGTCCCCAAGGAAAAAGACCATGATCGAAAGAAGGAAAACTGAAAAAATGATGCCCTTTACGATTTGATTCGGTATCCATTCCTTCAGATAAACAATAAAACCGGAAACACCGATGATTATCGTAATTATCCCAATAGAAAGATCGTTACCCATCCTATCATTCGTATAAATGAAAAGTATGGCCACGATTGAGAATGACAATAACTCAAATAGTCTCTCCTTCAATCGTTGATTACGGTTATTCTTCATGCTCCTGCCACTTTCCTCTTCATTATTTCCAAGCCTTAGTTAAGCCTGATTGCGGAAGATTACTTATAAATATTACTTAGCGTTGCCATTTATGAGAAATTGCACACAGAAAACGGCATAAATATTTGGCACTAATGACTTCCTTTATAAACAAAAAGCCTTCATCACTAACAGGATGAGGGCTTTGCTTTGGATCTCCGGCAAAATAGCTGCCGGTTGCCGCTAGACTCATGCGGGTACTTCCCTATGTTCTCTTCCATTCGAAAGCAATCTTCCAACCTTCATCAGGAATCGATTCCGCCAACATATCCCCTTCCTCGAATAAGAAACGCCAGGGGATGCTTGAAAGTGCTGGAAGCTCACCAAGCTCTGAAAGATCGAATGCCTTTTTTGCGAGGAATTTTCCATCTCCATCAACTAACAGTAAATCCACGATATCAAAACTGACAGCTTTCTCTATTGAATTTCGTAGAAAAGCCTCTATGATTACATCATCTTCCACCCTAGTCAGCTTGATGCCGGATAATGAAATTTGGTTCGGTTTTAATGCAGGAAGCCTTTGATGGTGGAATTTATATACATATTCCTCTTGCTTGGAAACTTCCCACCCCTTGTGAAACATCAAGGAAGTATGAACGGTGTCATCCTGATCTGATAACTTTTGTGTATTATCCCTTTTTTCAAATAAACTCATCACTCCTCACCCTCCAAAGCAGCTTCATCTTCCTGATTGCTATTCATATATTCCATAAAGCGGATGCTTATCTCCGACTCAATTTTACTTAATAGAAGGTTAAATTGATTGAGAGCTTCTTTTTCAAACAACGTATATGGGTCCTGCTGACCATATCCGCTTAAACCAACGCCTTCCTTCACACTGTTCATTTGATCCAGGTGGTTCATCCAATTTGTATCGATATGCTGCAGCATGAAAGCGCGCAACTGGTTTCTCCATTCTGCATCGTCCTGAAAGATCACCAATCTCGATTCCAATTCACCTAAAGCATCCAACGCTTTTCCTTGGATTTGGCCATCTAAATCCTGCAAATCACTTGCCTGCCAACCTAACGACTGGAAAACAGGGGAAAGCTCTTCAATTAAGGCAGAGGAATCAGGTTCCATCTTATGTTCAGGGGAATATTTCACTGTGAGCCGAGTAATGTATTTTTTGATATATTCAAGTAAAATGGCCGACATCCGTTCAGGCTCCATTTCAAGAATACGATCTCTCATTGCATAGATGATTTTACTCTGCTCATTTAATGCATGCTCTAACTTCAATAAATGGTAACGGCTTGATTGATGCATTTGCTCTACCGTTTCCTGAACCAATTTAACGAATTTATCGGGTGCAGGGCTCAGCACCAATCCATTTTCATCCGTTTTGATTTTCTTGATATAACGTCCGATTTCTTCTTCATCATAGTAATCAAACAAATCATCTTCCAAAGAAATGATGAATTGTGTTGAACCAGGATCACCCTGCCGGCCGGAACGTCCTCTTAGCTGCATATCGATCCGACGGCTCTCGTGTCGCTCCGTACCGATAATATGAAGGCCGCCCAATTCCTTGACATCATTTCCAAGTATTATATCCGTTCCTCTACCAGCCATGTTCGTAGCCAGCATCACTTGATTTTTTTGCCCGGCATTCGCGATGATCTCCGCCTCATCCTCTTCCGTCTTCGCATTAAGGATTTGATGTTTAATTCTCCCCTTCTCTAGTTGAACCGAAATTTTTTCAGATTGCTCAATGGAGGTCGTCCCGATCAGAATGGGTCTGCCTCCATCATGAATCCGTTTTACTACCGTGACGATTTTGTTGATTTTGCTTGTTTCATCTTTATAAATCAAATCAACCTCATCAACTCGAATAATAGGCTCATTAGTTGGAATTTCAATGACTGGGAGCTGATATATTTCCCAGAATTCAGACTTGGATGGCATGGCACTGCCTGTCATCCCAGACATTGAATGATATAATCGAAAATAATTTTGGACAGTAATCATAGCCTGTGTTTCATTCTCTTCGGAAATCTCCAAGCCCTCTTTTGCCTCAATCGCTTGATGAAGCCCTTCACTGAAACTTCGCCCTTCCATCACCCTGCCTGTGAATTTATCGATGATTGCAATCTTTTCATCGACGACAATGTAGTCGACATCCAATTTCATGATTGCATGGGCTTTTAGCGCCTGTGTAACATTATGTAATAGCTCTTGATGCTCCATTCCATACAGATTGTCGATACCAAAGGCCGCTTCAATCCTGGAAGCCCCTTGATCCGTGAAAAAGACGGACTTTGAATCGATGTAAATCTCGTAATCCTCATTTTCTACAAATGACTTCATGATTTGTGCCGTGATCTGGTGAAGCTCGGTTCCGTCGCTTGCCCTGCCCGCAATGATTAATGGTGTCCTCGCTTCATCAATCAAGATGCTGTCAATCTCATCGACAATGGCAAATCGGTGTCCTCTTTGAACCTTGTCTTCTTTTCGGTAGACCATATTATCACGCAAATAATCAAAACCGAACTCTGTTGCCGTCCCATACGTGATATCTGCGGCATACGCATTACGTTTTGCAGAAGTCCCCATTTGGGAAATGTTCAAACCAACCGTCAGTCCTAGATATTCTAGAATTTTTCCCATCAACTCTTTATCACGTCTGGCCAAATATTCATTGGCCGTAATAATATGCACACCATTACCGTACAGTGCATGTAAATAGCTAGGCAAAGTGGAGACAAGCGTCTTCCCCTCGCCCGTATTCATTTGTGCAATGCCCCCTTCACTCAGGACAAAACCGCCTGCAATCTGAACATCATGGTGCCTAAGATTCAATACTCGCTTGGAAGCCTCCCTCACGACCGCAAAAGCTTCGGCTTGTATATCCAATATATTGTCACCAGCATCCAATACGCTTTTAAATTTATCCTTCATTCCGCTTAATTCCAGATCTGAATATCTTTCATATTTACCCTCTAGCCGATTCACTTCTTCTACCAACTTATAAATTCTCTTCAAGTCTTTAGAACCTTCTTTGAAGAACTTTTTCATACTAGATAGCATAGGGTTCTCTCTCCCATTATTTGAATGACCTTTAGTGAAATTATATCAGTTAAGTATTTACTGTTTATAAATTATCAACTTCATATTGTAATTATATAGAAATTCTTTCTTTTTTTGAAAGATAAATTCGCAAAAACCGACTGGTTGCCGGTAACAGTGCTAAAAAGATTAGCTCCATCCTGAATATCAGGGAGGGGTTTTTTTATCGATTTAGACAAATAATAGGAAGACTTTCACCCAATGGAGGATTACAGATGAATAAAAAATCCAGACATAAACCACATCGCTTTGGATTATTCGTTCTTATGATTTGTTTTATTTGCATGAGCTCCCCTATTCAAGCAGAATCAAAAAATACCCCCAAGAATGTCATATTGCTGATTGGCGACGGCATGGGGTTAGGGGCGATAGAAATTGCCCGGCAATTAGAATATGGAAAGACAGGTGCACTACATTTGGAAAAACTGGAGCATGTTGCCCTGATGCGCACGTATTCCGCCAATAATTACGTCACTGACTCGGCAGCAGGAGGATCCGCGATTGCCACTGGTATAAAAACGAACAATGAATCGATCGGAGTCGATGCCAATGGTTCCGAGGTCGATAGTGTATTGGATGCCTTTCAGAACAATGGAAAAAAAGTCGGGATCATCTCAACCAATATGGTAGTCGATGCCACCCCCGCTGCCTTTGGTGCAAGTGTTCCTAACCGCTGGACAGGCGGCGCAAATATCGCGAGGCAGCTCTTTGATAACCGGATCGACGTCATCCTCGGCGGAGGTGCCAGCTATTTCGAGGCGGATAAGCAGAAAGGCGAGGATTTAATCGGTAAATTTAAACAAGCTGGCTATGGGATTACGACGACTAAAGAAGAACTTAGTTCCATAAATAAACCGGAAAAACTTTTAGGGTTATTTCACCCTACCTATATGAATTTTAAACTGGATAAAGAAGTATTACATTCTCAAGAGCCATCTCTAACCGAAATGACATCCAAAGCGTTGGATATTTTATCACGGGGTGATAAGGGATTTTTCTTGATGGCCGAAGGTGCGCGTATTGACCATATGGAGCATGCAGCCGATATCACTGGAATATGGAAAGAAACGATTGAATTTGACCAAACGGTGAAAGAGGTTGTAAATTGGGCAAAAAATCGAAATGATACGTTGATCGTTGTACTTGCAGACCACGAAACAATGGGGACCTCCGCTTCTGAAACAATGGATATCACGGCATTAAAAAAAATCAGGGTTTCATCTGAATATATGTCCAAACAGCTTACATTCGATAAAAATAATGAAATCAATCCAGAAAGCGTCGTTTCCACATTCAAAAAGTATGCACATATATCCCTTACGGATCAGGAAGTCGATCAATTCATCGATAACGTAAGAAAAAATAAAACGCTTGTCTATCCACAGCATCAAATAGATTGGGAAATCGGAAGCACCATCGCCAGGCATTATAAGGCGGGTATAGCTGATCGAAGCATACGGGCGGCCAGTTCCACAGGAGGGCACACAGCCAATATGATTCCCGTTTTCGCTTCGGGTCCAGGCAGTGAAGCCTTTGATGGAGTCATTGAAAATACGGATATTTCGAAAATCATCACAAAAGCCGCCGGTGTTCCGTTCACACCCGGGCAGCATAAAACAAAAGAGGAATGACATCATTACATTTCTTCCTCATTAACCGTCTGGATTTTTTCGATATTCCTTTCTTTTGAGATGTTTACTCAAGTTTTGGGGCATTTCTTTGAAGTTTTGGAGCATTTACTCATGAGGTTGGTGAATCTGCTCATTGATCTGCGATTTACTCGTGAGTTTAGTGCTTTTACTCGTGAGTTTGGTGCTTTTACTCGTGAGTTTGCGCCCTTTACTCGTGAGTTTAGTGCATTTACTCGTGAGTTTGCGATTTACTCGCGAATTCGTGCTGTTTTCTTGTAAGTGTAGTGCTTTTACTCTTTATAAGGTCAAAAAAAGACGCCATACATGGCGTCCTACTCATTTATTTTTTTATGTGCTTTTTTAATACATACCCAATTTGGCTTCCCTTTTTCACTTTATACCATTCATCTTGTTGAGCCAGTATCGTTACGGCTTGTTCCCTGTGAAGAGTGCCAATCGTTTCAGAAGCTGCATTTCTACTTTCTTTAATAGATAATTCGTTTGCTTTCACTATTCCCGTCGTCTTCCTAATCGAGATTTTCGTTGAAATGGTTTTCTGATTGTCACTCTCATCCTTAGCGGAGATTTTTACCGTAAATATCCCGTTGGACATATTTTTGAAATCCCAGGTTGCCGATTGACTGCCTTTATGGAACTGCCTTTCAGAAAGGATGCCTACAATCTTACCTTTACTGTTCTTGATTTCCACCGTTACATTAGCGTTTTCATTTATTGAATACGTTATGTTCGCTTTCTCGGTACTGTAATCACCCGATGTTTTGACATCCGTGATTTTAGGTGCCGACGTATCTCTACTGATTTTTATCGCCATTGTTTCCAAACCTTCATTCCCGCCTCGTTCCATTGCTGATAATTCTGCTTCATATGTCCCGTTACTTACCGCTATTATGTTCCAGATAGCTGAATGGGTACCCTTTTTCATTGTTTGATCACGGACTGGGCTAGCTAAGGCATTACCTTTCCTATCTTTAATCGTGAGAGTTACCACAGCATCTTCTTTTAGGGAGTATGTGATTCCAACCTCATCATTTAAATGATCCGTCTTCGCTTTCATGTTTACTGAATTCGGTTCTTCCTTTACAACAATATCCGTTTTAGATCCAGCGCCTGGTCCATATTCCTTTTCTATAATTGTGTCAGGATAATAAAAACCCAAAATATCTTGATATGAGTGTCCAGCTTCCGCTCTGTTTTTCGCTCCAAACTGACTTAGTCCTACCCCATGCCCATATCCTGATCCTTCGATTGCAATTTTGGAAGGATCGGAAGATGAACGGTCAACCAAATAGCTTTTCATCACCTCTTGCCCCACCATGCCCCTGATTTTGGAAGCCGCTACATTAGTAAGCTTAACCGTTTGCTGCAAAAGTTTTCCCCTATCATCAACGAGATCCCTTACATAGAAATTCATTTGTATGGAGCCTTTCGTAACCCGACCTCCCGTTTTTTCATCTGTAAAAGTTAACAAGGGAATCTCCGTTATTTTAATATCTTTCTTCGCATATCCATTATTCGTCAGCCAAGCCTTAAGCTTCGGCACAACCGTTTTATCCTTTTCCTCTAGACTTGTCCACCATTCTTCAGGTTTAGATAAATCCATTTTTGACAGGTCGATTTGCTGCTTGTCCAGCGTTATCGACCAATTGGTTTTTGAATCATAGAAATCTTTTTTGATAGATAAATATGCAAGAGGGTTGCCTCTTGACCAAACATTTGAATTCGATTCGGTCATCCCTCCATTGCTTGATGAAAAGAACGCTTCGATTATTTCGCCATCATGTTTGATTACCATGCCCTTTGTCTGATCAATGGCTGAATCAGTTCGATAATGACCGGCAGCCCCGCCATATACTTGGTAAGAAACTGTATCATCAATGATTGACGATTGATGGCGAAGTGCATACGTCCGGGCGGCAATCGCCTGTGCTTTTAAGGCTTCGGCATGCCATAGTGCGGGCATCTCCAGCGGGACAACGCCCTTTAGATAATCTTCAATGTAAACAGCATTGATTGGCCGGATGTAACCGTCCTCCACTGTAAATGTCATTGAGCCTTGATACGGACGGCCGTTTATGGACAATGAAGCTTCAGGTTTAACTGGCATTACCTTAAAGGAAGCATAAGATCCCGTTTTCTGAGAACCTTTGTAAACGGCAAGTTCAGCCGACTCCGCTTTCAGAGTCAGACTTTCACCCGCCTTGATGAATATCTCTCCCCCTGAATTACGGTAGTCCCCGGTTGCCGTTATTTTAACACTGGTTCTATTCCCCAAATAATTCTTCAGTTTCACTTCCATTGTTGTATTCTCTTCCACAGCCGTTGCTTCATGAGAAGGAAATCCAAAAAAAGTGATAAAGAAAGCGATAAACAAATACTTTAAACTTCTCATTCCCCTTCATCCTCATTCCTTTTCTATTTATCTTTTCAAGACTTTTGAATTAACCCTGTTCAATCTATTGGCATGAGAAAACTATTTACTTGTAGGTTACTGAACTCTCTTTTTACATTCTGTATGTACGCCGCATTATCCTTCAAATCCGGCTTTATTGTGTAATCGGAATCCACAACCAAAATAAAAGCAGGACATGGAAGAAACCATGTCCTGCTTTTATTTTGGTAAATGCTTGCTGATGGGTGACTTTTTTCTTTACTTCAAATACTTCTTCAACACCGGTTTCATTTGATCGACAACGACATGGCTGCCGCCTCGGCCTTTTACATCTTCAATCATCCATGCCATGAGAAGTTCCGGGTCTTCTGTGTCCATGGCAACGAACCAGCCATTTTCTGTTCCGTCCGCATTTTTGGATGCCTTGATTTCAGCAGTTCCTGTTTTAGCAGCGATTTTGATGCCAAGATCATCTATTCCATGTCCGCTTCCCTTAGGATGTTCCACTACTTGTGTCAGCATCTTGGTGACCTGATTTGCTTGGTCAGCTGATATCGCATTTTCTTTCCATATTTTCTTTTCTATTTTATCTCCTGTTATTAACGAAGGTGCCGGGATGTTCCCTGCATTCAAAAAGGCTGAATAGGTCATGGCGAGATGAAGCGTACTCATTTGGACTTGCGCTTGACCATATCCAGCGTCAGCCAAACGTCCCTCACTATCGATCTTACCGATGCTCGATGCTTTGATCGGATAATCGTAATTCAAAGGCTCATCAAATCCGAATGCCTTGAGTCCATTTGTGAATTTTTCCTTACCAAGCCCCAGAGCTTTTTGGGCAAAGTAAATATTGTCTGAATAAATTAAAGCCTTTTCCATATCGATTGGAACCCCAGGGTCCGAAACCCTTGTAATGGAATGATCTTTCCATGTCGATTTGGCCCATGTTTTCCCTTGAATATTGATCGACTCTTTCGGATCCACGCCATTTTTCAAAGCGATTGCCGCAGTGATGGCCTTAATGGTTGAACCAGGTGCAAACGTCGAACTGAAACGGTTCAAAAGTGGTTTTTCCGGGTCTTCTTCAAGCGCTTTTTGTTCCGCTTTCGTTATTCCGAAAATATATTTATTAGGATCGAATGACGGACTTGAAACAAGTGCAAGCGTTTCGCCTGTCTTCGGATCAATTGCCGATGCCGATCCGGCTTCGTTCTTATATTGTTTGAAGATATCCTTTTGAAGCTCGGCGTCGATGGTCAATGTAATTGTTTCTCCCTCTTCAGCAGGCTTTTCAGCAATCACTTTTTCTTCGCCATCTTCTGCTCTAATAAAGATTTTACCGCCAGGTTTGCCTTTAAGCCGCGCTTCCAAAACTTCCTCAAGACCGCGTTTGCCAATAACATCACTTGCTGTATATCCTTTTCCTTTCAATTTCTCCAGATCTTCGGCCGATGCCTCACCGACATATCCAATTAGATGGGCAGTAGCCTCTTTATATGGATATATGCGTTCTTCCGTATTATTGACAGATACACCAGCAATGCTTAATAGCTTTTCCAAGGTTGCATTATTATCATTTGACATTTTCTTGATGGGCACGAAATAGCTTGGCTTTACCCATGTTTGTTTTAATTTCTGATTCACTTCGTCGGTGGACATATTAAGGATTCCAGCGACCTTTTTAACCGTTTCGGATTCATTGGCCATTTTCTCTGGCACGATTCCCACTTCTGCAACCGTTCCATTCATGGCAAGGCCGCGTTCATTTCTATCGACAATTTCCCCGCGAATGGCTGGATACGATTCAACCGATACCTTCTCGCCAGCTTTCAATTGAGGGAATATGTAGCTTTCATCCCACTTGATATACCAATTTTCTTCCTCGCCTTCCCCTTCCTTGACAAGTGTCGCTTTATGATCAGAGCTGACAGCACCCGCCATAGTGGACATATCAACGGTATATGAAAGGCTTACCTTTTCCCCATCTTTATGGTCTTTCTCTTCTTTTGGCTGTTTATAGTCCACCTTTAATTGGTCGGCTTCTATGCCCGTATAGATTTTCTCATAACGCTTAGCAAATTCATCCGCACTGATTTTCTTCTTTGTCTCAGGCGACAGATACTCGTACATCTTAGCAAAATCCTGTTTATTCCAAAGCTTCGTGTATGCCGCAAAGCGATCTTCCGGACTTGGCTCATCCGAGCAACCGGCCAGAAACAATACGCTCAACAACAATAAGCTGGAAACTAAAGCTAGTTTCTTCATGATTTCCTCCTAATGAATAGTTAGAATGATATACCTATAGTTTAGCAAAATATTAGGGGAATGGGGGATTTTACATGCCGAATTTCTTCATTTTTCTAATTAACCATGTTTTTTCTAAAACAAAAGTCCTGTACATTATGTACAGGACTTTTGTTTTAGAAAAAATAGATGAAGGTCCAGTTCACAAAAAAGATCAAGTTGATTTAAGGAATCAGCTCCCTTTCTGCCGGGTCTGCTAACAATCTAAAGAGGGTTTCAACCAAGGAAACCCGCAGGCGGAAAGCGAGTGCCTAGAGGCAACGTTCAAAATTGTACAAACCCTAAAAAACGTAGGCAAACTCAATCTTCATCGAGTTTGCCTACAGCCTGGGTCATGTACATAATGTTCAGGATTCTAGAGCATTCTTTTTTTTCGGCTTTTTTTCTCTTGGAGCCATTTTTTCAGGAAGATAAAGCCCAGGATGGCCGAAATGATGAGACCGCTTGTCGTTACAATGACAGCTACCCATTCGTATAAGGTGTAATCCATATACGCTTTCCATGGTAATTTCCCTTTCCAATCTTCAATATATAGATTCATTCCGAATATCCCGGAGACTACCGTATAAATCGTTAGTATTTGCAAAAGATAATTACTTCTTTTCCCAGACAGTTTATCCTGATTTTGATAAAGGTAGGAAAGTGTTTCCTTCACCTCACTGTAGAGAGGGGCAATCCTGAAGGCTTCATCCGTTTTTTTGAAAAGCTCTTTACCGATTGCCGTACTATTCACTTCAGTGAATAAGTACTTTGCAGAAAACTGAGTGATCATGAAAATCAGCTGTTCTGTATCCGATTGATCTTTTTCCACATCTATCTGGGAATGTTCATGAGCCAATTTGAGCAGTACGATTTTATAATAGAAGAAAAGCAACAATGAATAAAAATGCTGGCCATACATTTCGCTTGCCAGTTCCTGTTCCAGTTTACCTGTCGCTTTCGTGACACACGCGAAATGATACATGCTAGTTACATAATAGGTTTCCTTGCCCCACCTGTCATATACTCTTTCTTGATAATACTTTTCTATATAATCAGGATTTAATGCACCTATATATGGTTCACCATCATTGTCATACCCGTTCAGTTCACTGATCCGGAATAAGTCATTTTTAGATATATCACGATCCTCAGGGAATGCCGTATAACTGATCACGTACATCCTTTCATCGATGAAGAAGGGCAAACTGCCAAAATAGGTCGGGTCCGCTTGTTCTTCATCCATATATTCCTCAATTGGCGGCAATAGTTCATTGAAGATGAAATCCTTCACTTGTTCATACTGATTTTCCCGACAGCCGACTTTCGTTTTTTCCTCATCATCAGCAATCGGTTCAAGGATTCGGAATGTATCGCCAAAATAGAGCACATCATCATGTGAAAGCCCTTCAGGTAAAGTAACACGAAGATTCATCATGCCAATATGAAATGGGCATATGAAGATATCGATAGAGTTAATAATAAATGGGGTATTTAGATAGGGTGATTCGAAGGTACAATCAATATCCAGTTTTTTCGTGAAACGCCGCAAGCCTTCCTTCTGTTTGGCATTACTCGGAAATAAAATTGGCTCGATGTAAGGCATGAAATACTTTTCCAGTTTACGGTGCGAAACTTTATGGCCACCGTAAAATTGATTTTGTTGTTCCATATCTTTCAAGTTCAAAAAAACGAAATTGTCCTCAAACAACTTTTCCACAAACTTTTCAATCTTATTTCCTTCAAGCGTAAATGGAAAAATGTACTGCTGGAAAGTTCGCTTCGTCGGATCATTCTTTACTTTCACATCCATAAAATATATTCCTCCGATTAAACTGCGATTAACACAGGTTTAATTCATCTTGTTTCTTATATTTACCCATGTATATACAAACAAAACGAAACATATTATAGAAAAAAGTGGACAAATTATCCAAATAAAAAAGATCCCCCAAGCATATGCATGGGGGCCATCGAAAAGAGTTCTTCAACCCTCTTCACTTTAGGGTACTAGAAACTGATGTTTCTAATGAAAAATCCGATATTCGGACCATTTTAACATTTATTTTAAGTATGATAAAATACGAAATTCCTCCATATTTGGGCTTTACCTCTTATTATCATCTAATAAATCCTTATATACAGGGAATCACAGAAGAAAATATAACTACAGGAATATTTGCAAGATCTTCTGTTCATCCCTTTATCATTAAAATCACGTTTTAACTAAGAAAAAAATGGGTAAATAAAAAAAAGCAAAGGAGAGACATCATGAAATCCGATAGCAATAAACAACACTTTAAATTTTTTGAAAGAACAAATAACGCTAAACCAAGTAAGCGGAAACAAATGAGCGATTTCATTAAAAAGAAAATGAATGCTCAAAACAGTCATTTAAATGGAAAAAACTCATGACATGTGGGATGTCATGAGTTTTTATCTTTTAAAATGCGATTTCATTACCTTGAAGGTTGTGCTTCACACATTTCTTGATACCGATTACATTCAAAAAATGTTGAATCTTCTCCATCGAGGTCGCCTGATATTCATCTACAATGGAAAACTCTTTAAGATAAGCGATTTTTTCTTGTACATCTGTATCTATATGATCTTGGCTGGATTCTTTATCATCTGATTTTTTGCATGTGTACACCACAGCTTCACCAATTTTCCTGGTTGCCTTATCAAAATAAAAAGAAAACACAATGGCACATTCATCATCGTAAAAAGAGGGTTGAACTTTCATATTAATATCAATCATTAACCTTACACCTCTCTCCGTTTTGTTATATACACTATAACAAAAGCATTAAAAGGAAATAGGCGTTACAAACTACGCTCACGTTTCTTCAACACCTACCAAATGGACCTTACACCCCCCATTCATAGATAATTATAACTACAGGAATATGCGCAAAAGAATAATCATCATTTAATAATAATAAAAAAAACATCTTCAATTGAAGATGCTTGAATGATTGATAAGAAGCTTCATTTATTTATTTATATAAACCTGGAAGTTCTGCGTAAAGGCCTGGTAATTCGCTTGGGACAATAACAAAAGCAGCGATGATAAGAAAAGATACGACTAATGCTTTAGTACTTTTTTTCATAGGTCATTCCTCCTTTTCTTTTAAAAAAATATTGGTTAAAATAGAAAATAATTCTATAGTTATATTTAACCACAATTCTTAAAGTCATATATTTCGACTAAAGAATCTATTTAAACCGTTCAGGACCTGTACATACCGCTTTCACCGATTTTTCATAACAAAATATAACTCTAGGCATATTTTAAGGAGAATCAAAATGGATTTTTTTGCAGTTGGACAAAAGATCAAAGAGCTACGTAAACAAATCGGGCTTTCCCAGGAAGAGTTGGCAACCGGTATTTGTACACAAGCACAGATCAGTAAGATTGAAAAGGGCGATGTCTATCCATATGCATCCACTCTCTACTTAATTTCCCAACGTTTAGGCGTTGATGTAAACTATTTTTTCGATATTGGAATGACCCCTAGGCTGGATTACGTGGAAGAAGTGATTTATCAATTAAAAATAGCCAGAAGAACCCGAAATTATGAGGAAATGCAGCAAATTGTAAAGGCTGAGGAAAACAGTCCCCTCTTTCTTCAAAATAAAAAGAATCATCAATTGATTCTTTGGCACAAGGGAATATACGAATATGAAAAAAATAAAGATTTAGATAAAGCCATAGAATTCATCAATAAGGCCATCTCCATTACTCATACGACCGATAAAATTTATTCGGAACGGGAGCTTGAAATCCTAAGCAGTCTTGGTGTAATGTATGTTGCCGAAGAACAATACGAAAATGCATTTGCCTTGTTAAGGAAAGCTTTAGATCACTTGAAAGCCCTGCCCTTCTTGACGGATAAAACGCTAAAGACGCGCCTATCCTATAATTTTGGCAGAGTGCTAACACGCCTTGGCCGATACGGAGAGTCCATTGCCTGCTGCCAAGATGCCATAAAGTGGTGCCTCGAACATGATCAATTATATGCTTTAGCGGATTTACATTACCATTTAGGATACAATTTTGAACTCGTAGGTAACTTTGAAGAGGCAAAAGAGTACTTGGAAAAATCTGCGTTTCTATTCAAATTACAAAAAAACCATACCTTTGTTACATTCATCAACAAAAAGCTGGACAGTTGGAAGAACGAAATGAAAATAAACTAATTCTATAATTTGGAGCCATTTCCCCGGGAATGGCTCCAAATTATAGACAAACTCGATGCCTCCAGTCACTCGCTTTCCGCGGGCGGTCCGTTCTCGGGTCCTATGCGCCTGCGGGTCTCCACTTGACGCTCTTCCCCCGCAGGAGTCTCGCACATTGTTCCAATCTACTTTGTATTAAATTTATATATAGAACCCCTTTTGTCTACAAATTGAGCCATTCAACAGGAGTATATAATTTCTCACACTCATCATTTCCAAAACCTCTAATCTACATTTTAAATTCCAAGCCAAAATGAAGTATAATAAAGAGATGCTTCAAAAAAGCAATTTAAAAAAAGATTCCTGCCTCATCACTTGGTATTGTGAAGCGTGATGAGGATGAAGGATTTGAGGCATATTAAAGTGATTGCCAGTTATTCCTGTTTATATCCGAACCGCTTATATTCAAGGGGATTTTTGACGATATTGACTTTTACAGGGTTTTTATGAATATACGGCTAGAAGCATTGATGGTTTGTTCGATTAAATGGATTAGAACGTAAAGAGAACGGCCATAGTCCGGCATTCGATCTGGGATGTAATTTATGCACCCAAAGAAATAAGCCCAGGCGGGATTACGATAAGTTAAAGAACTGATGGTTCATGATCATACAAAAATATAATTTTGGTATACAGGGCTTGTCCCTGAAGGAGGAGAGTATGGAGCGGGAGTTGTTGTTAGTTGGGGAGCGGCTGGCGGAATTTTTGGAGGCCGGGGATCCGGAAGATTCGGATGTGGTGAATCAAGGGCTCCAGTTATACCGTCAGGGGCTCGTTGATATTAAAGAAGAAGCGGCGGATACGATTGCAGCTGAGGTACAGGATGTGACACGCTTTAAGGCCAGGCTGAATCTGCTCTTCCCTCAGGATGGAAGCTGTACATGTGATTCAAGGTTCATTTGCCGGCATCAAATGGCCGTTTTCTTTTCTGCATATTCTGAACACGCTAGTGTTTCCGAATGGCTGAGCGATTGGAAAGCACCAAAAAAAACCTCAACGGCCCAAGCACTGCAGCAAGTGAAACCGGCAAGTGAATTACTTAAACAGGCGGCAGGGAAATCCATCATCTTAGATAAAAGCTATCCATCATGGAAGCAATTCGTGAATGATGAATTTGCTGAACATGTGGAGCCTCATATAGGCGAGGCTACTTATATGATTGAAAATCACATACAAACTTACTTTAAACGCCTTAGCTCAAAAGCTCCAATGGAAAGGGAATGGAAATTACTTTATCATTTCGTTACCCAATTTTGCACGATGCAGCAGACACTGAGAATGATTCAGCTGCATAAAAGTGAGACGCAAACGATCAGGGTCTTTTATGCACTTGCCGTCGACCTTGCAGAGGAGCTTCATGAAACGGTACAGCCGCTTAGCAGGCAAGCGAGGCCCTTCGCCTTTGATCCCTTCGTTTTTAGCATCAAGGAAGATGTAGCTAAACTGCTGGATGGAGGAGAAGGCCTCGAATACGAAAAGATCGACCTTTACCGGGAGATATGGAGCTACTTATTCTCCAACTCCTCATGGCGTAAAGAGGAACTGGAACGAATCAATAAAGAACTTCCCGAGAAGTATATGGGCACCACTGAGAGGACGTCCTATTCCCTCGCAGCGATTCACCTATCCCTTTTGGAGAACCATGATAAACAAGCGATTGGGCTTCTTCATGAATTGAAGAACGAAGCCTGTCCATACATTTTTTATTGGCTGAATCTCTTGGCTGAATCCGACAACCGGGCACGGGCTATCCCTTTCATTGAATTCATCAATAATAATGTCCAGGAGTTCCTTGCCGGTTTATCCGATTATTATAAACGGGTAGATTTCGTCCGTACCTTTACGACTTTAATTAACAGTTGCTGTTATAAATTAAAACGGACCGATTTGCTTGAGAAATTTTACAGGGCCACCCTTCCGCACAGCTATTGGAACTATGCAAACTTCCTTTTTGAACAAGGACAATATAAAAAATGGGTGGAGATGCATATTTACTCAGAAATCAGCATTGACTTAATCAGCAGTGAATCCATCAAAGAAGTGGTCTCAAAAGAACCGGAACTAATCCTGCCGCTTTATTATCATGCGGTCCAGGAAAAAGTTTCTTTGAAAAATCGGCCTGCTT
Source organism: Peribacillus sp. Bi134 (assembly GCF_918698065.1). Classification (NCBI taxonomy): domain Bacteria; kingdom Bacillati; phylum Bacillota; class Bacilli; order Caryophanales; family Bacillaceae; genus Peribacillus; species Peribacillus sp. Bi134. The sequence goes on along the minus strand of NZ_CAKKLN010000002.1, from coordinate 268,308 downwards.
ATAAGCAAGCTGTCCGTTATTTGAAAAGGATGCGCACCATCTATAAGAAGAGCAAAAAGGAAGACGTATTCGAACGTTATATACTTTATGTAGCAGATTCGACCAAACGGCTTCGCGCTTTCCAAGAAGAACTAAAAAGGGGTAAGCTTATCGATGTTTAATCCAGGGAAATTAAAAATCAAAATAGCCGCTCTCGAAAACGGAACTTACGCCCTTGGTGTCGTCAATGAAGAAAGTACCTTCCTCACCACGAATTATATACGCAGGCTGTTATTCAACTGGGATGACGCAAGCTTTTATGGCACTAAAATGACTACGGATATAGTGGATGGAAATCAAGTATTCATTCTTGACGCTTGGGGACTTCTCAATTTTTTTGCGAGGGAAAGCTTCAACTCCTTCATAGAATGGGAATGGTCCGAGATATCCTCCCTTTGCCTGTCAGCAGCTCCCGTTCTTCATGAATCCATTGAAGCTGGAATCCCCGTACCGGATTTCACCAATCTTCAATTGGACTCCATCGGCTGGAAGCTGCCGGAGGAAGTGGAAGAGGAATTCGTCCCTTCCTTTTGGGAAGAAGAAATATCTTTGGATCTTCCTTCACCTGAACTGGAAACCAACCGTACTTTTATCGAAAAGTGGTATAACGGTGCCGCTAATATGTATTTAAAAAACTATTCACCCATGCAGCATAAATGGAGTGAAGCCGTCGGGGCATTAAAGGATACTCGACTTTCTCCCGAAGAATTGCAGGCCTTTTTTGACAAGGACAGCTGGCAGGAATGGCTCGGTACCCTGCCCGATCCCAAGCCATTCACTATAGGTCTCCGTTTAACTGAGCCTCCAGATGGCAACGGGCCTTGGATGCTCGATGTTACCCTTCGTTCCAAAAGGGATGAGAATATCATTGAAACATATACAGGAAAAAAACTTCCGCGCGGCTGGAATAAGTATGCAAGTGATGTGGTGCGTGCTACGAAACGCTGGCAACTCGTCGTGCCCTGGCTTGGGGAGAATGGCCGTCTGAAAAGGGAGATTTCAGAAACGGATGCATGGGAGTTCTTGACCGATGCAAGCGAAAAGCTCCTGTTTCTTGGCGTCGAAATTCTCCTTCCATCGTGGTGGCTTGCCTTGAAGGAGTCCTCATTGAAGGTCAAAGCGAAAGTGAAGAGCCAATCGAACCGCGGCCCTTCTTATGTCGGGTTAAAAGCTTTAATGGACTTTGATTGGCGGTTCTCATTAAATGGCAAGGAGCTCACTGAGGCGGAGTTCGAGGAGCTCGTCAATGAAAAAAGGCGGCTTGTCTTCATCCGCGGCCAATGGGTCAAGCTTGACCCTGCTTTCATTAAGCAAATTCAGGAGCTGATGGAAACAGCGAATGAAAAAGGCATCCAACTGACTGACTTGCTGCAGCAGGAACTGTTGAATGGCATGAATGAAGATGGCGATGTCGATTCTGAAAACGACGAAATGCTCCGGATTCAATTTGAATTGAACCAGGAGCTCCGTAAAATGGTGGGAAGGCTCCGGGAAACCAAAAACATATCCATCCTGCCCGTCCCTAATGCACTTCAAGGTGATTTACGCCCCTATCAAAAACTGGGCATGAGCTGGCTCCTTTTTTTAAGGGAGCATGGTTTTGGTGCTTGTCTAGCCGACGATATGGGACTTGGAAAAACCGTCCAGATGATTGCCTACCTACTTCATGTTAAAGGCAAAGAAATGGTCGGTAAAGAGCTGCCCACTGGGCCCAAGGATGAACAAAAGAGTGAACCGATCATCGTCGAAGAGGATAGTAGCGCGGAGAGCAGTGATGAGGGTGAAGTCATTACCACTGCCCCTGAATCCGTCCCTGTACAATCGGCGCTCATCGTCTGCCCGACATCGGTACTTGGCAACTGGCAAAAAGAATTGGAAAAATTCGCTCCATCACTTAAAGTTCACCTACACTACGGATCGAATCGTGCTAAAGGTGAGGCATTTACTAAACTGGCAGCCGATCATGATATTGTCTTAACATCATATGGACTGACCCACCAAGATGTGGCTGAACTGACCTCCATCCATTGGAGCAGTGTTATCCTTGATGAAGCACAAAACATCAAGAATGCCCAAACGAAGCAATCCAAAGCGGTCCGCAAGCTAAATGGCAGACATCATATCGCCCTATCGGGTACGCCGATGGAAAACCGTTTAAGTGAGCTATGGGCGATTTTCGACTTCATCAACAAAGGTTATCTCGGAACGCTAGGTCAGTTTCAGGAAAAATATGTGGCGACCATCGAGCGTGATGATCAGAAGGATAAAATCAAGGAATTGCAGCGTTTGATACAGCCATTTTTGCTTCGCCGTACAAAGCGTGATAAAGAAGTCGCTCTTAATCTTCCGGATAAGCAAGAACAAAAGGAATTCGTACCGCTTACCACCGAGCAAGCATCGTTGTATGAGCAACTGATTAAAGATACATTCACTGATATCGAACAACTATCTGCCTTTGAAAGAAAAGGCATCATCCTCCAGATGCTGAATAAGCTAAAGCAGCTTTGCAATCATCCAGCTCTTTACTTAAAAGAAATGGAAAAGGAAAACATCATGAAGGCACCAAACCGATCTGGCAAACTCGAGAAGCTGACCGAGCTTATCGATGCTGTCCGCGAACAGGATGAAAGCTGTCTCATTTTCACACAATATATCGGGATGGGCAATATGATTAAAGAATTGCTGGAAAAACGATATGGCTTTGAAGTGCCATTCCTGAACGGGAGTGCGAACAAGAAGCAGCGTGATGAAATGATCACGCGGTTCCAAGATGGGGATTTCCCTATTTTCATACTCTCGTTGAAAGCAGGCGGCACTGGGCTTAATCTTACAGAAGCAAACCACGTGATTCACTATGATCGCTGGTGGAACCCAGCTGTTGAAAATCAAGCCACCGACCGTGCTTACCGAATTGGGCAACAGCGTTTCGTTCACGTTCATAAGCTAATCTGCACAGGGACCCTGGAAGAAAAAATCGACCAGATGCTTGATAAAAAGCAAGCCCTGAACGACGAGATCATCAGCAGTGACAACTGGATCACCGAACTTTCCACAGAGGAAATCAAGGACCTGGTTGCTCTTCAATAAACCCGCTCTCACGATTTGAAGAAGAATGAGGTCAGGTTGTTAACTTTTAAGGAAAAAAAGGGGAATGCAATTCAATATGCATTCCCCTTTTTTATACATAAGCGTCCTGTAACTTTATTGAATACCTGGTATGGCCAGGTTCAAATGCATGTCTTTTATCAAAAAATCGATTTAACCATATAAAGAGCTGTGATCCAAATGATGATTGCAGAAATTTTATTTAATATTCCAAGGAATTTACCAGATGTATCAACCTTTTTCAGCAATCGTCCCGCAAGACATAATCCATGGAACCAGCACCATGACACAAAGATGCACGTTGCGGTGAAAATCATTTTATCTTTTCCTGAATAAACAAGTGAGCTCGAACCGATTACACCTATCGTATCCAAGATTGCATGCGGATTCAGTAATGATACGGATAGCGCAAATACAATTTGTTTTTTGGTCGACATCTGCATGGATTGGGCACCTGACTGTGAGTTCGATTTGGCAAACCAAATCTGAAAACCCATATACAATAAAAATATAACTCCGATTATGATTAATGTAAGGCGCAACCAATCATATTGCATGACAACCAACGAAACACCTAAAATAGCTAACAAAATGAGCAGTGTATCACAAATTGCAGCTGTTATCGTTGCTGGCAATGCTTTTTTTATTGTAGGTTGGATTGCTCCTTGATTAAAAATGAATACATTTTGCACTCCCAACGGAAGTATCAGCCCCAATGCCAATAATAATCCATGAAAAAATGGCCCCATACGAATACCCCCTCCTTTCAAATTCAGTATAATGAAAAAAACAAAGGAATTGACCATCCAATTGGTTGGCTTTCAAACCAACCAATTTATATTGAATACAGAACATGAAAGGAGTGGTTTTCGTATGTTTATCGAATGGAGACCAAACCGTACTTCCGACCAATCACTTCACCTGCAAATAGTGGATTGGATCAAACAACAGATTACACGAGGGGAATGGCCAGTAAGTACCAAGCTTCCATCACAACGTTCATTGGCCGACTCATTTGGGGTAAACCGAAGTACCATCATCACAGCCATTGATGAGTTGATTGCTGATGGATTATTGGAAACTAAGGTTGGGTCCGGCACATTCGTTTCCAATAATACATGGAATGTGCTCGTCTCAAGCAAACAGCCCGACTGGAAAAACTATGTCCGGAATGGACTCTATGAACCTAATTTAAAAACGATTCAGGACATTAATCAGTATGAAACGGACACTGCCATCATCAGATTAGGCACGGGCGAACTATCTCCAGATCTATTGCCTGCAAAACAAATCGAAAAGACGTTGCGATCCACTTCTTTTGATGCCCACTCTTTAGGCTATTCCGAACCCAAGGGTGATAAGAGACTTCGTCAATGTATAAGTGCTTATTTAGAAACAAAAGGGATCAACGCGAGTCCCAGCTCCCTCATGGTCGTTTCTGGCGGGCTTCAGGCACTCCAGTTGATATCAGTCGGTTTACTTCAAAAGGGATCGATGATTTTACATGAATCCCCTTCCTATTTAAATTCCGTTCACCCTTTTCAATCTGCGGGCATGCACTTAGTAGGTTTATCAATACAAGGCCGGGAAAGTATCCCGACACAAATAAAGCACATCAACGGAAGGAAGAAAGCGTCACTATTTTATACTGTTCCAACGTTTAACAATCCAACGAATACTACATGGTCAAAAGAAGAAAGACTTAACCTCCTATCACTATGCAAAAAGGAACAGATCCCGATTATTGAAGATGACGTATATAGTGATTTGTGGTTTGATAATGAACCACCGCCTCCATTAAAATCCCTTGATGCAGATGGCCTTGTATTGTATATTGGCAGCATGTCCAAAACATTAAGCCCAGGATTGCGTATCGGATGGATTGCTGGCCCAATAACTGTGATTGAACGTTTAGCGGACATTAAAATGCAAATGGATTATGGTTCAAGTGCACTTTCCCAACACCTTGTGGCGGAATGGTTAGCAAATGGGCAATATTCAAAGCATTTAGAGTGGCTAAGGCATGAGTTGATAGGACGCAGAGATTTTACATTAACTCTTCTCAATCAATATTTTAAGGGATTGGCTGAATGGCAAATACCTCAAGGCGGATTTTATATATGGTTAAAATTATGTAAACCAATCGTGAATTCAAACCTTTTCAGGCAAGCGTTAAAGGAAAACATACTTCTTAATCCGGGATACATATACGAACCAAATAACCATACACATATACGGCTTTCATATTCATACGCCTCGGAGGAACAATTAGCTTATGGCATCCAAACCCTTTCAAAGATCATTCGGCGGTTGGTTTGACATCTTGAAAGATTGGAGAGGCATTAATGGAGCTGCCGTGGCAGCTCCATCCTTATTGAGTAAAGTAACTTTTCGTATGAATTATTCGGAAATCTCATACCTTACAACGTCCTGCCTAAAAATGTTAGGGATTTTCATGGGGTAGCAGCTTTCATTTTTACGTTCCGCTCTTTTTGCTGGATGATGAAAAAAGAATGGTGATAGCCATGATTGATCATGATATGATCGAGGATTGCAGTAAGCGCCTCACCCTTATTCGGCTGATATGTCTCTGAACTTTCTTCAATGATGATTTTTTCTTGGTGGGGGTCATAATTAATAGATGTTTTAGCACCTTCTTCAAAAAAAGAAAGGGTTACCTCCTGACATAGAGGAAAATCCTGATAAGGTGAATCAGAGCGGAGATCCTTTTCAAAGGGAGAATGGACGTGCTGAAGTGCATCAAAGAAACTCGGTTTTGTAAGATATGACCTGTCGCTTCCTTTCCTTTCGAATTTCACTGTAATTGCAATACTAGTTACTTTATTGCTAGATTTCTTCTTATAATTCATAGATACCCTCCTTCCAATAAGACCTTTATACCTAATTCTTTTATCCTATTCGATATACCTGCCGGATAATGAAAAAACTTCCTCACTAAGAGATTTCCATATTAGCACGGTGAAAACGCAAGGAACTACACCATAATCTACTAAAGAATTCATTCATCAAATCCATACTCGGGAAAGCTTATTATGCAAAAACAGCCCTCTTGGATAAGAGGGCTCATACTGTAGACAAATTCGAACGAGTTTGCCCGCAGTTTTTTCTTTGAAAACGTTCAGTTTATTTCAGAAATCCGCTCCCTTTCCGCCGACTGTCTGCCAAGCGTCTGTGGGGTCTCGGCTAGCCAGTTATTCGGAAGGAGTGTCGCAAATTTCTTCAATTTAATGGTGGTTTCATTCCATATTAAAAGGTAAAAATTCATGAAGGATAACCAAGTCTTCTTTTTATAATCATGGTTCGGGGTAGTCCATTCGGAACCCCCTTTTTGTACGAAGAAAAGCAAGTTTGCCTACAGTATTATTTTAGTAAACACTCCAGTTGATTGGAGCGGGTGTACAAGACTCATGCGGGAATGGCGTGTCCAAGGCGCAACGAGCGCCGAGAGCGGACCGCCCGCTGAAAGCGAGTGCCCTACATCCCAACCAATGTTCGAATTGTACAAACCCTCAAAAAACTGTAGGTACAAATCAAGTATGTCTACAAACTGAAGCCCTCTTGGGTAAGAGGGCTTCCTTTCGTTATTTTTTTGCTTTATTGATGTTAAAGGATTTCTTCATTTCATTTCCTGCAAGATCGGTCACCTTAAACTCAATCTTATTGTTGCCTGTTTTAAGCGGCAGTTCCAAATCCTCTATCTTCTTCTTATAGGCACGCATTTTGTATGGTTCCTTGAATTCATGATAGAATACTTCGCTTCCGTTCAGGTAAAGGCGGATTTCATCGAAATTATCTTCCACCGTCACGTCCACTTTTGGATTTTTCCCTTTGGCTCCCACAGTTTTCGGTACACCCTTCACTTTTAAACCTGGCTTTGTTGCATCGACCATAATCGTCCGTTTAAAGGAAACCGTGTTATCCCATTTATCTGTTGCTTTAACAGTGAAGCTTTGAACACCCTCTTCAAATTTCTTTTCATATGAGAATTCATATTTGTTATTCGCCTTGTTATACGTTGCAGGTACCGTTTTATTGTCGATTTTAAACTCCTTTATTTCCGACGCTTCTTCAATTTCCCCTGTTATTTTGATTTTATTTTTATTGTTCACGCTCAAGGCTTCAGGACTCTTGATCTTTACAGCTGGTGCATGATTATCGATTGGAGCTGAATCACTGGCTAATTCAGTTTCAGCCGTTTTTTCATTACCTGCATAGTCAATTGCCACAACCTGAACCTTTTCCCCTTTTACATCAGGTAAAGTGAATTGCTTCGCATTCGCCGGGAGCGGCTCTTCCATGATGGATGCTCCATCGACTTGTACATCGTAATAAGCAAGTCCTGAACCATTCAAATTATCCTTGCCTTGGATGGTTAATACATTGCCTTTTTTCGAAATTTTGACTGTCGGCTTTACCGTATCGATTTTGATAGGCATTTTAAACGTCTGCCATTTTGCGCCCTCGTAATCTATCATCGCTTTGATTTCAAAATAATAGACCCCATCCTTAGCGAGTGCATTATTGATTTTACCGTCCCATTTACGAGCCGGATCAAGGGTATACGCGGTCCCTTGTCCGCCATCATAATAGTCCTTGCGTACATTATTCTCAGTGCGAAGTTTCCGGATTGATTTGTTTTCACCATTTAATATATTGTATTCTACCTTTTTCGCATTCCTTAAGAATGATAGGACAGGCACGAAGTCATCCTGTGCACCATCATTATTTGGGGAAATCGCAATATTTTTGCCATTGAATGTTTTCCCCGCAGGGTCATAGCCAAGATAAGTGAAATCTTCACCCGCTGTAGAAACTCCACCTGCCATGCCATAGAAGGACCCTTTATCATATTTAGTGCCATCCAGGATAGGGGCTTTGTCCCACTCCCCTTTAAACCCTACATACGGTACATTCAGTTCCGGATTCGTATCGGCAGGATCCTTCAATGAAATGAACCCTTCAACAAAATATCCGTTTGGAAAGACCTCGTCAATGTCTACAAGAGTCTGAAGGTCATCACCGAGTACCTTTGCATCGGATATGTCAACTTTCACTTCGAATGTAACCGATTTTTTTGCGGGAACGGTAATCTTATTTGTGCTTTTATTATTGATTTTAATCGAAGCGTTCTTAATTTCCTGTGCTTCCAGTTCGTTAGCGGTATAACCGAGTTGTCCCTGGATTGCATAGTCTGTTTGGATATTACCTTTTACATCATACTTGACCGCTTTGTTGCTGAAGTTTTCAACCTTTAAAGTAAAGGCGAACTTATTGCCGATCTCCTTCATTGCAACCTTCGCTTCTTTCGTGAATGCCTCGGTCACGACAGCAGGTGTGGACAATGCGGATTGCAGCTGCATGACCCCGGCTCCCTGCCTGCGAGGCGAGTAAGGGTTTTCCCAGTCAAGGGCTTTATTGACGACACCTTGATCCGCTAGTGGTTTTGAAGTATTCATCATCAGGTTCTTCGCTAAATTTGCCCGGGCAGAACCATTTAATTTAAATTCTTTATCCACTCTTTCAAGAACAAGTGCCGAGCCGCCGGAAACATGTGGTGCCGCCATCGAAGTACCACTCATCATTCCATATTCATCGTTGTTCAGCGTCGAATAAATTTGTCCTCCCGGAGCAGTGATTTCCGGTTTAAAATCCAGGTTTGGTGCGACTCCCCATGAACTGAATGAGCTCATTTTCCCTGCTTCTGGATTTACAGCTTTTGTTTTATCACCATTAAAGGTAATCTTCACCTTTTCTCCATCCGTTAAGGCCGCTTTCAGCTTTGCACCATCCGATTTCAACATGAACAGCTGGGGAATGGTGATGCTTGGATCTGTGGCCATGGAAATATATCCGTCAGCATTATTGTAAATAATGACTCCTGTCGCACCTGCTGCCTGGGCATTTTGCGCCTTTTCTATAAAAGAAAGCGTGCCGCGTTCGATGAGGGCTAACTTGCCTTTAACATCCACTTTGGAAAGCTCCTCTGGCGTCCCAAGACCTGCAGCCACCAAGTCATGTGTTTTTTCCTTTAAAGTATTGGGATGTACGCTTGAAGCCGACATGAACGGAGCTTTCCCTACTTGTCCGTTTATATCATAAGTCGCTGCATCCAAATCCATATAGTTATTCTCTACCGACGCCACTTGTACAGAATCGTATGCAAGTCCAGGTGAACCTGAAACGCCAATATCCGGGTTCGACGCTGATGGGTTTGCAAATCCATTTCCAAAATGTGCTGAGTTTCCTGCTGAAATCGACATGAGGATCCCATTATCAACAGCCCTGGATACCGCCTGCTGCTCCGGATCTTCTGCAGATACAAAACCTGCAGTGGAGCCAAGGCTCATATTCAACACATCCGCCCCAAGGATGATGGCATCGTCAATTGCCTTGATATATATATCGCCCCATGTTGTCTGCATGTCGGGATCATTCCCGAAGACCTTTAAAGCAAGCAGCTGGGCTTCAGGAGCAACCCCTTTAATGCCGCCATTCTCTTCATCTCCATTGGCACCGGCTGTACCTGCTACATGCATTCCATGCATTGACGCCCCTTCACCAAGATCAAGGATTTCTTCATTTTCATCCATGTAATTGTATCCATAAGGAACCTTCGCCGTATAATAATTGCCTAATAGATGGTTAGATTCCTTCATTCCGCTAATTTCATTTTCAGTCAGTTCTGCCTTATTATCATTATTCAGGACCATATCACGGTGAGATGGGTCGATTCCAGTATCGATAATCCCGACGACCATCCCTTCCCCTTTATATCCATATTCCCGCCAAGCTTCCTGGGCTTGGACTAGTTCTTTACTATAAAGCATTTCGGGTTTTTCTACAGGACGTTCATATTCATTCGCAATATGTACTTCAGCAACTTCCGGCATGGCTTCCACCTTTTTGATTTCACCATACTGAAGTTCACCGCTGAACCCATTGACGACTGTCGTAAAACTTTCAAGCTCCTTGAAAGCTATTTTTTTCTCTTTCACCTTTTTTTTCAATTTCTTCTGATTAGCTAGCTTTTCGGACTTTAATTGTTGTTTCTTATTTTTCGATAACTGTTTAAAAAGTTTCCCTTCCTTCGAAGCTGTTTCTATTGCCGGGGCTTCCTTCATCTCTACGATGACCCTGACCTTCTCATTGCTTTTGTATTTCTTATCCAAATCATTTTTCTTCAGCTTTATAATACTTTCCTGATTCTTCTTACCTGCACCGCCCGAACCTGCCGGGGGGTCTGGGAGCTTGGCTGCGGAAACGCTTGCAGTAAATACTAATAGAAAGATTGCTAGAATGGACAAGCTACGTTTAATCAATGAACTTTCCTCCTCTAAAATAAGCAATTTTTGGAATATTCTTACTGAGTATAAAAGTATCACAACTTTTGGGGTGATTTTAAGAGATAATAGTCACTATTTTCCTATTCCGAACTAGGATTTTGTTATTATTTTTCATATTTTGATAGATTTACAGATAAACGACAAAAAGATGGTGATGTTAATCTAACATCACCCTTTAACTTCTAGTTTTTCATTCTTGGATCCAAAGCATCGCGCAGCCCATCCCCCATTAGGTTAAAGCCGAGTACCGTAAGCATGATTGCAAGCCCAGGGAAAAGAACCGTCCATGGTGCTTGAATGATGAACGCCCTGGAATCGGCGAGCATTTTTCCCCACTCTGGTGCTGGCGGCTGTGCACCAAGACCGAGAAAGCCGAGTGCTGCACACTCAATTATGGCAGTTGCAATCGCTAACGTACCTTGAACGATAATCGGTGCAAGGCTATTCGGAAGGACGTGGTGAAGGAGAATGCGGCCATCCCCCATTCCAATTGCCTTTGCAGCCGTTACATATTCCTCTTCTTTCACCGTTAAGACCCGTGAACGTAAAAGCCGGCCGAATATCGGGACATTGACGATGGCTATGGCGATAAGTGCGTTGCGAAGGGAGGGACCCAAAACGGCAACGACAGCAATGGCAAGCAAGATACTTGGAAAGGCCAGAATAATATCAAAGATCCTCGATATGATCGTATCTATCCACCTGCCGTAATAACCGGCAATGATTCCTAAAAAAGACCCGACCACAACAGATCCGGCAACAGATAAAAAGCCGACCCCTATTGATATGCGCGAGCCATAAATGACCCTGCTCAAAATATCCCGGCCAAATTCATCCGTTCCGAACCAATGCTCCGCAGACGGGGCCAAATGTTTATCACTTAGCTTTTGCCCCTCAAATGAATAAGGTGCTATAACGGGTGCGAAGATGGCGATTAGGATGAAAAATGAAACAATCCCCAGACCCACAAGGGCTACCTTATTTTTCTTAAAACTTTTCCAGCCTTCCTTCCAGGGAGAGATGACTTTTTCCTCTGCCTCTTTTGGAGGAAGGATTGGCGAAGTATTCGTTGCTATTTCAGGCATGAGTTTCCCTCCCTATTTATACTTAATCCTAGGATCGATCGCTGCATACAACAAGTCCACAACTAGATTGATCATGACAAACAAAAAGGCGATGACGAGAATTCCGGACTGTATCACCGGATAATCCCGAGATAGGATTGCATCATAAATATATGTACCGATACCTGGCCACCCAAAAATGTTTTCCGTCAATATGGCGCCGCCTAAAAGTAATCCTGTTTGCAGTCCGATAACCGTCACCACTGGAATCAGGGCATTCTTAAAGGAATGCTTGTAAACAACCCAAAACATTCTCATTCCTTTAGCACGAGCCGTACGAATGAAATCCGATCTCATAACTTCCAGCATGGACGAACGTGTCATCCTTGCAATAATGGCCATCGGAATGGTCGCCAGCGCAATTCCCGGCAAGATGAGATGTTTTATCACTTCGAAAAACTGATCCACCCTGCCCGCCATGAGTGTATCTATCAAATACAGTCCGGTTATGGCCTCAATGGGATCCCTGATATTGTCCCGCCCTGTCGTCGGAAGTAAATCCCATTGAATTGAAATGATATATTGTTCCATTAATCCCAGCCAGAAAATAGGCATGGACAAACCAATCAACGCAATCACCATGGCGACATAATCAAACCATGAGTTTTGGAACCAAGCTGATATAATCCCTGCATTAACGCCTATGACCACGGCGATGATCATGGCGATCAAGGCCAGTTCTATCGTAGCCATGAGGTATGGCCCAATTTCTTCGGAAACCGGACTATTCGTTTTTAAGGAAACACCCAGGTCTCCCTTTAACAGGCCTGATAAGTAATCCCAAAATTGAATGAACCAAGGTTTATCCAGACCAAGTTCCTTTGTCATTGCAGCGACTGCCTCTTCCGTTGCTTGCTGCCCTAAAATTACCTGTGCTGGATTTCCTGGAATAGCCCGGATCATCATGAATACAATAAACGCCATTCCTAGTAACACTGGAATGAGAGATCCTAAACGTCGTACGGTATAGGAAAACAAAACAATCACCCGCCTTTTAAATAAGGGGCCTTAAAAGCGCCCTCGATCATTTTGAAATGCATTCCATAACAAAACCGGGAAGCATGCAAGACTCCATACTACCCGGTTCGTACGGTTAATTTTCTAGAGAAACATTAACAAGGGATTGTGAACCAGTTGGATGTGGAACAAACCCTTTGACCGTCTTAGATCCGGCTAACTGCGGTAAAGAATGTACAAGCGGAACCCATGGAGCTTCATCATGAATGATTTCCTGGGCTTTTCCATACAACTCATTACGCTTGGCTTCATCTGCCGTGGACTGAGCTTCGATCAGCAGTTTATGGACTTCTTCGTTAGCGTAACGGGCATAGTTGTTGGAGCCGATATTATCTTTATCCAATAATGTATAAAGGAAGTTATCCGCATCTCCATTATCGCCTGTCCAGCCCATCATGAAGGATTGGGCTTCACCGGCCTGAACTTTCTCTAAATATGCAGCCCATTCGTATGAAACGATATTCGCTTCGATGCCGACTTGTTTTAGGCTTGCTTGAATGGCTTCAGCCACTTTTTGACCATCTGGCATATATGGGCGCGGTACCGGCATTGCCCATAGGTCCATTTTAAATCCGTCTTCAAGTCCAGCTTTTTTCAGCAGTTCCTTCGCTTTTTCTACATCGTAATCATAGTCTTCGACTTTGTCATTGTAGCCAGAAACGGATGGCGGCATAGGATTCTTGGCAGGCTCTGCTGTGCCTTCATAAAAATTATCAATGATTTCCTTTTTATTGATCAAATGCGAGATGGCTTGACGCACTTCTTTCTTGTCGAATGGTGCCTTCTCAACATTGAAAGCAAAGTACCCGACATTCATGGATGCACGTTCGAATATTTGCAGGTTTTCATCTCCTGTAACTTTACTGATATCACTTGGGTTCAACCCGTCCATCAGGTCGATTTCACCTTTGATTGCAGCATTTAAACGCGCAGAGTTATCTTTAATGACCTTAAACGTGATACCATCAAGTTTTGGCAGTCCATCTTGCCAATAGTCATCGTTTTTCACCACTTCAATCGTATCGCCAGGTTTCCATGATTTGAATTTGAAAGGACCTGTACCAGATGGATTTTTAGTGAAATCGTCACCCTCTTTTTCAATTCCAGCCGGACTGGCTATTGCAAATGTAGGCATGGCAAGGTTTTTCAGGAACGGCGCCTGCGGACGGTTCAAAGTGAATTCCACCGTGCTGGCATCGATCGCTTTTACTTCTTTGATAACATGGCCTTCATCACCTTCAAATCCTCCGAACATGGAGGCATAGTACGCAAATTTACCCTCATCCTTACTTTGTGCCCAACGTTGAAAGTTTTTTACGACAGCATCTGCATTGAAATCCGTACCATCATGGAACTTGATTCCGGTTTTCAATTTGAATGTGTATGTTTTTGCGTCATCGGACACTTCCCATGATTCTGCAAGACCCGGATTGATTTCCGTATCATCTTCCCCATATTTCACAAGCGTTTCAAAGATCTGCTGTGTGACGATGAATGATTCACCATCGGTTACGATGGCTGGGTCAAGACCGACAGCGTCTCCGCCTTTACCGTATATCAATACGCCGCCCTTCGCTTCACTCGATCCCCCTTTACCATCATCTTTCTCTTTTGATGTAGACGAGGAGCATCCCGCAAGCGCTAGTGAAAGAGCAAGGATACCAGTCAGCAATAATGCCCATGTTTTCTTCATATTCTTCCCCCTTATTATTTGCGAATTTATGTATACGTCGTGTCAATTGTATAAATGACAAGCAACGTAGTGACCAGGTTTATGTTCATTCAGAATTGGCTTTTCCGTTTTGCATTCTTCCATCGCCTTCGGACATCTCGTATGGAATGGACAGCCGCCGGGCGGATTTGATGGGCTTGGAACATCTCCCTGCAGGATTACCCTATCCCCCTTGTATTCCACATCCGGGATCGGCACCGCTGATAATAAAGCCTGCGTATATGGGTGAAGCGGATCTTCATAAAGTCCTTCACTTTCCGTCAATTCAACTATATGTCCAAGATACATGACGCCGACACGGTCGGAGATATGCCTTACCACCCCAAGATCATGGGCAATGAACAAGTAGGTCAAATCAAAATCCTCCTGCAAATCCTGCAACAGATTCAAGACCTGGGCCTGGATCGACACATCCAGTGCAGATACCGGCTCATCTGCAATGATCAGTTTAGGGTTGACTGCAAGTGCCCTCGCGATGCCAATACGCTGCCGCTGGCCCCCGCTGAATTGATGAGGATACCTTTTAGCATGGTAACTGCTTAAGCCAACAACCCTAAGAAGTTCCTGTACACGGGATTTTCGTGCCTTTTTATCTTTAACCCCATGAACGATGAGCGGTTCTTCCAATATTTTTTCAATTGTATGCCTGGGATTGAGAGAAGCGAATGGGTCCTGAAAGACCATCTGCATTTCACGGCGCATCTTTCTCATTTCACCGGCAGATAAAGCCGTCAGGTCCTTTCCTTCAAAATAAACATTACCCTCACTTGGCTCAAGCAATCGAAGCAATAATCTTCCCGTCGTCGACTTTCCGCAACCGCTTTCACCGACAAGGCCTAAAGTTTCCCCTTTATAAATGGAAAAAGACAAACCATCAACTGCCTTGACCTCTCCAATGGTCTTTCCCAGAACCCCTCCTTTAATCGGAAAATGCTTCTTTAGGTTTTCTACCTTAACCAATGTTTGACTCATGCAAGGCAGCTCCTTTCCCATCTTCATACAGCCAGCAGCGAACATGCTGACCCTCATCGAATTTCAATAGAGACGGGGTCTCATTTATACATTGCTCCATGGCATGTGAGCATCGAGGGGCAAACTGGCACCCGAGGTTGCTTGTCCCAGGTTTTGGCACATTACCAGGTATTGAGTAAAGGCGCTCTTTCTTTATTCGCATATCCGGAATCGATTGTAGTAAACCGACCGTATAAGGGTGCTTAGGATTTTGGAAAATCGTTTGCACATTTCCTTCCTCTATTACCTTGCCGGCATACATGACAATGACACGTTCACACATTTGCGCAACTACCCCAAGATCATGGGTAATCATCATGATTGCCGTGTCTGTTTCTTTATTTAAATTCTTCATTAATTCTAGAATTTGTGCCTGGATCGTCACATCCAAAGCCGTTGTCGGTTCATCGGCTATTAGGAGTTTCGGCTCACAGATCATGGCCATTGCTATCATGACCCTTTGTCTCATTCCGCCTGAAAGCTGATGAGGATATTCATCGAGCAATTCCTCGGCACGGCCAAGCCCAACCAGCTTCAACATTTCCACCGCTCTTTGGCGGGCCTGTTTTTTGTTCCATTTTTTATGTATCCGAAGCGTCTCAACCAACTGCTCGCCAATAGTGAACACGGGATTCAAGCTTGTCATCGGTTCCTGAAATATCATCGCTATATCATTCCCGCGAATTTTTCTCATTTTCGCTTCAGAGGCATTTGCGATGTTCTCTCCTTTAAAAAGGATTTCTCCCTCCACCTTACCAGCCGGTGAAGAAACGAGACCCATGATGGACAGAGAAGTAACGCTTTTTCCGCACCCCGATTCTCCCACTATCCCTAAAACCTCACCAGGATTGACATGAAAATCGATTGAATTCACGACAGGGATCACCCCATCATCCGTACGAAAACTGGTTTGCAGCCCATTCACCTTAATAATTGGTTCGTCCATCAAATCACTTCCTATATATAACTTTTTTTCCAATTATATTATTGGGTTTATTATTGCATCAAAATTAAAATATTACAATATATTTTCTAAAAATTCTAATTTAACAGAATTATTTTTTATTTTTTCCTATTTACGCACTTTTTGGCACAAAAAAAATGACTGCAAATTTACAGTCATTACAAGAGGGGAAACAGATAAATCGATTTTATTGAGGGTAAATCGGGGTTTCCAGCCGAGGAAGAGGCTATATTAGCTTAGGGGGAATGAATTGATGAAAATGAATTTTATAAATATTGTTGAAATTCTGTACAGTTATTTTTCATTATGGTCATATAAATACTTTTTTTGTTCCCTATGTTTTAAGCATAAAATTGATCGTTCCTATTATTGACGGAATATATCACTAATGTTTTTTTCCACTACTGCATAACAATCTTGCTTCTGTCCTGTCGTCATGCCCAAAACTATAAACCAATATGTTCAAATTCCTTGGGCTTAACATCATTTTGTTTAGACCCAATGAATTGAACCCTCTCGGCGACCACTTCAGTTACATATACATATTTACCCTCCTGATTTTCATATCTCCTTGTTTGTATTCTGCCAGTTATGCCGATTATGGCACCTTTTTTACAATATTGAGCAGTATTTTCAGCAGACTTTTTCCATATGATACACTGTACAAAGTCGGCCTCATAGTTACCGACAGTATTACGAAAGTTCCGGTTGACTGCTAAAGTGATATTGGAAACAGCCTTGCCATCAGGTGTGTGTCTTAATTCGGGATCCTTCGTAAGCCTGCCGACGAGGGTAACTTGGTTAATCATTTTTTCACTCCTTCCTCTTTAATATGCTTTTATCATACTCTTTCTTCCATCGATTAAAAAATGAAGGAAATAGCCTTAATACACCATTTTTCTTCATAAAAAACCGTTTGAAATGATGCAAAACCATTTTTTATTGATTAAAATTAGGTGAAAAACGAATAGTTAACAAAATTAAATATTTTGCAAATTTTTATTCTATCCTTCATAATTTAGACAAATGTTGGGTATTCATTTCATTAAGGAACTTTTTTTTAGTATGATATAATTACCTTTAAAAGGATTTATCGATATGTACTATTTCAAAATTTACGTTTAAGAGAGGTAATTACCGCTCTTTCTTGCAAGAAACGGAGGAATTAGATGAAATCATTTAAATTGATCTCGTTGCAAATTGTAACTGAAAATTTTAACTTGATTGATATTGTATTAACAGATGGATTGATTATAAATAAAGAAAACGACGCTAGATCGTGGTTACTGGAAGCCTTTGTAGATGAAAATCATTTCAAAGAGCTTGAACCTTCACTTCCCGATATAAACGGAGAGGTGTATATCCAGGCCGTCATTACCAACAAGGATAATGAACCGGCTTTGTTTCACACTGTACTACGCACAATAAGAAAAGTCGGCAGCCATTATAGCCTTCTATTCGTTGGTCACATCCAAAAAACACGGAGCAAATATGCAGAACTTCTTCTTGAAGATTTGGTTCAAAAAGGTCTCGTCGGCGATGAATTAATAAATGAGTTCAAGCAAAAAATCCGCTCAAAGCCTAAATTAGCAACCAATAAATAAAAACCTTCCTTTAATTCCCATCCCCTAAACGAATGCATATAAAAAGACTGACTTAGCTGAAGAAGGATATTAATCCTCTTCTTACCTAAGCCAGTCTTTGTCATTCCGTGCTAATTACTTATTGTTGTCGCCTTTTTTCTCAGCGTCTTCAATCAAGTCATCGGCATCATTATCGACGTTATTATCGTTGTTATTATCGTCGTTTTCAAGGATGTCATCATCGTTATTGTTGTCGTTATCAAGCATGCCATCATCGTTATCGTTGTTGTTATCATCTTCAATGATGTTGTTATCTTTTTCTGGAGCGGGATTGTTGTTGTCATCATTATCCGTTCCACATCCAGCAAGGAACATAATAGATAATAAAGATCCCCCAATTAGTGCAAAAATTTTCTTCATCATTTTTGGCAACCTCCCTTCTTTCTTTATCATTAGTTATTTTGCCCGAATGTGAAAATAACTTGCGTCCTATTTTAAATTTAAAAAGAAAATCCTCTAATTTGAATTTAATCATTAAAAAATGCCGGACATAAAAATGTCCGGCATTCAAAGGGAGATAGATAGTTCTTAAAACCGCGCTTGCTTTAAAAAAGCATGCGGCGCTATTTATATACACCGCTTCACGATTCCTTAAACCATTTTTGAAATATATAGTTAAAATACCCCATTTCCCTTTCGCGTAAAATGAATCCTATTTGTCACCAAAAGCAAACATGATATCGGCTTCACATGCTGTTTCTCCATCTACCGTTGCCACTGCTTTCCCTTTACCCATTGAACCTCTCATACGCACTATTTCCACTTCCAGACGCAGCTGATCACCTGGTTTTACTTGCTTTTTAAAGCGGCAATTATCTATCCCAGCGAAAAATGCAAGCCGCCCTTTGTATTCTTCCTGTTTTAAAACGGCTACAGCGCCAACTTGCGCTAATGCCTCTACAATCAAAACTCCAGGCATAACTGGATAATCGGGGAAATGGCCATTAAAGAATTCTTCATTTGCTGTGACATTCTTCAATCCTACCGCTCTTTTCCCTTCATCTATTTCAATGATCCGGTCGACTAATAAGAATGGGTAACGATGCGGAATAATTTCCTTTATTTGTGTGATATCAAGCATACTTTTTCCTCCTATGACTTAAATATTTCAAACATAACGTAAACTCGCCCCTGTCATGAAGACAGAGGCGTAGTTGCCATGTAATATAAATCCGCTAACGACAGCAACTACTTCAAAAAAAACATGGAACTACGCGCCCTTGTTCACTATATCAATAATATGGGTCCATGTGGATTTTTGGAAAACATCCATTGCATGTCCTCCTCCAATCACACTGTATCCTAATAGTGCCCCGGATAATACAGCAATGAAAATCAATCCGATAACAATGAGTAAACGAAGCCAAATCGGTAAAAGACGGACCTTGACTCTACGATTCGGTTTCGCCTCAACTTCCTTTATCTCTTCTTCAATTTGTTGTCTCATTACACGATTTTGTTCCATATAGAATGTGAAAGCTCCTTTTAAGAAAACTCGCCGACTGATTTTCACTATCAGAAATTCAGCAGCTATGCAAAATGATCGGCACGATGATTTCCTTTGTTATGAATTCATTATAACCGATTTGCTCTAATTCCGCAGGGAGACATTTTATTTACCAGATACCTTAACGGATTCCATTGACTAATCCGCTCATTTGATCAGCCATCGTTACCGCTCGCGATTGAAATTGGTAAGACCGCTGAACATTGATTAGATCCGTCATTTCTTTGGAAAGATCGACATTCGAGGACTCCAGAGTGCCTTGTTGAACTGCTGCCTGGTTACGGGAATCCCCTGTTAGTGCAGTCATGATATCGTCTTCAGTAACACCCAAGGAATTGAAGTTTTCGGGCATACCAAGTAAATTTCCGCCTAAGCGGTCAAGAAATTGGGGGTTTTTTACCGAGACGATCCCGAGACCAAAATTCCGTTTTCCATATTCTTCCGTATCCACTATCAATAAACCAGTTTCCGAAATCTTAATGTCTTTAATATTTCCCTCAATGAGGATCGGTTCACCATTTTCATCAAGGACTTTATGTCCTGCAGAGGTAACGAGCAACATTTGGTCGTTACCATTAGGAGATAAATAAAAGGCACCATCCCTTGTTAGCCTTGTATTGACCCCATTTTCACCCTGAACGCTTACTGTGAAGAATTGGTCCTCACGGGTGAATGCAGCATCAAGGTTGCGATCCGTCGTCTTTAAGGGTCCCTGTGAAAGCACCAATTGAGATTGGCTTATCTTGGCACCTGTTCCCTGCCGGATGCCCGGTGTGGTCAACCTTCCTTTTTCCTTGGTCTCACTCGGTTGATTATTGAAACTCTGTGTCAATAAGTCATTGAAGCTCGTTTGGGTCTTTTTGTAGGCAGTCGTGTCCACATTCGCGATATTATTACTTATATGATCGATTTTATTTTGAAGTTGGTTCAGCGTATTCGTCGCCGTCATCATCGTCCGATTCATGGTTTTTCCCCTTACATGTTCAAATTTCCAAAATCATTTTTTCTACTGTTCAATTAAAGCCTGCCAACCTCATTGACTGCTTTATCCAAACTTTTATCATAGGCTTGAAGAACCTTCTGATTCGCTTCAAAAGAGCGGTATGCCGACATCATTTCTGTCATCGTTCTCGATTGGTCAACATTGGAGCCTTCAAGAAAGCCTTGCTTAGTAGAAAAACCGACATCTGCAGCCACGTATGCGCTAGGTAAATCCCCATCATTCACAGCCTTATATAGGCCTTCCCCATCCTTCATGAGCTGTAATGACGGAGCATTCGAATAACCGATGCCCATACGTGCGGTTTGGACATTTCCTTCTAAAATAACACCGTTTTCCGCTACTGTGAACTGATCGCTATCAAGCTTGATCTTTTCATTATTTTCGTTCAATACATAATGACCCGAAGGCGTGGTCAGATAACCTTGCCCATCCAGGGTGAAACTGCCGTTACGCGTATAACGGATAGCACCATCCCCATCCTGGACAGTAAAAAACACCGATCCTTGCCGACCCGTTTCTTCATTGATCGGCAGATTGTCATCAACTAAGGAAATATCCGTATTAAGCTGAGTTTCCTCCAATGTACCCTGGGTAAATAAAGGATTCGCCTCCTGTACGTAAACACCCGTACTGAGCCCTCCAACCTGGGATAAGTTAGTCATGTTCAATTTGTTCTCCGTAGGAACCGTTTTACCACCTATGTTGCTTATGAGCATTTCCGGAAAAGACCTTACGCTCATTTGATCCGCTTTATACCCTGTTGTATTCGTATTGGACATATTGTTTGTGAGCAATTCTGTGCGCCTTTGCTGTGTAAGCATCCCGGAAGCAGCCGTATAAAAACCTCTTAACATCTTCTTCACTCCTCAATCTACATAACTTATTCCGTTCGATTTCTCATATCTATCTTATCGGACATGAACATCAGTATGTTAAGGAAAAGGAAAAGCATTAGGCAGAAGAATTTGTCTATATCGTAGGCAAGGTCAAATTTAAAGGAATGGTGTTAAATTTTCGACTAAAAGAAGAGGGCCTATTGCTCATCAGTACTAGAACTGCACGACTTTCACTATGCCTCACGTTTGTCTGAACCTTAGACCCCTATCTTATGATGCGGATTTCCATCCGCTTTTTAGTTGAATTTGTGCCGTGGCAATTTATCCATATTATCAAGCATGATACCGGTTCCGATTGCTACACAATCCATTGGCTGCTCGGCAACGAGTACTGGGACCTTAAGCTCTTCGGCAAGAAGTAAATCAATCCCGTGAAGCAATGCTCCCCCGCCTGTTAAAATGACGCCGCGGTCGATGATATCAGCAGAAAGTTCTGGCGGCGTCCGCTCAAGTACGCTTTTTGCAGCTTGTACAATGATGGAAACCTGCTCGCGGAGAGCCTCCTCAATTTCTTCTGAATTGACCGAAATGGTTCTAGGCAATCCCGATACCATATCGCGCCCACGGATATCGATGACTTCATTACGAGATCCAGGGAAGACGGTCGCAACCTGGATTTTAATGTTTTCCGCTGTACGTTCACCAATGAGGAGCTTATACTTCCGTTTGACATAATTTAAAATTTCATTATCGAATTTGTCACCGGCCATTTTGATAGAAGAAGATGTAACGATATCCCCCATTGAAAGAACGGCAATATCCGTTGTACCTCCGCCAATGTCCACGACCATATTGCCGCTTGGTTGAAAAATATCCATGCCGGCACCGATTGCAGCCACTTTTGGTTCTTCTTCAAGGAATACTTTCTTTCCACCGCTTTTTTCGGCAGCTTCTTTAATCGCCTTTTGTTCGACACTTGTTATGTTGGTCGGGCAGCAGATTAAAATTCTAGGCTTTGAAAGGAAGCCTTTCACATTCAATGTATTGATAAAATGCTTAAGCATCGATTCTGTTACATCAAAATCCGCAATGACACCGTCTTTTAAAGGTCGGATTGCGATGATGTTTCCTGGAGTACGGCCTACCATTTTACGAGCTTCCTCACCGACGGCAAGAACACGGTTCGTATTCTTATCAATCGCAACTACCGAAGGCTCATTTAACACAATTCCTTTACCTTTGACATGTATAAGAACATTGGCTGTTCCAAGGTCTATCCCAATATCTCTAGCAAACATTTCTTAAATCCTCCTTGAATATCCTCACATATAACCTACTTCTGTCCTAATTGTTTATTTTACCATATTGCATTGACACAAGTAAGTATGAATTATAAATAAACACTAATATAGACTATTATTTCCTAATTTGCCAATATGTAAAAAAATCCGGTGCCTTATGTACTACATTTCCTTATTTCCCCATAAAGAAATCCCGGCATGGAACCGCAACAAGGTTGAGAAAAGAGCTGACACTCACTTTCATGTCCCCTCATTCATTACCCGATTGCCCGATTCACTTCCAATTGCCGGAATGATTCAAGTATCATTTAACGATTTCTTCTTCTCTTTCAGAACGTTTATATTTTAATTTTGTCGCTTCTCCGCCTCTAAGGTGACGAATGGATTTATGATAATCCAATATATCCTTCACTTCGTTAGCCAAATCAGGATTAATTTCTGGCAGCCTCTCAGTTAAGTCTTTATGCACTGTGCTTTTAGAGACCCCGAACTCTTTTGCAATGACGCGGACTGTTTTTCTAGTTTCCACGATATACTTTCCTATCTTGATAGTTCTTTCTTTGATGTAATCGTGCACACCACTCGACCTCCCCAAATTGGATGTGAGAAGTGTGAAATGAGATTCGTATTTTTCGAATCGAATACCGCTGCCCTATAAACAATGAAAGATAGAATTATTCACCTATTAGATAATTTGTAATAAACGATTCCTCACCTCAAACACTCTCTTTGCATGGTTTATAACATCTTATTAGCTTGGTTAAGAATATATGCCTAATGGGACAGGAGGTTTGGATTTATTTATGATTTTCATCTATTTCTTTTCCTTAAGAGCAAATTATTTCCCGAGAAATTTGTCAGAAATTCAAAGGTTTCAGCATATTGTCCAATATTTCCTCGAAAGAAAAAAAGGAAGCCGTTCAAAGTGAACGGCTTCCTTTTACCAAATTTTCAGTTGTTGTCATTCGTAACGTTCTAGGTTTTTGTTTTGATTTTATTAAAAATCTTAATTTTAATTAGATTGATTTAACGAATCTTTTAAGGAATCGCTTTCTTCAGTTGTATCTTCACCAGGGACAGAGCCTTCCTCATCAGTGCCATTCTCTAAATCAGTGCCCTCTTCAGATTCGTCAACTGCAGGAGTTTCTTCTGTGCCAGTTTCAGACTCTTCGACTGCAGGAGCTTCTTCTGTGCCAGTTTCAGACTCTTCGACTGCAGGCGTTTCTTCTTTATCAGCTTCAGATCCTTCGACTGCAGGTGTTTCTTCTTTATTACCTGAATTTTCAAGTTCACTGCCCTCGGCTTCAGTTGCCGATTGGATCGCAGAAGCTTGTTTATCAACAAAATCAAGTGGGTTTAACGCAATGTTATCTTTTCTGATTTCGAAGTGGACATGTACGCCAGCCTCTTCATTGATTTGGCTTTTTCCAGCTGTAGCAATTGCTTGTCCTTGTTTCACTTTGTCACCGACTGCAACCTTAATGTCTTTAACAGATTGATAACGGGTAACGACACCATCTTCATGCTCAACTTCAACTAAATTTCCAAGCAACGCATCGTCTTGAACTTTCGTTACATTTCCACTTAAGGAAGCTTTTACATCGAAAGACTTTCCATCTTCCATTGCAATGTCTATACCTTTATTTTGCTCATATCTATTGTTGTAGAAAACCAATGCTTCTTCTTGTGCCTTTTCATCCGCATTCACATCATAAAACTGTTTCTTGATAACCGTTTTATCTGCATCGGCTACAGGCATCTTGATTGTCTCAAGATTACTATTAACCTCTACAGAAGGCTCACCATAGTTTTTTCCTGTTTCAGCTGATTCCTCATTGCCATCTTTAGCTGAATCATTAAAACTATTTTGTAATAAGAAGGCCGCGGCTAAGATTATGGCTGCACTTGCGATATAGATTGCTGATAATGCCCAACGTTGTTTTAGTATACGTCGGATTGTGGAAGTTGGTTTCTTTTCTTCCTCTCTCATATTAATCACCTCAGCAATCATTCTGAACATTTTGCCAAGATTATATACATTCAGGAAAAAATTTTTTTAGATTTATTTTGTGGAAATGAAACCGATTTTATTCGCAGAATGGTAAAATGTTTGATATCTTACTGTTGAAGGATGTTTAAATCATGAAAAAAGCTTTTAAACTTGTGTTAACGTTATTGCCTTTCCTATATATGATTGCCATTTGGATAATGTCGAGCAACCCCGATGATATGATTCTTGATCTTCCCTCATCCTCAATTGACCGATTTATCAAAGAGGCACTTCATCTGGTCGAATTTGCCCTTTTGTATATATTATTAGTTTCGGCCCTTGCCGCAAACCAAAAAATGAAAGCAGGTTTAAGCCTGTTGGCTGCCCTTGTAGCTTGCCTTTACGGTGTTATTGATGAATACCACCAATCTTTCGTCCCATACCGCTCCTCTACCTTAATAGATGTCATTAAGGATATCATTGGAGTGGCTGCAGTCTATTTTCATGTCCAATATCATTATTTCAAGCGTAAACGGGGCTTTTTGACGATTATAGAAAAATTAAACGAAAAAAAATGAGAGATGGGATCCCCATCTCTCATTTTTTTGCCGTCATCGTATTCAGCCACTTACTTGAAGACTGAACTTTGACGCCTTTATAATAATATTTAACGATGTCTTCATAGGTTTTTCCTTCCCTGGCCATGCCATTAGCACCGTACTGGCTCATTCCAACTCCGTGTCCGGACCCTTTTGTCGTGATGACAATCTGGTTGCCTTGACGCTCCCAGTCAAAATCGGATGATGTCAGCCCGAGCTTCTCACGAATCTGTTTTCCTGTCATTTTCTTTCCTCCGATTTCCACTACACCTACGCGATTACCCGATGTTCTTTCAATGACAGTCCCTATAGATGTTCCCGAAGAAAGACTTACACCCAGCTTTTTTTCAAAATCTGCAGTATCGACGACAACTTTATTATAAAATTTTGGTGATTCTTCTTTATCCCATGGACTGGATACACTTTTTAAATAGGGAAATTCAGCTTGCCAATAGTCCTCTGAATTCTCCGTATAGCCATTGCTGGTCGAAAAAAAAGTAGCAGTAATCGGTTTTCCTTCATAGGTTAAGATTTGACCGGCCGTTTCCTTTATAGCCTTGTTGATTTTTTGCATCTTCGATTTATAATCAGAGCCCCACTGTTTTTTCAGCTCATCATTATTCTTATAAACTTGGTGCATGACCGTATCGCTTACATCGGCACCTTCAGGCAAGCCTAATCGACTTTCGCTTATGAGCTGATTGACAATGTAGGTTCTCGCTGTCAATGCTTGTGCCTTCAGCGCTTCTTCTTCAAAATCTGCTGGCATTTCAGCTGCAACCACACCAGTCAAGTACGATTCAATCGGCAGTTTTTCAATCTTTTTTGCAGATGTGCGGTAAACGGCAACTTCTACGGAACTCATTTCATTTGCAGCTACCTCTTTACCCTCATTCTTCACTTTCTTTTCCAACTCTTCGGTCAATTGCCCACTTGTCTTTTCATTTGAAAATGGAAGCACAAGCACTGCTGGAATCATGATAATTACGAATGCTACTGCTATGAATAGTACGATCATCGGTTTGATTGCTTTCAAATTCCTGAGCCTCCCTACACTTGTTTTCTCTGCCGTAAATCGCATTCAGCAGGTATCATCTTTACATAACAAATGTATGTCGAAGGACAAGCTTTTATGAATAGAAAAACGACAACTATTTAACTGTAGGCGATGAACCAGGAACAAGACAAAAAAAAACCATTCACGGTTCAATGACTCGAACGTGAATGGTTTTATAAGCTAACTTATGCGTTTAAATCTGCGATTTTTTTTGTTTCAGCAGGTACATCTTCGTTAATACGTTCCACATCAGCACCTAGAGATGCCAATTTACCATGGAAATTCACGTACCCTCTGTCAAGATGCTTCAATTCTGTAACACGTGTAATGCCATCTGCAACCAATCCAGTCAGGATGAGCGCTGCCGCGGCACGTAAATCTGTTGCAGCTACTTCAGCACCTTGAATGTTAGTTGGTCCGTTAACGATAACGGAACGACCTTCTATTTTAATATTGGCATTCATGCGACGGAATTCTTCAACATGCATAAAACGGTTTTCGAAAACTGTCTCCGTAATCATGCTTGTTCCTTCAGCACGAAGTAGTAATGCCATCATTTGCGATTGCATATCAGTCGGGAAACCAGGATGTGGCATTGTTTTGATATCAATGGCCTTCAAGGTTTTTGGACCGATAACGCGTAATCCATCTTCTTCTTCAAGAATTTCAACACCCATTTCCTCCATTTTGGCAATAAGGGAAGTAAGGTGTTCAGGTACAGCTCCTTGAACAAGAACATTGCCGCCAGTAAGAGCGGCCGCAGTCATGAATGTACCAGCTTCGATACGGTCAGGTATAATCGTATGTTCAGTGCCATATAATTTATCGACACCTTCGATTCTCATCGTACCAGTACCGGCACCTCTGACTTTGGCACCCATTTTATTAAGGAGATTCGCAAGATCTACAATTTCAGGCTCTTTGGCCACATTTTCAAGAATAGTTATACCTTCAGCAAGTGTTGCTGCCATCATGATGTTTTCAGTGGCACCCACACTCGGGAAGTCAAGATACACTCTTGCACCCTTAAGTCTGCCTTCAACCTCGGCATCAATGAAACCATTGCCGACCTTCACTTTTGCTCCCATCGCTTCAAAGCCCTTTAAATGCTGGTCGATAGGACGTGATCCGATGGCACAGCCACCAGGAAGAGCAACTCGGGCCCGGCCATTCCTTGCTAGTAATGAGCCCATCACTAAAACGGAAGCTCTCATTTTGCGTACATATTCAAATGGTGCTTCTTCTAATAACTCTCTTGATGCATCTACAGTTACTTGATTGTCATGAAAGGCAACATCTGCATTTAAGTTGCGCAATACTTCATTGATTGTATATACATCGGAGAGCGTAGGAACATCTTTAATGATACTTTTCCCATCACTTGCTAATAATGTTGCAGCGATAACTGGCAAAACGGCGTTTTTAGCACCTTCTACTTTAACTGTCCCGCTAAGCCTTTTTCCGCCGCGGACGATGATTTTTTCCAAAAGTATTCCCCTCCGCGTCCATTTTCTCTATATTAATATTCAAACGTTATGATTGGTGTGCCAACTACAAAGTTCGTTCGGTCACCCAATCCTTCTGTCCGTAGCCCAAACTGCAAATTTAATTTTTCTTTTGTCAAAGGTTGTTTAAACAATGTTGAATGTGCAGATATAGATGTAAAGTTTGTTTCATGCACACTCTCAATTTCCCTTGCTTGGAACATATCTAACAGGTCTTCAGTTTTAGAGCTTAAAACCGAATCCATATTATCATTGATAGACCCTTTAATACAAGAAAAAATTGAAGGAGTTCCTATAAATAGGTCATTCACCCTGTTTTGGAACGTAGCAGTAAAAAATGCCGCATTGGCTTTCTTCCACTTTTTCCCCTCCACTTCGTAAATAACATAGGTAACTTTATCAAATTTCTCTTCCGTTGTCATTATTTTGATAGACTCGGTCAGACCTGAATCGACATTGTAAGTTAACGCCTCTGCCTTCCAGCCGGAAGCATCATCTTTCCGGTGCCATTGAAATTGAGGGTATTTTCGTTTTAAAGCTGTAACTTCGTTTTCAAACTCTTGTTTAGTTGTAATCTCTTTATTTATTTCTCTAGTGAGTACAGACCAATCGCCTATGTCTAAATCTTTATCTTTTTGTAACAGTCCCACCAATTTAACTATATCTGGTTTGCTTTCTGCCACAATCGTACTATTCCCTATTAAAATCACCATCAAACCGAGAAATACTATGTATGATAACATTTTTTTGTTTAAATTAAACATGTTAAATCCCTCCCCTTTTACACATTCTTTCCATAAGGAGAGAGATCATACTTCGAGTTTTCCGACAATTGGTGACAACTTCCCCTTATACTGGCAGGAAGCAAAAGCGAATACAAGAGTAGAATCATATTTTGCTATAAGAAAATTCTTACAGCATATCAGTCATTACTAAACATATACGGAAGTTGATTTGCAAATCCCAGGTAGTCGAGGAAGAAATTACTTACAACTGAACCGATGGCAACCGTTAATAAAATATATAAAACCCTTGCCTTGATGACAGAATTGGATCTTAATATTTTATCAAAATGTAATGCCTGGAGAGCCCACCAGGTAACTGCGATGAAAAACAAGTGTGCAATTATTCCTGTTAAAGCCTGCTGTCCCATTGCTGAAAACATGTACATACCTCCTAAAAGACACCCGAATTCTATTCTAACACAAAACCCCTTCATATTTGGAATTTAAAAGGAAGAATTGCAAAATATCTTTTTAAAACTGTAAATAGAGGCTTGATCCAATGGAACAAGCCTCTGATACAGGCATTATATCATTTACTTGAAATAAAGTCTGTAAATTCGCCAAATTGATCATGAATAAAATCAAAGGCAATATTGGGCGCCACCCCGAAAAGTATGGTGCCTATTACGCAAATGATCAACACAATGTAAAGACCCGGACGGATTTTAATGACCTTCTCTGAATGAATCGGTCGGAAAAAGACCTGAACCAATAAGCCGAAATAATACACATAGGATACAATGGTACCTGCAATCATGATTCCCGCAAGGACAAAATGTCCAGGCTCCGTTATGAATGTTCCAAGAAAAATATTAAGTTTGCCAATGAAACCTGTCGTACCGGGGATTCCAGCAAGCGACAGGATAAATACGGTGAATGCCATGGCAAGATAAGGTGATTTCCTCCCCATTCCTGCAAGAATGCTAATATCTTCTGACCCACTTTGGCTGGATAGAAGCTGAATGACTGCGAATATACCGATATTCATTAATACATAAGCCATCAGGTAAAACCAGACAGTATCCAGGAGAAAATATCCCCCGCCCAATGTGGCCACCGCTACAAGCAGGTAACCCGCATGGGCGATGCTTGAATAAGCGAATAATCGTTTTAAATTTTGCTGCCTTAACGCAACCACATTTCCAATGATGATCGTCAGGCCCGCCAACGAAGCTATATAGATATTATTTTTTTCCAAAAAGTCGAGCGCTCCGAACGTATCACCGGAAGCTGTTAGGAACAATGAGAGAAAAATGCGCAGGATGATGACGAAACCCGCCATTTTCGAAATTACACTCAAGAAGGCTGCGACCGGTGTCGGTGCCCCCTCGTACACATCCGGCGCCCACATATGAAATGGAGCGGCAGCTATCTTGAAGGCTATACCTACAAACACCATGAAGAAAGCGAGGCCCATGATGTATTGCAGCTGTCCGTCTGTCATCGCAGCCATCGTCCGGCTCATTTCGCCTAGATTGACGGAACCGGTCACTCCATATAAATAGCTCATCCCAAATAAAGTGATCGCTGTGGAAATGCCTCCGTTTATTACATACTTCATGGACGCTTCGTTGGACTTCCGATCATGCTTGCGTATTCCGACCAATATATAAGATGAAAGTGAAAGCAGTTCCAGTCCAACGAACAGCGTTATCAAATCACCGCTTGAGGACATGACCATCGCTCCAAGCAAAGCGGTCAGGAATAGATAATAAAATTCCCCCCGGTGCTCCCGCAGCCCCTCTTGCGGTTCATATCCTTCAGCCAGAAGGATGATTAGGGCCGCTCCTAATAACAGCAGCAGCTTAAAAGCTTTTGCAAATGAATCCAAACGAAACGTATCGGATAAGATACTGACTGTCTCAAAGGATAGCAGGCTAATCAGTGACAAACATGCCAAAATGATTCCGGTTAGCGCGAGCCATGCCAGTTTTCTCCGATTAAAGTGCTTTGGCCAGAATAAATCCAATATCGAAAGAATCATGGTTGTTCCAAGGATGATGAATTCTGGCATCATCGCTCCCCAATCATAAGAAAGCATCGTGTTCCAATCCATCCTTCATCGCCCCCCTAGAGCAAGCATCATGGCTTCAATCGTTCCTTGAAGAGACCCGCCTAACAAATTTGGGTATACCCCAACAGATATTATCAAAGCGAGAAGAACCAACGCGGGAAAAAACTCCCAGCCCCTTAGGTCCCATTTCTCTTTTTCTATCAAGCTATCATTTTTCCCGAAAGTCATCTGCATGACCGCCCTCAATACATAAACAGCGGTTAAAACCAGCCCGATCACCCCAATTGCCGCAAGCAACGGCTGACTCTTGAATAAGCCAAGAAATACCATGAATTCACTGATGAAGCCCGACATGCCAGGCAAACCGAGTGAAGCCATCCCGCAAGCTAACATAAACCCTGAAAAAATCGGCATCGACTTGGCCAGCCCCCCAAGCTTAGGAAGCATCGTGGTTCCCGTACGCTCATACAACACTCCCACCAAGAAAAACAACAAAGCAGCAATTAGCCCGTGTGAGATGACTTGAAAAATAGCTCCCTGAATGCCCGCTTCATTCAAGGCTCCCAGCCCCATCATGACGATACCCATATGTGAGATTGATGAGTAGGCTAAAACGAGCTTGAAATCCGTTTGTACCAAAGCTAAAAATGCACCATATAAAAAACTGAGGACCCCAAATAGGACAATGGTAAAGGCCAAGCTTTTATATTGTTCAGGAAATATCCCCATTCCAAACCGGATGATTCCGTACGCCCCTATTTTCAATAGGACACCCGCATGTATCATGACTATGGATGGAGGTGCTTCTGCATGGACCCGCACCATCCAGCTGTGAAAGGGAAAGACGGGCAGCTTTATCGCAAATGCTACGAGAAAGGCGAGACATAAACCATATTTCATCGAACCGGATATTGGTGCAAAAAGTGAAACACCGCCCATTGTCATCATCTGTGTCAATGCTGCAATGTTGGTCGTACCCGTCCTGGCAAACAAAATCAAAATAGCCACTAATAAAACAGCCGAACCAATGCCATTATAAATCAGAAAACTATAAGAAGCTTTCTCCCTCTCCAGGAAGCCCCATCTGCCAATTAAAAAGAAAGCAGGAATCAAAGTCATTTCAAAAAAGATGAAGAAAAGGATTAAATTTTCTGCGGTGAAGACACCGAGCATCCCAATCTCCAGGATCAAAAATAACAAATAATACCCTTTCCATTCCTTTTTTATATAAATGGATGCGATTGCGGCCAGTGTTGAAATGATTGTTGTCAGTAATATGAAGATGAGACTTAATCCATCCAGCCCCAATTCAAAGTCAACCGTGAAGAGCTTGGGATCATACATCTCCAAATTCCCAAACCTGATCCAATTCAACTTAATGTCAAATAAGGATAGGCCCACACCCGAATAATATTGGCTGCATAGAAAGAACGATAGGAAAAGAGGAGGCAGTGTTCCGAAAAAGCCAAATTGTTTAATCGTCCTTCCCTCTTTTTTCGGCATGAGGGCAACCATCACTATGCCCAGCAGCGGTGAAAACACTAAAAGCGAGAGCAAATAGACATTCATCTTAGATACCCCCCAGTTACTGCAAAAATCACCAACAGTACCGCAAGTCCCAGAAAGGCTATCATGCCATATTGCTGTACCTGTCCTGTTTGCAGTTTAGACCCTATTTTTCCTAATCCTTCTATCGAACTTGTTACAGTGGAAACCAGGCCGCCGACAATGAACCTTTCCATATAAGATAGGAATATACTAAAGCCTTTGACTGCATAGCCTGCAGTGTAATAGTAAATCTCATCAATATAATACTTATTTTCCAAAACCCGATATACCCCGGAGTTTTCTTTGACAAGCCAGTCCCGAGGTAACTTCTTTTTAGCGTATATCATATAAGCAAGGTATATCCCGGCCAGCGATACAAGCACGGCCAGCAACATTATCCAAACGGGTCCCTCACTATGGCCGGCGCCTAGAGCAGCTTCATTTCCCTCCACAAGCCACTCCCCAAGGAAAGTTCCAAACCACGGTGTTTGGATATACCCGCCGATTACAGCAAGCAAAGCCAATGCGAGCATGGGAATTAGCATGATGGAAGGTGATTCCTTGACCTGTTTTACTTGACTGCGCGAATCGCCTGCAAACATCATGAAAAACAGCCGGAACATATAAAAAGCAGTTAAAAAGGAGGTAACCACCGCTAGACCGAACAATATATAACTACCATTCTCCCAGGCTGCCATTAGAATTTCATCTTTACTGAAAAAACCTGAGAATAACGGAAACCCCGATATCGCCAACGTGCCAGTCAAGAACAGCGGCCCAGTCCAATTCAACTTACCCCATAGGCCGCCCATCTTTTCCATATCCTGTGTATGTATAGCGTGAATAACACTGCCTGCTGCCAAAAACAGCAATGCTTTAAAAAAGGCATGGGTCATTAAATGGAACACCCCGGCCACATATCCCGAAGTACCCAAAGCAAGCATCATAAAGCCAAGCTGAGAGATTGTCGAATATGCCAATACACGCTTAACATCCTTTTGCACGATGGCAATGCTTGCGGCGAATATGGCTGTAATTCCACCTGTTATCGCTACGACCTGCATCGCAGCAAAACTTGCCATGAATAGCGGAAACATGGCCGCCACCAGGTAAACCCCTGCAGCAACCATGGTTGCTGCGTGTATCAATGCGGAAACCGGAGTCGGTCCTTCCATTGCATCCGGAAGCCACGTGTGAAGAGGAAATTGCCCAGACTTCCCAACCGCTCCGATAAAAATCAAAATAGCGATTAAAGTCAGTTTTTCGCTTGATATCATGCCCGATTGAACGGCTTGAAAGATCTCTCCATATTCAAAGCTGCCTGTTTCCCAGAATAGCAGAATGATGCCGATTAAGAGCCCTACATCCCCAATCCTGGTCATGATGAATGCCTTCTTCGCTGCAGCCTTAGCTTCATGTTTATAAAAGTAAAACCCAATGAGCAGGAAAGAACCCACCCCGACCAATTCCCAGAAGATATAAAGTTGTAATAAATTGGGTGCCATGACAAGTCCAAGCATGGCAAAGGTGAAGAAGCCCAGATAAGCATAAAAAATGGAGAATCGCACTTCACCCTTCATATACCCCTTCGAATATATCTGGACAAGCAGGCTGACAAGGGAAACGACCACAAGCATCAAGGCATTAAGCTGATTGATTTCGAATCCAGCTGAAAGTTGCGTCCCCCCGAAGGAAAGCCAATCTATCGATATATTATAAGTAGGTTCTTTAAATCGTTCCATCAGGACGAGCAACGATAAAACAAACGAAGCCAATGTACATATTATTCCTATAAATGCCCCTCGTTCCCGCAACCGCCCGCCTGATAGAAGCAGAACCAGAAACGTGACGAGTGGAAAGACCGGTATGAGCCATGCGTACTCCATCATCGTATCAAATCCCCTTCTTCATTTATATAAACCTTCAATTCTTCATAATTTCCATTTCATCGACATTGACCGTCTTCCGATTGCGATAAAGGGACATTAGTATAGCCAGCCCTACAGCCGCCTCGGCCGCAGCGATCGTAATCGTGAATAAGGAAAAAACTTGACCCGTAATGGATGGTGTTACCCCCAATTTACTGAAGGCAACTAAATTGATATTTGCAGCGTTCAGCATCAGCTCGATTGAAATCAAAACAATGACCGCATTTCTTTTCGTCAAGGCACCATACAGCCCTATACAAAATAAAACGAGTGCCAATACAAGGTAAGCCGACAAGGGAACTCCCGTCATGATCGATCTCCCTCCTCATCATCTTTTTTAGCCAATACGATGGCACCGACTAAAGCAACAAGCAGGAGTACCGACATCACTTCAAATGGAATTACATATTTTGAAAAAAGTTCGATTCCTATTTGCTTTGTATTTTCCTCATGCAAGGCCGTTGGCTGTACAGGTATATCAAGATTATAAATCCCCAGATACACCGCCACGGCAAATCCAGCAATCGCCGCCAGCAAGGAGAAATTCCCCCAGCCCCCTTTAGCGGGTGCATCATTTTCTTGGTGTTTTGTCAGCATAATCCCGAATAGCATCACGATCGTAATAGCCCCTGAATAAATAAGGATTTGAACAATGGCGACAAACTCGGCCGAAAGCAACATATAAATGCCTGCAATGCCCAAGAAAGTAAAAACAAGTGCAATTACCATGTGCACCACTTTTGTTAAGGTAATCAGCAGCACCCCGCCTACTATCGAGACGAGTGCCAAACCAATGAAGGCAATTAATTCACCCGACAAACTCATACTTTATTCACCTTCCGGACATTTTCATCATTTTCATCCAGCCACTCCAGATTTTTAAATAGATGATCACGGCTATATTCGGCCAGCTCGAATTGATTCGTCATCACGATTGCTTCTGTAGGGCAGACCTCCGTACATAAATCACATAAAATGCAAATCTCGAAATTGATGTCATACGTATCGATGATTTTCCCTTTTTTCGACGGGTCCGGATGCTTCTTACCTGTTAATTGAATACAATCCGTTGGGCAAATCGTCACGCACTGATTGCATACAATACATTTTTCAGGATAGAATTTCTGGATTCCGCGGAATCGGTCAGGAAGTGGAAGCGGCTCATTCGGGTAGTCATAGGTCACTTTTTTCCTCGTCAAGTTCTTTAATGTATAGGTTAAACCTTTTGCTAAACCAAGCATATAAATCCCTCGCTTTCCGACCAGCTTAAGTTTCTAAAAAAGGTTAATCAATTCTTTTATAAGTGCCGTCAAAAATATATTAGCCAATGCAACCGGAAGCAGCACCTTCCATCCGAATTCCATCAATTGATCGGCCCTTATACGAGGAAAGGTTACACGAATCCAGACCAATACATAGAATACGGCACTGAACTTCAGACCGAACCAGATGGCTGCCGGAATAAAATCCAAAAACGGAATAGAATTCCATCCCCCTAAAAATAATACAGTGGTTAGCGTTGCCATTGCAAACATATACACATATTCAGATAACATAAAGAAGGCCCAGCGAAATCCAGAGTATTCAACATGATAGCCTGCAACAAGTTCGGATTCCGCTTCCGGAAGGTCAAAAGGAACCCTGTTCAACTCGGCAACCGATGCAATGAAAAACACGATGAACGCAATCGGCTGAAGAAAAATGAACCAAACCCTTTCCTGGGCTGCAACTATATCATTCAAGTTTAAACTGCCTGTTAGGAGGACAATTCCCACTAGTGACATCACCAATGGGATTTCATAAGATATCATTTGCGCGGCTGCCCTCATCCCGCCAATCAAAGAATATTTATTATTGGATGCCCAACCCGCAGTGACGATGCCGATGGTCGATATGCCGGAAATCGCCATATAATAAAGCAGTCCGACACCTATATCCGCAAATTGGAAGGCATCGGTGAACGGCAAGGTGGCAAGGACCATGAAAGCAGGAGCAAAAGCAATTACCGGAGCTAAAATATATAACGGCTTATCAGCTTTTTTGGGTATCGTATCTTCCTTGATCAGAAGTTTCAAAACATCGGCAACGGTCTGCAAGAGACCCCATTTCCCCCCAATTTGGTTTGGGCCGATACGCATCTGCATGAATCCCATGATTTTTCGCTCTGAAAGGATTCCATAGGTTACAAACCCTAATACGACGAACAGGAGCAGGACTGCCAAACCAAAAAAAATGCCAAAATTCAGCAGGCTTGGAGCGGAGTGGAGAAGGTCCTTGATCATTTATCCATCCACCTCCCCTAAAACGATATCGATTGCACCTAATATCGTTATCAAGTTCGCCATATTTTCCCCTTCCAATAATTTCGGAAGAATTTGCAGATTATAAAATGAAGGTCTGCGAAATTTCAAACGGTATGGCTCCTTTTTCCCTTCACTCGCGATATAACAGCCTATTTCCCCTCTTGGCGATTCAATTCTGACAAATGCTTCACCCTTAGGAACCTTTATTATTTTAGGGACCTTAGCGAGGATAGGCCCTTCTGGAAATTGCTCAACCGCCTGCTCGATGATTTTCAGTGATTCCTCGATTTCTTCCATTCTACAGTGATAGCGAGAAAAGGCATCACCCTCTTCCCTTGTAGGAACATCAAATGTGAACCTGTCGTAAATGGAATATGGCTCATTTTTTCGTAAATCCCATTTCACACCTGTACATCTTAAGTTGGCACCGCTAAGCGAATACTGCAGGGCTTCTTCCTTCGTATAGATGCCCACCCCCTTAACCCGATTAACAAAGATTTCATTCCCTGTCACAAGCTCATGGTAACCGGCAAGCTGCTCCCTCATATAAGGGACAAACTCGGCAACCTTCGCAATCCAGTCTTCAGGAGCATCCCATTTCACGCCTCCAACACGCATATAATTGAATGTAAGGCGTGCCCCTGACAATTCAGTCAATAAATTAACGATCATTTCACGTTCTCGAAAGGCGTATAGGAAAGGGCTCGTCGCACCTATATCCAGCAAGTATGTACCCCACCAGACAAGGTGGCTTGCAACTCTGCCCAATTCCATTGCGATAACCCGCAAATATTCTGCCCTTTCGGGGATCTCCACCCCCATCATTGTCTCAACAGCATGGCAAAGCACATAATTATTTGTCATTGCCGCTAGATAATCGAGCCGATCGGTATATGGGATTATTTGTGTATATTGCAGATTTTCCGCTAATTTTTCCGTACCGCGATGCAGATACCCAATAACAGGTGTAGCCTCTTTTATAATTTCACCGTCAATCTTGATGACAAGCCGAAAAACACCATGTGTACTCGGATGCTGCGGCCCGACATTGAGAAGCATTTCTTCCGTCCTTAACATTGGGCTTACACCTCCACATCATAAGGCTGATAATCTTTTCTAAGGGGATACCCTTTCCAATCATCACCAAGTAAAATCCGTTTTAGATCAGGGTGTTCATAAAAGTTAATCCCTAATAAATCATATGCCTCACATTCTGGCCAATTTGCTCCTGACCATAATGAGACCAAAGATGGAATAACGGGAGATTCCCTATCAAGCTTCACTTTCAAGGCAACTGATTGGTTCATTTTGAATGAATGTAAATGTACATAAATTTCCATATGGGATTCAAAATCCGTACCATGAAGTTCCGATAAATACGAAAAGTCAAGCTGTTCATCGTATCGCAGAAATTTTGCTATTGAGAAATATGTATCCGGATTAGCCACTAAAGTGGGTACATCTTTTGATAATCTATTAATATAGTGCTCTAATAATGCCCCTTGTCCTACATGGCTTTCAATAGCAGAAACAATTTGATCGAGTTTTGACTGATTTGGGGAAAGCTCGTTAGGGATGATAACTTCTTCGCTTTCCTTTACAGCAGTCCTGTTCTTTGCAGCAGCAGCAGCAGCAGCTTTCGCTTTGGCCGCTGCCGCTGCCTTTTGCTTCGCTACATCCATTTCGCCTTCCGGTTTTTCAGTCGCATCCTCTTTCGACCGTTTTCGGGCCAATGCTGCTGCTTTCGCCTTGGCCGCCGCTGCCGCCTTTTGCTTCGCTATATCCATTTCATCTTCCGGCTTCTCCGCACTTTCAGCTTTCGCCTGTTTTCGGGCCAATGCTGCCGCTTTCGCCTTGGCCGCTGCCGCCGCCTTTTGCTTCGCTACATCCATTTCGCCTTCCGGCTTTTCAGTCGCATCCTCTTTCGACCGTTTTCGGGCCAATGCTGCCGCTTTCGCTTTGGCCGCCGCTGCCGCCTTTTGCTTCGCTATATCCATTTCATCTTCCGGCTTCTCCGCAGCTTCTTCTTTCGCCCGCTTTCGGGCCAATGCTGCCGCTTTCGCCTTGGCCGCTGCCGCCGCCTTTTGCTTCGCTATATCCATTTCATCTTCCGGCTTCTCCGCAGCTTCATCTTTCGCCCGCTTTCGGGCCAAAGCTACAGCCTTCGCTTTGGCCGCTGCCGCTGCCTTTTGCTTCGCAATATCCGTTTCATCTTCTGCATCCGCACTTTCAGCTTTCGCCTGTTTTCGGGCCAAAGCTACAGCCTTCGCCTTGGCCGCTGCCGCTGCCTTCTGTTTCGCTAAGTCTTCTTTTTCACTCATCTATATCACCCGCTTTCCGGTTTTCGCCTCGTAACGGATTTTTTCTTTTAACTTATTGATTCCATAAATAAGTGCGGCTGGGTTTGGGGGACAACCCGGTATATATACATCGACAGGTACAATTTGATCTACCCCTTTGACCACTGAGTATGAGTGAACATAAGGCCCCCCAGCAGTTGCACAGGATCCCATTGCAATTACCCATTTAGGTTCTGGCATTTGTTCATATAATCTACTTATTATTGGAGCCATTTTTTTCGTTACAGTTCCTGAAACAATCATGACATCCGATTGCCTGGGTGATGTCCGAAAAAATGAACCGAATCGGTCCAAATCATAATGTGATGAGCCGACACCCATCATTTCAATTGCACAGCATGCCAAACCGAAAGTCATTGGCCAGAGTGAGTTACTTCTAGCCCAGCCTTTTATTTGTTCAAGTGTGGATAAAAAAATACTGTGTCGCATTTCTTCCATTTCTGTGGGGGTAAGTTCATCCAATTTCAATTCCACTTTAACACCTTCTTTTTCCAAGCGTAGATTAGCCCTAGCATAAGG
This sequence comes from Peribacillus sp. Bi134, assembly GCF_918698065.1. Taxonomy (NCBI): domain Bacteria; kingdom Bacillati; phylum Bacillota; class Bacilli; order Caryophanales; family Bacillaceae; genus Peribacillus; species Peribacillus sp. Bi134. Next base: position 229,054 of record NZ_CAKKLN010000002.1, on the reverse strand, counting down.
ATCAGGACGAAAAACAGCATTTCAATCAATGCAAACAGTCCGAGTTCATCATAAGCGACCGCCCATGGGTAAAGAAAAACCGTTTCCACATCAAATATGACGAACATCAATCCGAAAAGATAATACCTGACATTGAATTGAACCCTCGAATCCTGAAAAGGTTCGATTCCACTTTCATAAGTCGTATATTTCATATCTGTCGGTTTATAAGGCCTTAGCAGTCTACCAAGAAATAAAGCAATCACAGGCAATAAAATGCCGAGACAAAGGAAAACAAATACAATTAAATAATTATTTTGGTAAATATGCAGCTGTCCCATGTTCATCTCCCTTTATGGATAAATCATGTTAAATGGGTTCAATTTAGATTTGCTTGTCTTCTTTTTGGATACCTTTTAAATATTATGCAGGGTGACATTCTTTTAGAAGCAACGTGAAAGGAGGGGGTATGTAGCAATAATTGTAAGCGTATACATTATAACATTAGGCTAAAAGCATGTCGACGAGTTAAGGATTAAAATGGAAAATACTTTACTCTATAATTCGACTTTTTTTTCATCCTACAACCTTTTTTATTAAAATTACTATCCTCAAAAACCTTTTGGTAAAAAAAACACCTAATCTTACCACGAATGGCTCGATCAGGTGTTTTCATCAATTAAAGTTATCGCATTTCTGCAATTTGGATTCGGTTGATGGCACGTTTAAGCGCTAAATTAGCTCTTTTGGCATCATTTGATCCATCATTGTTCTGCAATCTTTGTTCAGCACGGGCTTTTGCTGCTTGAGCACGTGCAAGATCGATAGTTTCAGCTCTTTCAGCAGATTGAGCCAAAATGGTTACCACATCAGGGCGAACTTCTAAGAAGCCACCATTTACAGCTACATAGTCTGTGTTGCTTCCATTTTTAAGACGGACAGCACCAATGGTAAGCGGGGCTACAGTTGGAACGTGTCCAGCCATGATTCCCAGCTCACCGCTTTTAGCTTTAGTGCTTACCATTTCAACTTCTGCATCATATACTGGGCCATCGGGAGTAACAACATTGACTTTAATGGTCTTCATTTCATTCCCTCCTAGGTCCCTTTAATTAAGCCATTTCTTTTGCTTTAGCAATAACTTCTTCGATGCGACCAACTAGACGGAAAGCATCTTCAGGAAGTTCGTCATATTTTCCAGCTAGGATATCTTTGAATCCTTGGACTGTTTCTTTAACTGGTACATAAGATCCTTTTTGACCAGTGAATTGTTCAGCCACGTGGAAGTTTTGTGACAAGAAGTTTTGAATTCTACGAGCACGGGCAACGATTACTTTTTCGTCTTCGCTTAATTCGTCCATACCCAAGATGGCAATAATATCTTGAAGTTCTTTATATTTCTGTAAAGTTGATTGCACTTGACGAGCAACTTTATAGTGCTCAGCGCCAACGACTTCTGGGCTAAGGGCACGAGAAGAAGACGCCAATGGATCAACTGCAGGGTAAATACCCATTTCAGAAAGCTTACGCTCAAGGTTAGTTGTTGCATCCAAGTGAGCGAAAGTTGTAGCTGGAGCCGGATCCGTATAGTCATCGGCAGGTACATAGATCGCTTGAATGGATGTAACAGAACCTTTATTTGTTGAAGTGATACGCTCTTGTAATTGACCCATTTCAGTAGCAAGCGTTGGTTGGTAACCAACCGCTGAAGGCATACGTCCTAGTAGGGCAGAAACCTCAGAACCTGCTTGTGTGAAACGGAAAATGTTATCGATGAAGAAAAGAACATCTTGTCCTTGTTCGTCACGGAAATATTCAGCCATTGTCAAACCGCTTAGGGCAACACGCATACGTGCACCTGGTGGCTCGTTCATTTGTCCGAATACCATCGCCGTTTTCTTAATAACACCAGAATCAGTCATCTCGTAGAAAAGGTCATTCCCTTCACGAGTACGCTCACCTACACCAGCGAATACCGAGATACCGCCGTGCTCTTGTGCGATGTTATTGATAAGTTCTTGAATAAGTACAGTTTTACCAACACCGGCTCCACCGAAGAGACCGATCTTACCACCTTTGATGTAAGGTGCAAGTAAATCTACTACTTTAATACCCGTTTCAAGAATTTCAACTGATGTTGATAATTCCTCGAAAGTTGGTGCTTGTCTGTGAATTGGATCACGACGCACCTCTGCTGTAAGTGGTTCAAATAGGTCAATGTTTTCCCCTAATACGTTGAAAACACGACCTAGAGTAACTTCACCTACAGGTACTGAAATTGGAGCTCCTGTATCAACAGTCTCTGCACCACGAGTTAAACCATCAGTGGAAGACATTGCTACAGTACGAACTGTATTATCACCTAGTTGAAGGGCCACTTCAAGAGTTAGTCCTGTACCAGACGCTGTATTTTCGATTCTTAACGCGTTATAGATCTTAGGAAGTTGTCCGTCTTCGAATTTCACGTCAACAACCGGACCCATAACTTGAGTAACGCGTCCTATATTCATCGTTTTCCCTCCTAACGTTGCTTATAACGACTATCGAGTTTATGGAACGGCCAAGCTTCGTCCGGGCCGACCGCCCCTTTAATGATTTTATTCTAAAGCTGCTGCACCGCCGACAATCTCTGTAATTTCTTGAGTGATCGCTGCCTGACGTGCACGGTTATATTGTAATGAAAGTGAGTCGATCAACTCTTTTGCATTATCGGTCGCATTTTTCATTGCAGTCATACGTGCAGAGTGCTCACTTGCTTTACCATCTAATAAAGCACCATAAATCAAACTTTCTGCGTATTGAGGCAGTAATACCTCAAGAATTTCTTCTGCATTCGGTTCAAATTCATAAGAAGTCAATGTTGCATTGGAAGTATTGAAGTCAGCTAACGGAAGGACTTGCTTTTCCGTTACATCCTGCTGGATTGGGCTGACATAATGGTTATAGTACATATAAAGCTCATCACACAGCTCATTCAGATATAAATTCACTGTCGATTTTGCAAGGGAGCTAATGTCAGCGAAAGACGGCTGATCAGGAACCCCAATTACTTCAAGCTCTACGTGCATGTTACGGCTGACAAAGAAATCACGGCCAACCCTTCCGATTGCGATAATGACGAACTCATCATTGGATTTATGGCGTTCAAGAATAGTTTTATGAACGTGGCGAAGGATGCTACTATTGTAAGCCCCAGCCAATCCACGGTCCGATGTGATTACCAAGTAACCGGTTTTCTTAACTGGACGTGAAGTAAGCATTGGATGAGATGCATCCGTGCTTCCGTTCGCAATACTAGATACCACTTCTTGAATTTTTTCCATATATGGAACATATGCTTTAGCATTAGCTTCTGCACGGTTCATTTTAGAAGCAGATACCATCTGCATCGCTTTTGTAATTTGACTCGTCTTTTTCGTTGAAGTAATCCGAGACTTAATATCGCGTAAAGAGGCCATTCATTCTCACCACCCTTTATAAATTAGTTAGACCTTATTATTCAGAAATAACGAAGTTCTTTTTGAATTCGTTAATTGCAGCAACGATAGCAGTGTCTTCAGGAAGACCTTTTGTTGTGCGAATGTGATCTAATAATTCCGGATGAGAACGATCTAGGAACACATAGTACTCTTCTTCAAAACGAAGGATATCCGATACTGGAATATCATCTAAATGACCTTTAGTCAATGCATAGAAAATCATGACTTGTTTTTCTACTTTGATCGGTTTGTTTAGATCTTGCTTAAGGACTTCAACTGTACGAGCACCACGGTTAAGTTTTGCTTGTGTAGCAGCATCTAGATCAGAACCGAATTGAGAGAATGCTTCCAATTCACGGTATGAAGCCAAGTCAAGACGTAATGTACCGGCAACTTTTTTCATCGCTTTAATTTGTGCAGATCCACCAACACGGGATACGGATAGACCAGCGTTAATCGCAGGACGTACACCTGAGAAGAACAAATCGGATTGCAAGAAGATTTGTCCATCAGTGATGGAAATTACGTTTGTTGGAATGTAAGCAGAGATGTCGCCTGCTTGTGTTTCAACAAACGGAAGCGCAGTGATTGAACCGGCACCTAAAGTGTCATTCAATTTTGCTGCACGCTCAAGTAAACGGGAGTGCAAGTAGAATACATCCCCTGGGAATGCTTCACGACCTGGAGGACGGCGAAGTAGCAAGGAAAGTTCACGGTATGCAGATGCTTGCTTAGAAAGATCATCGTAAACCACAAGAACGTGCTTGCCAGCGAACATGAACTCTTCACCCATAGTCACACCAGCATATGGAGCTAGGTATAAAAGTGGTGCTGGTTGAGAAGCTGATGCAGATACAACGATTGTGTAATCCAAAGCACCATTTTTACGTAGCGTTTCAACAGTTCCACGAACCGTAGATTCTTTTTGACCGATAGCCACATAGATACAGATCATATCTTGGTCAGCTTGGTTAAGAATTGTATCGATCGCAACTGATGTTTTACCAGTTTGACGGTCACCAATGATCAACTCACGTTGTCCACGACCGATTGGAACTAATGCATCGATTGCTTTAATACCTGTTTGTAAAGGTTCATGTACTGATTTACGGTCCATTACACCTGTTGCAGGGCTTTCGATTGGACGAGTTTTTGTCGTAGCGATCGGGCCTAGGCCATCTAAAGGCTGTCCAAGCGGATTCACGACACGTCCGATTAATTCTTCTCCAACTGGCACTTCCATGATGCGGCCAGTACGGCGTACTTCACTGCCTTCTTTAATGTCTCTGAATGGTCCAAGAATAACAACACCCACGTTATTTTGCTCAAGGTTTTGTGCTAATCCCATTGAACCATTGGAAAATTCTAAGAGCTCCCCAGACATTGCATTATCTAAACCATGAACGCGTGCGATACCATCACCAACAGTGATAACCGTACCAACATCGCTTACTTTAATTTCCGACTGATAGTTTTCAATCTGCTTTTTAATCAGCGCACTGATTTCTTCAGCTTTGATGCTCATGAATTTCACCCCTATCTGTGAATATTAACCTAATAGTTGTTTGCTAAGGCGATCTAACTTACCGCTAATCGTCCCGTCATAAATGCGGTTACCGATTTGTAATTTGATGCCGCCAAGGATATTGCTATCCGTAATATTAGTAATGCGTAAATTTCTTTTGCCTATTTTCGCTGCAAAAGATGAAGACACAGCTTCCACTTCCGTTTCAGTCAATGGACGTACTGTATAGACCGTTGCATCAGCTACTGAGTTTTCTTCATTCGCAAGTTCAATGAACTCTTGTGCCATTGCTGTCACTTCATCTGTACGATGACGCTCCACCATTAACATCACAGTGTTTTGAACGGAAGAAGAAAGGCTTGCAAATGCATTTGCAATCAAAGCGGCTTTTGCATCTTTAGTCATTTTAGGATGAGCCAGAAAGCTTAATAGCTCATTATCATTTGTAAAAACTTCATTCACTATGCGAAGCTCTTCTTCAAGTTGGTTAATGAGATTTTGCTCTTTCGCAATTTGGAAAAGGGCAACGGCATAACGCTTTGCTACTGTTATATCGCTCATTTCCCTTCTCCTGCCTCTTGAATGTAGTCATTAATCAATTGCTCTTGATCTGCTTCGGATAATTCTTTTTCTATTACTTTAGAAGCAATAAGTACGGATAAAGATGCCACTTGCTCGCGTAATGCCGTAATGGCTTTTTCTTTTTCCTGTACGATTTCACGCTTAGCTGTTTCTTTGACGCGTTCTGCTTCAAGACGTGCTTGATTCACGATCTCTTCACGCTGTGCTTCACCTTGAAGTTTCGCGTTTTCTATAAGTTGTCCCGCTTCAGTGCGAGATTGTTTTACGATTTCACGTTGTTCTTCTAAATATTTAAGTGCTTCTTGTCTGCTAGCTTCAGCTGCTTGAATTTCATTTGCAACATGTTCTTCACGTTGAGTCATGATGCCCATTAGAGGACCCCATGCAAATTTCTTCAGCAACGCTAACAAAATGATAAACATTACTAATTGGTATAACATGTCTCCGCCATTAAAGCCATGAGACGTTGACCCAAGTACAAAGCTGCTTGTTAACACGCTTGGTTCACTCCCTTCACGAGTTTCACTTCTTAAAGCGTTCATTATATATGAACTTTAGAAAACTATGCTCTTAAACTGTATAAAAACAGGATTGTGGACATAAAGGAAAGGCGAAGGTTCACATGGAACGAACTTCGCCATTTTTGAACTTTTTGAAGGTTCTATTAACCACCATATACCATAAACGCAATTACTACCGCGATGATAGGCATCGCCTCAACTAAACCTACCCCGATGAACATTGTTGTTTGAAGCATACCGCGAGCTTCTGGTTGACGAGCGATACCTTCTACTGTTCTTGAAACGATAAGACCATTACCAATACCTGCACCTAGTGCTGCTAAACCAATTGCAATTGCTGCTGCAAGAAGACCTACTGAACCTGTCATTATAAATATCCTCCTTAGATTGTATCAAAATTTATTATTTTTTTAGTTCTAAATGAACTTATAATTAATGGTCGTCACTGACTTTATGAGACAGATAAACCATTGTTAACGTGACAAAGATAAACGCTTGGATACTACCGACGAAAATACTATAGCCTTGCCATACTAATGTAGGCACAATTGCACCAATAAATCCGGCAGCTCCACTAAATGCTAGAGATCCCGCTAATAGACTAAGCAAAACTTCACCAGCATAAATGTTACCATATAGACGCAGACCAAGTGTCAAGGAGTTTGTAAATTCCTCTACAAGTGTCATTGGGTTTTTATAAGCTTTAAAGTAACCCTTGGCGCCTTTCATTTTTATAGCATAATAATGCGTTAAACCTAAAACCATGACTGCAAGAGTCAATGTGATAACTGGGTCGGCTGTTGGTGATTTCCACCAAAGCACACCATCGTAACTAATTGCAAACGGAAGACCTAGCATATTGGACACAAAAATGTACATCAGCAAAGTCATACCAAGCAGTTGAAACTGACCACCTGTTCTCCAGTCCATGTTACTATTAATAATACCCTTAACGAAATCCATAATCCATTCCATGAAATTCTGCATGCCAGTTGGCTTCATTGCAAGCTTACGTGTACCAATCACAGCAAGTATGAACACAACTAGGCTGGCAACTGTAATCATTAGGACGTTACTCAAGTTAAAGGTAAGACCCATAAATTCTTGTAAGGGTGCTTCATGATTCAACTATATTCACCTCTCTTCCCCGCTATCGACGTATTAATTGGATGAAAAAATCTATAAAAATGACAATATAAGCTGTCATTAATCCCCATACAACACTTATCAGATGAAAATGCTCCGGAAATTCCAATGCAATGAGTACCGCTAGACCTGCGGATGCCATTCGAGTCATCGTCCCAAGAGATTTAGTTTTCTTTCCTTCATCGAGCGCCTGACTGAACTTTTTCATTTTCTGATTGATCAGCCATAAATTGTATAAACTCAAACCCGTACCCAGTATAAGCCCAGCAAAAACGGCTTGATAACTCGTAAGTCCCCATCCAACAACATAAACCGCCAGAAGAAAAATTATATATTTACTCTGCCTGTTGAACATGATTTTCATTTCTGGCATTTTTCATTTAATCTCCTGAGAAATATTTTCGTACTGAATGAAGCATTGCTTGTAAACATAGCAAGTCCACAAAGAAGGCCAATTACTAATAGCAGCGGTTCGAATCTTAGGTTCTGACAAGTAAATGAAGATACCGAACAAAACTGATCCGACTATTTGAGAAAGAATCGCTGACATCAAAGTCATAGCCATTTTAGACGGCAAATCATTTGACGCAAGTTGCATCCTCGCGGTTGAATTTGGTGGAGGATAGAAAACATTTCATGCTGTAAAAATCTGCATGCCGGGCTACTGAAAACCCTCTCATTTTACATCCTTTGTTAGCATACAATAGGCTAGAATCAATGTCAATGAGTGGTTAGTGAAATTTGTCACAGGTTTGTAATTATTAACGAATTGTTCACAAATTATCTTTTTTCTTCTATTGACATCCGTTTTATTTTACTTATTGTCCTCTGTTCACTCAATAAGTAACGTCTTTTCTATCCGATCTTCCCTTCCGCCCCTTCTCGCAAATATTATCGCTTTATACACTCCTTTAGGCGGCAAGTCCTTTTTCAATACATCTTTTTTGATCAAACCGGAAGGTGCCGATCTCGACCAATCCAAATATCCAGCGAATTTCAAGCTATCCTCCTCATATAGGGCAATACCGAATTCTTCAGCCCCCCGCGGAAGGTACATTTCGTATCGATATGTGCCAGCCTGGTCCCCTTGGCCAAAATCAAATCCCATTACCCTTGGATAATCAGGCTCTTCTTTTACATATAAATAAGGAAGTGATATTCTTTTGGTTCCTTCCATTATTATGAGGTATCCATCAAATACTCCCTTTTTAAGCTCGGCTGGGTTGATCTGCAGTCCCACTTTTATCTGTTTCTTTTCCTTTGGATTCAATGTAAGGGATTTCGGCAATTCCCAAGTGAGCCCTGTCTCTTTTAATGGGACCATAAAAGAGTACTTCCTCATTTTCGTTCCGGTATTTTCTATGACTATCGTTTCATGATGCTCTTCAATTCCTTCTTTCTTTGTGTACATTCCAAAGGACAATGAGCTAGGATTCAAGAGCGTGTCCGCTTTTAATGCTTCGTCGACCTGAATGCGTCCAGCCCCCTGTTCATATGTGTGATAAAATTGATTCGCAGATTTCCTCAATGGCTTTGAAGTGCTCATCAATGCAGATTTCACTTGATCAGGAGTCCAATCCGGGTGTTTTTGCAGGATTAACGCGACTGCTCCTGCAACATGCGGTGCGGACATACTTGTTCCATCCAAGGACATATATCCTTTAGGAACGGTGCTTTCAATTTCCACTCCCGGTGCCAATACGTCAGGCTTTATTCCCCATGATACAGTTACCGGTCCCCTTGAGCTAAAATCAGCGAGCCTATCCTGCTCGTTCTTATAAACAAATTGAACGGTTTTGCTTTGCCCTTGCTCCATGGTTTGCTTAAGCTGCATTCCATCTCTTCTATTAATAGAAGCAGCTGGGATGTTCATTTCCTTTTCCAAGCTTCCAGTAAAGGTACCGCTCGTATTATTATAAACAATTACCCCCTTTGCACCTGCCTTTTCTGCATTGGATACTTTCTGCTGGAAGGTAAGTGTGCCTCGTTCCATCAAAACAATCTTATCCCGAACATGTTTCAGGTCCTTTTCATTACCCAGTCCCCCATATATGACATCCTCGGAAAACGTCAGGTTCCATTTTTTAGAGCCTTGAAACAAGGTTAAATGCGATTGATGCTTTTTCGATCCAAGTCCGTAAATCATATACGGAACCCTTAAGGGAGGAGTCGATGCCCCAACGGAAATCGCTTTTTCCGCTGTTCCGGGTGAGCCGACGGTCCATACAGCCGGACCGGAATTCCCATTTGATGTCACGGCAACTATTCCGCTTTCCACTGCCTTATTCAATGCAAGGGAGATAGGCAAATCAGGGCCATTGACGTTATTGCCAAGAGAGAGGTTCAATACATCCACCTTATCCTTCATGGCTGACTCAATAGCCGTCAAGACTTGATCCGTATCTCCTGCTCCACCTGGTCCCAAAGCTCGATATGCATATATCTCCGCCTCTGGTGCGACACCTTTCATTTTTCCATTGGCTGCAATGATGCCTGCCACATGAGTACCGTGTAATGTATTCAGGTCGCCTTGATTTTTGGTTTCCATCGGGTCTTCATCACCATCAACCAGATCCTTGCCACCTTTATATGCTCGTTGCAAATCTGGATGTGTATAATCAATGCCAGTATCGATTATCCCTACTTTTACCCCTTTCCCGGTTATCCGGTGATTCTCCTTATCAAAGAAACCCCTGACCCTGCCTCCTCCTATGTACGGGACACTTTCATCCAACACGGCTTGATAAACGGATACTTCCGTTACAGCCTGAATTTCGTCCTCCTTTTTAAGTTGTTCTATCTCATTCATCTTCCCATGAAGGGAAAATCCATTCAGGGCAACCGAATAAACATTCCGTAATTGAAGGGATGGGTATTTTTCAAGCAGTTTTTCGATCTTTTCCCGTTGAAACGCCTTATCCATCGTGACAACAACCGTTACTTCCTTAGATTCTGATAGTTTTGGTAAAGGCGGCAGAATGACGGATGCCAATCCCTTTTCATTTTGATAAATAAATACAAAAAGGAAAACAAACACTAGAAACGTTTTCTTTCCCAACATAATCATCCCCTTAGCAGTTATCTTTTCTCAACAACCTTGGAGTATGCAAATAAAAAAAGGAAAAGCGCATGGCTTTTCCTTTTTTATGAGTCAAATCTAGTTGGTGGCATATTTATTTGCTTAAAATAGTAACGGATGGCTTCAGCTATGCGGACCGAAGCGTTTCCGTCCCCATATGGATTTGAAGCTTTGGACATTTTTTCGTGCACCTCTTGATCCGTGAGCAATTCATGTGCCAAATAATAAATGGTTTGTTCATCAGTACCCGCCAACCTTAAGGTTCCAGCCGCAATCCCCTCAGGACGTTCCGTCGTATCCCTTAAAACCAGGACAGGTACACCAAGTGACGGTGCCTCTTCCTGGATTCCTCCAGAATCAGTCAAAATCAGATAGGCTCTTGAAGCGAAGTTATGGAAATCCAGAACATCCAGCGGCTCGATCAAATGAATCCGCGGATCGTCGCCGAGAATTTCGTTCGCCAATTCTTGAACAAGAGGATTTAAATGGACAGGATATACCACTTGAACATCATCATGCTCAGCAATGATTTTCTTCACGGCCCTGAAGATATTCCTCATGGGTTCACCTAGATTTTCCCTGCGATGGGCGGTAAGCAAAATGAGCCTGTCTTCTCCAAGTCCATTTAACACCGGATGTGAATAAGTGGACCGTACAGTCGTTTTTAAAGCATCGGTTGCCGTATTTCCCGTCACGAAAATATTATCCTTCTTGTTTTCGTTAAGCAGATTCTCCTCCGCCTTCGAAGTCGGTGCAAAATGCAAATCCGCCAGCGTACCGGTAAGCTGTCGATTCATCTCTTCCGGATAAGGGGAATACTTATTCCAGGTGCGCAGCCCGGCTTCTACATGCCCAATGACAATCTGATTATAAAAGGCAGCCAGACTTGCGACGAACGTTGTGGTTGTATCTCCATGTACAAGAACAATATCAGGCTTAGCTTCCTTCATTACGGAATCAAGACCATTTAATGCTCTTGTTGTAATGTCAGCAAGCGTTTGCCTTTCCTTCATTATGTCCAAGTCATAATCCGGCTGAATGGAAAATAGTTCGAGAACTTGATCTAACATTTGACGATGCTGAGCCGTAACAGCAACGATCGGCTTGAAATGTTCTGGGTGTTTTTGAAATTCGAGTACTAAGGGAGCCATTTTGACAGCTTCTGGTCTCGTCCCGAAAATGGTCATGACTTTTATCGGTTTGTTCATTCGTGACACCTCAGCTTCTTTCCTTATTTTGTGCCGAATAAACGATCTCCTGCGTCTCCAAGACCTGGAACGATATAACCATGTTCATTCAGTTTTTCGTCAAGGCCAGCAATATAAATATCAACATCTGGATGGGCTTCTTTTAATGCGTCCACACCCTCTGGAGCTGCAATCAAACACATGAATTTAATATTCACTGCACCGCGCTTTTTAATGGAATGGATCGCTTCGATGGCTGATCCGCCAGTGGCTAACATCGGGTCAACGACAATGCATTCCCTTTCTGCCAAATCACTTGGCATTTTCGCATAATATTCAACAGGTTTCAAAGTTTCAGGATCACGGTAAAGGCCAACATGTCCGACCTTTGCAGCAGGAATCAGCTTAATGATTCCGTCCACCATCCCTATGCCTGCACGTAAAATCGGGACGATCCCCACTTTTTTACCAGAAAGCATTTTCACTTTCGCCGTGCTTACAGGCGTTTGGATTTCCACCTCTTCGAGCGGCATATCCCTCGTGATTTCAAATGCCATCAATGAAGCGACTTCATCCACTAGTTCACGGAATTCTTTTGTTCCTGTATTTATATCACGTATATAGGCTAATTTGTGTTGAATTAACGGGTGATCGAAAACATAAACTTTTCCCATTTAGCATCTCTCCAATTCCATTGCTTAGTTTTGCGCTTTTTTATGATTTCCCTAATCGAATAGAAAAATTTTCGTGTCTTTTTAAATTCACTTCAACCTATTTTACAGAAAAACGATTCAATCTTCAATAAAGGTTTAGATGTCAGACCTATTTTCACTATTCGGATTCTTCTCATACTGACTCCCATAAGGTATAAAAAAACCGCTCCCTTTAGAAGGAAGCGGCTCAAGAATATTACAATGAAGGATATAATTCAAATTTGTTCGCTAATGTTTCAACACGCTGTTTTGCTTCTTCAAGTTTAGCTGCGTCCTCATTATTTTTCAAAACAAGTCCGATGATTGCAGCTATTTCATCCATGTCATCCAATCCGAAGCCACGTGATGTCACTGCCGCAGTCCCAATACGAATACCACTTGTAACGAATGGTTTTTCCGGGTCATAAGGAATCGCATTTTTGTTAACGGTAATACCGATTTCATCCAAAACATGCTCTGCGATTTTTCCCGTTAATCCAGTAGAGCGAACATCAAGAAGAATCAAGTGATTGTCCGTTCCATCAGAAACAAGTGTGAACCCTTCTTTCTTCAAACCTTCGCCCAAACGTTTAGCATTGTCGATGATTTGTTGTGCATACACTTTAAAATCATCTTGAAGCGCTTCTCCGAATGCAACAGCCTTAGCTGATATGACATGCATCAATGGACCGCCTTGAATTCCAGGGAAGATGGATTTATCGATCTTCTTACCGAATTCTTCTTTACAGATGATCATTCCGCCGCGTGGTCCGCGAAGTGTTTTATGAGTAGTTGTCGTTACAAAGTCAGCATAAGGAATTGGGCTTTGGTGTAAACCAGCCGCAACCAAACCTGCGATATGTGCCATATCGACCATTAAATAAGCACCAACTTCATCTGCAATTTCGCGGAATCGCTTGAAATCAATTTCCCGTGGGTATGCACTTGCACCCGCTACGATCAATTTCGGTTTGTGCTGACGCGCTTTTTCCAAAACATCATTGTAATCGATACGGTGATCTTTTTCGTCTACACCATATTCAACGAAGTTGTAGTTAACACCACTGAAGTTAACTGGGCTTCCATGTGTTAAATGACCTCCATGCGAAAGGTTCATTCCAAGCACTGTGTCGCCGGTTTGAAGCACTGTAAAGTAAACGGCCATATTGGCTTGAGCTCCAGAGTGCGGCTGTACGTTCACATACTCCCCGCCGAAAATTTCTTTCGCACGCTCACGTGCTAGATCTTCAACGATGTCTACATACTCACATCCGCCATAGTAACGTTTTCCAGGGTATCCTTCTGCATACTTATTAGTTAAGACCGACCCTTGTGCTTCCATGACAGCTTCACTCACGAAGTTTTCAGAAGCAATAAGCTCAATTTTACTTCTTTGACGCCCTAATTCCAGTTGAATTGCGTTAAACACTTGCTCATCTTGCTTTGCTAAACGATTCATTCCGTAATTCCTCCTCAAATTGTGCGTGATTCGCTTTTTAGTATTTATGTGCAACATGCCTTCAAAAAAGCATGAAAAAGCCTTACCAATAATTATTAGAAAATTCTACTCCATTTTAACATGTCTAATTTAGAAGTGATAGTCTAATTTTATCGAACATTAAATGTTTTTTTATTTAAAAATGTTCGTATTTGACATCAAAATCATGGTAAATAGCCCTTTCACCCTATATTTAACGAGCGAAATCTCCATTCTATTAGCACTCCCAAATAGAGATTTTTCTTGTGAACCTTAGCTTTAGCTTTACGATTTTGAACAGATTCTATTAAAAAACAGCATTCCCCATCCGAGAAATGCTGTCTCACTTACCTTAAGTACAACTCTTGTTTTCAGAGATGTCCTGATAAACGGCCCGTTCCCCGCCAATCAGTTTCGGGCGGGTTTTGGCCATGGTCACATGTGCATGCCCTATTTCTTTAATGGCAGAGCGGATTGGAACCGCCACATGCTTCAGATGCATGCCAATGAAGGTGTCTCCAATGTCTATCCCCGCATCCGCTTTAATATGTTCAACGACGACAGCATCTTTCCATTGCTGATAGGCGTACGTCGCCATCGATCCCCCAGCTGTTCTTACAGGTACAACCGAAACTTCTTCATAATCATATCGAATCGCGGTTTCCCTTTGCAAAACCAACGCCCTGTTAAGATGCTCACAACATTGATATGCAACCTGAACACCCGTTTTCACTTGAAAATCCCTCACTACGGAAAAAATCATCCCTGCAACATCGAGCGTCCCTTCAGTACCGATCCTTTTCCCGATCACTTCACTTGTACTGCAGCCGATTACCAGTAGCTGTTTCTCTTTTAAAGACGTCTGTTCTTGAAACTCATGTAAAAGCTCCTGAAACTGGTTTTCCCATATCTCAAGCTCATTTGAAAATGTAGCATCACTTATCATGAAAACGCATCCTTTCAAAAAGAAAACTTGCTATCAAAAGAAAAGGGGTCTCTCCAAAAACCATAAAAATTAGCTTTGTTTACCTTCATACTCCGCAATCTTACCGATCCTGTTTTGATGACGTCCGCCTTCAAATTCCGAAGTCAGCCATGTTTGTGCAATTTCCCTGGCCAGACCCGGGCCAATGACACGTTCCCCCATCGCTAACATATTGGTATCATTATGCTGGCGGGTCAACTTCGCAGTATAGACATCATGAACCAACGCACATCTAATTCCTTTAACCTTATTAGCAGCGATGCTCATTCCGATTCCAGTTCCACAGATTAAAATGCCCCGATCGAACTCACCGCGTGCCACTTTTTCAGCAACCGGCAAAGCATAATCAGGATAATCCACCGAAGTATTGCATTCACAGCCAAAGTCCTCAAATGGAATCTGTAACTCATTCATTAAATTCTTTATTTCTTCACGGATATGTATACCACCATGATCAGAAGCAATCGCAACTTTCATCATAATCCTCCTCTAGCTTTTTCAATTGATTTTATTGTGTCACAAAATTATGAAAAGATAAAGGATGTCCATCCTTTTTCCCCCTCAAAGAAGCAGGAAACCGCCTTGGGTTTCCTGCTGTAAAATGTCAAGAGTGAAGCGGGTAATGATCCTGTTCAACTTTTCCGCTTGCACTTTAAGTTCCATTGCCGATTTTTCGACATTTCCCATGACTATGAGCTTGTTCGCTTGTCAGCTGTCACTTCTTCCGCTCCAGCAGATGTTTCTTCTGCAATAGCAGCAACTTCTTGTGCTGCCTTGATCGTACACTTTCCAATTGACGGTCAACAAGCTTAGTAATATCTTTTACTGCAGCGACCACATTATGTACCCTGTTTACTTTTTAAGCATTAAGACTAATTCTTCAATTAATTCCTGCAGCTCCCTGAACGTTTCTCGATAAATGCCTTCAGAACCGCCAAACGGATCTATTATGTCCTTATCATAATTATCATCAATAATGAATTCTTTTAAAGTAAAAGTCTTATCGGCCATCTGGGGATATGCACGGGTAATGACCGATTTATGCCCTTCCGTCATGGTGAAAATATGAGTCGCCCATTCCATTTCCTTCTCGGATAAAGGCGTTGAATGATGATTATGTACTATATCATTTTCAACCAATACATTTTTTGCATGCGTTGAAGCATCCTGGCCTGATGAAGCATACACGCCAGCGGACTTCACTTCAACGCCCGCAATATTCTTATTTTTCAATATCGCTTCTGCCATCGGGCTTCTGCATGTGTTGCCTGTACATACAAATAATACACGGATCATTTATGACGCCTCCTTTTTTTATTCATTATAAGCTATCGCCCGTTTATTATAGTCAAAAAAATCACTCTCAACATGTCTTAGGAAAAAATAAAACCGCCCCGGTAATCGGAACAGTTGAGGAAGGATAGATATGAAGTCAAGCGGCTCAAAAAGAGAACAATAATTTCAATCCAAACGCACATAGAATGCTTCCGCCAAGAATCTCACTATACACGCCTAGCAAACCCTGAATTTTTCTACCCAGCAAAAGCCCTGCCCACGTTAATAGGGTGGCAGCAAACCCAAAGCAGAGAATGGTTAAAATCGTTTTTGCACCGTAGATCCCCAGGGTCAATCCTACCGAGAAGCTGTCCAGGCTTACCCCTAAAGCAAAAATGAATAGACCTTTCCCGACAGGAGCCAGCATCTTATTTTCCCTGATACCAGCTCCATCCTTTTTACCAGGGATAAACATCTGTATACCAAGAATGATCAACAATAGACCGCCGGCGTATGTAGCGAAGGTCCCGAATTTTTCTGAAATGAAATGGCCTGCCCCCATTCCAAGCAAGGGCATCCAAATATGAAAAAAGCCAACTGTCAGCCCTATAAAAAGAATTTGCCTCAACCTTAGCTTAAACATTCCCATTCCAAGGCCGACTGAAAAGGCATCCATTCCCAACGCGAATGCCATTAGCAATAAGGTGATGATTTCTCCAGCAAATGTATTCATTCCAATCCTCCCTCGGACGTGCCTACTACATGTTATGCATGTCCGAAAAGAAATAGAAGAATAAATCAGTCCTTATTACACATGTTCCTTGATGATTTGATGACCTGCAGCCTTCTCAAGCCGGTTCATGACCGCTGCTCCTATTCCATGGTCAGGAAACATTTCACTAAAAATGACATCGACCTCGAGCTCATCAAACTGTCTTAAAGCATCATATAAGCCTGTCGCAACAGTATGTAAATCAGCTAATGAACCTGGGACGACCACATAATCGGCCTTATAATCCTGTTGATGTTCATAAGCAGTTATGATGCCCACCTTTAACCCGTCACTTCTTTTCTCATCCACAAGCTTCTGAAGGAAAGCTTGATTACCCTTGACTAAATATAGAGGGGCCTTCGGAGCATAGTGGGTATATTTCATGCCCGGGGCTTTTGGCGCCGTTTCCTGATTCTTCAAAGCGACATCTTGCCGGACTTCCCCTATCACAGCTTCCAGCTGTTCCAGGGTCACTCCGCCGGGCCTTAATATAACAGGGATTTCAACAGTGCAATCAAGTACTGTGGATTCTACGCCTACACCGGTAGTCCCGCCATCGACTATGCCTGCAATCCGGCCCATTAAGTCAGCTTCAACATGTTTAGCTGAAGTGGGACTCGGTTTCCCAGAAGTATTTGCACTTGGAGCCGCAATGGGCAAATCACTCGCACGAATAAGGCCGAGGGCAACCTGGTGATCCGGCATCCTGACAGCCACCGTGTCCAATCCAGCTGTCACAAGATTTGATAGCTGGCCCGGTTTTCGTTTCATGATCAAAGTCAAAGGACCCGGCCAAAATTCTGCCATTAGCTTCCTGGCCTGTTCCGGAATCTCTTCTACAATACCTGACAGCTGCTCTTCAGAGGCTATATGAACGATTAAAGGATTATCACTCGGACGCCCCTTTGCTTCGAACACTTTTTTGACCGCCTCGTCATTTTTGGCATTCGCACCTAGTCCATAAACAGTCTCTGTAGGAAAAGCAACCACTTGGTTAGCCTTTAATAATTCAGCTGATTGTGCAATCTGGGGATAACTTTGTAAATTATCCACATTTTTATCCACTGACCAAATTTTCGTTTTCATTTTGAACATCATCGCCTTTTAACATTTCTTATTTTATAAAATCGCTTTAATATGAACGATATTTTCAATTTAACGTACTAATTTCACTTAAAATATACTTTGAAAGTATAAAAGAAGTATACACATAATTCAAGTGTTATCCACAAATTGGGGATAACCATATCGAATCCGTGGATAAGTTTGTGGATATTAAAGATTAATGACAGATTTTTTTGATTTTTTGTTAATAACCCTGTGGATATGTTTTTATAATTATCTGAAAGTAAAAAAAAGGGCCGCTGCCCCCTTTTTAAAATAGATCATTGAAGATTTCCGCAAACAAGGACTTCACTTCCACTTCAGGCTCCTTTTCCCCTTCATATAATTGCTGACCTTGTTCATTGGATGCCGCAATTTCAACCTTGTTATCTTCAACACTCCCATCATTGACTTCCTCCGCCACTTGTTCCTTATCTTTTACTGCCATCACTTCTTCTTTTACCTCTTGCTCAGCAACCTCTTCTTTTACCGTTTCTTCCGTTACTTCCTCTTTTACGCTCTCCTCCATTACCTCTTCTTCAACTTCTTCCTCGGGCCCTTTTTCTTTTTCAGCCAACACTACTTCAGTTTCTCCCTCTGCAACAGGTTCACTCTCTTCATTCGTTGCTGCATACGCCTTCCCATCCGAAGTCAGGGATCCTTCATCTTCTTCCTCGACTATCGGACTTTGACTTACAGCCGTCCCATTTGAAAAATCCAAGAAACATAATGGCGGAAATAGAACACACCACCAATTAGCGCCTTCCCCTTCACCAAGTGTGATAATCACCGCTTCATAATCCCCTGCCGGATATAAATACTGCCCGTAGAGTTTTGTCGGAAATTCCGCTTGTCCAAAATCGACTTTTATTGACTGCTCCAAACCCTGTTCCTTTATAACCGCCTCAGCTGTCGCCTGGATATCCGGTAGATGCGAGGTGATCACATCCCTCGCTTCATCCAAAGAAGTAAGCTCCTCGACCCACTTTGTGATATCTTCATTTACCTCATCCCTAATAAGACGTTTAACCGCTTGATCCTTTTCTGCATCACTATTAGCAAGTATCCGCAGACGAATCGCCTCATCCGGGATCACCTTCGTATCTTCTGCACCGACCATCTCCGCTTTAGGCATATATATACTTACGATCGTTCCTATAGTTAAGATTAATAGATAGATAATGGCTAAATGTTTTGTTTTCATCGCCTTCGCCCCCTCACATGAATTAGTCTCACCATTTTCGAGCTATCTTAAACTAGTAAAAATAAAAAAAGTTGATAGCTGGAAATATAGATTCCAAAGGATAATGAGGGTGGTGCCCATAAAAAAAATCCGTCTCACGGAAGGAGACGGATCACTTTAATGCAGCAAAGACCATTCGATCTTTTTCATTTATGTCATTTACAATGGATACTTCTGCAGCAGGAAAGGTTCGCTTCAATAAATCGGCAACCGCCTTACCCTGTCCAGTGCCCACTTCAAAACCGATCAGTCCAGGCACCTTCATGATCAAAGGTAACTGCTCCATAAAGCGGCGGTAAAAATCCAGCCCATCGATACCGGCAAATAATGCACGATGTGGTTCATGTCCTGTCACGACTACTGACATGGATTTATGATCATCATCTGGTATATATGGCGGATTCGATAAAAGGATGTCCACCTTTTGGTTCATGTTCACGAAAGGCAAAAGCAAATCACCTTGCATGAACTGCACTTCGGCACCAAGTGATTCTGCATTTTTCCTCGCAACCTCAAGTGACGTTTCCGCTATGTCCGTGGCCGTCACCAACAGGTTTGATTTTTCAAGTTTCATCGTTATGGCGATTGCGCCGCTGCCGGTCCCAATATCAGCTAAATGAAGCTTCTGCCCCTCCAAAAAAATGGCTGGGAGTTTACGTAATGTATAATAAATCAATTCTTCTGTTTCAGGTCTCGGTATGAGCACTTCTTCATTAACAAAGAAGGTCCGTCCATAAAATTCTTCACTGCCGATTATATATTGGATTGGCGTCCCCTCAGCATGCAGCTCAATAGCGGCCTTAAATTGCCCAAAATCCGCTTCACTAAGCTCATCATGAAGGTTGGCCAGCATTTGGGAACGAGTTTGGTTTAAAAAGTGCTGTAACAGGATTTCCCCAGCATTGGCATCACGATCATTTTCCTTTAAAAAAGAAGAAGCCCATTTAAGGGCTTCAAACACTTTCACGGCAGAATTACTCATCTGCATTTTCCAGCCTTGAAGATTGGTCTTCCATGATTAATGCATCAACCACTTCATCCAGCTTACCTTCCATGATTTGATCCAGCTTTTGAATCGTTAAACCAATACGGTGATCGGTAACGCGGTTTTGCGGGAAGTTATAAGTGCGAATCCTTTCAGATCGATCGCCCGTTCCAACAGCAAGCTTCCTATTTTGATCATACTCTGCCTGTACTTCGCGTTGGATTTTATCGTACACCCTGGCACGCAAAACCTTCATTGCTTTTTCTTTGTTCTTGATTTGTGATTTTTCATCTTGACAGGATACAACCGTATTCGTCGGAATATGAGTCAAGCGCACCGCTGACATTGTCGTATTGACACTTTGCCCTCCAGGACCGCTCGATGCAAAGGTATCGACACGAATATCCTTATCATGAATTTCAACTTCCACTTCCTCAGCTTCGGGTAAAACAGCAACCGTGGCTGTAGATGTATGAATCCGTCCGCCTGATTCAGTTTCAGGTACTCGCTGAACGCGATGTGCTCCATTTTCGAACTTCAATTTTGAATAAGCGCCATTGCCATTAATCATGAATATGATTTCCTTATAGCCGCCAAGCCCTGTAGGACTTGCTTCAATGACTTCAGTCCGCCAACCCTGCACCTCGGCAAAACGACTATACATGCGGTATAGACTACCAGCAAATAAGGCTGCCTCATCTCCGCCTGCCGCTCCGCGGATCTCCATGATTACGTTTTTATCATCGTTAGGGTCCTTCGGAATAAGCAATATTTTCAGTTTATCCTCAAGGCCTTGTATGGTATCTTCAAGTTCATTGATCTCTTCTTTTACCATTTCACGCATTTCCGCATCAAGCTTCTCCTCAAGCATCGCCTTCGCTTCCTGGAGTTGCTCACGAACCGCTTTATATTCTTTATAAGTCGAAGCAGTCTCTTGTATGCTGGATTGCTCCTTAGAATATTCCCTTAGCTTCTTGGAGTCATTAATGATCTCCGGGTCACTTAATAGCTCATTCAATCTTTCATATCTATCTTCTACTGCTTGCAATCGATCAAACAAATTATTCACCTCATAAATTTTCCAAAACATCTGAAACGAATTGGAAGTAATCCATCTTTTCTAACTATAAATAAGTAGTTCAGTGCCCCAGCTCAGTTCACTTCTAGGTTAATTATAGTATAGGTGAATAATCAACGTCAAAGAGGATTCAAAAATGTCGTTATTTCTTTAATTTTACATCTATATTATATTGAGGCACAGCCCTGTTTATAATGCCTTGTATTCGCTGCATTTCCTTATGTCTCTCTTTTTCCGTCTTGATTTTGCCTTTATCATGGACCGTAACATGTATGGTATTTCCATTAAACCAAACGGAGCCCGCCTCATAATTGGTTTCCGATTCAATGGCCCCGCGGATATCATCAATTTGCTGCCCCATGGATGGTGAATTATTGGATGTATGATGCGGTGTATTGAGGATTTGATCTGATGGCCGTTCCGCTTCATTGTCCCAATCATTATTGGATACACGTTTTAAACCATTGCCAACAAAATCCTTGCCATCCCGGGATTGATCCCCATATTCCGAATCATTATTTATCGCATTGTCATTTTGACCGCATGCCGTTAGTGCAGCAAGTAAAAAGGCTGTCATGATAAGCAGTTTTGATTTCATATTTTTTCCCTCCATTTTGACTGGTTAAGAAGAACATTTCCTCGTTAGCCTACCCAAAATGGGGCAATATTTATCTTTTATTTCGCTTCCATGTATTGGTCATACCACTTGAATAACTCCAGCAGTTTTTCCACCCTTATTATAATTCCCAACCATTTCTTCATAAAAAAAGCACCCTACGACCACATTGGATCATAGGGCACCATCATTCAAATACGTTCTTTAATCCCAACAGGCTGCTTACCCGGAACTTCGTGATGATGGCGGCAGCGGGGCTCGTATGATTCCGATGCACCCACAAGGATGATCGGCTCATCATAGGAGGCCGGCTCCCCATCTATCAAGCGCTGTGTCCTGCTTGCAGGTGATCCGCACACTTCACACACAGCCTGCAGCTTAGTCACCGATTCTGCCAGCGATAATAGAACAGGCATAGGACCGAATGGTTCACCTCGGAAATCTTGATCGAGTCCAGCCATAATCACTCGATAACCGCTGTCCGCAAGATGCTGGGCAACCCCGATAATTTCATGATCAAAAAATTGCACTTCATCTATTGCAATAATATCCAGGGGCTTGTCCAAATACTTAAAAATATCCGTTGAATGGGCAATCGGTTTTGCCATCACAGAAGAGCCATTGTGTGATACGACAGCCTCTTCCGCATAGCGATTATCAATAGCTGGTTTAAATACAGCTATTTGCTCTTTAGCAAATTGAGCACGGCTGACTCGTTTAATCAATTCCTCGGATTTACCCGAAAACATGCTTCCGCAAATAAGCTCGATCCAGCCTGTTTGTTTCATTACATACATGGAAACAGCTACTCCCTTCCACCTGTCGATCCCTTGGCCATAATTGAAGTCGACCCGGCTTTATATAAATTCTTACTTGTTTATGGAAAAGAAAAAACAGGCAAGAAAAATACTTGCCTGTTTTTTAAAAAGTCCGGCTTATTTAATACCGTATTTTTTGTTGAAACGATCAACACGTCCGCCAGCTTCAGCGAATTTTTGACGACCAGTGTAGAATGGATGGCATTCTGAACAAGTCTCAACTTTGATCTCTTCTTTAACTGAACCAGTTTCAAAAGTGTTTCCGCAAGAGCAAATTACTTTTGAAAGCTTATAATTTGGATGAATTCCAGTTTTCATTCTTTTCAGCTCCTTATGCCCTGAATCATTCGAAACAGAGTTATATACTTCAAGTTGAGGGAAAAACACCCTCACATTTATTGTAAAAACACATGAACTCATTATAACAACTTAAGACTAGTTGTGCAACTGTTTGTTTCTTACAGGGTTTAAGAACGTTTTACGCTCGCCGGCCCCTTTTTCATTTCTGACATCTCTTCATCCAGCTTACTGAAAAATTCTTCATTACCCTTTGTCTGTTTTAGACGGCGAAGGAATTTCTCCGAGAAATCAGGCGAATCCGACATTGTTTTCCTGATGGCCCATAGTTTATCCAGGCGATCTTTCGGAATTAACAATTCTTCTTTACGAGTGCCTGAGCGGCGAATATCGATTGCCGGGAAGATGCGTCTTTCGGCAAGGGCACGATCTAAATGCAGCTCCATATTACCCGTACCTTTAAATTCTTCATAAATGACATCGTCCATTCTTGAACCCGTATCTACCAATGCTGTAGCAAGGATCGTCAGGCTGCCGCCTTCCTCAATATTCCTCGCCGCACCGAAAAAGCGTTTTGGACGGTGGAATGCAGCCGGGTCAATACCCCCTGATAGTGTACGTCCGCTCGGCGGAATGACAAGGTTGTAAGCTCGGGCAAGTCGAGTGATGCTGTCCATTAAAATGATGACATCACGTTTATGCTCCACAAGGCGCATGGCTCGTTCTAACACTAGCTCAGCCACCTTGATATGGTTTTCCGGCACTTCATCAAACGTTGAACTTACCACGTCTCCAGCAACGGACCGTTCAATGTCAGTCACTTCTTCCGGGCGTTCATCAATCAACAGCACGATCAATTCCGATTCGGGATGGTTTGTGGTTATTGCATTGGCAATTTCCTTGATGAGCATCGTTTTACCGGCTTTTGGCGGTGCGACGATTAGCCCACGCTGTCCAAAACCTACCGGTGCCAGGACATCCATAATCCTGGTTGATAAGTTCTTCGGTGTCGTTTCCAGTTTAATTTGCCTATTTGGATACAGCGGTGTTAGACCTGGAAAGTGGACACGCTCTTTTGCTGATTCCGGATTATCGCCATTGACTGCTTCAACATGCAGTAATCCATAATAGCGCTCGTTTTCTTTTGGCGGCCTTACCTTACCGGACACTTTATCTCCATTCCGCAAATCGAATCTGCGGATCTGTGAAGCAGAAATATAAATATCCTCCGAGCTTGGAGAATAATTAATTGGACGCAGGAAACCGAAGCCCTCTGAAGGGATGATTTCTAAAACGCCCTCCATGAATAGGAGACCATCCTGCTCAGCTTGTGCTTTCAGGATAGCGAAAATAAGTTCCTTTTTTGAAAGTTTGCTGTAATAGGAAACTTTATATTCACGCGCGTGCTCATAGAGATCCTTTAGTTTCATGTTTTCTAAATTAGAAATAGTTAAATTCATTATGACACCACACTTTTATTAATTAAACGTTTTCACCCATACTGAAAAAGAAATGGTTTGTTAGATGGAAGAAAAACCGCAATCCATGTACCCGACCAGAGTTTTCTTAGAAAGGATGATACATTTTTACATGTAAAGAAGAAAATTAATTGAAGGCTTCTTGAAGTTTGGAGTGAAAGGGCAGATTCTAAATTATTAATAGTAGACCAAGCTTTATTTTACTTTTTTTATTTTAATTATTCAACTTAAATTTTTTAAAAGAGAAAGCGAGCGATGAAACCGCTCGCTTTTTAAAAGTGATTTTTCTGAAAAACGCTATCAGTCAATCAAACCATTCGGTTTAATCTTAAGACTGTGACGACCATCAATGAAACGAACTGTACCAGATTTAGCACGCATTACTACGGATTGTGTTTCGCCGTAATGCCCTTTGAATTGTACGCCGCGTAAAAGTTCTCCATCTGTCACACCTGTTGCTGCAAAAATTGCATCATCTCCGCGAACAAGGTCTTCCATTCTGAGGACTCTTCCTAATTCAAGGCCCATTTTTCCACAGCGCTCCACTTCTTCATCACTTTGAGGAATGAGCTTGCCTTGAATTTCCCCTCCAAGGCATTTCAGGGCAACGGCTGCAATAACTCCTTCTGGAGCTCCGCCAGATCCGAATAAGATGTCAACACCGGTAAGATCGAAGGCCGTATTTATGGCTCCCGCTACATCTCCATCGTTGATCAACTTGATACGTGCCCCTGCCTCACGAAGTTCATGAATGATCTTCGAATGACGATCGCGGTTCAATACTGTTGCAACCACGTCTTGGATATCTTTATTTTTTGCCTTGGCTACCGCTTTCAGGTTGTCCAACACAGAGGCATTGATATCAATCTGACCGACAGCCTCTGGTCCGACAGCTATTTTATCCATATACATATCCGGGGCATGAAGCAAGTTCCCCTTATCGGCTATTGCCAATACAGCCAATGCATTCCAGCCGCCGGATGCAACGATGTTCGTTCCTTCTAATGGATCAACCGCAACATCCACCATTGGCCCAAGACCGGTACCAAGTTTTTCGCCAATATAAAGCATTGGCGCTTCATCCATTTCCCCTTCACCGATTACAACCGTTCCTTGCATGGGAATAGTATTGAAAACATCCCGCATTGCAGTTGTTGCTGCATCATCTGCTTCGTCTTTCTTTCCTCTTCCCATCCAACGAGCTGAATTCAGTGCCGCCGCTTCTGTTACGCGGACAAGCTCCATCGATAAACTTCTTTCCATTTCCGGTTCCCCCTCATGTACACTAGCATGATTTATTTATATATTAGTATAACACATTATATCATATATAGTAACACAATGAGGTAACAAGAAAAGGGATCAGCTTTTAAGCTGCTCCACTTCTTCTTGCGTCATTTCTTCACGCCAAATCGTTGCTCCCAAACCTGAAAGCTTTTCAACAAGATGGCTATATCCACGATCTATATGTTCAAGCCCGGTCACTTCTGTAATCCCTTCAGCCATTAAACCGGCTATTACAAGAGCCGCTCCGGCACGTAAATCGCTTGCCTTCACTTTTGCCCCATGAAGTTGGACAGGACCATCGACGATGCCCGCTCTGCCCTCGACCTTTATCTTCGCATTCATGCGTCGCAGTTCATCAATATGCTTAAAGCGGGCCCCGTATATCGTATCGGTGACCATGCTAGAACCGGTTGCTTTTGTTAAGAGGGAAGTGAAAGGTTGCTGAAGATCCGTTGGGAATCCAGGGTAAACCAATGTCTTGATATCGACGGATTTATATTGTTCTCCCGGTGAGACAAATATCTGGTCATCACCCGCTTCAATATTAATCCCCATTTCCCTCAACTTGGAAGTCAATGACTCCAAATGCTGGGGAATGACATTATCAATCAGAATTCCTTCTCCGACAGCAGCCGCTAGAATCATGAAAGTGCCGGCTTCAATCCGATCCGGTATGATCGTATGCTTGCACCCGTGCAAACTTTCCACACCATCAATACGAATGATATCCGTCCCTGCACCCTTTATTTTCGCTCCCATATTGGTCAACAATGTGGCAACATCGATGATTTCAGGTTCTTTCGCAGCATTTTCTATCACAGTGCGGCCTTTGGCCAAAACGGCGGCAAGCATGATATTGATCGTTGCCCCTACACTAACGACATCCAAATATATGCGTGCTCCCCTTAGCTCGTCCGCCCTAAGGTAAATGGCTCCTTGTTCATTCGTCACCTGTGCGCCCAGTGCTTCAAACCCCTTAATATGCTGATCTATCGGGCGAGGTCCTAAATGGCAGCCACCAGGCAAGCCGATCACTGCCTTTTTGAATTTACCAAGCATTGCCCCCATTAAATAATAAGAGGCACGTAACTTCTTGACCCTTCCATTGGGAAGAGGCATTGAAATCATCCTGCTGGGGTTGACTGTCATTTCTCCTTCATCAAAGGATACCTCGCCGCCAATCTCCTCCATTAACGCTTTCAGCATCTGTACATCCGAGATATCAGGCAGGCCTTCAATCGTTACGGGAGAGTCCGCTAAAATTGTTGCAGGAATAAGGGCGACCGCACTATTTTTTGCTCCACTGACACGAATGCTTCCCTTTAGAGGATAGCCACCGGCAATTTTAAGTTTTTCCATAATAAACTCCCTTCCACGCTAAGCACTTAGAAGCTACTTCCAAAAAGTAATATTTTACCACAAGAAAATTGCATAATCCGACAACATTTACTATCTAGTTCTTTAGTTTACACAAAAGTAAAAAATTCATGTAAAAAAAAGAGAAAAATTTCTAATTTATGTTAATTTTATTTAAACGGTGCAATCTATAGCGACTTAGCGGCAAGGCATTATGCTTCAGTACGTGAATTCCAATCGTTCAAAAAAGCTTCAATTCCTTTATCCGTTAATGGGTGGTGGAATAATTGTATTAAAACTTTATAAGGGATCGTTGCAATATGCGCCCCTTTAAGAGCCGCTTCAGTAATATGCATCGGATGGCGGATGGAAGCTGCGATGATTTCGGCATTGATATCATGGATCGCAAAAATGTCAGCAATATCCGAAATTAGATCCAAACCATTTTGGCCGATGTCATCCAAGCGACCTAAAAATGGCGATACATAAGTTGCTCCTGCCCTAGCTGCCAATAATGCTTGGTTTGCACTGAAAATAAGGGTGACGTTTGTTTTGACACCTTGTTTTGTAAGTGCTGAAACAGCCTTCAGGCCGTCCGGAGTCATTGGCACTTTAATCGTGATATTCGGTGCAATCGCAACTAGTTCCTTGGCTTCAGCCATCATTCCTTCAAAATCAAGCGCAATGACTTCAGCAGAAACGGATTCCTTAACAAGGCTTGTGATTTCTTTTAGCCGATCATGGAAAGAAACTCCCTTTTCCCTAGCAACAAGGGATGGGTTAGTCGTAACACCTGCTAAAACGCCAAGTTCATGCGCTTGTTTGATTTCTTCCATGTTTGCTGTATCTATAAAGAATTTCATAAAATAGCCTCCGTATGTAATCGATTTTTATTTTCCTATATGCATCTGAATTCTAATTGTTCTAAAAATAGAGCCCGGATTCAGCCCTGCATCTAAAAGAAACCATTAGGGGGGAGCCCCCCAATGGGAATATTGCCTTTATCATCTTACATTTAAAGGGATGGAACCCTTATTATGCTTTGCCGTTTGAACCGAATTCACGTATTTTGCCGATGACAGTTTCTTTAATCGCTTCACGGCCAGGAACGATGTATTTACGAGGATCGTACACTTCAGTATCGTTATTCAGAATTTCACGAACCGCTTTTGTGAATACAATTTGATTTTCCGTATTCACATTGATTTTTGATGTTCCAAGCGAAATCGCTTTTTGGATATCTTTCGTAGGGATGCCTGTACCACCATGAAGAACAAGAGGTTTTTTCGTTAAATCACGCACTTCTTCCATTTCTTTATACCCAAGGTTAGGTTCACCTTTGTATGGTCCGTGAACGGATCCCAAAGCTGGAGCAAAGCAGTCGACATTTGTTTCTTTAACCAACTGTTCACATTCTTGAGGGTCTGCATATACGACTCCATCAGCAATTACATCATCTTCTTGTCCGCCAACCGTGCCCACTTCCGCTTCAACAGAAACATTCCGTGCGTGAGCGAATTCGACAACCTTCTTGGTTGTTTCGATATTTTCTTCGATCGGATGATGTGAAGCATCGATCATTACTGAAGTGAATCCGGCTTCGATAGCTTCTTTACATTTATCATAACTTGAACCATGGTCAAGGTGAATGGCCACAGGAACAGTGATTTTCATGTCTTCCAACAATCCTTGAACCATCATCACAGTCGTTTTAAAACCACCCATATGGCGGGCAGCACCTTCGGAAACACCAAGGATGACTGGAGATTTTTCTTGTTCTGCAGCAGCTAGAATAGCTTGAGTCCATTCAAGGTTGTTGATATTGAATTGACCTACTGCATATTTTTCATCAAGGGCTTTATTCAGCATATCTTTCATAGAAACTAAAGGCATTTGATTTCCTCCTACTAGTGGATGTTATTATTTTAAAGTTAATTCTTTCTAGATATTCCCTAAAACGAAAGTAGCATACGCTTATAAATCAGAATATCTCTCCTCTTTTAGCATATCAATACATCAAAAAAACAGCAACAAATACACTATACCGAGCCTCAAATTTTATTCCAAAAAAACACGGCCCATCTAAAAAAAGATAGCCGCAGCAATTACTCCATCAGTAATATTAAATTTTCAAGACATTTAACTTGATTGAATCGGTAAGTATTCACGAACCGCTTTTCTAATATCATCAATATCAAACGGCTTTGCAAAGTGTGTCATAGCACCTAAATCCTTTGCTTCTTGAATCATATCAAGTTCACCATATGCCGTCATGATTATGACCCGGATGTCCGGATCGACGACTTTCATTCTTTTCAAGATCTCAATGCCATCCATTCCCGGAATCTTCATATCCAGCAATACAAGATCAGGTGAATGATTATTTAGCACATCCAAGGCTTGAATTCCATTAGCGGCTTGAAATGTTTCATACCCTTCTTTATGTAAAACCTCGTTCAATAAAATACGAATCCCGAACTGATCATCAACAATCAATATTTTCCCTGGCATTTTATCACCTCTCCCCTTCCCGATTCATCCATTAAATATACTGGCCTATACGGCCATATTACCCGAAAAAGGGTAGTTACATAGATTGCGTCATATGACTTTTAGGTCCAACGCATTTATTGTTCATATTCGATAATTGTAACAAAATTCCTGCTGTATGGCTAAGAGGAATTTTAATTTTTTTGTTTTTTCGACCGATTTAGTAAATTCGGACCTTCCGGATCAAAATCCCAGAAACCTGTCATTGCAAAGGAAAGTCCTTTATAATGGGTATATTATTTTTTAAAGGAGTCCCTGACCATGTTAAAAATTTTTTCGACACAGATAAGCGGTTTATTTAAGAAAATGATTGAAAATGAAGCCTTTGAAATGGAGGATGCCGGACGCTTGCTGGCTCAGGCTGCGGTTGGGGACGGTGCGGTGTACATTCACGGTTTTGGTGAAATGCAGGGTGTCACTGCTGAGGCTTTGGATGGGGCAGAACCCTTTCCGAAGGTAAAAAGATATGAATCAGGAGAAACTATTTCCAGGGAAGATCGGTTTCTCATATTCAGCCGCCATTCGGATGATGCAGAAGCATTGTTGCTGGCAAAACAACTCAAGGAAAAGGATATCCCATTTGTTGCGGTTTCTACATCCGTCCCTTCTGAAGGGGATTCTCTTTTGGAGTTGGCAGACGTTCATATTGATTTACGTATCCAACGGGGCTTGATTCCTGATGAAACCGGAAATCGATATGGGTATCCTACCCTCATTGCCGCTCTTTTCGCTTATTATGGGATTAAATTCACTCTTGAAGAAATCATAAAAGAGTATGAAGAAGAATGATTATTCACCTAAAAAAAAACAGCCACATTGGGCTGTTTTTTTGTTTATTAAAGTTTTTCGCTGCGCTTTAAAGACATGCCGACAAAATCACGGAATAGCGGCTGCGGACGGTTAGGACGTGACGTGAATTCCGGATGGAATTGAGAAGCCACAAACCAAGGATGATCCTTCAATTCAACGATTTCAACTAGACGGCCATCCGGACTAGTACCAGAGAAGATGAATCCTGCCTCTTCCATTGCTTGACGGTAGTGGTTATTGAATTCATAACGGTGACGGTGACGCTCATAAACAACCTCGTCATTATACGCTTCGTATGCTTTAGTTCCTTCGATAAGCTTACATGGATACAGACCAAGACGCAGTGTACCGCCCAAATCTTCTACATCCTTCTGTTCAGGAAGAAGATCGATGATTGGATCTGGAGTATCTTCATTAATTTCAGCTGAATGAGCTTCTGGCAATCCCAGGACGTTGCGAGCATACTCAATTGACGCCAACTGCATGCCTAAGCAAATTCCGAAGAATGGTTTTTTCGTAGTGCGGGCAAATTCGGTAGCAGCAATTTTCCCTTCGATTCCACGATCTCCAAAACCGCCTGGAACAAGGATTCCATCTGCATCTTGCAGAAGTTCAGCAACATTTTCTTTTGTTACATCTTCGGAATTCACCCAGTCGATTTCTACATCTGCATCAAATGCGTAACCTGCATGCTTAAGTGCTTCCACTACAGAAAGATAAGCATCTTGCAATTCAACATATTTTCCGACTAAAGCGATTTTTGTTTTCTTTGATAAAGAAGTAACCTTTTTGACTAGTTCCTTCCAATCTTCCATATCCGCTTCGCCGCAGTCCAATTGCAAGTGATCACAAACGATTTGGTCCATATTTTGTGCTTGAAGCGCAAGTGGGATGGAGTAAAGAGTATCCGCATCAAGACATTCTATAACGGAATTTTTATCGATATCGCAGAATAAAGCAATTTTATCCTTCATATCTTGTGAAATTGGACTTTCTGTACGTGCAACGATGATATTCGGCTGAATGCCTAGACTGCGTAATTCTTTTACACTATGCTGTGTCGGTTTTGTTTTCATTTCACCAGCAGCTTTGATGTAAGGAACCAGTGTACAGTGGATATACATAACATTATTGATTCCGATATCACTCTTGATTTGGCGAATCGCCTCAAGGAATGGAAGAGACTCGATATCCCCTACAGTACCGCCGATTTCAGTGATGACTATATCGGCATTCGTTTCATTGCCTGAACGGAAAACCCGTTCTTTAATTTCATTCGTAATATGCGGAATGACTTGAACTGTTCCACCTAGATAATCGCCACGGCGTTCTTTTCTCAGGACCGTTGAATAAATTCTGCCCGTAGTCACATTGCTGTGTTTGCCAAGGTTGATATCAATGAAACGCTCATAGTGCCCCAAATCCAAATCCGTTTCAGCACCATCATCCGTTACAAACACTTCACCGTGTTGGTATGGACTCATCGTACCTGGATCCAAGTTAATATAAGGGTCAAACTTCTGGATCGTAACATTCAATCCCCTATTTTTTAATAATCTACCTAAAGAAGCGGCCGTTATCCCTTTTCCCAAGGAAGAAACTACTCCACCTGTCACAAAAATATATTTTGTCATTTTATATCCTCCTATAGAATGTTTTCTTCCAATTCTGTTCTTAATCGGAACTGAATCAAATCTTCCGCCACATGAGCGGTTAAAAGCTAAAAAATCGTAAACCAGTACAAACCATTAATCACTTAAAGGTCTTTAGTGAGAGTCATGCAGGATACATGAACAAGAATAAATTTCCTTAAATGACAGTAAACAAAAATATGTTCTCTATAGTTTTTACAATTCTACGAGAAATCATTTTTAAAAATAAAAAAATGATGTCATTTATTCATTCCATCATTAAAAACAAAAACGCTCCGCTTACAATAAAAGTAAGGGAGCGATATAATTTAATCATTGTGTCCTTTTTTAAGGAGCCCAAAAATGATTCTACAAATTTCGCCTCAAAAAGTCAAGGGCGATTATTTATTTCTCAGCCTCTTCATCCAAGTCATCCAAGTCATCTTCATCTTCGTCTTCGTCCTCATCATCTTCCAGGACAAATGCATCATCTTCGATTATTTCTTCTTCCAGATCATCGTCATCATCCACGTCATCATCCAAAAGCACTTCGTCGATGACTGGAGAACCTAGAATATCATCATCGTCATCATCGTCATCCTCGTCCAGATCATCGATATCTTCTTCAAAGTCAAGATCTTCGTCTTCAAGTTCATCGAAATCGTCGATAACTGCAGCAGCCTTTTTGGCTTTCTTTTTCTTTTTAGGTTTTACAACATGTACGACTTCTTCCTCGATTTGGTCAACCGGGTACCATGTTTTCAATCCCCAGCGGTTGTCCCCAAGTGAAGTGAAGCGGCCATCCACATTTAAATCCGTATAGAATTGTGCAATTTTCTTTTCCACTTCCGCTTTAGATAAATGGTGCAGCGAAGCTAATTCACTTATTAAGTCTTTAAATGGAATCGGTTCATTTCTTTCCACTAACAAATCATATGCCATCTCTATTAAGGACATTTCCAATAACTGCTCTTTTGAGTATTGTTTTAAACTCAAATTCCGCACTTCCCTTCTCTATTCAAACACTGAATTCCGTGTTTTTTCACATAAAAAAATAATCTAAAACAGTAGTTCGATAAAATAACGACAATTCCTGCTAGACATATACTCCATTATAAACAATCTAAATGGGTTTATGCTAGTTCTATCTGATACTTTCACAGATTTACCTTATTGTCTATCATTCAGGAAACCAAAAGCTAAAAATCATTCACTTTCCTTTTTCGATTTCTGTCGATAGGCTGCCGTAAAAAAGACAATAGTCAGGATAAAAAAAGAGATGGCACCCAATTGATGCTCATACAACTCAAATAAAATAATGATGGCAAGAATGTACCCTATGATCGATCCAATCATTTTCAGGTTCATTTTCTCAACTCCAATAGGACTGATTCTTCATTTTTGCCCCTTTTCCAAATAATTATAAGGTAAAATCTTCATTTTGTTAAAAAATGCGGAAATTATTTAAAAAAGAGGCCCCTAAACGTTCGGAGCCCCCTTCTCAGTTTACATATTCCTTCGATATTGACCGCCTACATCATATAGCGCCCTCGTTATCTGACCAAGACTGGCCACTCTGACGCAGTTCATGAGTTCAGCAAAGATATTTTCCCCATTCATGGCTGCCAATTTCAGTTTAGTTAGCGCCTCATCCGTGAACTCCTTATTTCTTTCTTGGAATGCCCGGAGATTTATGATTTGCCCTTCCTTTTCTTCCTTTGTTGCACGGGCAATTTCCATGCTGTTCACCGCTTCTTCGGAAGGAGGATTTGGATTCAAATACGTGTTGACACCAATGATCGGCAATTCTCCCGTATGCTTTTTCATTTCGTAATGCATCGATTCATCCTGGATTTTCCCGCGCTGATACTGCGTCTCCATTGCACCCAGCACACCGCCCCGATCATTGATGCGATCGAACTCTTGCAGTACGGCCTCTTCAACGAGATCCGTCAATTCCTCTACGATGAAGGCTCCTTGCATCGGGTTTTCATTTTTTGAGAGCCCATGCTCCTTTGTAATGATCATTTGTATGGCCATTGCCCGGCGCACGGATTCTTCAGTAGGCGTCGTGATGGCTTCATCGTACGCATTAGTATGCAAGGAATTACAGTTGTCCTGCAGCGCCATTAAAGCCTGAAGTGTCGTTCTGATATCATTGAAATCAATTTCTTGCGCATGAAGTGAGCGCCCTGAAGTCTGTATATGGTATTTGAGCTTCTGGCTGCGGTCGTTCGCACCATATTTATCCCGCATGACCGTAGCCCAAATCCTTCTTGCCACTCTCCCGATAACCGTATATTCCGGGTCGAGCCCATTTGAGAAGAAGAACGACAAATTCGGGGCAAAGTCATCAATATTCATTCCGCGACTTAAATAATATTCGATGTAAGTAAAGCCATTCGCTAATGTAAAAGCAAGCTGTGAAATGGGATTGGCACCCGCTTCTGCAATGTGATAGCCGGAAATGGATACAGAGTAGTAGTTCCTGACTTTTCGATCAATGAAATATGCTTGAATGTCCCCCATTAGCCTTAAAGCAAATTCCGTAGAGAAGATGCAAGTATTCTGGCCTTGGTCCTCTTTCAGAATATCCGCTTGAACAGTTCCGCGTACCGTTTGAAGGGTATAAGCCTGCACTTCTTCAGCTTCTGCGTCCGTAAGGGGACGACCTAACTCTTCTTCTTTCAGTTGAATCTGCTGATCGACTGCCGTATTCATGTACATGGCCAAAATGATTGGTGCCGGTCCATTGATGGTCATCGATACAGAGGTTGAGGGGTGGCAAAGGTCAAAGCCTGCATACAGCTTTTTCATGTCATCCAACGTACAGATGCTGACTCCGCTTTCCCCTACCTTTCCATAGATATCAGGCCGGTGATCGGGATCCTCGCCATATAAAGTTACCGAATCGAAAGCCGTACTTAGCCGTTTTGCATTATCATCCTTTGACAAATAATGAAAACGCCTGTTGGTTCGGTCGGGTGATCCTTCACCGGCAAATTGCCGCTTCGGGTCCTCTCCTTCACGCTTGAATGGAAAGACTCCCGCTGTGTAAGGAAAGAAGCCCGGAACGTTCTCTCGGAATACCCATCCTAAGATCTCTCCATAATCCACATATTTAGGCAGTGACACTCTCGGAATCATTAAACCTGATAAACTTTTAGTTTTCAGCTTTGTGACGATTTCTTTATCCCTGACTTTCGTTACAAACTGCTCTCCTGCATACTTTTCTTTTAATTCCATCCATCCAGAAAGTATTTTTTTAGATTCAGGTGATAAATTCGAAGCGGTTTCCTTTTTCAGTTTTTCTAAAGAAGCCACCATATCTTCGTTGTTATCATTTTCCTTAATTGCATCAATTGCTCCTTCAAGCTGGAAAAGCCTGCGGGCAATACGTACTTGTTCAGCCGCACGCTTATGATAAGATCTGACCGTATCACTGATTTCACGTAAATAATACCGACGGTCAGTAGGGATGATGACATTTTGCTTGTAAACATCCGCTTCCTTCGAAAAGGCGGTACTCCAAACCGTCCCTGATTTTTCATTAAGCTTTTCAATCAGTGCAGCGAATAATGCATTGGTGCCTGGATCATTGAATTGAGAAGCGATGGTACCGTATACTGGCATTTCAGATGGATCTTGATCAAAAAGTGTACGGCTTCTTTGGTATTGCTTTTGAACTTGGTTTTTTGCATCCTCTGAGCCTTTGCGCTCGTATTTGTTAATGACTATCAAGTCTGCATAATCAATCATATCGATTTTTTCAAGTTGCGAAGGTGCTCCGAATTCACTCGTCATTACATACATGGATACATCGCATATCTCAGCAATTTCTGCATCTCCCTGACCAATTCCGCTCGTTTCAACGATGATTAAATCGAAGCCAGCTGCCTTCACGACTGAAATGGCATCTTTTATCGCCAAAGACAACTCACTTTTTGAATGACGCGTGGCCAGGCTCCGCATATAAACACGCTCTGAAAAAATCGAGTTCATTCTAATCCTGTCACCAAGCAGGGCACCGCCCGTTTTCTGTTTGGTCGGGTCTACAGATAAAATGGCGACTCTCTCGTCTGGTATTTCGTTAATGAACCTTCGTATCAATTCATCAGTCAATGAACTTTTTCCAGCACCGCCAGTTCCCGTAATCCCTAGAACAGGAACCTTCTTTTCGGAAGTCTTGATCTGCTCAAAAAGACTCTCAACCGCTGCCGCTGATTCCCGTGAAGCATCGAGTCTGTTTTCGGCAAAGGTAATGAATTGGGCAATGGCATTTGTTCCCCCAGCAACCAATTCATCAAAACGTTCCTGTAAAGATGGTTTGACTGTCGAGAAATCACACTCCTCCATCAATACGTTTATCATTCCTTGAAGCCCATATTCCCGCCCTTCATCAGGAGAAAAGATCCGGGCTATCCCATAATCATGGAGTTCTTTAATTTCCCTTGGGATGATGACCCCGCCGCCGCCGGCAAAAATACGAATGTGCCCGGCTCCCTTTTCCTTCAGCAGGTCATACATATATTTAAAATATTCCACATGTCCGCCTTGGTAAGATGACATGGCTATGCCTTGAACATCTTCCTGGATGGCCGCATTCACGATCTCTTCCACCGAACGATTATGACCTAGATGAATGACTTCTGCACCGCTGGACTGAAGGATTCTCCTCATAATATTGATAGATGCATCATGTCCATCAAATAAACTCGAAGCAGTAACGAATCTAATATGGTTCTTCGGTTTATACACCTCAACTGTACCCATTGAGCTCCTCCTTATTGAAACGAATTTAACTCAGTATTTTTCTGAAGCGATATATTTTGAATCAATAATTGCGTCTGCAGTTCAACATATTCTTGAAGCGTATACTCTTTGTGTAAAGCCCATCTTCTAAAACTCCACATTTGTCCCTGAACGAAAATATTATGAGAAACAAGGCTTATTTGTTTTGCCGTCAACGATAGCTCCCCATTCTCAACACATTTCGTAATCACCTTTTCAAACATGCCGACCATCCGAAGTTCTTTATTCAATACATAAGGTAAAGCATCTTTCGTCAGTGCCTTCACCTCTTGATACATGACCAGCACTTCGTCCTGCATATCATCCATCACTTTATAAAAATAGGCGATCGTAAGCTTCAAGCTTTCAAGTGTCCCATCGCTCTGATCTATTTCTTTCTGAAGCTTTTCCTGTACTTCATCGTAGATAAAGTCGCAAACGAGATATAATATATCTTCCTTTGTTCGGATATACTCGTATAACGTGCCGATACTAAAGCCGGCCGCTTTGGCAATTTCCCTGGTAGTCGTACGATGAAATCCCTTTTCCTTAAAAAGGGTCACCGCCCCTTTAATCATTTGTGTACGCCTTTTTTCAACCAGGCGTTCATCCTTTACAGATGCAAGAACCTCTCTTTTTTCCATTTTCAAACTCCTTTTAAAAAGCCCATCATTTAATTGCCAAAGACATTCTAAAGAAATTGAAAAGGGAATTCCGGTAAAGGCAATGCCTCATCGGAAAACCTCAATTTCAATCCTATTTAGTAATCATCCGTGAGATGACCAGCTTTTGAATTTCCTGTGTACCTTCATAGATTTGGGTGATTTTCGCATCACGCATATACCGTTCTACAGGATAATCCTTTGTATATCCATAACCTCCAAAGACCTGCACGGCTTCTGTCGTCACTTTCATGGCTGTATCTCCAGCAAAAAGTTTGGACATGGCCGACTCTTTTCCATAAGGAAGGCCCACTGATTCTAACCAGGCAGCCTGATAGGTTAATAGCCTTGAAGCTTCAACACCCGTTGCCATATCCGCCAATTTAAAACCGATTCCTTGCTGTGCAGAAATCGGCTTGCCGAATTGGACGCGCTCTTTTGCATAATCAACTGCGGCATCCAATGCACCTTGGGCTATGCCCACTGCCTGGGCTGCAATCCCATTACGGCCGCCATCTAGCGTCATCATCGCTATTTTAAAGCCCTCTCCTTCTTTTCCAAGGAGATTTTCTTTAGGCACTCGGCATTCATCAAAAATGATTTCCGTGGTCGGTGATGAACGGATTCCAAGCTTCTTCTCTTTTTTGCCGACACTAAAACCCGGGAAGTCCTTTTCAACGATAAAGGCACTCGTTCCTTTTTGTTTGGATTCTGGATCCGTCAATGCAAAGACGACATATGTATCCGCAATCCCGCCGTTCGTAATGAAGATTTTTGAACCGCTGATAATATATTCATCACCTACAAGCTTAGCAGTCGTTCTCATACCGCCTGCATCAGAGCCTGAGCTAGGCTCGGTCAGCCCATATGCACCGATTTTTTCACCCTGTGCCATTGGACGAAGGTATTTTTGTTTTTGCTCTTCAGATCCAAACTTATATATTGGCCATCCTGCAAGGGAAGTATGGGCTGATAAAGTCACCCCAGTGGAAGCGCAAACGCGGGAAAGTTCCTCAATCGCTATGCAATACGCTAAATAATCACTTCCAATACCGCCGTATTCCTCAGGCCAAGGAATCCCAGTCAATCCAAGTTCGGCCATTTTATCGAAGATTTCACGGTCGAATCGTTCTTCTTCATCCCTCTCGGCAGCTGTCGGAGCCACTTCATTCTGGGCAAAATCGCGCACCATTTTCCTGATCATTTCATGTTCTTCCGTTAGTTTAAATTGCATGTCTATGCCTCCTAAGCATTTCGTGAATTAGAGATTCTTACTGATGACCATCCTCTGTATTTCGCTGGTACCCTCATAAATTTCAGTTACCTTTGCATCCCTGAAATAGCGTTCGACAGGATATTCCGTCGTGTATCCATAGCCTCCGAACACCTGGACTGCTTCTATCGCCACATCAACAGCCGTCCTCGAAGCGAATAGCTTAGCCATTGCCGCCTCTTTACCGCACTTCAATCCCTGTGAGCGTAAATACGCCGCTCGATAGACAAGTAACCTTGAAGCTTCTATACTCGTTGCCATTTCAGCAAGCTTGAAACCAATCCCCTGTTGTGCTGCAATAGGTTTGCCGAATTGAACTCTGTCTTTTGCATATTTGACAGCATGTTCCATGGCGCCTTCTGCAATTCCCAGCGCTTGAGCAGCAATGCCTATCCTTCCAGCATCCAAGTTGGCCATTGCGATCTTAAAGCCTTCTCCTTCTTTTCCAAGGAGATTGACTGCAGGCACTTTCATATCCTCGAACGTCACCTGTACGGTGCTCGAGCCATGAAGGCCCATTTTACGTTCATCTTTACCGATGATTAAGCCTGGCGTCCCTTTTTCTACAATAAAAGCAGAGATTCCCTTGCTTCCCTTCTGAGGGTCGGTTGAAGCAAAAACAATGAATACATCCGCTTCCCCGCCATTGGTGATAAAAACCTTGGACCCATTTATTCGATATCTTCCGACTTCCTTTACTGCCACTGCCTTCGATTTCAAACTCGCAGCATCGGAACCTGAGCTTTGCTCAGTCAAGCAAAAGGCGCCTAAATATATACCAGCGGCTAACTTAGGCACATACTTCCGCTTCTGCTCTTCCGTTCCAAAATAAACGATTGGATTTGTTCCAACAGAAGTATGAACGGACAGTATGACACCGAGAGTTGGACTAACTTTGGAAATCTCATTGATGGCGATGATATAAGACATGAAGTCCATACCCGCGCCACCGTATTCTTCTGAAATCGGGATTCCCATCAAACCAAGCTTACCCATTTTTTGCAGAATCGTTTTTGGAAACACGCCTGTTTCCATTGCCTCGATATGAGGGGTAATCTCATTCTCCGCAAAAGCGCTTACCATTTTCCGCATCATTTCCTGTTCTTCTGTAAACTTGAAATCCACCCTTCATCCCTCCCTAGCTGCACATCTTTCTAAGATTAGTTATATTCGTAAAAGCCCCGTCCTGATTTCTTGCCTAGCCATCCAGCCTTTACATATTTCCTTAACAGCGGACACGGTCGGTATTTATCGTCTCCGAGACCTTGGTGAAGCGTTTCCATTATATACAGGCATGTGTCCAGTCCAATGAAGTCAGCTAGCGTAAGCGGGCCCATCGGATGGTTCATTCCCAGCTTCATCACGTCGTCAATCGCCTCTTTAGTGGCGACGCCTTCATAAAGGGTATAGATGGCCTCATTGATCATCGGCATCAAAATCCGGTTCGCTACAAAACCTGGAAAATCATTAACTTCCACCGGTACCTTGTTCAAGGATTCAGCCATCTCTTCAACTTCTTTATAAACCTCATCCGCTGTAGCCAGGCCACGGATGATCTCAACCAGCTTCATGACTGGAACGGGGTTCATAAAGTGCATGCCAATTACCTTTTCCGGCCTTTTCGTGGCAGCGGCTATCTCGGTAATCGGAAGCGAAGAAGTATTGGATGCAAGAATGACGTGTTGTGGCGTGATTTCATCCAAATCGGCGAATATTTTTGTTTTTATTTCCATGTTTTCCACTGCAGCTTCAATCACTAAATCCACCGCAGCCGCATTATTTAAATCCGTCGATGAAGTCAGCCGGGAAAGGATTGCACCTTTTTCTTCAGCTTCCAATTTTCCTTTTTCAACCTGCCGGGAAAGGTTCTTGGTAATTGTCCCTAACCCCTTTTCTACATATTCATCTTTTAAATCATGTAAAAGAACTTCATAACCGCTCATTGCACAGACCTGGGCAATGCCAGATCCCATCTGTCCAGCACCAATGACCATCACTTTTTGAATGCCCATGAAAAATCCCTCCTCATGTATCTATCTATGAAACTATTATCCTTGCTTAGGCACTTCAATTAAAATGGCATCTCCCTGACCGCCGCCACTGCAGATCGCTGCGATGCCCAATCCCCCTCCGCGGCGTTTCAGTTCATGCATCAGCGTAATGATGATGCGGGCACCACTCGCCCCGATCGGGTGACCTAATGCTACAGCCCCTCCGTTTACATTCACTTTTCCCGGCTCGATGTTGGCAATTTTCCCACTGGCCAGCGCAACCGCAGCAAATGCTTCGTTCACTTCAAACAAATCAATTTCCTCTATCGATTTACCTGTCTTCTTCAGGAGTTCATTTATGACCAAACCTGGCGTTTTAGGGAAGTCCTTTGCTTCCACTGCCACTTCTGCATGAGCTAAAATATAGGCAAAAGGCGTTTTCCCTTCCTTTTCCGCTCGTTCCTCACTCATCAATACGAGTGCACCTGCCCCATCATTGACACCTGGTGCATTACCTGCCGTAATGGTCCCCTCATTACTGAAAGCTGGACCTAATTTAGCTAACTTCCCGGCAGAGGTATCTTTTCTTGGGGCTTCATCATGTTCAACGGTAATTGGCTCGCCTTTCCGCACAGGCACCTGTACGGAAATGATTTCTTCTGCAAGGATACCGCCATCGATTGCTTTTATCGCTTTTTGATGACTTTCGTAAGCCCAGCTATCCTGTTCCTCACGGGAGATTTCAAGGTCCTCGGCAGTACTGTTTCCGTAAGTCCCCATATGCACACCCGTAAAGCTGCAGCTAAGTCCATCCGAAATCATCGTATCCTTAAGCTCTCCATCACCCATCCTTAGGCCCCACCTTGCTTTCGGAAGGATATAAGGAGCATTGCTCATCGATTCCATTCCGCCTGCAACAATGATTTCTTCTTCACCTAAACGAATGATCTGATCAGCCAATGTCACACTGCGAAGTCCTGATGCGCATACTTTATTAATGGTTTCCGTTTTCACTTCCCATGGCAATCCAGCATGGCGGGCTGCCTGGCGGGACGGTATTTGGCCTTGGCCAGCCTGAAGCACATTCCCCATGATGACCTCATCTACTTGGCTGCCTTCAATCCCTGCCCGAACAAGTGCCTCTTTGATTGCTATTCCACCAAGCTGTGATGCCGTCAAACTGCTAAGGCCACCGCCAAATTTACCAAAAGGTGTTCTCACACCGCTAATAATCACTGTTTTCGCCATCATTATTTCCCCCTATAAGTAACATTGATTGAACGCTCGCTCAATTTGGAGTTAAAAAAATAGTGTTGTAAGCGCTTAATATTATAATATATTACACATTTTTCTCAAAAATGAAAATATTTAGTTTATAAATATTGAAAAAAATTGCCTGCTCCCTTTTGTTTCATCTTTTATAAAAGAAGCAGGCAATTCAATTTAAATTAAGAGGCAATCGATTTGTTTTCACCAATGACCGCTTTTTCGAGCAGTTCTGCTACATCATACGTTTTAACATTCTCCTCAACCTCTTTTGCTTTCGTCCCATCGGATAGCATGGTCAGGCAATAAGGACATCCTGAACTGATCACTGTTGGACTGACGGCCAGAGCTTGTTCGGTACGGGCCACATTAATGCGATTTCCTGTTTCCTCTTCCATCCACATCAAACCGCCTCCTGCTCCACAGCACATACCCTTTTCACGGTTACGCTCCATTTCAATAAGTTTCACACCAGCAATGGATTGCAAGATTTCACGCGGCGGGCTGTAAACTTCATTGTACCTTCCCAAGTAACAGGAATCGTGGAATGTAATCGTCTCATTAACAGGATACTGAGGGACCAACCTGCCTTCACTGACAAGTTTGGCTAACAATTCAGTATGGTGATACACTTCAGCTTCCAAGCCAAAATCCGGATACTCATTCTTAAAGATATTGTATGCATGCGGATCGATCGTAACGATTTTCCTGATTTCATTCTTCTGGAATTCTTCTATATTTTTCATTGCAAGCTCCTGGAAAACAAACTCATTACCCAATCGACGCGGAGTATCCCCTGAGTTTTTCTCCTTATTTCCGAGAATTGCAAATTTAACGCCTGCTTCATTCAACAATTTAGCAAAGGAAAGGGCAATCTTCTGGCTCCGGTTATCATACGACCCCATTGAACCCACCCAAAATAAATACTCGAATTCTTCGTCTGCCTTTTTTAATTCCTTTACGGTTGGGACGCTGACATCTTCCCGAAGGCTTCGCCAATCTTCTCTCTCTTTACGATTCAGTCCCCACGGGTTCCCTTGACGCTCAATATTCGTCATGGCACGTTGCGCATCAGGATCAAGTCTGCCTTCCGTCAACACTAGATAACGGCGCATATCGATGATTTTGTCAACATGTTCATTCATTACCGGGCATTGATCTTCACAGTTCCGGCATGTGGTACAAGCCCAAAGTTCTTCTTCCGTAATGACTTCGCCAATCAGGCTCGGACTGTAAGCTTCTGTTGCTGCAGCTGATTCCTGCGCCCCCTGCGCGGCACCAGCCAAAGCGATCTTATTCCCTTTCGTATTCCCAAAAACAAAAGATGGCACCCATGGCTGCTTCGTAGTAACGGCAGCGCCTGTATTTGTTAAATGGTCACGCATCTTGATTATGATATCCATCGGTGACAGCATTTTACCGGTACCTGTAGCAGGGCACATATTCGTACAGCGCCCGCACTCCACACAGGCATAGAGGTCCACCATTTGATATTGCGTCAAGTCTTCGATATATTTGGCACCATAATATTGATTTCCTTCTTTGTCGAGAATCTCTTCTTCCAAATCTACCGGTTTCAATTTCCCGGGATTGTCCAGGCGATTCAGGAATACATTTACCGGACCGGCAATCAAGTGAGCGTGCTTAGATTGCGGGATATAAACAAGGAAAGATAATATGATCAGTAAATGCAGCCACCAAGCTACATAAAAAACGACGGTTGCCGCTGTTGTCCCCATCCAGCCGAATAGGAAAGCGATGCTTGATGCGACTGGCTCAGACCAAGTTGCATCGTGTCCATGCCAGATCATACCCATTCCATTCCCCAGCAATACGGTAATCATGATTCCGGTAATGAAGATGACAACCAGGCCTGCTTTGAAATCCCTTTTCAAGCGAACGAGCTTTTCGACATAACGACGGTATGCCGCCCATAGGATTGCAACAAGAACGGTAAGCGTCACAATTTCCTGGAAGAAAGTAAAGGCCGGATAAACAGGGCCAAACGGTAAATGCCAACCCGGTCTTAAGCCTTTAACGAAAAAGTCAAGTGCGCCAAATTGCACTAAGATGAAACCATAAAATAACAA
The DNA here is from genome assembly GCF_918698065.1 of Peribacillus sp. Bi134. Classification (NCBI taxonomy): domain Bacteria; kingdom Bacillati; phylum Bacillota; class Bacilli; order Caryophanales; family Bacillaceae; genus Peribacillus; species Peribacillus sp. Bi134. The sequence goes on along the minus strand of NZ_CAKKLN010000002.1, from coordinate 185,029 downwards.
GGCATGAATGATCCCGCTCTTTTTATCTTTAAAGAGCTTCTTCTGTCCAAATACATAAACCCCAATTTTAACAAGACGATCCTTCACACGGTTATCGAATTCCACTTTTTTGCCAAGTTTTATATAAGCTATACGAGTCTTTATCAAATAGACAAATAAACCGGCGGCGTAAGCGGTTACAAGCAGGAATGCAACTAAGTTGATCCACAGTAGGCCATTCATTTCCATGCATCTTTCCCCCTCTTTAGTAAATTGTAAAATGCCAGGAACCATTATGGGAAATTTGGCATTTTTCTGAAATTTGATTAACTCCATTATATAATGAATGAGCATTCAGTCAACTTTTTTCTTTCTAAATCAATTTAATTTTTCGGTTACTTGATTATTAATTCGACAATTCTGTGTATTACCCTTCTTCATTCTGAAAAAATGAGGACCCTTTCTCCGCTTTTTAATGGTTACTGACAGGGAATTAGAGCCAAACTAAATATAATCATTTAGGGGGGATTTTTTTTGAAGATAATCACTACGATTGCCTCTATATTTTTATTGATCTTCTCTTGGTGCTGGGTTGATCTTAAGGTAGGGCATAAGCGTTATTTGAAGCACACAACCAACATTAAATATCCGCCTCGGAGAAGCGAAATGACTGTATTCACATCAGGGAAAATCCTGTTTGAAGATTATATTGAGGAAGTCAGGCAAGCTCAGGATTCCATCCATATCCTTTTTTATATAGTAAAAAATGATAAATTCAGCAAGGACTTTTTGAAGTTACTGCAGTCAAAAGCGGAAGCGGGCGTGGAAGTGCGGCTTTTAGTCGATTGGATAGGAAGTAAAAAGATGTCCCGTCAAACCATTCAGGAGCTGACTGAAAGCGGTGTTCATTTTTCTTTCAGCTTTAAACCGAAGCTCCCCTTCCTTTTCTATACAATACAAAAAAGAAACCACCGTAAGATTACGGTGATAGACGGAAAAATTGGCTATCTTGGCGGCTTTAATATCGGTAAGGAGTATATAAACCAGGGGGAGAAGTTGAACCCATGGAGAGATTACCATTTAAAAATGACCGGTGAGGGTGTAAAGGACCTTCAGGAAGTCTTTCTTTCGGATTGGTTCTATGATACAAATGAGGATTACAGAGGAGCACCTGCCTATTTCCCGACATTGACTCCCGGGACGCAGGCACATCAGGTTTTCGTCACGAATGGCAGTGATCTTGAACAGTCACTGACACACATGATTCGTCAAGCCACTAAGAAAATCATTATCGGGACTCCATACTTCATTCCCAGTGAAACTTTATTTCAAGAATTAAGGGAAGCACTTGCACGCAATGTTTCCGTTACGGTCATCGTACCTGAAATTTCAGACCACTCCCTTGTCAAGGAAGCTTCTTTTCCCTATTTCCGGGCACTAATAAAAGACGGGGCTGAAATCATGCAATTTCAAAGAGGGTTCTACCATTCTAAAGTGATACTGATCGATGATATAATGTGTGATATCGGTACGGCTAATTTTGATAAACGCAGTTGTTTTTTAAATAGTGAAATAAACTGCATCATATTTGACCGGACATTTATAAAAGGTGTAGAAAAGGAATTGGCAGTGGACCTGGCCGAATCCAAGCCGCTAAACGGGGACGAGCTTTCCAGCATGAATGTAGTCCGTTCAGCAAAAGAATCGCTGGCTTCCATCCTTTCTCCTTTTCTTTGACAACCTGTTGCTCAAGGAGAAAAAATATAATGAAAATTAGATTTGGATTCGTATCCAATGCCACCTGTTTATGGGAAGCTTCTCCGGCTAAGACACTCACTTTCAAGAGATATAGCACACTTGGCCCAGAAAAAGGAAAGGAAAAACTCCTAGATGTGACCAGGCAGAACATTGAAAATACCTTAAGGGTCCTTCAATATAACACGGCACACCAAATTGAAATATACCGGATGTCCAGTTCCATTGTTCCTTTAGCCACACATCCCGAAATAGAATGGGATTTCGTTACTCCTTTTAAAAAAGAGTGGAAACAGCTTGGCGATTGGGCCACTGCACACAAGATGAGGCTCAGCTTTCATCCGAATCAGTTTACGCTATTTACCAGCCCAAAACCCGAGATTACACAAAATGCCGTAAAAGATATGGAGTTCCATTATAAAATGCTTGATGCAATGGGCATAGCGGACACCTCTTTCATCAATATCCATGTCGGTGGAGCTTATGGTGATAAAGAGTCCGCCCTTGTAAGGGTTCATGACAACCTTAAATCGCTGCCTATGCACGTCAAGGAAAGAATGACTTTGGAGAATGATGATAAAACCTATACAGCATCTGAAACCCTGGGTGTATGTAAGAGGGAGGGCATCCCACTTGTATTCGATTACCACCATCATCTCGCAAACCTTTCAGATGAGCCGCTTAACGAGCTGCTCACCGAGGTGTTCACCACTTGGAGTCAGGCAGGGGCGGTACCAAAGATTCATATTTCCTCCCCAAAATCGGCAGGTGAATTTCGCTCACATGCAGATTATATCGATTTGGAGTTCATCATGCCCCTCTTTAAAGTGCTTAAGGATCTTGGACAGGACGTTGATTTCATGATCGAGGCCAAGATGAAGGACCGGGCGATGCTGCAGCTGATTGAAGATATAGCTAAGGTTCGTGGTGTAAAAAGGGTGAGCGGCGGTGCCGTCGAGTGTTAATTAACCTAAAAAAAAGCGGCTGTTTCGCAAGAAACAGCCGCTTTTTCCATTACATTTTTTCCGGTGCCGAAACCCCGATGATGGCCAATGCATTCTTTAAAGTAATTTGGACGGATTTGACCAGTCCTAGACGTGCCTTACTTCTTTCCATCTCTTCAACATCCAGAACCTTATCTGCATTATAGAAACTGTGGAATGTAGAAGCCAGGTCATATATATAATTCGTCATGCGGTGAGGCATCCTTTTTTCGGCTGCTTCCGCTATTGCCTGCGGGAATTCTCCTAATTTCTTCAAAAGTTCCACTTCTTTTTCAGTAGATAGGGCAGAGAAATCAGTTACTCCTTCATAGCTGATCCCTTGTTCCACACCTTGGCGCAAAATGCTGGAAATACGGGCGTGGGCATACTGTGCATAATAAACCGGGTTTTCATTGGATTGTGAGACCGCAAGATCCAAGTCGAAGTCCATATGAGTATCCGCACTTCTCATCGCAAAGAAATATCGTGTTGCATCCAGACCTACTTCATCAATAAGGTCACGCATCGTAACTGCTTTACCTGTACGCTTGCTCATCTTCATTTTCTCGCCATCCTTGTACAGGTGTACAAGCTGGATGATTTCGACTTCAAGCTGCTCGCGATTGTACCCTAATGCTTCGATAGCCGCTTTCATACGCGGGATATAGCCGTGGTGATCTGCACCCCAGATATTGATTAGTGTTTCAAAGCCGCGTTCCAATTTATTACGGTGATAAGCAATATCCGGTGTCAGATATGTGTAAGACCCATCCTGTTTAATAAGCACCCGGTCTTTATCATCGCCTAATTCCGTAGAGCGGAACCATGTAGCACCATCTTCCTCGTAAACATGGCCCCTTTCCCTCAACACTTTAAGTGCTTCATCAATTTTACCGTCTTGATAGAGGGATGTTTCGGAGTACCATACATCAAAACCGACACGGAAATTACCCAAGTCCGTTTTCAGTTTTTCCATTTCGTATTTCAAGCCGTACTCACGGAAAAATTCAAAACGTTCCTTCTCATCGGCATTTACATATTTATCCCCATATTCACTTGCAAGCGTCTTACCGATGCCAATGATATCTTCGCCATGATAACCGCCCTCAGGCATATCCTTTTCGAGGCCAAGTGCCTGGAAATAGCGGGCTTCTATGGAAATGGCCAAATTATTGATTTGGTTTCCTGCATCATTGATATAGTATTCACGTGAAACATCGTAACCTGCTTTAGAGAGGATATTACATAGCGTATCACCTACTGCTGCACCACGTGCATGACCAAGATGGAGATCACCGGTTGGATTCGCGGAAACGAACTCCACTTGGATTTTTTCCCCTTTTCCAAAGTCACTTTCCCCATATTCTTCATCCACTTTCAAAATGACCGGAACCAATTCTGTCAAATAGGCATTATTCATGTAGAAGTTGATGAAACCCGGTCCTGCAATTTCAATTTTTTCGATGGATGCTTTTGAGTTGTCAAAGTTTTCGATGATTGCCTCTGCTATCATCTTTGGTGCTTTCCTTGCAATCTTCGTTAATTGCATGGCCATATTCGTGGAATAATCTCCATGTGTCTTATCTCTTGGCAGCTCCAATACAACATTTGGAATCTGCTCTTCCGTTGCTAAACCAGCTTTAATGACTGCCGCTTTAATCTCTTCTTTCAGTTTTTCCTGTACCTCTTTTACTATATTCATTCGCTATGCTTCCTCCTTGTAGGAAATCGTCATCTCATATTGACCGGGTTCGCTTCCCTGCATATGTAACGTATATTTAAGGACGAGTTTCCCTTGTTTGGTCTGCTCATCCCATTGATGATGTATCTTCTTCGCTGTCGTCCGTAACCCTAACCTGCCATATATACTTTCGTAATGTCCATTTGTCGCTTCCTTCAGGCGGAAAAGCTGCCTCATTTTAATGGCACCATTTCTAAGCAGGATCGTTTCATCCAGTTTGTGCTTGATGGTCGTTTGTGTTTGACCGGCTTCATTTTCCTCTTTATATTGCAAATATAAATCTGCACCTTTATACATTTTTGTACCAAATGTGACCAGCTCATACGTTTCCGTTTCTGAGCCGTGCTTGATTTTTGTCTGTAAAGTCACTTTAATCGCTTGCTTATCTATATCATGAAGAGTCAAAGCTACACTTCCTTCATCATGTCGTTCTTAACTTTATAAGTATAAATATTCTTCAAGGAAGTTTCAACTTGGAGCGGAAAATAAAGTGTAAATCAAAAAAAGTGAGGATAAACTGTCGAAATCATGTTGTTGCAATTCATTTGAATTTAACACAATAATGACTCATCGGGGCGGAATTATTCAAATAGAGTCCATCAGATGTAAAATTCTTTCCCTGAATGGATAAAAAAAGACCATTCCCGCCAAAAAACAGGAACAGTCAAGTCATGTCTTACATCCATTAACCTTTTTGAACCCAACCTAAAATCATTTCGCGAATCAGCTTGCTCGCAGTGTTCGCAGTTTGCTCGGATGGATCATAAATCGGTGCCACTTCTACTAAATCGCAGCCGACTACATTAATTTCAGACCGTGCTATCTCATGAATCGAAGCTAAAAGCTCTTTGGAGGTGATGCCTCCACAATCTACGGTGCCTGTTCCCGGCGCGTGCGCAGGATCAAGAACATCGATGTCGATCGTCACATATACAGGACGGCCAGCTAACTGCGGCAGTACTTCTTTCAGAGGTTCAAGAACTTCAAATTTAGAGATGTGCATGCCATTTTCTTTCGCCCATTGGAATTCTTCCTTCAAACCGGAACGAATGCCGAAAGAGTATACATTTTTCGGGCCGATAAGTTCTGCGGATTTACGGATGATGGACGCATGGGAAAGCGGCTCTCCTTCATAATCCTCACGTAAATCTGTATGGGCATCCATATGGATGATGGCCATATCGGGATACTTTTTGAACATGGCTTTGATGACAGGCCATGTTACAAGATGTTCCCCTCCCATACCTATTGGGAACTTACCTGCATCCAACAAGCTGTCGACATATTTTTCAATCATATCGATACTGCGCTGCGGATTGCCGAATGGTAATGGTATATCCCCGGCATCAAAGAATTTAACTTCTTCTAATTCACGATCTAAATACGGGCTGTACTCTTCCAAACCAATCGAAACTTCACGAATTCGGGTAGGGCCGAAGCGGGAACCCGGACGGAAGCTTACCGTCCAGTCCATCGGCATGCCGTATAGCACAGCTTCCGATTCCTCAAAAACAGGATGGCTTTTAATGAATACATTGCCTGAATAGGCTTCATCGAATTTCATGGTCCATGCCTCCCTTATTTCACTAAATCTTGAACGAATTTAGGCAGAACGAAAGCTGCTTTATGAAGTTCTTTTGTATAATATTTCGTTTCTAATTCATGGAAACGATCTTCAGTCACTTCTAATGGATTATATTTTTTCGATCCGATCGTGAACGCCCAAAGGCCGCTTGGGTACGTCGGGATATTCGCTAAATACAAGCTGGTGATTGGAAATATTTCTTTTACATCACGTTGTACATCACGAATTAAGTCCGCTTTAAACCAAGGATTGTCGGATTGTGCCACAAAAATCCCGTCTTCTTTCAAAGCCTTGGAAATCCCGGCATAAAAACCTTTAGTGAATAAATTGACAGCAGGTCCGACTGGTTCAGTCGAGTCAACCATGATCACGTCATATTCATTTTCACTTTTGGCGATGTGCATGAAGCCATCCCCAACTTGTACGTCTACACGCGGATCTTCAAGCATGCCTGCGATTTCAGGCAGGAATTTCTTTGAGTATTCGATAACTTTCCCATCGATATCCACCAATGTAGCTTTTTTTACGCTTGGGTGTTTTAGGATTTCACGGATAACTCCTCCGTCCCCTCCTCCTACAACCAAAACGTTTTCTGGATTAGGATGGGTAAATAAAGGAACATGGGCTACCATTTCATGGTAAACGAATTCATCACGCTGTGAAGTCATTACCATGTCATCCAGCAACAGCATATTGCCCCACTCTTCCGTTTCAATCATATCCAGCTTTTGAAACTCAGTTTGCTCCGTATGTAAAGTACGATTCACTTTCATCGTAATACCAAAATTCTCTGTTTGTTTTTCAGTAAACCAAATGCTCATTTATTAACGCTCCTTTTCCATTTCATATTGTCAGTCACCTTATAGGTTCCCCAAAATCGGTATAGTCATTAGCTAGAAAAATTATAGACGAATCTAGCAGAATTGCAAGATAAATTTCTTAAATGCAGTTCTTATGTTTAAAATTTTCTTTTTTTTCCATAATAGTAATAGATACTAGATTCTTACGTGATAAGAGAGGTGAAAGCAATGGAATTGATTCCAAGCGAACGATTTAAAAGGACAACTAAATATGTACGGGCCTTCATTATCCTTGCCACAATCGGGCTCACAATACTCTTTGTATTGCTTCTCTCTTTACTGATTTATGCAAAAATATTAGGTCCGCCTCCTTTGGTCGTGCCGCAGTCCACTCTCTATTATAGTGATAATGGAAATGTGATCGGTGAAACCGATAATGGCCAGAAACGTTATTGGGCCGGAATGGAGTCGATTTCACCAGAGCTCATCAAAGCGACTGTAGCCGTTGAGGACCGTCAATTTTACACACATAATGGATTTGATATAAAGCGGATCGGCGGAGCCATCCTTGCTGATATTAAGGCAATGTCCAAAGTCCAGGGTGCGAGCACCATTACCCAACAGTATGCCAGGAACCTGTTTCTTGGGCATGACAAAACGTGGTCGCGTAAATTTAATGAGGCCTTTTATACGATACGTTTAGAAATGAACTACTCTAAAAAGGAAATTCTAGAAGGCTATTTAAATACGATTTATTATGGTCATGGTGCGTATGGAGCTCAAGCTGCAAGTCAATATTACTTTGGCAAGGATGCCAAGGATTTGACTCTTCCTGAAGCGAGCATGCTGGCCGGAATACCAAAAGGGCCGTCAAACTATTCTCCATTGGATAACTTTGAAAAAGCCAAATCAAGGCAGAGAATCGTCCTGCAATCCATGAAAAGCAAAAACTACGTTTCAGAAAAGGATATCGCGGAAGCGCTGCGAACATCCCTTACATTAAAAGGGGAACACGGAACGGTCACCAAGAAGACCGCTTCCTATTTCCAGGATGCCGTCAAGCAGGCTTTAAAAACTCAGCTTCATTTAGATGACAGGACGATCGAGCTTGGCGGGCTTAAGGTCTATACAACACTGGACGAAACCCAGCAGGACGCTGCCGAAGAAGTTCTTTCCAATACCATACCCAAGTCATCAGGCATTCAAGCCTCGATAGTGGCAATGGATCCGGAAACCGGAGAGGTCCGTGCGCTGGTCGGAGGGAAAGATTACTCCGAGTCGCCATTCAATCGGGCAACACAGGCCGTTCGCCAGCCTGGTTCAACCATGAAGCCCTTGCTATACTATTCAGCTCTGGAGAATGGTTTCACACCGTCCACCACCTTAAAAAGCGAGACAACTACATTTTCTTTCGATGATGGTCACTCATCTTACACACCGCATAATTACAACCATCAATATGCGGAGGGCGAGATCACGATGGCTCAGGCCATTGCTCTTTCCGATAATATCTTCGCCGTAAAAACGCACTTGTTCCTTGGGGAACAGACATTGGTCGATACCGCGCACCGTTTCGGCATCACGGCAAAGATGGATGCGGTTCCTTCCCTGGCACTCGGTACGTCAGGTGTAAGGGCGATTGAAATGGTGAACGCATACAGCATTCTGGCTAACGGCGGCAAGAAGGTTGAACCCGTGTTTATCAAAAAGGTTGAAAATCAAAAAGGTGAAGTGATTTTTGATGAAAATGATAAACCGGAACAGATTTTGGATGAAGATAAGGCATTTGTCATGACCCAGATGCTTACAGGGGTTTTCGATGAAACCTTAAATGGCTATACGAAAGTGACCGGCAGCACCATCAGTTCCCAGCTGTCCCGCCCATATGCCGGCAAATCAGGCTCCACTCCGACTGATAGCTGGATGATCGGTTACACACCGGAGCTTGTAGCAGGGGTATGGACTGGATATGATCAAGGTAAAAAAATCGAGATCCCTGCTGAAAAAGGCTATGCAAAGAAAATCTGGGCTTCCTATATGGAAAGGGGCCTGCAAGGGAAACCGGCAAAATCGTTTAAGGAAACCAAAAACGTAATCGGGGTAAACGTGAACCCCGTTAGCGGAAAATTGGCCACAAAGGACTGTCCTGCATCAAGATTGACTTATTATGTTAAAGGGACCGAACCTGTCGAATACTGTGCCGAGCACTTTAAGGGTGGGAATCCGAAACATGCCCCAAAAGAAGAAGAACATAAAAAGGCCCCATGGTACAAAAAAGTCTTAAAACCTTGGGGATAACGAAAAACCCCCGAAGCCGGCAGCGGCTTCGGGGGTTTTTCTGTCCTAGTTCCACAGTGACTAAACTGCTGTCTTTAAGTTTACTGATTTTATCGCTTTCCTACAAGTGCATTTTTCACTAAACTTAACATTTCACCCATTAATCGAGTTTCAAACCGTCAATGACTCCTTCAGCAGATCTGAAGAACGCTCCCACATTCCTGCATCATGATTTTTCAGGAAGTCTGCAAGCACACGCTTTGATTTATCGTCCATGTCCTCGACGATGATTTTTCGCTTTAGCGATTTATCCATCCGGTTAACATGCTCCGGGAGCGATTTGTAACCGCGTCTAATTGACCTGTCAACCATCATTTCACATGCTGTCACACCTGCATAGTGCGGGCCATTTTGAGTGGCTTCAATGGTCACCCAAACAAGCCAGTAAGGTTTGGCATTCGGGACCTCCTCTTTAGTCTTTAAAAACTTGATCCCTTTTTCCACTGCACTTCTTGCATGCATCGCGCCGATATCGACCTCTGCTTCACCTGCATCCACATCGATGATGACCGGGGAAATATTATCGAGCGTTAATACCCCTGCTCCATATCCGCCATGACCTTCTGTTGGGTCGTTTTTTATAATATTGAAGCCTACCTTTTTCTTTGGTTGTTCATCCATGCTTATATCCCCCTTAATGGTTTGTCATTTCCTATCGTTTAAAAAAGCAAAAGTGTAAAGAACCGACTCAGGACGTCGCCTACCAATGGTACAACATTGTTCAAAATCGGGCCAATTGTATACTTGCTCAGCGGTGTGATGATCAGAATCAAAAAAATCAGTGAGCCATATTGTTCATACTGGGTCATTTTTGCCCGCAAGTCAGCTGAAACAAGATCCTGTACGATCCTATAACCATCGAGCGGCGGCAGCGGTAACAGATTAAATACAAACAGAAGGATATTCAAGTTGATGAGCACCTCGAAGAATGGCTGAACGAAGAACGGTAAATCAGGTCCAACGCCTGCCGCCAGCAACCCATAAAAAATCAAGTACCCCAAAATTGCAACAAGCAAATTACTGAACGGACCGGCAAAAGAGACGAGCACCCCTGCCAATTTTGGATTCTTAAAATGAAAACGATTAACCGGTACGGGTCTCGCCCAACCAAATCCGGCTATCAATATCAACAGAGTTCCGATTGGATCCAAATGCGAAATCGGATTCAATGTGACTCTTCCTTCATTCTTTGCAGTCGGGTCACCGAACTTATAGGCCACATAGGCATGGGAAAATTCATGAACCGTAAATGCGATTAACAGTGACACAATGACATATGGAAGCTGTTCCAAAGGATAAGCCAAAAACCGTCCTATTTGATCAAAGAATTCCATCGATAGCTTCTCCCCCATTGTTTATTACCGTTAGTATACATCAAAAGAGCAAGAAGTGAAAAAACTCTGACTTCCGTGTCTTGCATTTCTTTTTCCATTGTGAAACACTACAAGATAAGAGAGGAAGGGGGGAAAAATAGATGCCATATGTAACAGTCAAAATGCTTGAAGGCCGTACAGACGAACAAAAAAAGGCTTTAGTCGAAAAGGTGACTGCAGCCGTTACGGAAACAACTGGAGCACCAGCTGAAGCCGTGACGATTTTCATTGAAGAAATGTCAAAAAATCATTTAGCAGTAGCCGGTGTCCGTAAAAGCGATCAATAAGTTTTACATAATGGGGAAAAGCTAAGCCATCAATTCGGCTTAGCTTTTGTTTTTAGCTGCTCAATATATTCATATGCCTCATCAATTTCTTCAAGCGTATATTTTTGTTTGCTTTTCAGCGTGAAAATTTTCTCGGTGACTTCCTCTTTTTCAAGCGTGTCGAAGTATAATACCGTTGAAACCAGCTCCAAAAACCTGGCATTCTGTTCGTTCATATCCTGTAAGCATGCCTCAAGCGCCGGCATCTCCACTTCCTGTATGGATAGGAAATCCCGGCCTGCATCCGTTATCGAATAACAATATTGATAATAGCCTGCTTTTTTTTCCCTCACTTCATTCAAGTAGCCCATTTCGCAGAGCTCTTCAATACGTAAGGTCAACTCCTCCGAATACGGTCCATAAAAGTGAAACTGAAACTTTTCATGAAATGGGAAGGACAGCTTCTTCGCGATATAAACGATCTTTTGTAATTTTTTCCGACCCGAGATTTCACCGGCAGTAGAAATTGCATTGATAATGTTTGCATGATCCTTAAACAAGGCTCGTCACTCCTCACCAAAAATGTACCACTTTAATCCGATAGCTCCAGAAGCTTACGAATCTGTTTTTTTATATTTTTCTTCGTAGATTCATCACGCAATAAATCCGCAGGATAATACAACTTATGATCCGTTCTTCTTTTCCCTGAAATTGCATCGACAATTTCGGATTCACGCGATAATTCACGAATTTCGCCATTATTTTTCAGCAAGTGAATCGGCAATCTCTCCTCTTCCTCACCTGGCCGGTAAAAATCATACGGCAGATCTGATGAAGAATCGACGACGAGATAATAATCCGGATCAATGCCCGCCTTCTTGAATAGCGTCCTTAACTCCATCAACCTGTTCATTTGACTGTTCGATGGATGGAATTCCACATATTTAAATAGTTTACGGTTAACGAAGCGAGTGCATAAATCTTTTAAAATCGCATCGTTTTCGTCTTCCCATGCTTCGAAATAATAGAGCATCACCGATTCATCCATTTTCAAGTAGTCCGTTAAAGTCACTTCTCCCCTGAACAATGAATAAAAATGGTGTGGTTCTTGTGCAAACTCATAACCGGATTCATATAAATGTTTCGCTCTATGTAGAATCTTGGTAAGTATGACCTCCGCACTTCTCGTAACTGGATGGAAATAAATCTGCCAATACATTTGGTATCGACTCATGATATAATCTTCAACCGCATGCATCCCGCTTTGTTTTATGACGGCATGTTCTTCCCTTGGCCTCATTACACGCAAAAGCCTTTCCATATCGAAATGTCCATAACTCACGCCAGTGAAGTAAGCATCACGCTGTAAATAGTCCATTCTATCAGCATCGATCTGACTTGAAATCAGGCTGACTACTAATTTGCCTTTATAGGTTTTCGCTATGACTTCTGCCACTTTCTTAGGAAAATCACGTCCAACCCTAAGGAGGATCCTATTAACTTCCGTATCGCCGAGGATTATCTGCCTCGTGAATTGCTCATGATCAAGGTCAAACACTTTTTCAAAAGAATGAGAGAAAGGACCATGACCCAAATCATGCAGAAGTGCTGCGCACAAGGATAGTAACCGTTCCTCAGGTTTCCATTCGGGTCTGCCCTCGAAAACATCATCCACGATTCTCCGAACAATCTCGTATACTCCAAGCGAATGGCTAAGCCGACTATGTTCCGCACCATGAAAGGTTAAATAAGTCGTTCCCAGCTGTTTGATCCTTCGAAGACGCTGAAATTCCTTCGTCCCTATTAAATCCCATATAACCCGGTCGCGAACATGTATATATCGGTGCACCGGGTCCTTGAATACTTTTTCTTCTTGTAATTTTTCACCGGAATATTCCATGAACTACCCTCTTTTTCGTAATCTCGATGCACTCATTATAGCGTGTTTTGACAAAAAACCCTAACTTCCACCTTGCTAGTAAGAGGGGTCATTTTGTAAGAAAACGGAAGTTTCAGTCCGATTTTGTCTTGAAATTAAAGAAATAAAAAATCACCGCAGTGTGTCGAATCTGGGTGATGATTACTTGTTTCATTTATCATAAGCAAACAATCCACTCTAACTATATATCATGGATCCTACTTTAGTTTTTTATTGATTTTATCTAGTAACTCGTCTTCTGTCGGTGCAGCAACTGGACGGTTATTGACAAAGGCAAAAGACTTCTTTCTGCCAGGACCGCAATAGGATTGACAGCCCACTTCAATTTTCGCGTCGGGATCAAGCTTTTCAAGACGCGGGATCAACGTTTTAATGTTTACCGCCAAGCAGTCATCGCACACTCTGAATTCATTGGACATCCTCCGGTCACCATCCTTTCCATGACAAACTATTTTTCATCCATTTATACGACTAAAGGGTATTTTACCGTTTCTACTTATGAATATCAAGAGGGCTGGATGATGTGAAAAGCATGTAAATAATCAAAAAACTAGTATCCTTTTAACCTTTTTGTATAAAAAATCCATATTTTGTCCAAAATGCTAGTAGAACACTCCATAAATCACTGCCACACGATATTTTATATAGTTATTTATTTAAAAAATTACCAGAAAGGGAGTATGTAGAAATGAAGGTTCGTCAAGACGCCTGGACAGAAGAAGATGATTTGCTTTTGGCAGAAACGGTATTGCGCCATGTGCGGGAAGGGAGCACTCAGCTCAATGCTTTTGAAGAGGTAGGAGATAAGTTGAATCGCACCTCTGCAGCATGCGGATTCCGCTGGAATGCAGTTGTCCGCCATAATTATGATAAAGCGCTTTCCCTTGCCAAGAAACAGCGTAAGCAGCGGCAAAGGATCCTTGGAAAAGATCAAGGAGGAAAAAAACGACTTCTTTATACACCGCCGTCCCCAACGATTTCCGACATAATGGTTCCCCATGTACAAGAAGAGGAACTAGAGTTGAAATCCGAAGTCGATATTACCAATTATGAAACAGCAGAGGAATTCGTTGTGGCAGAAGCCCTCGCTCCTAAGACACAGCACACACCAGTAACCTTGGAAACGGCCATGAGCCTTGATACCGTCATCGCCTATTTGGAATCTATGAACGGCCGCATGCTCCAAGCCGAAGTATTAAAAACCGAAAATGAAAGATTGAAGCTTGAAATTAAAGGGCTGAAAAAGCGAAATGAAGAATTGGAGAATAAAATCAGCCACCTAGAGCAAAACAGCGGCTTGATGCAGGAAGATTATGAAACTTTGATGAATATCATGAATCGAGCAAGAAAGCTGGTATTGTTAGAGGAAGAGGAACGTCCGGCAACTAAATTCAAGATGGACCGGAATGGCAATTTGGAAAAAATGGCCGAGTAATAAGATAATGTGGGGATAAGTTACATAGATCAACCACATGATAAAGGCCGTTTCACCCATGTTTATCCGAAGAAGGGAGCCAATAAGGCTCTTTTTTTCATTGTTTCAAGAAAGATGGAATAATATCTCCCTGGACGCCGCTGCCTATCATCCAGTCCTTTTACAGTTTCAGTGAATGCTAAAGTCGTATTAAATGAACGAAGCCGTTCCTGACTTAATGGAACGGCTTCGTTCATTTCAATCCTTTAATGCATCAAATACTTTATCATTGCGTTCCACCACTCTTGTCAAGTATGCCTCATACATCGGCCATTCCTGAACGGAAAGAGTGTCAGAGAATATCCTTTCGCTATGTTCCTTCAATACATGCAGGAATCTGAGCATCACGTCCTGAACACTCAATTGCACACCCAACAATTCAGTTAGGGACGCCATCACCGAAGGGACGATATCAGGATAAACGAATTTGGTTTCTGCATTTCCTTTAGCTGCATCATAAAAACCCTTCACGAGACTGGCACGTTCAGCCCCGCTTCCATTGACACACAAATAGATTTGCACCGCTACGCCATTGCGGATCCTACGTTGGGAAATACCGGCAAATTTTTGCCCATTTATACTTAAATCATAACTTCCAGGACAATAGGAACCGACGATTTCCCTTGCTTCCATCGTGACTGGGAAATCGGAAAACATCAATTGGACAAGCTCCCACATCGCATCATATCCACGATTGATTTCAATTTTCCGCTCGTTTTCAGGAAAAATGAGCGACAAATTAAGGACACCCTCATCCAGCACGACTGCCAGCCCTCCGGAATTCCTCACGATGGCCTGAAAGCCATGTTCTTCTAAATGATCCAAACCCTTTTTAAGAAAAGGCAACTTCGTATCCTGTATACCCATGACGATGGTTCGGTGGTGTACCCACGCTCTGGCTACGGCCGCTGATTCACCTGACCCTACGGAAGCACAAAATGTATCATCCATCGCAAAGGACTCCAGAGCAGGAAACTGAGGTCCGACGGAAGATTGATCAATAATCCTCCACTCTTGCTGCATTAATAATGAATCTATTTCACCCATACGAATCTCCCTCTAACATTTAATCCTCAAGCTGCCTATTGATACTGCGCCACAAACCCCTGTGCCGCTGTAATGACAGCCAGTTTATATACATCCTCTTCACTGCATCCCCTCGAAAGGTCATTCACCGGACGATTCAGGCCCTGAAGGATCGGACCGACCGCTTCGAAGCCGCCCAAGCGCTGTACCATCTTATAGCTGATGTTCCCCGCTTCGAGACTTGGGAAAATAAAAACATTCGCATCCCCCTGAATAAGGGAATCCGGTGCTTTTTTTCTTGCTACCGAAGGAACGAAGGCCGCGTCAAATTGAAATTCCCCATCAAGGATGATTTCAGGGTCCATTTCTTTTGCCAAATCGACAGCATCAACCACTTTTAAGGTCTCGGGGGATGTTGCGGATCCCTTCGTCGAAAAGCTCAGCATCGCCACACGCGGTTCGATATCGAACATTAGTGCAGTCTTCGCACTTTCTATAGCAATTTCAGCCAGGTCCTGGGAATCGGGGTTTATATTGATGGCACAATCCGCGAACACATATTTTTCTTCATCCCGGACCATGATGAATACTCCCGATGTTTTTTGGACGCCTGGCTTTGTTTTAATGATCCTTAAGGCGGGCCGAACCGTATCGGCAGTCGAATGAGTTGCGCCGCTGACCATTCCATGTGCCAGTTTCATTTGGACGAGCATGGTTCCGAAATAGTTCTCATCCATTAAGATTTCACGTGCTTGTACATCGGTCGCTTTACCATCACGGACCTTAACGAATGCTTCTACCATTTCATCCATCATGATATAATTCTTCGGATCATATATTTCGATTGCATCAAGGGAGATCTTTAAATCTTTTGCCTTCTCTTGAATCAACCCGATATCCCCAATCAATACAGGTGTCACCAGTTTAGCTTTGGAAAGCCTGCCTGCCGCTCCCAAAATCCGTTCATCCAACCCTTCTGGAAAAACGATCTTTAAATTATGCCCCATAATTTTCGATTCCAATATTTCAAATAAATCACCCATTGGCTATTCCTCCTTTTTAGATACGTTTCCCCCATTTTTTTTATATTTAACCATTCGATGAAAATCCATTGCCGTCTTCTTTTAAGAATACTCTAGGAGCCAGGTAAATTCCAGCCACTTCGGTCCCTCCCAATCCGCAAATCTGAAATTTGCAGAACGCCGGAAAACAGTGATGGTGTTTGCGGGTTGATATAAATTTCCTTATACTGAAACTATGTTATATTAAAGTTATAATAAGACTTAGGAGTGATCGTAATGAGTGAAGCAGCACAAACACTGGACGGCTGGTATTGTTTACATGATTTCCGTCTAATCGACTGGTCTTCTTGGAAAACGTTATCAAGTGACGAACGCCAATTGGCCATCTCAGAGTTCCAAGGTTTACTGGATAAATGGAATATGACACAAAGCGACAATGAAGGCAGCCATGCCCTATATTCCATCGTTGGTCAGAAAGCGGACTTCATGCTTATGTTTGCCCGCCCAACCATGGAAGAATTGAATGCAATTGAAAACGAATTCAACAAAACGAAGCTTGCCGAATATACAATTCCCGCTTATTCATACGTTTCCGTCGTGGAATTAAGCAATTACTTAGCTGGCGGAGATGATGAGGATCCATACCAGAACCCTCATGTCCGTTCCAGACTTTATCCGATACTTCCAAAAGCGAAACATGTATGCTTCTATCCAATGGACAAGCGTCGTGATGGCGATGATAACTGGTATATGCTTTCCATGGAAGAGCGCAAAGGCTTAATGCGTTCCCACGGCTTGATTGGCCGCAGTTATGCAGGTAAAGTGAAACAAATCATTTCGGGTTCTGTCGGTTTTGACGATTATGAATGGGGCGTAACACTATTCGCAGATGATGTCCTTCAATTTAAAAAATTAATCTATGAAATGCGTTTTGATGAAGTGAGTGCACGTTACGCTGCATTTGGTTCTTTCTTTGTAGGCAATATCCTGCCGGAAGAAAACGTACCTTCATTCCTATACGTATAAGACGATGAGCTTCCGGTTTCCGGAGGCTTTTTTTGCGTCCCCTCCTTATTTTTTCCCGGCCTTGGAATAAATTCAATCCATATCCCATACATTTTCAATAGTGATGAATTCATTTTTTCACAGTCCCATTCAGCTTCAGGAAAATTGATCAAGGCAATTCCTGACTCCAGCGAGGTGAAGGAACGTTACTTCTATTCATTAGCCGACAAGAGGATATGGCTTATATCATGAACGGCAGCCGTTATGTATCGCTTAACATTCATTGTGGTTTTTTAAGCCACCCGGGGATTGTCCAATAAACATATACAATACTACCGGTCGCTATAAATCGCACTGTTTCTTCCAGTCCACTCTCTCGGATTGTCCAAATTCCACAGCATCAACTAAACCTTGAATTTAGGAGGGAATGCAATGTCACAAAATAATCCTTATGGTAATTATCCGTACGGAGGAAGCCCTTATTACCCCTATGAGAATAATGAGCCTGAACTAAGGCAGCAGAATCCTAACCAGCAACAAGGTTACCCGCAACAAGGTTACCAACAGCAAGGATACCAACAGCCATCATACCAGCCACAACAGCCCACTATGGCAGGCACGCCACAACAAGTGCCGATGACGATGGGTCAACCCCCTTCCGGACCACAGATACCTGGCATGCTTCCGGTCGAACAGTCGTACATCGAGAACATCTTGCGTTTGAATAAAGGGAAATTGGCCACTGTTTATACAACGTTTGAAAACAACAAGGAATGGAATGCCAAGATCTTCAAAGGAATCATCGAGGCTGCAGGACGCGATCATTTAATCATAAGCGATCCTCAAACGGGAAAACGATACTTAATCCCGATGGTATACTTAGATTATATAACGTTTGATGAAGAAATCGAATATGAATATCCATTTGGAGGCACTGGGCTTACCACCTATTCGCCAAGGTAAAAAAATCCTATATAGAAGAGCCTCAGAATCTATTTGATTCTGAGGCTCTTCTTATATTGGAATGACTTTTTCCCAAAAAGAGCTGACCCAGAAGGTCAGCTACCTTCATTACAAGTATTTATATGCAGCAATGATCATTAAGACCCAAGCAACCAAGAATGAAACCCCGCCAAGCGGTGTGATGGCCCCTAGGACTTTGATTTGCGTAACGCTTAGAACGAATAGGCTTCCGGAAAACAGGATAATTCCTATTAGCATAAGCCAGCCGGACCAGTTGATCAGCGGACTTGAAATCTTCCCCGCCAATATTCCGATTACCAATAAACCAACCGCATGGAACATTTGATATTGAACAGCGGTTTGCCAGGTTTCTAAATATTTATCAGGAATTTTCCCTTCCAGCCCGTGTGCACCGAATGCACCTAGTGCCACAGCAATAAACCCATTCAATGCACCTAAAATGATGAACAGTTTCAATTATTTCGCTCCCCTTCCCTAATTTAAAAATCGAACAAGGACTCCCCATTGGCCTCATCCATTTTAACCGGTTCTACATTCGGTGTAGCCGACATAACGGGCTGGGTCAATGTGATTGGCTTCGGCATGCTGATGTTCGCTGCTTTTTCATCCACCATTACTTCACAAAGGGACTTAATGGCGATTACATACCCCTGCACCTTATCCTCTGAATTTGCCTGTTTCGCTTTTAAAACAAGCTCTTCGATTTTATCTAACATTTGTCTTGATGAAATATCCAACTTTACCACCTCGTCTATATACAGGTCAAAACTATCATAACTAGCATAGCAAAAATCAGAGAAGAAAACACCTTGCATATTTCCTACCTTTTCATTGGCTTGGCTTGAAATTTCAAGCATGGCTGTCCTGAAGAATGAAAGACATCAAGAGAAGGCTGGTTTGATGTTTTGAATTGAAAAGCACGGCAGCCCTTTGGAAAACTGGGATCCCAAGTTATATAGAAATGACTGCACGCCATACAATTCACCCGTTTCGTTTTCCTGCCCATATCATCGGTTCGTGATTTTCCAATCAATTGGGGATTCCCCCATTTCCAACAGCAATTGATTTGTTTTGGAAAAAGGTTTTGTGCCAAAGAAACCACGGGAAGCCGACAGCGGACTTGGATGTACGGACTTAATGATTTTATGGCGGGTTTCATCAATCAAAGGGATTTTGGTTTGAGCAGGTTTTCCCCACAGGATGAATACAACCGGTTTCGGACGGTCATTCAATAGGCGAATAACTTGATTCGTAAAGATTTCCCATCCTTTTCCGCGGTGTGAGTGCGCCTCTCCCTCACGCACAGTCAAGACGGTATTCAATAGAAGCACTCCCCGTTTTGCCCATTCAACAAGGTAACCATTATCCGGAACCTCATAGCCTAGATCGGTGTTTAACTCTTTAAAGATATTTCTTAAAGAGGGTGGGATGCGAACTTCCGGCTTAACTGAAAAACTAAGGCCATGCGCTTGACCAGGGCCATGGTAAGGGTCCTGTCCAAGGATGACAACCTTTACGTCTTCATAAGGAGTATAATGAAGCGCATTGAAAATATCGTCCTGATCAGGATGAATGACTTGCTGGCTGTACTCTTGCTTTATAAATTCCCTTAGCTCCTGGTAATATTCTTTTTTGAATTCCTCTTTCAATAGAGGCCACCAATCATTTGTCAATAACTGCTTTTCCATCTGCCACAGCCCCTTTCCACTTTTTGAAACTATATTATATCAAACTTAATCGCCTTGCCTTTTCCATAGATTACGATTTATGTTTCTATATACCCCAAAAGTGGGAAAATAGAAAGTTAGCAAGCAATTTAACCATGTTGGAGGATTCCCTATGAAAAAATGGTACAAAAGAAAACGATTTTATCTGCTTGTCAGCATTTTGATCGTCATTGCAATCGTAATCGTCTATAACAGCTACAAGCCTCTCCCCGATGGTATTTCTTATGAAGGAAAAGTTCATCATGTCGAGGATATCGATTTCATCTATGACCTTTCCTATCACGATGAACAAGGGAATCTGCAACATGAGCAGCGAATTTTCCAAACCATAAATCAAGCGATAGAAGAGGCTGATTCTTATATCGTAATCGATATGTTTTTGTTTAATGCTTTTTATGATGAAAAGATAAACTTCCCGAAGTTAACCGAGACTCTGAAGGATAATCTGGTGAAACAGAAGAAAAGGAAACCTGATCTCCAGGTTATTTTCATTACAGATGAAGTGAATACTTCCTATAATGCCTACCAATTAGAGGCATTGGAAACGATGAAGAAAAATGGAATTGATGTCATTGTTACCAACTTAGACCGCCTCCGGGATCCGAATCCTCTCTATTCAGGTGTGTATCGGACCTTTTTCCAATGGTTCGGTGAAAGCGGAAAAGGCTGGATTGTGAATCCAATGGCCAAAAGCGCACCAAAGGTCACCTTGCGTTCTTATCTTAGACTGATGAATATCAAAGCTAATCACAGAAAAGTGGTCGCTACTGAAAAAACGGCCATCATCTCATCTGCCAATCCTCATGACGCAAGTGGATTCCATTCCAATATCGCGTTCCAGATGGACGGGAATATCATCGGCGATTTTGTTAAAGCCGAAGAAGCCGCTTCGAAATTCTCGGGAGGACCAAAGTCATTTCCTGAGTTCAAAGGGACATCGGCAGATAAAGGACCGATATCGGTACAACTGCTAACGGAAGGAAAAATCAATAAACATGTCCTTAAGGCAATTAAGGATGCAAAAAAGGGGGACAAGATCCATCTTGCCATGTTCTACATTGCCGATCGCGAGGTTGTCGAGGCATTAACGGATGCAGCTGAACGGGGTGTGAAGATTCAAATGATATTGGATCCGAATCAAAACGCTTTCGGAAGTGAGAAAATCGGGCTTCCCAACCTTCCGGTTGCCGCCGAATTCGAAAAACTGGGGGATGAAAACATCTCGATCCGCTGGTACAAAACAGATAAAGAACAGTTCCATACAAAATTGATGATGATCAAAAAGGCTAATGAAACGGTTATCCTTGGAGGATCGGCTAATTATACCTCCCGCAATCTAGATGACTATAATCTTGAAGCGAATGTTGAAATCCATGCTCCAAATGATGCCGGCGTTTCCAAGGATGTCGATAGCTACTTTCAAAGACTTTGGACAAATCAAAACGGAACTTACACGGTGGATTACAGTGAATACCAAAAGAAACTGCCTGTCTTCAAATACTTGACCTACCGCATTCAAAAGGTATTCCGCTTCACCACTTACTAAATATTCTTCGATAAAAATGTTTATCCGTGCCCAAACAAGGTTATATACTACTATAGCCAATCAGCAACTGTAATAAGCAAGATTCCATTTACCTATTTTCAAGAGAATCCTACTAAAATTCAAGGAGGAGTTTATATGTATCAAGTACATGTAGTAGAAAACGGTTTACAAGCAAAGGAAAAAATCGATGAATTAGTTACATCAGGTTATACGAAAGACGATGTATATTTGTTTGCCCATGATAAAACCCGTTCAAAACACCTTACCGAGAATACAAATACAGAAGGTGTAGGCATGAAGGAACAAGGTTTCCTTGATACCGTCGGAAATCTCTTTAAATCACGCGGAGATGAACTTCGTAATCGAATGAGCAACCTTGGCCTTAGTGATATGGAGGCAGAACGTTACGAGGAAGTTCTTGACGAAGGAAAAGTAGTCATCGTCGCTTCCAAACAAGACAATAAAGACGGGGTTACACACTAAAACCCTATATGAATTCATAAAAAACGAGGCTCCTTAACCGGGGGCCTCGTTTTTTATAATCATTATCCCAGGATGCTTTGGTACGTGGCCTTTGCATGGACCATGTCCTTCGTACCGTGTATCAACGCCCGTCCATCCTTGAAAATGACGATACGCTCCCCAGCTTTTTCACAAGAGAGAAGAAATGGATTGAATTTCACCAAATAGCCGCTGCCGTCCAGATCCTTGGCTAATTTCTCGAGTTGCAGTTTCAAAGGTTTTGGCGGTCTTACCTGTACAGTATCCCTCCCGCAAAGAACAGCCGTTTTCGTTGCATTCTCCATTGTTAAAAAGGGATATGTCCTCTGCTCCCCGCATGAGAGACAATCTTTCTTTTTCGCTTTTGTCAATTTAACGGTTTGGTATTGATTTCTCCACAGATCAAAAGAAACAAGTGCAGGCCGTACAGATTCCCAATCTTCTACAAGGATTTTCAAAGCTTCGGCAGTTTGGTGTGCCACTACCATCGTTACTGCTGGTGATATGATTCCTCCTGTGTCACAGGTCATACCTTGAATGGGGATCGCTTTCAGCAAACAGTGCAAACATGGTGTCTGTCCGGGAAGGATCGTCAAAGTCATCCCCACACTCCCCACACATGCCCCATAAATCCATGGTATATGAAGCTTTTGTGATAAATCATTAATTATCATCCGTGTCTCAAAATTATCGGTTGCATCCATGATCAAATCAACATCACCAAGCAGCTGCTCGAGGTTCTGGGCTGTTGCGTCCATGATGATGGCATTCACTTCAACTTCATGATTGATATCAAATAAATGACGCTTTGCCGCTTCTGCCTTTGGCAGTTTCTCCTCGACATCCCGTTCCGTATACATTTGTTGGCGCTGTAAATTACTGGTCTCGACATAATCCCTGTCGACAATGGTAAGCTTCCCTACTCCTGCACGAGTAAGGGCCTCGGCATTAGCAGATCCCAAAGCCCCTGCACCAAGAAGCAATACATGCTTCTTCATAATTTTCAATTGGCCCCCTTCACCAATGGGGGCGAATAAAGTCTGCCTTGAAAATCGCTCTTTCACCGTGAACCCTCCCTTCCAAATGCTTTAGCCTCCACTTACTGGCGGAATGAAAGCTACAGTATCTCCATCAGATAGAATTGTGTCATCATCGGCAAATTCTTCATTGACCGCTGTCATCACGGTTTCAAGACCTTCCAATTGAAAATCCACCTTCATTTTTCCTTTTAGCTGGGCTACACTCATTCCATTTCCTTCTATAGTAACAGTCTCTTTACCTAGCTCATCTTTCAATTGGGCAAATAAAAGTACATTAATCATCAATATCCCCCTCTTCAGGTTTCCCCGTTGGATATGGAACGGTTTCCAACTGGTTTCCGACCCATGTCTCCCCATCTTCCCAGTGTTCCTTTTTCCAAATCGGGACGATTTCTTTAATTCTTTCAATCGCATACCTGTTTGCCTCATATGCATCATTCCGATGTGGCGTACTAACGGCAATAACCACTGCGATATCCGTGATTTCAAGTTTACCTACACGATGGGTGATAGCCGCTTCTGCATCAGGCCAACGCTCCTTGATCTCTGATCCGATTTGCTCCAATTTCTTGACGGCCATCGGTTCATACGCTTCGTATATTAGGAAGAGAGTCTTTTTTCCTTTCGTCATTTCCCTCACCGTACCAATAAAGGTCGTGACGGCACCCGCATTTCGACTGACTACTTTATCAATCACTTCCTGGATGACAATCGGCTCTTTTGAAATATTATAATTCATGTCTACCATCCTTTATATATAATTCAGTTCGATCAATATAACCTGCCTCTTGATAATCTTCCATCGTATTCATATTGAAAAAAAGGTAGTGAAAATGTTCAGGATTCTCGCGATATAACTTAAATTCGGTTTCTTTCATGATTTTCACCGAAATCTTTTCCAAAAATAGTCTCATTTTCAATTCATGTTTTAATAAACAGTCCGTCAGTACAGGAAGACATCTTTTATGGTAAACAGCAAAAAGCGGCTGGAGCCTGCCATTTATTTCTGGAATGACTGCGTCGAATTCAGGTTCATAATTGGATATGATATCCTTTATGGCATCTGCACTCACAAACGGCATATCACAGGCTGCAAGGAACTGAAGCTCCGTTTCCGATGAGGTCAACCCTGCATGCAATCCGCCAAGAGGTCCTTGATCTTTATGTAAATCCGGAATTAGCGGCAGCTGCAGAAAACGATATTCTTCAACTGTATTCGTAATGACCATAATGTTTTCTGACACCTTTTTCAATTCGGATGCCACTCTTGAAATGTTCACAATGCCACCTATGGACAACAGGGCCTTATTCACGCCCATACGGCTTGATTTCCCACCAGCTAAAAGCAACATTGTCCATTCCATAGAAATCACCCTCCCTTTTTTGGGTTTAATACAGCATCGAACGGTAAAGCTATACTAAATGTATCCCACTATATTTAAATATTTTAAATCAACTTTGAAAATAATGACACCTTCACAAACTTTGCTTTGCATATCAAAAGATGGAAAGTAGGATCAAAAGCTAAAAAGCAGGCCACCCACCCATTTTATTTTCTGAATTCCATGTCCGAAAAAATGACTCATGCGTGGCCATTCCATTACCTTTCTTAAGGTACTCATATTAAGGTGAAAACTAAGTTTTACATAAAAGAAATTTTGGTATATTCTAAAAATAGGATATTAACTGGTATGCTGATAATATCGAAATCTAATTCTCCTGAGGAGGTCACATAATGACTATGAAAAGAGCTATGACAGTTGCCGGATCGGATTCGAGCGGCGGTGCGGGTCTTCAAGCAGATTTAAAGACATTCCAAGAATTCGGCGTTTACGGTATGTCCGCTTTAACGACAATCGTGACGATGGATCCAAAGAATGGCTGGTCCCATAATGTATTCCCTACACCGGTCGAGGTTTTAGAAGCCCAAATCGAAACGATTCTATCAATCGGCATCGATGCCATGAAAACGGGAATGCTTGGATCAGTGGAAATCATTGAACTTGTTGCCCGTAAAATAGACGAGTTGAAGCTGGACAAGGTCGTAATCGATCCAGTTATGGTATGTAAAGGTGAAGATGAAGTATTGCACCCTGAAACGGCTGTAGCTCTGCGCGAACTGCTTGTTCCACGTGCAACTGTAGTCACGCCAAACCTGTTCGAGGCCGCTCAGTTAGCGGGAACTGCGCCTATCAAGACGATTGACGATATGAGGGCTGCAGCCAAAAAGATTCATGAACTTGGTGCAAAATATGTCTTGATCAAAGGCGGTAATAAGCTGGATCATGATAAAGCCATTGACCTTTTATATGACGGAACTGAATTTGAAATCCTTGAATCAGAAAAAATCGAAACGACCAATACACATGGTGCCGGCTGTTCATCTTCAGCAGCCATTGCAGCTCAATTGGCTGAAGGTAAAAGCCCGCGTGAGGCTATCCTCATTGCTAAAGACTTCATCACCGAGGCCGTTCGCCATTCTTGGAAGATGAATGACTATGTTGGACCTGTCAATCATGGTGCATACCATAAATATGGAATCGCTGAAAAAACACAAAAATAAAACATCAAGTTTAATGGCCGCTCAAATTCATCGAGCGGCCTTTTTCGCTTTTTTCGTTTTTATTTAGTAAAATAGAAAGAAGGAAAAGCTTATCTAGCCGCCCAGTTAAGGAGGAAATTATAGTATGAAACCTATAGACCGTACAGAGGTGCAAAATGCCATTGATTCTTTCGCAGGACAAGATGTATATCTTCACCTTGAAACGACAAATGGTGCCTATGCCACTCATGTAGATGAAGCTTTCTTTTCGGCAGGCGCTTATATTCGTAATGCTCTTATACAGTATGAACATGGGAAGATAGTTGGGGATGGACCCTACCGCATCGGCTTGAAGCTCAATATTGGCTGGGTATATGCAGAAGGCGTTAACCACTTCGAAATGGATGAACAAGGAAGATTGCTATTGGCAGGCCTTGATTTTTCCGGAAAGCTTGCTGTCTCCATGCAGCTCAGTCCCACTCCTTTTGAATGATGGCAACTTGCTTGAAATATATCATATAATTCCGATGAAAACTCCCATTTACCGATAACCATACTCACTGTAAGTAGAACGGAAGGAGAAATATACCTTGGAAAAAGAACGCCATGTATTAGTTATATTCCCACATCCCGATGATGAAGCCTTCTCGGTCTCCGGAACGCTTGCCCTTCATAGAGAAGCGGGCACTCCTGTCACCTATTTATGCTTAACTTTAGGAGAAATGGGACGTAATTTAGGAAACCCTCCATTTGCAACAAGGGAATCGCTCCCTAAAATTCGTAAAAAGGAATTAATCGATGCAGCAAATGCGATTGGCATCCAAGATTTACGCATGCTTGGATTGCGTGATAAGACAATTGAATTCGAAGATGATGAAAAGCTGACTTCATTATTTACCGATGCCATCAATGAATTGAATCCTTCATTGATCATTACGTTTTACCCAGGATACAGTGTCCATCCTGACCATGAAGCGACAGCACGGGCTGTGGTGCGGGCCGTTGAAAGAATGGAAGCGAAAGAGAGGCCTAAACTTCATTGTGTCGCCTTCTCGAATAACTGCATTGACGAATTAGGGCAACCTGACATCATTCATGATATCTCTGCCGTCGAAGAAAAAAAGGTAGCCACATTCACTGCCCACCGTTCGCAAACTCAGGCAATGGTGATCGATTGGAAAGAAAAATTCGAAAATCAGGATGCCGATTTTCTAGACTGGATCCGCAAAGAAAGATTATGGACCTATAAGTTTTAAAGAAACCGCCAATGGCGGTTTTCTTTGTTTATGGCATAAAAAAAACGCCTGTGGGATACAGGCGGAGAAAAGGGGGATACTTTTGGAAAATCAATCATAATATAAGCATCCCCAAAATTCTTCATTTTATACAATCATATTCAAAAAATTAAGCAGACAAGCGTTCCTCATGCTGCATTTTCACTCTTGCCGAGGCTTTTTTTCCATGCGCCAAGTAATAAATGCCAATAAGTATGAATGCAAAGATGGACATTCCTATGAATAACCCTTTGAACCCTGTATATGGAATAAGGAATCCCAATAGGAACGGGCCCACACCAATACCGAAGTCATACATTGTAAAAAATGTGGATGTGGCTAATCCCATCCGATTTGAGGGGGCTTCCTTGATGGAAATCGCTTGACTGCTAGATTGGAACGTACCATAACCCACTCCGATAAAGGCGCCGGCAATCAGAAGCGTGATACCATGATGGGATTGGCTCAGGATGACCATACCGATGGCAAATAGCAAGAGCGATGGGTAAATAACTGCATTTTCCCCCTTCACATCAAACATCCGGCCTGTAAACGGACGGGACGCCAAAAGGAATACAGCAAATACGACAAAGAAAAAGCTCGCCGCATCCATTAAATCCATTTCCTTTGCAAAAGACGTTAAATAGGACAAGATGCTCGAATAGGTAAATCCGGCAAATCCGATAAAAACGGCAATGGGAAGTGCCCTTTTTTCAAAGTAATCACTGATTTTAAATCCTTTTTGTGGTGAAGCTCCGACCTTTTCCCCTTCAGGCACATTCATGAATAACGATGCAACTAAAGAAAACGCGGCAAATAAAGAGGCTGCATAGAAAATGATGGAATAACTGAAATGCTGTGTTATCAGCAATCCAATAAACGGACCGAAAGCCATTGCCAAGTTTGTACTCATGGCAAAGTAACCTGTGCCTTCCCCGCGTCTTTCATTCGGAATGATATCTGCAGCAATCGTTCCAGTTGCCGTAGTGGCAAGGCCAAAAGCAAAACCGTGAATAAGCCGATCGATCAATAAGAGGGATAAACCATTCACCAGGAAATAGCCAATGGATGCAATCAGGAATAGCACCAACGAGCCAAGCAACATCTTTCTGCGGCCGATCTTGTCAATTTTTTTCCCTGCAATCGGTCTGACAAGCACAGCACCGAGAACAAAGATACTTGAAGCAAGCCCTGCTTGTGCTTGCGAAGCATGAAAATTATCCATCGTATAAATGGTCAATGTCACCATCAAGACATAAAAAGTTAAAAATAGAAAAAAGTTCGCAGACGAAACAATCAGAAAGTCTTTCGTCCACAATTTCGGTTTTTGATTCATTTCAATCCTTCTTCCTTACTATTGTTTTAATTTTTCCTTCAGGAAAATCAACGTTCGTAACGTTGCCTCCCGGTCTTCTTCAGCCAAACCGCTAATTAATTGAAGTTCAAATTCCTCAACTACCTTTTTGGCCTCTTGATAAGTCCTTAAACCTGACTCCGTTAACTGTATTCTCCGTTCCCGTTTATCTTTTCCTGGAACTTGTTCAATCAACTCAAGTTCTTCCAATCGGTTTACCGTCCTGGTTACCGTCGGTTTCTCCACATCTAAATAAGTGCTTATTTCAACAAGCGTAGAACAGCCGAACTGACTCAGATAATATACAATCGACCATTGGGAATGATAAAGATCAACCTTGGCCAATTGTTCATTTAACTTTTTCGTAAATGACCTTGAAAATTGTAAGTTATGATGAAAAAAACCATTTTGAAAGGACAAAGGTATTCCTCCTGTAAAGTAGTTACCTAGGTAACTATACACCTATTCAGTAAAAATGTCTAGCCTTCGGATGAACGAAAATAATCGTAGACACACTGTTTCCTAAGCTTCTCCATCACTTCCTACACAACAAGAAAAAACCTCTTTTCAGGAGGTTGGGGCTATTATTTGAGAGTTTGGAGGAAATACTCGTGAATTTGGGGCTTTTACTCGTGAATTCCACGCAAATACTCGTGAGTTTGGGGCTTTTACTCATGAGTTTCGGGCTTTTACTCGTGATTTTATAGGACATAAACCAAAAAGGAAACCCCGCTATTAGCGAGGTTTTCTTTTATATGCTTCTTTTCTCCTGATTGATTACATCAAGGCATATTTAACTGAGATAGCGGCAAACGATAAAGCTTATCATCCTTTTCATCAGGATTTCCTCGGCCGTCCGTATTGTTGCTTATGAAATAAAGAAATTTTTCATCAACGAATACATCGCGTATCCTTCCTGAGCCCGTAATGATATTAGTCAGTTTTCCGCTTTTTACATCATAACTTTTAAGCGCTTCGCCCCTTAAGGCTGCAAAATAGAGCTTTCCGTCAAAATAGGCCATGCCAGAAGGAGCCCATGTATTTTCACCGGAATGAATCAATGGTTTTACCATATCAGCTTTTTGCTCATCGCCCTGTATCTCAGGCCAGCCATAGTTCTTACCCGGATCAATTTTATTTAATTCATCGTGAGCCGAATCTCCATGCTCACTTTCATACAACTGTCCTGCTTCATCCCAAGCAAGGCCTTGTGGATTGCGGTGACCGTATGAATAGACGTATGAATTCGCGAAAGGATTATCGTTCGGAATGGTGCCATCCAGGTTCATGCGCAGAATTTTCCCGCCTAAAGAATCTGTGTCCTGTGCGATCTCAGCCCTTCTTGCATCACCTGTCGTTGCATATAGCTTATCATCCGGACCAATCTTGATCCTGCCGCCATGGTGGAAGTCCCCGCTTGGTATTCCGTCGATTAAGGTCTCCATCTCCTGCCACTCATCCTCATTTTTTTCTAAAATGACGATTCGATTGATGGGATTCCCGCCTTCTTCATACGTATAATAAGCGAAAGCTTTACCTCTCTTAGAGAAATCGGGAGCTAATAAAAATCCAAGCAACCCAGCTTCCGCTTTTGACGACAATGTCTTTTTTAGGTTGACCTTTTGCCGTGTCATCTTACCCTTGTTCCATTCAACGATAGTTCCTGTCCGCTCCGAAACATACATTGTGTCCCCATTCTTCTGAATCGACCATGGGGCATGCAAGTTCGTTACCAGCACATCCGGATCTTCGCCTAAAGTGCCCGTCACTTCCTTGTCAGGATTCGGCTCGGTTTCAGTGTCATCATCATTCATGTTACAACCAGTTAAAATCAATGAAGCCATAAGGAAAAATAAGAGCAATTTTTTCAAAAGTCTTTCTCCCTTCGATTCATGAGTTTAATAGGCTGACTGTTTAAGTACCTTTAAAATGGCCTCCGCTACACCGGATTCATCATTCTTGCCTGTTACTTCATCACACAGTTTTTTTATTTCGAGCGGGGCATTTCCCATTGCGACAGACAAACCTACCCGTTCAAACATGGATACATCATTATAATTATCCCCAATAGCCATCGTTTCCTGCATCGATCCGGATTTTCCATTCACATATGTTTCAAGTGCCGTACCTTTTTGAGCTGTTTCACTCATGATTTCCACATTTTCACGTCCCGATGAAGTGACTGTAACTCCCTGTCCTTCCAATTTCGAAGCAATTTCATTTAATAAATTTAAATCCTTTGAGAAGCTGAGAATTTTATAATATTCCTCATTCGAACGGCTGAATAACTCGGAATAATCGGAAATGGAAGTTACCTGTCCAAGCTGTAAACGCTCCTCCGCATATTTCCGCATATTCTCAGGGTCAATGTCCGGATTGGCTGTAACGAATACATCAACCAAAACAGATATTGCGTTTTCATAGTCTTTAGAATAAATTCCCTGACTCGTATATATTTCGAAATAAATCCCTTGTTCTTCGAGGAATCCAGCGACCATTTTAGCAGTGGCAGCTGACATTGGATTGGAAGCGGCAATATTTCCATCCTCCTTGAAGAGCGCAGCACCATTTACACAAATGACAGGGCATACGATGCCTGCTTCATCTAAAGCGAACCTTGCTTCCACATAAGATCTTCCAGTAGCAATGATCACTTCCACTCCCTCACTTTGCGCCCTCTGGATAGCGTGTTTATTTTCCTCACTGACCTTTTGCATTTTGTTTAACAATGTTCCGTCCATATCAATCGCAATCGTCTTTATCAATTCAACCGGCTCCTTTTTTTCAATATAATCCCTATTTTAACCGAAAGGACGTGGATAAACACGTTTAACAAACCCGTATCTATTCTTGTGTGACTTCCGTCGTTAAAAAATCGTCTTATGTATATAAATAAACTGCACCTAATTAAAATAGGTGCAGTTTGTTTTCTTAATGCAGAATCGTTTGGCTATCGACATCTTGTGCCCGTTCAATGATCTGTTCTTGGATGTCTCTTTGAATGTCATCGATGGCTGTAAAGTCCATTGCTTTTACATAAATCTTTTCAAGTTCGTCATGCAGCTCTTTCGCCTTAGCCAGATTTGCTGTCGCTTCATTCATTTTTGTCCGGTACCTGGTGGAAACATCCTTTATCTGATCGGCATAAATTTCATCTGTTCCAGGCAGGATAGCTGTTTTATATATATCTATGATTTCATCACCTTCACAACTCGGGAAATATTCATGCGGTGATGTGCTGTCAAAAATGGCGATCCCTACCTCCCGGACGATTACCATGTCCAAGCTATGAGGATCGAATCCGCAATGATATACTTCCACATCAAAGCCCCTTTGCTCCGCAGCCTTTGCAATCTTCTTCAGCATCGTTGATTTACCGGAACCTGGACGTCCCTTTAAAAAGTACCGTTTTTGTATTCCCTCAGTAATATTGGGGATGAAATCAACTGCACCCTTTGGTGTAGCTGCCCCTAAGAATCGGTGACGAACATCCGACTTCTTATTAAGGGTTATATCTCTATAAAAGCCTTCTATCAATTTATTGGTCAACCCATTCAATTTAGCGAAATCAATATTTGCTTTATAAATGTCTTCCCATTCATCATGTATCTTCAATGCTTCAGCAAATAGGGCATATGCCTTCTCGAAACTCTTGCTTCTCGCATTCGTCAATCTTATGATGGCCGCTCTTTCAGAAGCCAGCTGCTGAAAATTCCACGCAGCCCCTAGATTGACATATTCCTCAATGGCCCCAGGTGCCTTCGGCTCAATCACATGCGGCGCGGTCCCATCCACGAGTCCGATTTTCAAAGCAGGAATGATCACTCCATCAATGGAATCATTATCGGACGAACAATGTAAATACTCGATGTCATAGTCTTTATCCAGCCATTCTTGGCCGATTTTTTTCATAATGGTCGATTTACCGGAACCAGGTCCGCCTTTTAAAATGAACAATCTTTCCAGACCTGCCAAATTGGAATCATATAAACTATAAAAACCTTTAGCCGTATTGCCTCCTGCGAAATAATGCATCTCTTTTCCTGTCACTTTCACACTCTCCCTCACAATACAGATGTGATCTTCAAGACAGCGTATGCAGAAATGAACTAATAGGTGAATGCCTACAGGTTAACAGTCTATTTTATTAGGGCAGCAGATTCCGCTTGTGTGACCTCCAGGAATTCTGACGGTTTTAACACGATCTGTGTACCGATCTTTCCTCCGCTTACGATGATTTCAGGCAGGTTTGCTGCACTTTCGTCAATAAAGGTCGGGTATTGCTTTTTCATTCCGATCGGGGAACAGCCTCCCCGAATGTACCCTGTGTATTTTTGCAGATCTTTAACCGCAAGCATTTCAATTTTTTTTGCACCTGCGGCCTTCGCTGCTTTTTTCAAGTCCAGTTCGGTGGCTACAGGAATGACAAATACGTAAAGCTGCTGCGGTCCGTTATGGGTAACAAGCGTTTTAAAAACGGTTTCTGGCGCTTTTCCAATTTTGTCCGCAACAGTGATCCCATCGATTTTTCCGTCGCGGGCATCATAACTCATCATGCCATACTCTATACGTTTGTTATCAAGAATTCGCATTGCATTCGTTTTACTGGCTCCCATTGGAAATTCCCCTTATCGTTTTCTTCCATCTTACCATTTTAATTACCAGGCAAAAAGAAAAGCACAGTGCCTGATGCATCTGTGCTTTCACTAAAGATCATTCTAAATGACGTCTTTGGAAATCAGCGATTCTCTTGTAGTCGCCTTCCAATTGCCTGCTCACGGATAAATAAATAGACATTAATTCTTCATATACTTTAACGTTCTCTTCGATCGGGATAAGTTCATTTGTTTCACCAACCATACCTTCAACCTCATCAAGGCTTTGGATTTCGCCTAAAGCATATAATCCAAGAACGGCTGCACCTAAGCTTGAACTCTCGAAGCTTTCAGGAATTGTCACGTTTTGATTGAATATGTCAGCCATGATTTGGCGCCAGAGCTTTGAGCGGACAAATCCGCCGCTTGCATGGATCTTCTCGGGGGCACCCGTCAATTCCTTAACAGCAAGAAGGACACTGTACAAGTTATACATCACACCCTCCAGCACTGCCCGGACCATATGGTCACGAGTGTGATGAAGCGCCAGTCCGAAGAAGGAGCCCCTTGCATCGGCACTCCATAATGGTGCCCGTTCCCCTGCCATATACGGATGGAATATCAACCCATCAGAACCAGGTGCAATATTGGAAGCCATATCCGTCAGAATCTCATAGGAGTCCTGTCCTGAAGCCTTCGCTTTTTCGATTTCCACACGGCCCAATTGATCGCGTGCCCATCGGAAGGTGATTCCCCCATTGTTGACCGGTCCGCCGATTACCCAATGATTCTCAGTAAGGGCATAGCAGAATGTCCTGCCTTTCGGATCGGTAAGCGGTCGGTCACTGACGGTCCTTACCGCACCGCTCGTTCCGATTGTCACTGCCAGAACGCCTGGCTTGATTGCGTTTTGCCCTAAGTTGGCAAGCACACCATCACTCGCGCCAATCACAAACGGGGTACCAGCCTGAATATTCATTTTTGCAGCTAATTCCTCACTTATGCCTGAGAGGATATGCGTTGTAGGGACAAGCATCGGCAGCTTTTCAGCCCCAATTCCAGCAATGGTGAGTGCCTCTTCATCCCACTTCAGGTCATTCATGTTGAACATGCCCGTTGCAGAAGCGAGTGAATAATCCATCACATACTCATTGAAGAATTTATAGATGATGTATTCTTTAATTCCTATAAATTTGTCCGTTTCGTTAAAAATCCCGGGATGCTCATTTTTTAACCACATTATTTTCGTGATTGGGGACATCGGGTGAATGGGTGTTCCGGTCCTGTGATACAATTGCATCCCCTGTTCCGAAGCCTTCAGTTTCTTCGCATAGGCAACACTTCGATTATCAGCCCATGTAATGCTATTTGTCAGCGGTCTGCCGTCTTTACCCATGGCGATCAAGCTATGCATCGCCGAACTGAACGATATCAAGCCCAGTTCTTGCTTTTCTATCCCGCTTGCAATCATAACCTCGCCTATAGCAATGATGACCGCTTTATAAATTTCTTCGGGATCTTGTTCCGCCACGGAAGGGGTTGGACTGTGTAGAGGATATCCCCTCGAACAAGATTGGACAACCTCCCCCCCTTTTGAAAAAAGAACAACCTTCGTACTCGTCGTACCAATATCTATCCCCATCATATAACCTGAATGCCCCATATTTACAACATGCTCCTTTCTCTTAAACAATTGAATTCAATAGTAAGATTAGGATAAGTGAAACGACTGATATAATCGTTTCCATAACCGTACAAGACTTTAACCTTTGTGCGCCTGTCAAATTAAATCTTTAGCGACATGGATCATAAGCTGCAACGCCTTCATCCACCCCGCTCGTGATCAATACAATTTTAAATGCACTGCACGCCCCGATAACCAAGAGGATGGACGCAGTTGGGACGAGGCAGGCGGTCATGAATTGGATTAGTTCTTCTTTATTAAACCCTCTAGCGCATCCTAATGCCACAGAAATCATGGGGGCGATGATTGCCTTTCCAATGAAGGCATTCCAATCAATTCATATGAATCTTCTGCAAACAAAGCACCAAAAGCCTCGATCAACATTAAAAAGACCGGCATTGCCATCATCTTTCCAAGCATGTTACCTAAACCGAAAATGAGTGCCAACTAACGAAGAGGATTACCTATCCCTATCTGAACAGCATCTGCAACATCCGGAATATCCATACCTGCGATAATCCCTAAAATGATGGAAGCGAGAAGTAACGCAATAAATGGGGACCATTTCGCCTTGGCTATGATAACGATCAAGAGCAAACCATTGTTATGGCTAACAATCAATAAAAGTAGATCTTAATGAAAAAAGCATCGAACCCGTTCATTGAGAACTAAACTCGATGCCTGATTCAGTCATGAGAACATCATTCTCCATTGAAAAGAGGACCGGATATGTGCTTGATTTCTTTCTCCAGATGTTCAGGATAGGCAATGAGGAAGCAGGTGGATGGTCCTGATGATTTTTCGATATCGACTTTATCACTTATATGCACAGAAACACCTTCACCACTTTGATCCAGGTGCTTCCATTCATATGCTATCCCTTTTGAGCCGACCGGAAGTGCCTGAACGTCTTCCATTTCACATAGGCTTTTATATAAAGATAATGGCGCGACCCAATCTTGCTGTTCCATTACTTCTTCTCCAACGAGCGGCCTGCCGATCAAAGCGATTTTCCGTGAAGGATGCTGCTTTTTAACACGTTCGTTCACTCGCTTACCAATCACCATAAGACCAAGTGCTGATTGAAGAAGCGGCATATTACTTTCTGTGCTGCCAGTAATCGGAAGGTCCTCCATTCCCAATTCACCCAGCCCCTTTTTGACACCCCTGGTCAAGTCCCCCCAGGCTTCATCACCGCAGAAATTATTTAGAACGACGGATACGGGTCTTCCGCCAACTCCCAAACACTCCATGACGGCAACCCGAAAGGAATAATAGCCAACGACCTCATAAGGGACATGGACAAGGTCCTTTTCCTTCAGCCCGATACCGCCGCTATTATCACTAGAAACAATCAATGAATCTGATTCTGAAAATGGCAAAATCAACGAATCACTCATTCTACGAATCCATCTTTAAAAAGCATCTTTTTCAAAACAGGCTCCAAGCGTGGCAGTAAAAGGGCAGCCAATACTACATTTACCGCAGTCGCTGCCGTTAATCCCGGAACCAATAACGTGTAAAAACCAGGGCTGATCAGAAATGCGAAAGGCAGGGCTAAAACGAAGGCATTACCGATAAAGAAGAGGAAAAATGCGCCTACTTTTTTTCCGTGTATATATAAAATGCCAAACATCCATACCAGGACTGCCATTTCGACCATGATCAAAAAGTGGAATGGCCCAAGCGGCATGCCGCCGATGAACGCTGAAATGATATGACCAAGCCCAGCTACTATAGCACCCGATACCGGGCCAAGTATGACAGCAGCCAAAAGGGCCGGAAAACTATCCAAAGCGATGCTCCCTATCGGTGAAGGGATTTTAATCATTGCCCCTACTGCCGATAAGGCAATGAATATAGCGGTTGCACTAATTTTTCTTACGTCCATGTTTACTCTTTTTCCTTTCTTTTCCCTCCACGGAACACATTTGCGCTGCGGATATATTCCACATCTTTCACACCAACACGGAAATTGATCACACGTGCAACAGCAAAGAAGTAATCCGACAAACGATTTAAATATTGAAGTGATAATGGTGAAACAGCCGCACCCGACTTGATCAATGAAACGACCAATCGTTCTGCCCTTCTTGTAACGGTTCGGGCAATATGAATGGTTGCAGCCGCTTTTGAGCCACCAGGCAGGATAAACTTTTCCAATTCCGGCGCTTCAAGTATGAAGGCATCTATCCGTTCTTCCAAATAGGTAATGGCCTCATCCGTCAGCTTTTGTGGGGCCTTCTCGGAAACGGTTGCCAAATCACCGCCGCAGTCAAACAACTCATGCTGGATTTTCTCTAGGTCGGCCAGTATATCCTTAAATATCGCTGGATCCAATTCTGTCACCGCTAGACCGATATAGCTATTAACTTCATCAACCGTACCATAAGACTCGACACGGATGTCATCCTTGTCAAGCCGACCTCCGATTACGCTTGTTTGGCCCTTATCCCCTGTACGTGTATAAATTTTCATCCCAATTACCTCCTCTACTTTATTCGCTGGTCAATTCCATACCAGATGATATCAACGCGCCTTGATATGGATGCTACATCTTGAAAGACCCATCCGCAGGCATCGCGCCATCTGCGATCTCTTGCTTCCATCGGCACTATGCCTTTGGTGATATCTGAACCGATCACAATGCAGTTACGGTCATCTCTTTCTTTCTCCCATATTCGCCAATCAGCCATGATTTCCTTCCACTTTTTTCGAATCGAATTAGAATCCATCTTTTCTGCATCTTGTTGAATCCATGCATCCAACCCTTGCAATACAACAGTCTTGCCTTGAAAATCAATCATTTCCGGCTCTTCTTTTCGATAACCGGATAGCCAAAGGACATCATTTTCCAAACCATACAATTGCTTTACCCATTTAGTTTTGCCATTATAGGCGCCTCCTGTAACAAAGTGCAGCGTTCTCCCCTCCTTAAGCTGTTCCGGTCTTCCCATATCAGCTCATATCCCCTGCCATGGGAAATCCTCCAATCAAAAAAAGACTTCTCCTGCGGGGCATAGCGAACCAATAAATCACGGATTACCCCTCCATGCGTCAATATGGCAAACCGGCTCTCCTTACAGGCAATCAATTCGTTCCAGCCCTTATTAACACGCTCGGAAAATGCCGGATAACTTTCACCCCCAGGCACCAGTGCCTCCATGGGACGTTCCAGCCAATTAAGATAATCTCCATCTGCCTTCAACTCATGATACGTCCGTCCTTCCCAATAGCCGAAGTTCATCTCACGGAACGAAGGGTTTTTGATCGGAACTGCATCTGGAAACAGAAGTCGTGCAGTTTCCACACAGCGGGGCAAATCGCTGCTGTGAATTTTTTCATACTGTGGGTAAGAACCCCTTAAGTCCAATATTTCCTTTTCTCCTTCGGTACTTAATGGAGAATCCGTCCAGCCTAAATAGGCCCTTCGCTCATTTGCTACTGTCAGCCCATGGCGAAGTAGTGTAATAGCCACAATATCAACCATAACCAAAGCTCAACCCCTTCCACGGACGCCCCCAGCACATCCCCCGTTATCCCACCGAACCAACTGATGACTTTACTTTTTATATAAACCAGGAAAATCATTGCAGCCAGGCACATGATGAAAAATAAGGTGACAAGCTTAAAATCGATTGTCCAGGCAATCGCCAGACTTACAAGGAGATATAGCCAATAAATGGGCAAACTGCTTTTCGTTACTGCACTTTGAAAAAAAGCGCCGAGCCCCTCTTTTTTAGCCAGCGGCATCCGGATGAGTAAATAACCCATCACACATTTACTTAAGAGCGGAAGGGCTATGATCAAGAAGTATGTCCATTCATTTATCCTTTCGACAATTTCATAGATAAATAGAAACCGGGCGGCCAATAGGACTATGACGGAGATGACACCGAAGGCACCTGTCCTGGAATCCTTCATGATTTCCAAACGCCGCTCTTTATCCTGATAGGAAAAAAAAGCATCACTTGCATCGATCCAGCCATCAAGATGCAAACCACCCGTTAATGCCATCGTCAAAAACCAGAGGAAAAAGGCAATCGCAAGCGATGACAATGGGGTCCATTCCACTAGTGCATACAAAACACCGCCCAATATCAAGCCTAGCAAAAGACCTACTAATGGAAAGGTTTGAATGGCACGGTGAATATATTTCTTCTCCATCGGAAGCTGCTTCTTTATTGGAAAGACCGTAAAGAACTGCAGGTTAATTAAAAATCCGACCACTCCGCTCATTCCTGCATGCCCCCTTTCTTCCGCAATGGAATTCCCGCTTCGACAAGATAGGCTTCATCGGCCTGCCCGACGATCGTTTGATGAAGCAGGCCCAGTGTTTTTCCGTATAAATGGAGGAAATCATCCCGGAAAATCGGCTCCTGCACCAATTCATTGCTCACGACTATTAAACAATTGGATTGTTTTCTAATCTCATTGATTCCGGTTATTA
Source organism: Peribacillus sp. Bi134 (assembly GCF_918698065.1). Taxonomy (NCBI): domain Bacteria; kingdom Bacillati; phylum Bacillota; class Bacilli; order Caryophanales; family Bacillaceae; genus Peribacillus; species Peribacillus sp. Bi134. Next base: position 146,047 of record NZ_CAKKLN010000002.1, on the reverse strand, counting down.
TTTTTGAAAAAACGCTATTTAAGAATTCTTCTTCAAGCGGAATGCCAGGGCCGAATAGCTCGTTATCAAGCAGGGTTGTCAGACAATCGAGCAGAATTATGGAATCCTGATCAATATCCGCCCCTATTCTTGTAATATCCGTTGCGTATTCGGAGGTCTTCCACGCAATCGGGCTGCTTTCCCTATCTTTCCGGTGCCTAAGGATGCGTTCACCCATCTCAGCGTCACTGACTCGGCCACAGGCGAGGTAATGCAAGTTCCCATCCATCTGGAGTGCATACTCCAAGGCTTTTCTTTCTGCGAAGCTGCTTTTTCCTGAACGGACACCCCCGGTTATAAAACAGAGCCTTGCTTTCTCCACTGTCTTACCCCCTCCATCAGTGCTTCGTTATCATGTTCACTCTTCACTGCAAACCGAAGCCACACTCCGTCCAAACCCGGAAAATTATTGGTATGGCGCGGTACGATTCCTTTTTTCAGCAAAAAGGGGAAAAGGGATAGAGATTCATCCTTCACCAAATAAAAATTGACTGTGCTAGCAGAGACATTCAACCCTTGCTCCTCATAAAACCGGAATAGTTTTTGCTTTTGCCATGCAATATAGTCTCTTGTTTTTCTCATATAGGCTTCTTCCGCAAGACAGATTTTCCCCACTTCAAGCGCCACGTGGTTGACGCTCCAATGCGGCTTATAGTTTCTTACGCGTTTTATGATGTCAGGCGCCGCAAGCAAGTAGCCTAGTCTTAAACCCGGGATTGCAAAGATTTTAGTCATTGATCTTAGAATGAGTAAATGTGGAAATGCATTGATTAAAGAAGCATAACTAAAGGCATCTTCCGTAAAATCATAAAAAGCCTCATCCAATACAACCAGGCAATCCGCTTTTTGGCATTCCATGATCAATTCCCTGACTGCATCCCGATTAAATGAAACACCCGTCGGATTATTAGGCGTACATAAGAAAATTGCATCATATTCGGGTAATCGGGGAATCAATCGCTCCAAGTCCAATTGCCACTCAGGAGCATCAAGCTGGTGAAAATCGACCTTACATCCTGCTGCCAAACAAGCTTCAGCATATTCCGCAAATGCCGGCTGAATGATCAGCACCCTTTGATTGGCTAATCCGTTGGCTACCAGCATGATTATTTCAGCACCACCGTTCCCCACCAAAACGGATTGCTCAGGAAGAGCTTCTTTTTTTGCAATGGATTTTGTCAGTTCAATGGCATGCGGATCTGGGTATTGAAGGATTCCTTCGAAAAATCCAGCCCACTGTTTCTTTATGCGTAAAGGCGGACCCAATGGGTTGATGTTAGCACTGAAGTCGAGAACCCCTTCAGGCATCTCGATTTTCAGCGCTTCATAAAGATAATGAGGATTAGAGCCATGAGAAGGTAATGTCAAGAATAAGCCCCCCTAGCCATAGCATCAGCAGAAATAGAAAAGATGACCGATGCATGATGGTAATCGTTTTTGGTATATGTTTTGCTTCCAATCGAACAAGCGGAACTCCCATCCTCGCACGGTCGGAAACAATTCCTTTGTACATATTACGGCCTCCAAGCTGTATTCCCAAAATCGCAGCAACGCCTGCTTCACACCACCCGCTATTCGGGCTTGGATGTTTTTTTGCGTCATTGAATAATATCTTCCATCTAGCACCAAATCCATGATAGCGGGACTTTGAGCTCAGTAACATCAGGAAACCGGTGAGGCGGCTGGGAATCCAATTCACGATATCATCGAGCTTGGCTGAAGCCCAGCCGAATTGCCCATATTTATCATTTTTGTACCCTACCATGGAATCGCATGTATTAATCGCCCTATACACCATAGCGAGCGGCGCACCGCCAATAGCTGCCCAAAACATGGGGGCTGTAATCCCATCGCTGGTATTTTCCGCTACAGTTTCCACGGTGCCCCTGACGACTTCGGATTCATCAAGATCAGCCGTATCACGGCCCACGATATAGGAAAGCTTTAGTCTCGCTTCAGGAAAATCGCGTTCATTAAGCGGAAGGCAAACATCCATCCCAGCTTGCTTCAAGCCCTTCTGAGCTATCGTAGTAGAAATGACAGCAGCTTCCCAAAGGATACCTGCAAGCGGATGGATTAGATAAGCCAAATAGACGGTAAGACCCGTAATCAATAACACCGCCGATAAGACGATGATCAACATGAAGATTCCATTCCGTTTCTTATATGCCCCTTTATTGAATGCCAGATCCAGCTTGCTTATCATCGTTCCTATCCATTTGACTGGATGCGGCCAATTTGGCGGATCACCGATTAATAGATCAAGGAAAAATGCCAGCGTAACCGCAAAAAGATGATGATAGATCATATATCCTCAATCCGTTTCCGATTATTCTTTAATGCTTCCACTGTACAATCATATACACCGCGACTGATCAGCTTCCCTAACGGAGTAATGGTGCCTGCATATTGAAGCTTTGCCCCTCTTTGCGCAGCCGCAATTAAAATGCTGTCAGTCGACGTTCCTGTTGCACATGTATTTGTCAGCTTATCCAGTACATGCAAATCATGAAGGGCTTTTACTTTTGCCTCGGTAGCAGTAACTATGCTGTGGATGAAAGCCTCTTCTGCCAAATGACCATTTACGAATATCCATGTATTTATCGTTCCCGGAGCGGAACTCCAAGAGTGCCGGTCAGCTAAAGAAGCGTCGATGGCATTTCCTACACCAGCCGTCACGATAATGAAAACAGAGAAATCTTCAGCTCTTAAAAGCTTGAAAGCAACCGTATCGAGAAAGACAGCTGTCATCATCCCTACCGTCTCCTGAGGTTCAAAACCATGAGCCTTTAAATACTCGGCCATTTCAACATGATGATCCTCGCAGTCATAGCCATGATGTACGTGCCTATTCACAAAATATTTATGCCAGCCCGTCCCCGAACCAGTCACTCCGGAAGACATCGTTCTAAGCGGGATCGGCGAATCCAATTGAATCATCTCAGGTCCGACTGTCAGATAGGATTCATCAATTTCCAATGGAATAGTATCATGGCCATGCTTTTCCGGAACGATGAACATCTGCGGTTTCGGAAGGGCGGGATGTGGATGTTTTTCGATCGTCGTATGATATACACCCTGAATCCGTTCCTGTTGAAGCACTTCATTCGGCACATCAACAACCTGAATTTTCCCTTTCTCAAGCAACATCAGCCGATCACAATATAACCCAGCCAAATTCAGGTCATGGAAAATTGAAATAACGGTCAAGTTCTGCTCTTTTGCCATTTTCCTCATTAAATCTAGAAGGTCTTTCTGATAGGAAAGATCCAAGTGATTCGTAGGTTCATCCAAAAAAAGGATTTCAGGCTCTTGGGCAAGTGCCTGTGCCAGCAGGACCCGCTGCCTTTCCCCTCCTGATAATCGTTCAAAATGCAGATCTTGAAAATCGGCTACGCCCGTTTGTTCCATAACCCGTTGGACAATCGCTTCATCATCTGCGGACCAACTATGGAACCAACCTGATTGATGGGCATATCGCCCAAGCGAGACCGTCTCTTTTACTGTATAGGAGAAAGCTAATGAGGAATGTTGAGGGAGCACAGCAATGACCTGTGCAAGTTGTTTTGACGAATAATCCTTCAAATCCCTACCTCTTATCCGTACGCTTCCGCCCTTATAATCGAGCACCCCGCTAAGCATACCTAAGAGCGTCGTTTTTCCGCTGCCATTAGGACCAAGAATCCCGAATAATTCTCCTTTATGTACATCAAAAGAGACAGAGTCCAAAACAGCTTTGTTGTCATATCCACCTGTTAACCCTTTAACTTCAAGCATTCGTTTTTACCCTTCTCTCCGTCTCTTTAATAAAATCAGCGCAAATGCTGGTGCCCCGATAAGTGAGGTGATCACCCCGATCGGCAGTTCCGATGGGGCAATGACCGTCCGTGCTACAAAGTCTGCCAAAATTAAAAATCCGCTTCCTATCAGCAATGACAGCGGAAGCAAATGTTTATGATCAGGTCCCCATATCTTTCGGACAAAATGAGGAATGACCAATCCTACAAAGCCAATCGCCCCTGAAACGGCTACCGCTGCCCCTGTCAATGTCGAACCGGCTATCAAGATCCACATTTTCCGCCGCTTAACATTCACACCTAAGTGTTTTGCCCGGTCTTCCCCGAAAGTCATCGCATTCAATTCGCTTGTATTCATGATCAAGATCAACGAACCAATGATAAAAAACGGCAAAATGATTGCAATATAATTCCATCCGCGCATTGAAACGCTTCCCATCAACCAGCCGATGATTTGTTTTAATTCATCACCCGTCAGCGCAATCATCAATGAAATGAAGGCACTTAAAAACGAGCTGAAAATGATTCCCGTTAAAATGATCGTTTCCACTTTCATCGATCGATCCATTTTTTTTGCAAAAGTCAATACGCAGAGCATCGTGAGCACTGAGCATAAAATGCTCAATGCCGGAAGAGTGTATAAACCGATGAACGGCAGTGATATATTCAAGAATATTGTCAATACGGCGCCGACCGATGCTCCTGATGAAATACCTAATGTGTAAGGATCAGCGAGCGGGTTCCGGAGCAGCCCCTGAAATGCCGCACCCGCAATCGCCAGCGATGCCCCGACCAACCCCGCAAGCAACACACGCGGCAAGCGGATGTTCATCACGATATTCGTCAGCATCACATCCGGATCAGCGGAAATCGGCAAATGAAAGATCTCCTTGCCGATTATTTTTAAAAGTACGGGAATCGGTACTGACACCGAACCAAAGGAAATGCCTACCGTCATTGCGAATAACAAAATTAAAAAAGCAATCAAATAGGCAAACGTCCATTTAGTTGTTAAATTGGTTCGGATAGACTGATTTGGCAAGTTCCTCTACTCCCTCTATCAAGCGTGGACCGGAACGGGTCACCAAGTCAGAATGGACATCAAAGACTTGGCCATTCTTAACAGCATTTACGTCTTGCCATCCTTTTCGGCCCTTTACTTCATTTGCTGAATCTTTCGTATAATAACCATAAGTTGTAATGATGACATCAGGATTTGCAGCAATCATCGACTCTTCATCAATCTTTGCCCAACCGTCCAAGTCAGCAGCAGCATTATCCGCTGAAATAATAGTAAGCATCTCATTCATGAAAGTATTTTTTCCCGGTGTGTATATTTCCGGTGAAGGCGAAACTTCCACTAAAACGGTCTTCCTATCCTCTTCCTTTACGGATTTGGCTTTTTCCTCGATATCCTTGAGCTTCGTTTTCATATCCGCAACGATTTCGTTTGCCTTGTCATGTTCACCCGTTGCCTGTCCAATCATTTCAATAGACTCATAGACTTGGTCAAAGCTTTGTGCATCATTGACTACGAGGACATCTATTCCAGCATCCTTAAGCTGCTGTAAACCCTCATTCGAATTATGGGCACTTGATGCATGGGCAAGAACAAGGTCAGGCTTCATGGAGACAATCAGCTCCGTGTTCATTTCCATTCCGCCAACTTTTTCAATTTCTTTCGTTTCTTCCGGATAATTATCATTATCGGAAACACCAATGACCTTTTTACCCAAACCAAGTGCAAAGACCACTTCCGTATTACTTGGTATTAACGAAACGATTTTCTTCGGTTTTTGTTCTATCGTTACTTTTTCCCCAGTTGCATCTTTAATCGTAATCGGGAAAGCTTCGTGTTGAGCATGTTTCGTTTGCTGCTTTTCTTTTCCTTCATCAGTAGCTCCACCGCAGCCGACCATCATGCCTGCAGTAAGCAACATCAACAATATCAGACCAAAAATTTTCTTCATTTTCATTCCCCACAATCTTTTTATTTAATTTCTTTCACCCAATAATCTCGGAAGATGCCCCCAAAACAAAAAGCACCTCCCGTTAAACGGAAGGTGCTTGTATGGCAACAATATCACTACGGACTTCTTAGGGTCTGCCACACACCTTCCCATCCGCGTAGGTTACAGGTGTACGAGTTTTGGCAGGTCTCCTGGCTCATGGTCATCGTCGACGGCACCTTCCCATATTTCATACAGTGGTACACAGCCGTCAGCTCCCATATACAGTGGCGGGACCGCGCTGGCATTTCACCAGCTTCCCTTTTAAGTCATTACGACACCAAATCGTTCATATGTATATAATTTTCATTGCCTTCATTATACACCATGTAAGAATCGATTATTATATGATTTTTCTGAACAGGTTCGAAATGACCCTTCCACACTCAATGATTTGAAGCATTTTCAATCAATGTCGCAAACCCATCGACTGATAAACCGGGTGAAATCCGAACTCGATGCAGGGCATGCATCCCTTGTTCCCTTGAAGCTCCCCCAGGTTCGGTAGTGACTGCCATCTTGTATCCGGCTTCATCTGACAGCCTGAGAGTCTCTTCGTTATACCGGCCAACCGGATAGGAAAGCACTGTCGTGTCCTGGTCGAGAATACGGTCGAATAGCTTCTTAGACTGGACCATTTCAGCTTCTTGCTGCTCTGCCGTCATGCGGTTCAGCTCCAAATGGTTGATAGTATGGCTTTCGATCGAAATCCCATTCCTGCTCATCTCCATCATTTGATTTTCAGTCAGGTGATGACCTTTATCAATGGACTTCCCGATCATGAAGACAGTTGCTTTCATATCATTTTCTTTTAATATCGGGAAAGCCTCCGTGAAGTTATCTGTATAGCCATCATCAAAAGTAAGCCAGACACACTTCTCACTTGGCATCCGATTCTCGGTTAAAACGAGGAATGCCTCTTCAGGAGATAATGTATAGTAGCCATTCTCCCGAAGCCAAGCCATCTGTGACCGGAATTCCTCACTTGGAACCCGAAGGCGATTACCTTCAGAAATGCTGTGATACATCAAGATTGGAAGCTGGACGGCGGGCTCGGCCGTTATCCAGTCTCCCGTATCGATCTGGTCCTCCAATTCCTGCCCTGCCCCATTATCCGCCGCTTCGACCACTTCGATGTCATCTTCCGCAATCGGTGCAGCTGTCTTTGTGCCTATACCTTCTAAAATCTCTTGTGAGCATGCAGGTAAAATCAAAATCCCCAGCAATGCAACCATCCTTAACACTCTATATTTCCCCACTATCATTCTCCTAATTTTTTATAGTAAAATAGTACCAGAAAACTAGTGATTAATAAAGTATTCCATTAAATGAAAAAAAGGGAAAGACGAGAGCTTAGTGACCTGTTAAGCATTTATGAGGATTTTTTTTAATAAGTATGTGCTATTAGCTTGAAAAGTTTGCCTATAAGAAATATAATAAATAAGTCGTCGACTTTTTATATGTCCCAGTAGCTCAGCAGGATAGAGCGACAGCCTCCTAAGCTGTAGGTCGTAGGTTCGATTCCTATCTGGGACGCTAAAGTTTATAAGCCCTGTTATAATACGGTTTTTCCGTGTTGTATCAGGGTTTTTTTCTGTTGGTATGACCGTAAAAGCCGTAAATTGTATGTAGGATAAAAGCATTTCTGTACGTAGGAAACAGTGATATTCCATTTCACTATTACTTTTCTATGTCTGGAGGTGCTTTTTTTTATGAAAAAACACGTTATTAAACAGCGTGGAACAGCGTTAAAGGAACGGAAATTGACCAGTAAGACTACGGAAAGTTTCACGATTGAATACACACTGCAAGAAGCCTTAGATATTTTTCTAAGTGCAAAAGTTGCTGAAGGTGTCCGACAGCGAACATTAGGCGAATATGTACGACACATTAGGTATTTAACGGAATACTTATCTGCTTATCATCCGTCTTTTAATTACGTTAGCGATCTATCACCTTCTTTAATAAGAGAATATATCACTTTTTCTAAAAATAAGAAGGCTTATGCAGGCGATGAACAGCGTGAGAAAACCACTACTTTATCAGTAAACACAATAAATATAAGGTTACGTACGTTACGAACAATGTGTAAATTCTGGTTTGAAGAAGGAATAACGCCTGATAACCCAATGAAGAATATCAAGAATCTTAAACTGGATGCTGAAGAAGAAGTAAAGGGTTTTTCAGACGATGAGGTTACATTGATTTTAAATTATTTCAATGAACGCAATTTTGGGGAATGGCGAGATAAGCTTTTAGTTTTGCTTTTGCTTGATACTGGGATGCGAATTAACGAAGCAATTTCAACCAAGATTTCTAATATGGATTTTAAAGAATCATCAATCTTTATACCACCAGAAATAAATAAAAACAGAAAAGGTCGTCACATCCCTGTAAGCCGTGAAGTAATGCGAGAACTTAGAAAGCTACACGATGAATGTATCGGGTATTTTGGAGACCATGAAGCACTATTTATGAACGCTTACGGTGAACCATTGACTGGTGACACAATCAGAAGAAGGTTATACAAAGTTGGGACTGCATTAGGAATACCTAAAGTACATCCACACAGATTTCGACATACTTTTATCCGTAATTACATTTTGAATGGCGGTGACTTATTCACCTTACAGAAGATTGTTGACCACTCTAATATCACAACCACAAGAAAATATGTGCAATTGGATGACGTACACATCAAAAATCAGCACAATAAGTTTTCACCAGTGAGAAAGTATATGAAGCGTAGCAATCGTTAAAAACGGAAAAAGACACAGTGTCATCAGCACTGTGCCAAGAAAACTCAACTTATAAAACTGAATAACTGAACAGCTATCAGTCTGTTAATTACCTTCATTTTATCGAAAAAATTTCGTTAATGCAAGGCGTATTAAGTATTGTCTTTTTAAGGCATTCTGTTAGTTGTCCTCTTGCTGGAATGCCTACTAATAGCAAGTAAATAAAACCTTGAAAGGTACTGGTTGTAGCCAATGCAGAAAATACAGCCGTAATCACATTAACAGTTTTCCTTGTTTGCTGGTGGTTACTAGGTGAGAACGACCATTAAACGGTTCGGTTGGTTGCTTGGTGTGTTAAGGCACAGGTAGCATCAGACAAACGATAACATTCGGCACGTTGGACAAGCATAACGTGTAAAAAGTCTGTTGAGTATGAAAGTACAACGTTCAAACAAGGTGATACGGTGGAACCCTCAACAACTCGGTTCAATTCAGTGTTAATGGATGGCTGCTTTTATAGTACTTAATTTTTTTAGTGCTATAAAGGTAATCATTCTTTTGTCCAATGTTTCCTAGACAATCTGGTTAATTCAGCAGTAAGTCAAAACCAAAAGTCAAGAAAATCAAGAAAATATAGAACATACCCTATGTTGGATTTATGATTACTACTTAAAGATATGTCCTAATTCATGTGTAAAGTGCCAGTTAATAAGTAGGTAAGTTAACTCTTACAAAACACACATGAAGAGGAAGATTATATATGCTATTGAAAATACCAACGCAAAAAAACATTAACATTGTTGATTCAATTATGGGCAGTGGAAAAACTAGCTGGGCAATTCAGTATATGAATGAAGCACCAACTTACCAAAAGTTTATTTACATTACACCTTTTAAAACTGAAGTGGAACGGGTCTTATCTTCTGTTAACCGTGATTTTAAGCAGCCGGATGGTGATAATGCTGGTGAAACAAAGCTAGAGGATATTAAACGCCTTATCGCTGACGGGGAAAACATTGTATCCACTCACTCATTATTTAAACGTGTAGATAGTGAAGTTATTGACCTTTTAGAGATGGAAAATTACATTTTGATTTTGGATGAAGTTATGGATGTTATTGAACAAGTTAAGATTTCCAAGGATGATTTAAAAATGCTTATACAGAATAAGGTTATTGAAGTGGACAAAAAAGGGATCGTGTCATGGGCACAAGTTGACTATCGTCAGGGTTATTTCGAAAAGATTCGTAATCTAGCTAATTCGGGCAACCTCATGATGTATGAGGATGATGCTAGTGAACCTATAGCGATTTATTGGACGTTTCCAGTTGAAACCTTTAAATCATTTGAGGAAATTTTTATCTTAACTTACATGTTTAATGGACAAATTCAACGTGCATATTTTGATTTATTTGGTCTCAATTACAACTATAAATCTGTTATAAGCACAAATGAGGAATATAAACTTTCTTCGTACATCCCTTATCAGGAAGAGAATCGTTTACATTTAAAGAACCGTATCAATATTTATTACTCATCACCTAGAGATAAGAAGGACATGAACAAAATTGGAAGTAAACATTCTTCATTTAGTGTTTCTGATTTAAAGAAAAAGACGATGAACACTGAAACAAAACGGGTTATCCGAAACTGTGCCTACAATTATTACCGCCATAAATGCACTGTCCCTACAGAAGAAGTCATGTGGACTACTTTCCAAGAGTTTAGAGATAAGGTTACTCCATCCGGATTAAAGGATCACTTTGTCAGTGTAAATGCACGTGCTACAAATGATTATCAACATAAAAGCACCTGTATATATTTAGCTAACAGGTATACCAATCCTGTGATAAAAAACTTCTTTAGCAAACATGAGGTAGAAATAAATGTGGAATTATTCGCATTATCAGAACTGCTTCAATGGTTGTTTCGCAGCCGTATTCGTACTGAAAAAACTATAAATGTTTATATTCCTTCTATACGAATGAGAACACTGTTGGAACAATATCTAAACAATGAAATTTAGTTAATACTTCATTAAAACCTTGCTAGACACTACCTAGCAAACAAACGCTGAAAACGTTGGTATCAATGGGTTTTTCGAGTATTTCCTTATAAGAAAGATACTAAAATAATAAAAACTTTCCAATTAACATTCCAAGGGATAGCCAAAGAACGGCTACCCCCTTTCCATGATAATTTGGCTGTAATAGAGTGATTATAATAATATTACTAGTATTTGAATCTATAGCTGTGAGGGATGGTTTATGCCCTCACACGAGGCTTTAGCCGAGTTTATTAACAAAGTAACTTAAGGCGGTTAACGAATTGCATAGAATAAATTTATAGACTGGATTCCAAGATTTCTTGACTACTTAACGTAGCGATAAAATGAATACTTAAAGTACGGTTAAATTTTATATTGCAGGATGTTATTTCCTTTTTGTTGAATTAAGGATGTAAAGGGGATGATTTTAATTGATGCCAGATAAGCTTGAATCAATATTGGATGGGGATCTTGATGGATATTTAAAGAAGTTGCTATGTATTGAAGAAAATACATCAGTAAGTGCCATTTTTAATCTTGGATATGATTTTTTAGAAAGTGCTGCCCCCATTATAGGCAATGGAATACAGAATATGAAGATAAGAAATTTAAAAAAAGGTCTTAAGGAACTGAATTTTGTTGTTGCAAATATCGGTGTTACTTTAAATGAACTTCAAGAAAAATTCATTCAAGAAAAAGCATTACCCCTAATACTTAAAAACATGATGCAAGAAGAACAAGAAGAAAAAATCAAAATATTAGTTAATGGATTGGAATCTATCATAAATGATTCAATGTATGAAGAAGATTCTCTATTTGAATTTTATGATGTTTTAAATAGTCTTAGAAAGAAAGAAATAGCCCGATTGTTAGAAATGTATAATAAAGAAATTCAGAATCAAGACACTTACAATATCGGAAATTTTGAATTTGATGGAACTAGCTTAGAGTATATAGATAATAAATTAGTGCAACTTGGTTTAAGGAAAGTTTATGTTATCAATGCGGGAACATGGGGGGCATTAGAATCACCAGAAGAAGATACGGCCTTTACAGACTTTGGTAAGGATTTTATAAAGTTCTTTAGAAATAGAAAAATTAACGATTAACTTCGCACCCCTTAGGGTGTTTTTTCATGAGACTCATGTCCTAACAAAGAAACTGTGGTAAAAGTAAAAAAGCCTAACCCCTAAAGGTTAAGCAGATTTACCGCAAGATCTATTATTGCTATCACTAGCCTAAAGCATTCTTACTTAAAATTTAATACGTAACTTGATTTTCATTAAGTCCATGGCAACGCTTGTATTTTATCCCACTATCACAGGGACAAAGTTCGTTTCTTCCGACCTTTTCTACTACAATTGGTTGATTTTGATTAGGAACATATGTGTTTGTTGAAATGTTATTGATTACAGTGTTAATTTCAATTACAGTAGGTTGAACAGGTTCAGGCTTTTCATCAATGGCATTTTGAATAAACAATAAAAGTAATGATAAAAAGAATTGTAACCAAACATTAGTGGTTTCATTATTTGCTGGTAGTGAATTAACGAAAGAAGCTAATTGTGGACTTTTTTCTTCTAATTTTTCTTCTAATTCTTCTTCTGCTTTTTCTTCAAATTTCTCTCTTACTAATCCTTCTGTTTGTTCAAGTTTTTGGTAGTTTTTTTGTGCTATACGAATAGTCTCTTCGAATGCTTTTAGTTCTTGAATGGTTTTTTCTGGAGTTATAACTTTTAAGGCATTCTCTACAAAATTATAGATTCCATCAGGGATATGTCCCATATTATTGCAGGATGGACAAGGGCCTGCTGTGTTTCCTGAAAGTGTTACTCCTTTAGCGTTTTCAATATACAAACCTGAATTGAAAATAGTACCACAAGTGTCACAAATGGCTGGCATATGGGGCATTTTAATTCCTCTTTTCTTATAGGGGATAATTCCATAATAATACATTATAGGAATAGCTGCCTGGTTTTTTTGTTAGCACACGACCACTGTAAAGTTTTAGGGCTAATATAACTGTCTGAAATAGTACAATGTTGGGCAAATTTAGTAGGTTTAAGTATAAATTTATGAACGCAAGAGAAATTTATAGCATCCATTACGGGTGCTTTTTACTATACGGGTAGCAGGTAAATAATCCCTTTCTGTCGAATTAAGTAGGGGAAAAGGGAGTGTTGAAAATGGAAGATTGGAAAGAAACATTAAGAAATAAAATTGAAGGTATGTTAACGAGTAAAAAACTGATTGATTATGATAGTGTAGTAGCAAAATTTGAAGAAACCTACAATGAACTTACTCAAGATTTAGCCCGAAGAGACAAATCACTATTTTTGACACGCAAACTCGAAGGGACAGCTACAACTTATTTTTATATTCACTACTATGCTTTAGGTCTGGTAAATAATGGTGAAAGCATTGAGGTTATAGTAAGGAATGAAGAACCTCATCCAGAAACAAAAGAAAAAATTGCTGAAATTAGGTTCGAAAATGACTTTGCATATATAGCTTTTACGGGGAAAGAAAATGTTTCGCATTACTTGAATAATCATTATATAGACCAACTATTTAAAAACGCTTATCGCCATTTATTATAATTTTTACAGCACCCAATTTCAGGGTGTTTTTATTTTAGCTTGCACAAATGGACAATAGGGGTTGAACCCTTTATAAATTAGGATTATTATGATTTAAACCTTGTGTAAATGTGTGCAAATATCGCTTCCACGGTTGGTTTACACAGCCAAGTTGAAAACCTTTTTTGCACAACATCACTGTAAGCAGAAAAAAAGGCTACACCTCTTAAAGTGTCCCCTCATATTCCTTCACCTTTTTATAGAAAGTCGCTTTCTTCATGTCCACTTCTTCAATGAACTTTACAGCTGTGATTCTCCCAGCTTTCCATTCCTTGTATAACCTGCCCCACTCTTTAGGTAGTTCTAAAACTGGTCTACCTAAATGCTTTCCTTTAGCTTTAGCAACCGCAATACCCTCAGATTGACGCTGTTTAATATTAACTCTTTCCTGTTCAGCCATTGATGTATAAACCTCTATGATGATGTTGTTAATCATATCGATAACCCATTCGTTTCCTGCTGATACGTCCTGCATGGTGGTAGGAAGGTCGATAATCTTAACCCTGATCCCTTCTTTTTTGAAGTGTTCTAAGTAACTCTTAATCAAGTCTTTATTACGCCCTAAACGGTCAATAGACTTGATATAAAGGGTATCGCCTTCCCTCATAGCTTTTAACAAGTTCTGAAAGCCCTCACGTTCCATATCCTTACCGCTTGCCTTATCACTGTATATGTATTTCTCGTCCGTTACATAGCCCTTTACAGCTTCATATTGACGGTCTAGATTCTGTTCCTTAGACGAAACTCTTATGTACGCAAAATTGATTCCCATGAATAAAACCACCGTTTCTTAATCTGATAAGTCTTAATATACACCAACCGTACATAAAGAACAATTATTTTATAGACGTTCATAAAGGTTTATTTTAAACACTTAATAGACTCTATCTGGGTTGTTTCTTTACCGTCTATTATTGTGTACCTTTCTAGACTATAGAATCAATCAATACTCAGCACTAATGATTGAGGCTATACAGCACCACAGGAATAAGGGGTTGGGGTCTATCAATAGTGTCAATCAAAAGGGAAGGGCTATATAAGGCACGCCGCACGCACCTACCTACCGCATGCCCACACCGTACCATATAGAGGCACTAAAAGGGATAACGCACAGCATAGGCAAGGCACGAGGCACGCCTCACCACCACCACACGAGGCAAGGCAAGGACAATAGAATGAATGAAGAACAATGAAGAAGAACAAGAAAGAAGAAACAACAATAAAAAGAGAATGAAAGAATGAAGATCAGCGAGGCTAGGTAGTAGTAAGTAATGAGGCTAACCGCACAGCAAGGCATGGCAATATAAGGAAGCCTGTACCATGGGGAGGCGGGGGGGTGTCTGTGTGGTGATCTGGTGTCTGCAAAATATACACTATATTTTTAAAAACCTTTTGGGGAACTCGGGTTGCAGAGGAAGAGGTTCTATGTGAATTAACTTTTACTTCTCAAATGGTTGCCTTATTATTAAACTACGAGATAGTTAAGTATAAACGTAGGGGGTATTTTAATTGATTAGACAAGTGGTATTAAGTGAAGAAGAATACGAAGAAATCCAAGGACAATTGGCAGACTATTTGAGAATTAAAAACCAACTAAAAGAATTAGAAGAGACAAAGGTACAATTGGAAAATGTAAGTGAAGAGTTTGAGGAACTTAGAAATTTGGTTAAGGATATGTTTAAGAATAGATTAAGAGGAGTAGAATTTTCTTATCGCGAAACTGGAAAATATTACAATAACTATTTATTTCTAAATACAGAAATCGTAGCTGAACTTTTTAATATGTTTTTTGAGGAAAAATTTTATAATGAGACTGGGTTAAAAGTAGATAGATATTGGAATATCAAATAGTGTCTTAAAAAACTTTTTAGGAGGAATGGCTGCTGTGGAAAATAAAACTAAAATGACTGCTGAACAGATACTAAAAGCTATGGAAGAAATGGATAATGAGGAACGTATAAAGCTATAAAACGCAATGCTTCATAAGCACTTTAATAACAAGCACTTAAAGAGGTGCTAGAAAGGGAACGCCACAGGGCATCATATCCTGAGGACTTTGAGAAAGGGTAAAAAGGGAAACTGATTAAAAAAATAGCCTCTATAAAAGAGGCTATCAAGAAACATCATTTTCTTTTAAGTATGCTGCTAGCTTTTCTAAATTTTCATAGTTCCCTTTTGAAAAATAATTATCATAACTCTCAATACGGTCTATTGTATAAGGATTTTGTAGCAGGTCATGAATTGTATTTAATTGAAATCTAACCTTTTCTTTTAATTTTGAAACTTCCTTTTCCTCCGTTACTAAAGTTGCTTGTCTACTTTGGTGGTTGGACTCAAATTGGTCAATTTCTTTTAATTTATCACTTAGCTTTATTATTTTTTCCCATTCATAGCCATCGAAGTATTCTGGTTTGTCGTCTTCTAATAACTCACCTTTAGTTATTAGTTTATTTATAAACATATTTTTTTTACCTGTTATCTCAATATCTTTATTACATTTTACAATAATAGAAGATATTCTATTTAATTTTTGTATATCCTCTTCTTTTATCCAATTAGGTTTTTCTTTAAATTCATAGTCTTGTTTATGTATTAGTTTATCTAAGAGGTATCTATAAAATTCTATAGAATAAGCAAGTTCATTAAGCTTATCTTTATCTTTAACTATTTTTGTTTCGTATTGGGACATTACTTTTATTGGTTCCTCATAATTTCTAAATATAGTTTGTAGCAAAAACATATATTGAATTTCACTCAAAAACTCAATGTAATTATCCCAATTTTCTTGTTTTACAAAGTTAGGTTTAGGTTCGGTTATAGTTTTATTTATACCTTTTAAATCAAAATATTTTTGTTTTGATTTATAGTTAATATATTCATCACTAATCAGTCCACTTATTTCTCTCTTTAAAGAGTCGGGTAAATTCCCCAATTTTTCCGCTACACTAACTCCAAATGAAACCACTTTTTCGTCAGAATAGAATATATTAGGGCTTAATATGTAATATCTTATTTTTATTTTAAATGCGTCCACTGCTTCTTTCTTTATTTTATTCCAATCTTCTTCAGATAAATTTGGCTTATCATTCATTATTAAAATTTTGTAGCTATTCCATTCTTCTATGTTAACTTCTAGATACCTTCCTAATAAATCACCTTGAATTTTCACTTCTAAGAAATTTTTTAGTAATTCAGCCCACTCCTTTTCCTTAAAGTAAAAAGGTTTTTTCCGGAAAACAAATTCTATATTTTCACGCGAGGGATTAAGCGTCCTCTTTAACTTTAGGTAAGTATAAGAACTTCTTAGATTAAACATAGAAAACACCAATATATAAAGAGTTAGAAATATATTGGGCAAACTAAATATATTAGTGTTACTTTCTAAACCATTTCTTGCATTACCATCCTCACTCTTTATGGTGAGTATTTTTTCATCCAATCCTTTAATATCTGATTCAATTACTACTGTGAATTTTCCATCTGGTGGTAACTGAGAATAAACTAATTCAAAGCTTCTACCTTTATATATTTCAACTTTATCTGACTCTGAATCCTGTATCACTCTAGATTTCTTAATATCTGCATCAATTTTCAATTGTATACCTTTTGCAGTTGAATTCCCTGAATTCTTAATTTCAACTTGTTGAATGTTATTATTTGCACTTTCATTACTAACAGGTATGTTATCTGACACCGTATAGACAACATCTGGTTTGTCGGTTTGAAGGTAGAAAATAATAAACGGTGACAGTAAAGCTAAGATCGATATTATTAAACCTAATTTTTTCATTAAATTCCCCACCTCGTAATACACTCATTTAGAACACATATTTACAATCAATATTTTAACACTATATTCCAGTAAAAACCAAAAGGATTTCCACATAATATAATTATCTAAGAAGCTTCACCTTTATTAAACTCTTAATACTAAGACAGAATATTATCTTTCTTTGAAAATCGAGATTAAAATTTTAACTTTCTATTGGCAACGTAAATAATCTCTTGAAAAAAGATAAACAGTAATTATATAATAAAAGTCGGAAACATTGTTTCGGAAACGTCAGACACTTTTATCTAGTATTTACGCATGGTATACGGTAAAAGCATGGAAATTGCCGTTATAATACGATTTATAAACAGTCCAAGCCTACTTGTTAAGGAAACTGTAATAAGCAGTACCTCCTAAGCTGTAGGTCGTAGGTTCGATTCCTATCTGGGACGCTAACTAAAAACCCTGTTACAATGCGGTTCTTCCGCGTAGTAACAGGGTTTTTTCTGTGATTTATGGGGCGGTTAGACAAGTTCATAAAAAAAATCCGAGCCCTGTAAAACACAGAACTCAGATTTTTTATATAAAGATAACCAATAGACCCAAACAAAACTCCCTTTAGCTACACTTACTTTCTATCTAAGCCTATCTCGTTGATTTTTTCATCAAAAATAGGTCCGAAACTTTCAGAATAAGTATTCGTTAAATGTCTATTGTCCCGGTAAATTATAACATTACCAATAATGGGCTGAAATTCACCGTTCACTTTAAAGTAATCTGTTAAGTCAATTTTATGCAATGATTTATTCTCTTTTTCAAATTGTCTCCAAAAGCTTTCGTCTTTCTGATTATCTACTGAATTCATTTTTTTTGTTGTTTCTTCTATTCCATGTGTTTCTAATGATTCCAGTACATTAAAACTATATCTTGGATCATCACGAACCGCTAACACTTCAATACCATATTCATCTTTAACATACTGCAGCTGATCAACCATCTGTTGTTGTATTTTATTATTAGGCGTATCAGAAGCTGTGGCGTGAGAAATGACAAGATCTACATCTGCATCCTTTAGATAATCGAGAACATTATTGACCCAGATACCTTTCAAATCATCATCCGTATAACCTGTTGAAAAACGTGTACCTGAACGGGTCATATTCAATACACGATAATTATCATCTTTTGTAGCTTTTAATATGGCACCTAACCAATGCTCTGAATGGGAACTGCCGATCAGGGCAATTGTAGCATCGTAATTTTCAGTTTCGCCATATTCCCCAATTTTCAAGTCACTTTCCTTCAACCCTTGGTTACTGCCGTCCAAATGCGATTGTGGTAAATCATCAAAGACTTCAGAATATGATGGAATTGGTTCCTGATCAGGTATATCATCAGGGTTTTTTACAGCTAACGCTCCTGGATAATTTTTATCGTTTATATTATTTTCCAGCCTATTTTTATCTATATATACTCCAATTAAAAGCGATGCAATCAAGAGTACATTCACACTGCCCATTATCCCGAGTCTCTTGAATGAGAATTTGTTGTCCTTTGAGCTTCGGATTGGTTCTTCTATATATCGAGTCATTAAAAAAGAAAGGGCAATTGATGAAATGATAATAAGAGTTCCGACGATGAATCCTGGAGTTTCTTGGACATTATAACGATAGAACTCCAATAATACCCAATGCCACAAGTAGATACCAAAAGCGATTCCACCTAGCTTCACCATTACAGGTGAACCTAAAAAGCGTTTGACACCATATTTTGTATCGCGTGTACCAGACAAAACAATGAATAATGCGCAGGTCATTGGCCATAAGGCAATATAACCCGGAAACATTTCAGATACATTGAAAACTATTCCCGTTAAAATTAAACCGATTAACCCAAGCCACCCTATCACTGTTGCTATATATTTATTTACCTTAATTGATGATAAATTGATACAGAGCAAACTGCCTAAAGCAAATTCCCACACACGTGTCATCGTTATGAAATAAGCCCATGGCTGATTGACAGAGGTTAAATATATGGAATATATAAAAGAAGAAACAAATAATATTCCTAAAATCGTATTAATTAATGTTTTAACTTTAGTTAATTTATATTTTTTTATTAAAAATAAAATCAAAGTAAATAATAAAAACCAAATTATATAAAATTGTCCCTGTATAGACAAAGCCCAAAAGTGTTCAACAGGTGTTTTCATTTGACTGGAATCTAAATAATCTGTGCTCGAAAAAGCAAGTTGCCAGTTTTGATAGAAAAACATGGAGGCAAATACTTCATGTATAGTTTTATCTAAAATTGATTTAGGTAATAAAAACCAACTTAAAACCAAAACAATTGCAAGAATAAAAAATACAGAAGGAAGTAATCTTTTCATTAATTTGGTGACATATGGAAGAAAACGAAATTCCCCTGTTCGATTAATTGTGGAAACAATTGAAGTAGTAATAAGAAAACCTGAAATTACAAAGAAGACATCAACCCCGCCAGAAACACGATTAAGCCATATATGATAAACCGCCACCAGCAGTGCGGCAACAACACGTAACCCTTCGATTTCGGGTCTGAACTTACTCTCAGTATTAATTAATTTTTGATTCATTTGATTCTATCTCCTACCTTTTGTCATGCATACAATTTAAAATTATATCACTTTACAATAATGATTTGTCAACATAGTAGAAAAGGTTCTTTAATTTTCACAAGTACGGATTTTTTTCCAACTTTTCAACCAAGGCCCCTTACAGAAAATGTCGTTGCCTGGGCACGAAGCCTACAGCAGAACTTTACTTTATGAAAAAACGTTAGTCCACCATGGGGCATTATGGATATTTGGAAGCAGACGCAAACTCGGCATGTTACAACTTGTTATTCAGAAACATAATCATGTTTTTTTAAAAATATATGTTTTATCCTGTCCCATCCGGGTATATGAATACTGTAAGACATTCTCACCAAAGGAGATGATAGTGCATGATGAGTACAATCAGAAGCCAATGGAACAAAGAGAATGACGCAGCGGTGTTTAGTCCCGGTGATCAGCGTTAGAGTCAATTGAAGAGATGGATGATAATCAAATATGGGAATTACTAGTCTTCTCATCCAAAGGAGGAGGATACGATCATGAGTATTTACAGCCTATGGAATCCAGAGAATGATGAAGCAATTTTCAGTCCGGGTGATCAGAAGCCATTCAGTACGCTCATACGAGTAGATTCGGATAAACACACACACACTGACAAAACACTTGAATATGAATTACATGGCACCGTACTGAATGAAATGTAACAGATGCAGGATATATGGAAAGGGATGGAGCGAGCGCTCCATCCCTTTCTGCCGTCTTTTTCTTTTATACCAATTTTGCGTTCATAAAGCTGCAACCTTGTTGTCTGGAAAGACGGGCCTGCCGACAAGGAAATTTCCCCATACCTGCTCCATGCAATTAACTCCATAAAAAAGAGCCCTTCACCTTGGAACTAAAAGTGAAGGACTCTTTCCTTTATTTATCGAATTTCAGTTTTGCCAAGGCATCCGCCAATGCAGTATTGATCGGCTCTTCTTTATTTTGCTTTTTCATATAATTGGATACTTCATTTTTGGATACTTTTTGATTTTTATTTTGCCCTCTTCGTTTATTGTAAGAAGAAAGCTTTTCGTGGAAACCGCATTTACAGGTGAATGTCTGTGCATCTCCTTGACCGCGCATTTCCATCTTTTTGTGACATTGTGGGCATCTGGCATTTGTTACACGTGAAACACTTTTTTTGTGACCGCATTCACGATCTTGGCAGACGAGCATTTTACCCTTTTTACTATTCACTTCTAGCATCAGCTTGCCGCAATCAGGGCATTTCGTTCCTGACACGTTATCATGCTTGAATTTTTGGTCACTATTTTTGATTTCAAAAACGATATTTTTGGCATAAGCGCGCATATCGCCGATGAAGGCCTGTTTTGGAAGCTTCCCTTTTGCTATCGCAGTTAACTTTTGCTCCCATTGGGCTGTCAAAGCTGGAGATCGCAAGTCTTCAGGTGCCAATTGAAGAAGTTGTTTTCCTTTCGAGGTAACATGAAGGCCCTTTCCTCTCTTCTCGATCAGGAAGCTATTGAACAATTTTTCAATAACGTCAGCCCGCGTTGCCACAGTTCCAATCCCGCCAGTTTCACCAAGAGTCTTGATGAGCTCTTTGCTTTCCCCTGCCATGAAACGTGCAGGATTCTCCATCGCCGAAAGAAGCGACCCTTCATTGAATGGTTCCGGCGGTTTCGTTTCACCCTCTGTTTGTTTCACAGTCGAAATGGTTAAACTGTCACCTTTTTGAACATTCGGAAGCAGTTGCTCAGCAAGGCCATCCTTAGCTTCTTCCTCATCGAATTGGTGATCATAGACTTCCTTCCATCCTGATTTCAGGACGACCTTCCCTTTTGCCATGAACGTTTCCTGCCCCATTTTTGCGGTGATGGTCGTTTGTTCATATTCAAAAGGCGGCATCAATACAGCAAGGAACCTTTTAACGACCAAATCATAGATTTTCGATTCTTTGTCGCTCAGTTTTCCCGGCAGCGGCGTTTGCTCAGTGGGGATGATTGCATGGTGATCAGAAACCTTGCTATCGTCCACGAACGATTTATTTGTTTTAATCGGGCTGCGCAGAATCCTAGATGCATACTGGGCATATGGTTTAATGCTTACAGCCTGTAATCTTTCTTTTAGCGTATCAACCAAATCCGTTGATAAAAAGCGTGAATCCGTCCTTGGATAAGTCAAGACCTTATGGCTTTCATATAAGCGCTGCATGATCGATAAAGTCTCTTTCGCCGAATAGCCGAATTTCTTATTGGCGTCCCTTTGAAGTTCTGTTAGATCATATAATGAAGGGGCAAAACTTTTCTTATGTGCCTTGTTCACTTCAACCACTTCTGCACTTTTCCCCTTAACGGCTGCAAGAACCTTTTCTGCCTTGGTTTTATCGAATGTGCGGATATCTTTTGATTGGGCATCTTGCCAGATCAGTCGCAAATTGGATTCTGCAATTGCCGAAACGCCATAAAATTTCTTAGGCTGGAACTGTTTTATTTCTTCTTCTTTTTTTGCAATCATCGCAAGTGTCGGCGTTTGGACCCTCCCGCAGGATAACTGGGCATTATGCTTCGTTGTTAGGGCACGTGTCGCGTTCATCCCAACGATCCAGTCCGCTTCCGCCCTTGCTACAGCAGAGGCAAATAGGTTTTCATACTCCTTGCCATCCTTCAGATTTTTGAATCCATCTTTGATCGCTTTATCCGTTACAGAGGAAATCCAAAGCCGTTTGACCGGCTTCTTCACATTCGCTTTTTCGAGAATCCAGCGTGCAACAAGTTCCCCTTCACGGCCTGCATCCGTTGCAATGATGACATCCTTGACATCATTGCGATTCAATTGTGTTTTAACCGATTGAAATTGTTTGCCTGATTGCTTGATCACGACCAATTTCAAAGCAGGCGGCAGCATGGGCAGGTCCTCAAGGCGCCAAGTTTTATATTTTTCATCATAAGATTCCGGATCTGCATGGGTGACCAAATGACCTAGTGCCCAAGTGACGATATACTGATCGCCTTCAAAAAAGCCATTACCCTTTTTCCCGCAATTCAGTACTTTTGCTATATCTCTGCCGACCGAAGGTTTCTCGGCCAGTACGACTGTTTTACTCATAATAACATCCTTTCGCTTTTAAACTGGTTCCTCCATTATCTCATATAATTTAAGACAGGGCGATAATGCACGGCATGGCATTGGATCCATTGGTTCACATTAAGGATTACCCTTCGAGGGGCTCCCCGTACCCACATATATGTAAATTAATAGATTAGATAGCAATCCCGTGCAGATTTTAGTATGATGAAACGTAGGGATTTTTTCAAATTAATTGGGAGGTTCAATATAAATGAGCTTACTTTCTATAGATAAATTAGCACACAGCTTTGGCGACCGTACCTTATTCAAGGATGTTTCCTTCCGCCTGATGGCCGGCGAACATGTTGGTCTGGTCGGGGCAAATGGTGTCGGGAAATCAACGATGATGAATATCATTACAGGGCAACTTATCCATGATGATGGCCGGGTCGAATGGACACCGGGTGTCGAATATGGCTATCTTGATCAACATACGATACTTTCAAAGGGTAAATCGATTCGCGACGTCTTGAGGGATGCATACTTACCTTTATTCGAGCAGGAAAAAGCACTGAATGAAGTTACAGAGAAAATGGGTACTGCCACTCCGGAGGAACTTGAAGAACTCTTGGAACAAATGGGTGAAATCCAGGACAAGCTGGAAGCCGGCGGTTTTTACAATCTGGATATTAAAATTGAAGAAGCGGCACGCGGTTTAGGGTTGGATGCAATCGGTTTGGACCGTGATGTCTCTGCCCTAAGCGGCGGACAACGGACAAAGGTTTTACTAGCCAAGCTACTTTTGGAACAGCCTGAAGTACTGCTCCTTGATGAACCGACGAACTACTTGGATGTGGAGCATATCCGCTGGCTGAGCAGCTACTTAAAGGAATATCCTAATGCATTCTTATTAATTTCGCATGATACCGAGTTCATGAACGGCGTCGTCGACGTCATCTTCCATCTTGAATTTTCTAAATTGACCCGTTACACGGCAACTTATGAAAAATTCCTTGAGCTGGCTGAATTGAATAAAAACCAACATATTAACGCCTATGAAAAACAGCGCGAATTCATTAAAAAGCAAGAAGATTTCATTGCAAAGAATAAAGCACGCTATTCAACGACCGGACGGGCAAAGAGCCGTCAAAAGCAATTGAATCGCATGGAACGCATCGATCGTCCGGAAACTGCAATGAAACCTACCTTTGACTTTAAAGAGTCACGTGCGAGCAGCCGTTATGTCTTTGAAGGTGAAGATCTGGAAATCGGATATGACCGCCCATTGCTTCCGAAGTTGTCCATGACCATCGAGCGGGGAGAAAAAATTGCCGTGGTCGGCTGTAACGGAGTTGGTAAATCCACTCTATTAAAAACGATTTTGGGTAAAATCGATCCTCTAGGCGGTAAAAGATCACTTGGCGATTTCCTTTTTTCTTCGTATTTTGAACAAGAAGTGAAAGCAGGCGATACGACGCCGATCGATGAAGTATGGAATGCATTTCCGCATCTGGACCAACCGCAGGTACGTGCGATTCTTGCCCGTGTCGGTTTGAAAAATGAGCACATTACACGTCCGATGAGCCATCTAAGCGGTGGAGAACAAGCTAAAGTGCGCCTATGTAAACTCATGCTTACCGAAAGCAATTGGCTGTTATTCGATGAACCGACGAACCATTTGGATGTCGTTGCAAAAGAAGAACTGAAACGTGCATTGAAAGAGTATAAAGGAACGATTGTCCTCGTATGCCATGAACCTGATTTCTATGAAGATTGGGTTACCAAAGTATGGGATGTAGAAGAGTGGTCGGCACAAAATTAATTTTTTCGGGGATGTCGCAGAAGCGGCATCCCCTTTATTAAGGAATAAATAAAAAAGCTGACTGAAAGGGCTCCTTCAGTCAGCTTTCATTTCCTCATCATGCAGCTTAAACTCGTTCCGCCACCAAGGTATATGTTTTCGGAAGCCCAATATCATGGATTTTATGATTCGGTTCTTCCTCGAGCACTTTAATAACGAGCCCTGATTGACCTATTGACGTTATAAGTTCCCCGATTGTCCATTTACGCTGTACAACTCTTGAAAGGCTCCCTTTTTCCTCATCCGGCATATGCTTCGAAAAAGCGACCTCATTATTTTCGATTGCCGGAGCGAAATAGTTGCCTGTGACTTTGTGTTTTTTACCATTTGAAGTAATGAGCTTTGTTGAAATCGGGTGAAATTCATGCAGTACGAATCGGCCTCCAGGTTTCAGCATCATTTTAATTTTTTCAAATAACGGCTGCAGATCTATTAAGTAATGAAGTACACCGAGCTCCATTAAAACCAGATCCTGATTCCCCGATTCATGCTCGGATGATAGCGAAAGGACATCCGAAACTATATACTCGATGGAGACTTTGGCGCCACTTGCCAGCTCATTTGCAAACATTGCGTTTTCCTGGGAAAAATCAACGACTTTCACTTCTGCTCCCAATATGGCCAGTGCAACTGCCTTAACACCGTTCGATCCCATCAAATGAGTGATTTTTTTGCCGGATATTTCCCCCATATATTTATAAAAAGGGTGCAGTCTCCATTTTGGGTTCTGTTTGATTTTTGATGCCAATTCAACGGGATCTCCATAACGATTGACAAGCGCTAAATAATTATTCTGGTTCCACGCCTGTTCATTTTCCGCTGTGAACCCCTTCTGCTCGGCTGATAAGTAAGCATGAATCTCGGCACTGAACTTTCTCATTTCTTCTTCGTATAAATAACTGTATAACGACCTGCACCAAACCTCCATATCCCCCATCTTTATGGATAAACGATAAGGGTCCGTTTTAATGGTCGTGTTAAACCGGCAGCGAACAGTGACAGAAATCCCCTCGACATCCATTAGAAAGAATGCAGTCTCAGGACTTCTTTCAGGCTTTGTTGGCGCGTATTCGGAAAAAAGATCCAAAGCCTCATTAAAGACATCCCATTGTACATCCATGTCGATTTTCTTATATTCATCGATATCCACTCCTTGTACGAAAAGAGCAGATCGACCTGAATATTGGTAGGGAATATTAGCTTGATCCAATATGTTCGCCATTAATGTGATTGTTTGATAATAACTTGCCTTCATATGTACCTCCTAAACATCAAAAGAGCATGACAATTATTCTTCTATAGCAAATTCCAAACCGGTACTCGTAATGGCAATCAGCTCTTCATCGTGGCGATCTATGCCATAAACGAGTAATGTAACAAGCATATATATGGCTCTGAACCGGGCTAGGCTCTCTGTTTCCTTTTCGATTTCACCATAGATTTCGAAAAAAGCCCTGCGCACCTCTTTTGGGAAATAACTGTATAAAAAGGAGAAATCAATGGCTGGATTCCCGATATGAACATCTCCCCAATCAATAACACCTGCGAGAAAGCCTTCGTCATCAAGTAAAACATTCCGGATATGAATGTCTCCGTGAACGAGTGAAATCGGATGCTGAACGTCCAATTCACCTAAGGTTTCAACAAAATCCTTAACTGCATGCGCCTGTTCAAAGTATCCTAGGTTTATTAGATTCGAGACATTTTCCATAAGTGATTTCTTTCGATAAGGTACATCAAGCCTCATCATCCCATCAGGCTGCACACCCAAACGCATAGCCCTTTCGACAGGGAAACTGTGAAGAACCTTCAAAAAGCGGGCAAATCTTTTTGCCGATTCGACCTTATTTGCTTTTGTTCCTTCTACAGGCAAGTGTCCCTTCACCATTTTATAACCGGTAAAAGGATAAGGATACAAAGTGCTTGGTTTCCCAAAAAAGATTGGTTCAGGGATAGCAAGCGGAAAAGTGCCTGCAATGGAAGGCAAAAGCTGATTTTCCACTTGAATCAACGTAACTGCAATAGGGCGGCGGGGAAAACGGAATACAAATTGCCCATTGATTTGTATGACCGTGTTATCGAAACCCTCCCCAAGTTGCTTGATCTCTTTCAACTCAATTTCCGGAAACTGCAGCATGATCAATTTCCCTGCCAGATCCAGAGAAACTGGATATTCTGCCAACCAAGGCTTGTTCACTCCCGTCTCCCCCTTTTACCGGTTTCTCCCTCTATTGGGGCTGCTGCCAGATCCACCTCTGCGATTACTCGCCCCTTCTGTACTAGTTGATCTACGGCTGTCTCTCTGACCTCCTCGTGGATTGTCACGCTTTTGTCCACGGCTGTCTTCCGAGCGGCCACTCCGCGGATTCTCTCGCCTTGGTCCACGGCTGTTTTCCGAACGGCCTCCCCGTGAATCCTCACGTATAGGTCCGCGGCCGTTTTCCGAACGAACTCCCCGTGAATCCTCACGTATAGGCCCGCGGCTGTTTTCCATCCGGCCTCCACGTGGTTTCTCCCTCTCGACTTCACGATTATCCGCTTGATTTACAGAACGGTGACTGCCCCGATTCGGTCCTCTCGTATCTATCCGTTCCCTATGTTTCCTTCCCCCTCCCGAACGCGGGCGGCGGGTACCCTCATCGGAAGAGTCATCATGACGCTTCCTTTTTTGCCTCACCTCATCGGGTTGGAACATTTTCACTCCTTCAATCGTCCTTCTTTCGATTTTCATGGATATCCCTTTTTCAATATCGCTTAAAAGCTGAAGATCCTTCGTTGCTATGAAGGTTACAGCCAAGCCGTTCTCACCCGCTCTGCCCGTCCGGCCAATTCGGTGGATGTAACTTTCTGCATCCTCGGGAACATCATAATTAAACACATGGGTCACGCCTTCTACATCAAGCCCTCGTGCAGCAACGTCCGTTGCCACTAAATATTGAAGCTTTGCGTCTCTGAAGTTTTTCATCACACGTTCCCGCTTTGCCTGTGAAAGGTCACCATGAAGCTCTTCAGAATTGAATCCAGCTGCCTTCAGGGCATCATTCAAAACCGAAACACGCCGTTTTGTACGGCAAAATATGATCGCAAGGTATGGCTGTTCTTCTTTGATCATGTTGATTAATGAAGATTGTTTGGCACGATCGGTCGTCTCGATGACAAGCTGCCTGATTTTCTCGACCGTTACTTGCTCTGCCTTCACAGCGGCAGTTAATGGTTTAGTCATGTAGCGTTTTGCCAATTGATGCACCTGTTCAGGCATCGTTGCTGAAAAGAGCAGCGTTTGGCGCTCATCTGGAAGCTGTCCCATGATCTCTTCCACTTCTGGTAAAAACCCAATATGAAGCATTTGATCAGCTTCATCAAGCACAAGTGTTTGAGTTTGTGAGAGATCAATGGTGCCTCTTCGTAAATGATCTAATAACCTTCCTGGCGTGGCGACCACCACGGAGATGTTTCTTGTCAGCTTTTTCATTTGCTGCTCGACATCCTGTCCGCCATAAACTGCAAGCACTTGAAGTCCCTCGATTTCATCAGCGAATTTTTTCAATTCAGCAGTGATTTGCAAAGCCAATTCCCTGGTTGGCGTGACGATCAATGATTGTATGTGGGATGCGGCGGGATCGACCTTTTCCAAGATTGGCAGCAAAAATGCCAAAGTCTTCCCCGTTCCCGTCTGCGCCTTCGCGATGACATCCCTTCCAGCAAGGATATCTGGTATCGATTTCTCCTGAATCGGGGTAGGGGCGGATATTCCTATTTGCTTTAATATGTTATTAATCGCCGGGCTGACGCCAAGGTCGATGAATTCTGTCATGTATGGGCCTACTTTCTGAATTTCTTCATTTAATTGACTGATAAATCCACTTTAATGGTAACAGCTTCGTTCACTTCATGTCATTATCCTTAGTCTAAGCTATTTGTTAGTATATCATTATCTATTTTCGAGAAAACCTGTACCTTAAAATTTTTCATGCTATTGTACTTTAGTTATTTTTCTAATATAATTTATAAGATTTATTATCATCGAGCTACTTACTTGAAAAAGGGTAAGCATCTCCTCCTTGTAGATTTTTGCAAGGATTTTTTGTATAGAAAAAAGGAGTGACCGCATGTTTAAATTAAAAGAACGGAATTCAAATATTAAGACGGAAGTACTTGCGGGGCTTACAACCTTTTTAACACTGGCTTATATCATCGTTGTAAACCCAATGATCCTTTCTGATGCCGGTGTTCCATTCGACCAGGCATTCACAGCAACCATAATCGCAATAATAGTCGGTACCCTATGCATGGCCCTTTTAGCCAATTACCCAATTGTCATAGCACCGGCAATGGGATTGAATGCTTATTTTGCATACTCGGTATTGGGAACCCATGATATCTCATATACAGTTGCTTTCTCTGCAGTCTTTGTTACGGGCATCATCTTTATCCTTTTATCCCTAACCTCTTTCCGTTCAAAATTGATCGAGGCCATACCAAATAACTTGAAACATGCTATCAGTGCCGGAATCGGGCTTTTCATCACCTTCATCGGACTGCGTTTGTCAGGTGTCGTCACACAGCATGAATCCAACCTGGTTACCCTTGGAAGCTTCAGGGATCCCAGCGTGGCGCTTACATTGGTTGGTTTGGTCATAACGATCGTACTGATCGTTCGCAATGTGCAGGGAGCGATATTCATCGGAATGATCGTGACTGCCATAATCGCTTTCTTTACAGGCCAATTGGAAATTAACGGCCTGGTTTCCACCCCTTCATTACCGGAAGGCATTATAGTCGCCAATCCCATCACATCTATCGCCGATGTCATTAACTACGGGCTATATGGCGTCGTCTTCTCCATTTTGCTTGTAATGCTATTCGATACGACCGGTGCTTTATTAGGAATTGTCCGCCAAGCTGGATTGCTGAAGGAGAACAAGCTTGAAAAATCCGGCAGTGCCTTCTTTGCAGATTCCGTCGGCACTACTGTCGGTGCCATGTTCGGTACAAGCCCGACCGCTGCCTCGGTTGAATCATCAGCTGGTGTAGGAGCGGGCGGCAAGACAGGTTTAACCGCTTTGGTAGTGGCCATCCTTTTCTTGATAACAGCCTTCTTTAGTCCATTGATAGGAGCTGTCTCAAATGTAGCGGCAATCACGGCACCTAGCTTGATCATCGTGGGAAGCATGATGATTAAGAGCATTAATGAAATTGACTGGACACACTTTGATGAATCATTCCCAGCCTTTTTGGTCATTGTCGCCATGCCTTTGACATCAAGCATCGCCAACGGGATAGCACTCGGATTCATCGCCTACCCCATTTTAAAAATGGCAAGAGGCAAATTCCGTGAAGTGCATCCGTTCGTGTACATGTTTGCTGCCCTATTTCTTTATCAACTGATTTTCCTGGCTTGATCATCTCATGAAGGGCACCATGGGATAATAAAAAGGAGTGTTCAATTAGGCTAATTGAACACTCCTTTATTTGTTTACGTGCAATTATTTTATAACGTTTTCTTTCTGCTTACCTTTAATCACACTTGGCACCCCAACCGCCGTGCAATTATCGGGAACGGATGTCAAAACAACTGCATTTGCCCCCACTTTCGAATTCGTGCCAATTCGGATGCCGCCCAATATTTTAGCGCCCACTCCAATATATGCATAATCACAAACCTCAGGAGCTTTTCTGATTTCTTTACTTTGCCCGAACGTTACTTGATGCAATATTGTAACATGATCCCCTATTTTAGTAAACGGATTGATTATAATGCCTTTAGCTCCATGTGGGAGGTGCAATTTTTTTCCTATATGAGATTGCGCAGGAAATTCACAGTTCATGAAGAGTCTTATAATTAACAAATCAACCATGCGGTACAAAATCCATAATACTTGTTTTAAGATTGGAACGTTCACTTTATAGTAAATTATATTGCCTATCCGGTAAACAAACATGACGATTATTCCGTGGATTCCGCCCAATCTCCCCCAGTTACCAATAAACGCCAATTTATTTATCCATTTAAATAATCCCATAGCAAACCTCCTAGGAGCATGAATTTAATTCATCAAACAGAGATAGTAGTTTTTCCTTTTCATTCTCCCAATTATATTCTTGTCTATATGCAGCTTTTCCTCGTTCCCCCATGTTTGCTGCTTCCTCAGGGGATTCCAGTAAATAAACCGCTTTTTGAACCATATCATCCATGTTCGCTACATCGGCCGACACTCCACAGCTCCATTTATCCATTACATCTTGAATAAGAAAATCAGAAACCATAAATGGAATGCCAGCGGCCATATATTCAAAACACT
Source organism: Peribacillus sp. Bi134 (assembly GCF_918698065.1). Lineage (NCBI taxonomy): Bacteria > Bacillati > Bacillota > Bacilli > Caryophanales > Bacillaceae > Peribacillus > Peribacillus sp. Bi134. Next base: position 115,172 of record NZ_CAKKLN010000002.1, on the reverse strand, counting down.
TTGTTGTTTTACCACCCATGAAATTAGGATCAGGAACTAAAAATGCCATGCCTGCATGTGCTTTCTGGATGGATTCGAATGCTTTATCAAAGGCCATTACACCCTCTAGACTGATATAATCTTCCAAGCCGTTGTCCAGGATGAAAGTTTTCAATTTTTCGATGTAGCCTTCACTGCCCGTTCCAATGATCTTCATATGAAACACTTTCTTTAATTCTACTAATCTTTTTGCAAGAATCAGCATGGTTTCCCCGCCACGTATATCAGAGATGCTTCCTAGGTAGATAAAGGTGAAAACATCTTCTTTTCCTTTGTTTTCTTTCATTTCGGGAATTTTCGGGTAATTGTAAACATCTGTTGTTGGACAAGTTAAGAACTGATAATCCTCTTTATACGTTATTTCTGCAAACACGACCCCGCTGCATGCACTTAGCAATCGTTTCTCCAAATGACGATATATACTCAATGCAATTCCGGGTATTTTTTTTCTCATAAGGACCTTTTGTACATTTTCATGCATGTCATAAACAATGACTGGATGATAACGGGGAATTCTCCTTATGAAGCTCATTAAAATCAGCAGCTCCGGATCATGAAACTGAATCACATCAGGTTTATCTTTATTGATCTTGCGGTAAAGAGCAATCCAATTCAACATTCGCCCTTTTCTTGATCTCTTAGTCAACAATTCAACTTCGATATTGCCAGGGATGTTTTCAGGGATCAAGTTATTTTCAATCGCTATATGCTTCACCTTGTACATTCCTGTTTCTCCAAAAGAAAAGGCTTGCCGGAAATAAATCCTCGTATCATTCCATGGGTGCACCGAACTAATATTATAAAATAACTTCATCTGTTATCTCCCTTTTGTAAATCTGACCCTAACAATAAATACATGATAACGAAAGTAAAAAACATCCCGCCTGTCACAAACGTTGTGGTAAGCGCAGTATCCGCTAAGCACCATGCAGGTACAACAAACAGGATTATGCCGACACCTTGCCACTTTTCATTTTGCGTCAAGCTATCATAAAACCATAATATCGCTGCCAAGATCACTGTATAAACCAAGAATCCAATATAACCGAAATTAGCAAAAGCATCGGCGAACATATTGGCATTTGCTGCCATTTCTGGTCTACCAAAGTACTCTGTACCGATAATGTATGGCGGACTCTTGTCATAAACAGGATCTATGAATTTTTCTAAAATATTATACGATAGCAAGGCTTTTGGATGAGTTGAAAAGAAGTCTACATAATAGCTTGTCAGCAAGCCCGGTGTGATGATCATCCTTCTGGCAAATAAATTAGAAAAATATGCCTGATCAAGGATAAAATCAAGAAAAACGCTGATGCCTAACAGCGAACAAAGACTTATACAAAAAAGTATGGAAAAATCCCTTCCCTTCTTCCGAAAAGCAATGAATACAATGATTAATAATCCAGTCGATAAAAGAGTGGACTTCAAGCCATTGACGGTGTACAAAAGGTATTGCAGCCCTAGTCCGATAACCACATAGGTATATTTTTTTTTGCATAAGCCAATGGTCACGATTAATGGATTACATACTTTTGCAAGCCACTGTATAATATAGCCTGCAAGAGGGGTTAGTTTCGTTCGAAAGGCCATTCGCTTATCATAGATATCCTCGGAATTTATAGGAGGTTTTAGACTAATTCCGCCCGAAACTTTGAAGATGTAAAGAAAAAAAATCAATAATGTTATAACAAAAATGATTTTTAATAGACCGAGATTAACATTAGGAGGTGTAATCTTCATGGCTGGCAATCTATTTACATATCCAATGATAAGTAAACAAAAAAACAAAAGAACATTCGTATATATAAAATCAGGCTGCAGCGTAAATAAATAGTTCGGAACCCATACTACCGGTATATAGACAATAAAATACAAAATCCAGAAAACGAGTTCCGACGGCTTATCCAGTTCCTTTTTTATGAATATGGCTGGCAATATAATAAAAAACATGGAAATTACTATCATGACTGCACTTGGATGTTGCCGATATATATACCCCATATAAGCATATTCAGGGGAAATAAAGTAAACGTAGGATATATCCAGTAACCAGACGTATAATCCTACCAGACCCAGTTGAATCAGCTTCATTTTTTTAGATTATCCTCTCGATCTATGGAATGTATCGCCCTATAGCCAAGGAGAGCAAAAAAGTAGTAGCTGGCCCCCATACAAATGCTAAAGTATAAAATGGCTGTTTCAGCTGAACCCCCTGAAATGAATATGACCAAAACTCCAATAGAAGACAGTAACAGCCTTGAAACATCCCATAAGAGCTGAGTCCGTTGTTTTTTGATTAAAAACAATATTTGGGAAACTGGCATGACAATCACTTGACTTAAAAACATAAAAGACATCAATGTCACATATTCACCGGAAACACGCCACTCTCCTCCAAAAACAAAGCTGAAGAGACCGGGTGCCATCCATGCCAAAATTACCATTATCGGCACACCTAACATGGCCGTTTTAGTAATAATGCTCTTATACAAATGTAAAACTCTTCCCGGTTCATTTGAAATGCTTTTTGCCACTTCGGCATAGAATACTGTCGAAATACTCGCTCCCAACAAACTAATCGGTAAACCGATCGTTTTTGTAGCCATGGAAAAATGCCCTGTCACGTCAGGTCCGTATAGACGCATCAATAACAAAAATATGATTTGCATAGATAAGGAACTTAAGAGGGTTGACCATGTGGAGTATTTGGCGAATTTCTCATATTTTTTAAGCAAATAACCGATTCTCCTATAGTTCACTTTTGGCCAATGCATTCGCTTTAAGAAATATCGCCAAATGTACACAAGGGTTATTCCCCGTCCAATCATATCTCCCGCTATTAAACCTATTCCTTGATGATTAATGGAAATAAGTGAGAACTGACTTATTACATTGCTAATCGATTGAAGCAGTTTAGAGTGAGTTAACCCTTTAAACTTATCTTCTTTTAACATCCAGTAACTCATCACTTGATAGATTCCAGCAAAAAACAGGCCAATTGAAAGCAAAAAGTCATTCATTATCGAAGTTTCTATACCGTATAATCGAAATAATGATAGATTAAGGAAGCCTAAACCTATATTCAGGATACAAACGACGGCAATCGTAAACATGCTAATGTACATCAAGTGAACCGTATTACTATGGTTTTTTTCTAAAGGAATCGCCTTTTCTAAACAAAGAGATGCAAATGACATGAGAATGGCCAAAAGTGACGTATAGGTTGAAAACACACCAAAATCTTCTGGTGTATATATTCTTGTCAGTATGGGGGAACTTGCGAATAGAATAAGCTGTGCAAGTGAATTCCCTGTTAATAATAAAAGGATTTTATTCATAAATTCATTTTTTATTTTCATATTTTCAACCACGCCACATCTCTATTTTATATACTCATTTACATTGTTCTGATTTGCCTACATTATCTTCCGTTAACGTTTCTTTTATTTGATCCGCCGGATAGTGCATGATCCAATCTAAAATCGATAAATTTTTTACACATTCTTTTTCATTTTTCACATAATACACGGGATGTATGAACTTTTGATAAACGACTTCAATACCTTCATTATGAAACAATTCTTCTTCCAAATAATCCTTTCCGCTTTTCCCGCTTAAATAGCATGTACCTCTGGTTTGCTTAACTAAGCTGACTAATCTCTCTGTTTTTCCAAAGGAAGTGTTAAAATCATTGGAAAGGTGTGTTTCTCCTTCATAATTTAAATATTTTAAAATCAATTCAAATAAATGAATATTTAAATCGACTAACAAAGCGTGTTCTTTTTGATATGCTTCATCCAACAACGGGAAGAAATCTTGAAAGTGCCGAGTTTTTTTATAAACTTCGGATATTTGCTTCAAATGATTCCTTTTCCATTTTTGATTCGGGGAATGATAACTGATTAATTTTTCATGTAACATTTCAGGCTTTTTTTGAAGCGGTACAGTTAGCCTTGACTCTTTTCCATCAGCACCTAGAATATATGTTTTATTTTGAAAATTACTTGAAGAGTATTTCACATCGGCCAAATATATAAAAACGTCCGATTGGAAAACCTTATGAATCAAACCAATCCAGGGCAGGAAATTCGGCTGGTGAATTGTGACTATCTTCTTTTTTTCCACCTACAAAACCTCTTTTGAAAAAATTAATAGGAATGTCTCCGCGTATTTACAATTCACTTGGGAACCCCTCCAACTGCCGATATGCTCCGCATTCACTAAATAATGCCCCATATACCCGGTTAGCTGTGATTGGAACACGGTAATCATACGTTTTTTATCTTCCATGAACTCTGTAATATCACTATAAATATTCGGGTGAAATTGATTGGCAGCGATGTTATTATTTTGGTTGATTTGTTCGAATTCATATAGTGTAAATTGTTTTTTCCTGAAACAGCTTCTTACCACCTTTGATAACTTTTGGTGATCTTGATGACTATCATTCATCCAATGTGTGTAGATTTCGTCTGGTTCCATCTTTTCGATGATATCGTCGAGCTCTTTTATTAATTTATGGAGAGGGATATCCTCAACGTTATTACCCTCACAGTACTTAGAAAACTGTACCTCATATCCGAAATTCTTTGATGACTCCATTGCCTCTTGTTTCCTGACCTCGATATTCGAAGGGATGGAAAATATGATGTTGATAATGTAATGTCCTTGGTTCAACAGCTTACGAACGGTACCGCCCATACTAATTTCCGCATCATCCGGGTGTGCTGTTACTAGCAATATTTTTTTCATCATGTTCCTCCATTTAAAGCTTGTTCAATGATAGATATCGCTTTAAGCGTAATATTCTTTTGTTCCATATAGGCCGTTACATTTTTCTTTAAAATACATTCTGAAAATTCAGTGATTTCATAAAGCAAACTGTTATCACTGATAGGTTCACTTATCGTTTCTTCAATGTCATTAATGATACTGCGGTAACTTATTGTGCGGATATCGTATAACGAGTGAAAACGCAAGGTTCCGTTCTCTCCGTAAATTTCCGATATTGAATCATTCGTTAAGTTAATTTTTGAAATCAACATCGTTATTTTAAAATCTTCATATTCAAAGATGCACGTACCGCCTAAATCAATGTTTTTTACGATCAATTGTTTAAAATAATAACTTTTAACGGGAACACCAAATAATTGGATGGCCGCATAAATAGGATAAATTCCAATCGTTCTTAATGTCCCGCCACCATGATTATCATCGAAAAGTGGAGCTTTCTCCCCTTTTAATAAGGCCGAATACTGCTTGGAATAGTTTTGGTACTTTAGGGTTGCCCCATGGATCTTCCCTAACTTTTTAATAGCTTTCTTTAAAATTTGAAAGTTGGGTTCATAAATGGATCTAACTGCCTCAAACACAAAAACATTTTGTTTTTCTGCAGCATCGAAAACTCGGTTGGCCTGATCGGCTGTCATGAATGCCGTTTTCTCCACAATAACGTTCTTTCCATGCTCAATGGCTGCCATCGCTTGATCATAATGGGAAGCATTTGGAGTGGCTATATAAACAGTATCCAGCTCATCATCTTCAAACACTTCATTCAGGGATCCATAAACTTTAGAAACTCCTTTTTCTTTTGCAAGCTCCTTGGCATAATGAAATCTTCTCCCCCAAATTCCCATCACCTCTCCATTTGAACTTTTATTAATGGCATCAATCATGGCACAGCTTATTGGACCTGACCCCACCACTCCAATCCTATTTTTAATCGCCATGTTCCACTGCCTGTTTACATTTCGCTACAATGTATTTCAGATCCTCATCTGACAAATCCAAGTGACATGGCAACGTGAAATGAGATTCACGAAATCTATCGGCATTCGGGAGAGACGCAAGGGGATATTCCTCTAGCAATGTGGGCTGTAAATGTAATGGGACCCCATAACAATGCCCGGTGCTTATATGACACTCGTTTAAATGCTTTTTAAATGTTTCGCATTGCTCTTTGCTTTTAGACATGACGATTATTTTATAAAATGAAGATATATTGTGGTCAGATGAAGCTTGGAAGTAAAGACCGTGTTCATGAAAAATCTCGTTCAAATTTTCTTGATAGAAACTGAAGATTTCCTGCCTGACCTGGATCATCCCATAAGCTTCCTGAACTTGCAGATAACCAAGCAATGCATTAAATTCACTGAGAAGCATGTCACCGGATAATACTTGATTGACTGCACCATTTTCATTCCCATGGTGCCTTAACAACTCACAGTATTTGATTAAATCTATATCATCCGATGTAATGACACCGCCTGTTGCACTTGTAACAATTTTAGTGGGGTACATTGAAAAAACCCCAGCAAATCCGATTGTGCCTGCTTTATATCCATTTATAGTTGCACCAAAAGCATGTGAAGCATCTTCGATTAGATAAAGATCATTCTCATCACAAAACTCTTTAATCTCAAAGATGTTATCAGGGATCCTTCCGGCAATATACGTAATTAGGACAACTTTCGTTTTAGGAGTCACGGCGTTCTTCAGGCTATTTAAATCCAAATTGAAATCCTCTAAATTAATGTCACAAAGAACGACCCTTCCTTTCGCATTTTTCACCGCATATACTGGAGAAATGAACGTATTGCTTGGCATGATCACTTCTTTGCCTTCAACATCTAGATATTTTAAAATAATTTCAATGGCGGCCGTGGCACTGGAAAGTGCGACAGCATACTTAGAATCACTGTATTGTCTGACGCTTTCTTCAAATTTCCGAGTATACTCACCTAAAATTAACCTGCCAGAATCCAAAATCCGCTCGATGTTCTTAAGGTATTCCCGTTTTACCCAACCTGTTATCACTGGCTTTGTATTTACGATAGTCTCCATGGAACTCCATCCTTTTTCCAAAATTAGATCTTTCAATAGACCTTAAGTGAGATGCAGACAAATATATCAAATTCTGTATGACCCATTGTTCATGAATATTCAATGATCATTAACAACCAATTCCGACAGTGTTCGCTCCAGTTTTGAAATCAATTTGGTTTTCTCATAATTCAGGGTTAAACGCTTTATATTTTCTTGTATTTTCAGATACATTCGTTTGTCATTTTTCATTGCTTTTACATACTCTACCATCTGTGATTCTTCACTATATTCAAAACCGTGACCTGCATCGTATTTTGTCATGACCTCATGCTGCCAGCCTTTATAGTTTATTAATGTTGGTTTTCCGGCTGCCCAAAAATCAAAAAGTTTATTTTGACTATTCCTATCCAATATTTCATTATCACGTACAAAACACAGACCTATATGAGATACGGCCATTAATAAGTACGCTTCTTTTTTAGATACCTGATCCAAGAAAATGACGTTGTTTAATCTTTTGCTCTCTTTCACTTGAATTAAGCGTTCTTTTTCCTTTCCATCACCTACAATTAGATAGACAATATCGGGGTCATCCGTCTTTTCGGCAAGCTGTAAAATATAATCGATATTATTGATAAATCCTAATGTGCCTGCATATAAACAGATAAACTTCGCTTTTAAACCTAATTTATCCAATGCTTCTTCTTTATCTTCGGAACGAATTCGAGAAAAATAGTTTATATCCGCAAAGTTAGTAACCGTAGCAATTTTTTCCCGTTTGACTCCTTTTCTCAATAAATCTTCTTTCATTCCAGGCGAAAGCACGATGATTTTATCAGCTGAAGAATAAATCATGCTTTCTAGCTTCAATAAAATTCCCTTTAACCATTCATGTCTGATGATTCCCAGCTCAATAGGTATATCTGGCCATAAATCCCTTACTTCAAAAACAAATTCGCTGCGCTTCACCTTAGCAAGAAGCATACCTATCAATCCAATTGTCAAAGGGGTCGAGGAAGCATAAACAACGTCTACCTCCTTCTCCCTCACCCCAATGAAAAAACTTTTATACATATAATGAATAAACGATAATAATCTTTTCAGGTAACTATATTCTTGTTTATATTTAGTTTTGGTTGAGATTATCTTTATTCCCTCTCGCGAATCTATGGAAACCCGGTGATGATGGTGACTTTATTATTTTTAGAAACTAAAAATTTAGCTATTTCATAAGATCGGGTACTGCCTTTATCGGTATTGAAATATTGATGCAAATAAAGAATCTTCACTTTTTCACTTCCTCTTTTACCACTGTGATTCAAATTTGACTTACAGAGTAATGCTTTGCCTATTGCTTCACCCCAGAAAACAAATGTAACACTTAATATAGGTGGCGCATGTCCCTTTTTTAGAATGGGGCGTTTTAACTTTGAAACCCACTAGCATCTTGTACAGCCCTCCCTTACTCTAGATAATTCGGATGTGCTTCACCATCTTCCATGATGTTTTTCACATTAGGTTTGTTCCAATCAAGGAATGCCGAGATGGCAATCCAGTCATCCAGGCGGTTATAAACCGTTTTATCTTGTACATGGATTTCATGCCCAACTTCGGTAAATCTGTTATCCCCTTCAATGACGTTGCTTTTCATGTTCAAAGAGGTGATGGCATAGTCATTTGTAGGGCTGCCGTTATTATGCGACCCTCTGATGCCAATGCCCGCTGAAATGAACTTTTCATCGGATTTATGAATTTGGTTTATGATGTTTCCTTTGATTTTGGTGAACTTGTTGGAGCTAAGCATCGCGATCCCATTGTTGAGGCTATTTTCAATGATATTGCTTTCAATAAGGGCATTTTTGGTCACATGAATACTGATGCCTCCCCATTCCTCGACATTAGCCCGGACATCATTCACATAATTGCCTTTAATCATGACCTTTTGCAGGAAGCCCATCTTTGTTTCAGTAAGATCATGGTATTGCGTTCCGTTGACTGTAATGCCCCGTTCGCTGACTGTTGCATTTTTACCTATATCGTAATACGCATAATCATTAAAAGAATTGATTCTATTCCCCTCAATCGTAATATTGCCGGGTGGGTAAGCTGAGATAGCTCCTCCCTTGTAATCCATTCCTCCGACAATGATTGGAAAACGCGTGTTTAAGATGACATTATTCGTGAAGGAAACATTTTGGCCTGAATGGGTGTCAATCCCTTCCCATCGAGGGTTATTCGCCACCACATTCCCCTCGACTGCGATTGTGTCACTTCGCTGGAACTTTGATTGAGTCATTGCATCTCCGGCACTGTCTTTCCGGTGACTAAAGGCGATGCCATAGCTTTGTTTGGTATTGCCCACCGTCTCCCCGGGCCCAAGGTTTCTCACCGTCGCATGCCTTACAGTCACGTTACTCGCGGAATAACCGCCGATGCCTGCATATCCAATATCCTTTATGGCCATTTTGTTTCTTTTTCTTGAATCAGACCCTTTAATCATGACTCCATTCACATGTTCTAAGTAAATGCCATATCCCTCATACCCGGAAATTTGAACATCCTCGATCAGGATATTTTGAAGCCTGTGCAAATCATTCACAGCCGAATAGACAGACACCAAATCCGCCGTGGATTTGGATTGATCGATTGCAGTGACCTCAATGCCCCTGTTCCTTGCTTCAAAATAATTTCTCGGTTTCCCAGTTTTGGGGTCTTCCGTCCTTCGTTTTCCTTCTAGTATCAGGTTTTTGACACCAGTATGGCTCACCATGATTTTAATCGTGACAGAATTGCTTGAGGGCTGGGTACACATTGTCGTGACGGGGCGATCGTTCTCAACCGTCCCTTCTAAAATGACCCCTTCTTTCATTGCAATAAAGGCACTCGCCGTAAACTGGCCTTTTGACAAACGGACCGTTCCCCTTTTCCCATTCGATACATCTTGCGGATAGGCGGAAACCTTTGTAATGGCATTATTAAGGATCGTCCGGATCGATGTGCCGGAATGGTTTGCGTCTAGTGACAGCGTTTGTTTTAACTCCCCTTTATTGTCCAATAACTGAATCGCGGTGCCCGTTGTGGGACTGCAGATCTCGTTTGCCCCGACTGCAGTTGATTGAAGGGAGAAGAGCGCCACGATAAACACAGTAAATATTCCTGTTATTTCATATAATCGTTTCATCTGAATACTCCCATGTCTTTTATTCATTTTTTCTACAGTTGTTTTGCATTTTCCAGGGCAGAAACCAGACACGACACCCTAGTCGACCTAGAAAAGAGTGGTGCCTATCTAATGTTACAAGGGATTTGAAATGTGAGTTTCTCAAAATCAACATAAGATGTTTTAATCTTGGAACAGTCGCTTAAACGTATAGTTCATTCGACAATTTCCCCATACAAAAAACCTTCAATAGCTCAGGGGTAAACCGGATTGTGATGGGAAAACAAACCTCCTTGCGCCACTATTGAAAAGAGGAGGAATGTGTCCGGTGTTACTTGGGGGACTCGTCATTCGACAGAAAAAGCCTTTCCCCGATGTTTGCCGGGAAAAGGCTGCAGCTTGATATATTCTTTTTTATGTGTCATTCCTCATAACCCCCGCAAAGAAAAAGGAGGATATCCAACTTGTAGTCAGATATCCTCCTATATGTTCACTCACTGGTTCATTTGATCGAGAAAATCACCAAGAAGATCATCAAGATTTTCCTCTTCAGGTTCTGGTTCCTCCACTTGTTGTGTGGTTTTTTCCAAACTCCAATCAAAGTCATCCAAATCTTTCTTGGATATTTCTGCCTGCACCACTTCATTATCCTGTTCTTCGGGCTCATCCTGCAAATAAATCTCCTCATTAATTACATTGCTGTCTAATGAGGCTAGCAAGGCTGTTGCGCGTAAAGGATCGGATAAAAGATGGTACATAATCGTTCCAAGCATAGCTTCTGAGTGGGAATGCTTGAGCCAGTCACGCTGAGATTTGCTAAGCTTGTTCGGCATGGGCAGGGCAATCATTTCCCGTTCCTGATGGGTCGATTGTCCGATTCCATCGAGAACATACTCGGCAATTTTACTGGAAAAATTCCTTCTTTCCGTTTCCTTCAATTTCTGCAGCTGCCTTAACGTATAATCTGATACATCTGAAGGGATACGAAAAGTGATGGCTTGTCCTCTTTTGATTTCAGAAGAAGCTGTTTTTTTCATTCTCTCACCTATTTAACAGCACCTGATCTTTGTTCTTTCTTCTTTTGGTGGGATTGCTGCTGTTCCTTTGAATTCCGGCGATTAAAATCCGAAATCAATTTATAATAGGCGTTGGCCATCATCCAAACGCTTTCCCGTTCATCTTCAAAAAAGTCGATATTGTAGCCATCAAAATTCTGATTGAGCGTTTTCAGGTAATCTTTCAAGACAATCGAACCTCCGCCAACAAAATAGCAGATTTCCGTTTGCGAGTTTTTCTGCCATACGTTGCGCAGATGGCGATATTGCTTTTTCGCAAGTTCTCCTAAAATCCGGTCAACGATATCATGGACGCTTGTCCGGCTTCCGCGAACCATAATATGGTTACGATCGTTTTTCTTCGTGATGATTTCAACGACATCTCGCCTGCTATCCAGCTCGACACCGTGTTTTTTTCTGATTTCTTCACGAATAGATTCAAGAGCCTCAGCTACTCCTAGATTGAACCCTTGCGCCTTATCATCGTCAACTTTACGGTTTTTAATGACCGCGATATCTGTCGATAGTCCGCCAATATCTTGAATGAGAATTCTTCTATCTATTAATTCACGGTTAATGATATTCAAATCATTGTCCATGACTAAATTAATGTATGCGGCGAAGCCCTCTGGATAGACTTTCACTTCATCAAATTTGATATTAACCTTAATACCTTGGTATTTAGGTGTAATTAAAAATTCTACTTGGTGAACGGATCCCAGTAGCTTCGAACGGTACCCAACATCTTTCCCTTCCTTAACTTCCCGAAGAGGTAGACCTGTTCCAAGCGTATAATTCGCTTCGACAACGTTATTTACTTTTTTGAACTTATCATTATTCCCTTGCTTGGCAGCATCCAATGCAATAGCCGCAAAAAGCATGACTAATGTTTGGTCTTCCTCTGATTTACTGCTCCCCAAATCTAGTTCTGTTGGGTTATCACTTTTTGTCGCTAAATTTCCGACACGATAAATGGCATTATTGTCTTGCAATGCTGGTGAATGGACTCTAATATGTAACCCTTCCAATGGGTTTTTTTCATCGAGCTCTTCGATTCCTATGACCGGACGATCTTCAATGTCTTTTGCAATGACATTTGGTATATATAGTTCAGACTCTAGCTTTCCAAAAATAGCTTTAATTGCATCATTTCCTACGTCTATTGCTGCGATTCTAGAACTCATCTAAAAACATCCCCTTTTTCATAAAAAAATTTAGGTGGAGCACTCTATTAAGCATAGAAAAGGTTTCTATATTAGTCAATGCTTCATAAGTTGTAGCTTTATTTGTCGAATTGTATTCATTTGTGTACACATTAGGAACAAATATGTACACACGTTATATATAGCCATGTGTACTCATTTGTAAACGTGTTTACTTTTTTGTGTACAAACCAACTATTTTTGTTTACATGTATACGATATTGCAAACAAACAAAAAAACTAACTTTTAATAATCTTCTTCATATAAAAGAAAGCGTAAAAAGAAGAATTTGGTCATGGTAATAAATTGGACAAACCACTAATGAAACGTAGGAAGATATTAAAATCACCGAAAAAATACAGAACTTCCTCAATATCCGTAGCCATATTGGCGCAGCACTTTATCCTTCCTTCGTTTTGATATAACAACTGATGTCTTAATTGTTGGTGGCGGAATTACGGGTATCACTTCAGCTTATCTATTAGCCAAGCAAGGTGTGAAAGCCACATTCATTGAGGCAGATGAGACCCTTAATGGAACAACAGGCCACACAACCGCAAAAATCACGGTCCAGGCACGGCTTGATTTACGACCAATTTATTACTGATCACAGTGAGGAATAGGCCAGACTATACTATATGAGGCCAACACTGAAGGAACGGAGCAATCAAAGGATTGATAGAAGAACCATTCTATTGAATGTACAAGATGCTTATGTATACGCAAATACTAATGTTTGGTCCTCCTCTGATTTACTGCTCCCCAAATCTAGTTCTGTTGGGTTATCACTTTTTGTCGCTAAATTTCCGACACGATAAATGGCATTATTGTCTTGCAAGGCTGGTGAATGGACTCTAATATGTAACCCTTCCAAGGTTTTTTTACATCGAGTTCTTCGATTCCTATGACTGGCCGATCTTCATGTCTTTTGGTAATGACATTTGGTATATATAGTTTTAGGCTCTAGCTTTCCAAAAATAGTTTTAATTGCATCATTTCCTACGTCTACTGCTGCGATTCTGGAACTCATCTAAAAACACCCCCTTTTTCATAGAAAAAATTAGGTGGAGCACTCTCCATAGAAGAGATTTCTATATTAGTCGATGCTTCATAAGCTGTAGCTTTATTTTCATTTGTCGAATTGTATTCATTTTTGTATACATTAGGAACAAACATGTATACACCTTATATATAGCCATGTGTACGTATTTGTAAACATATATACATATTTGTGTACAAATCATCTATTTGTGTTTACATGTATACATAATTGTAAACAAACCAAATAATGTATTTTTTTAGTCTTTCTTCTTACAAAAATAAGCGTATAAATAGCGGATTTGGGTATGGTAATAAATGGACGATTCACTAATGAACTGTATGGAGGTATTCAAATGACTGAAAAAAATACAGACCTTCCCCGATTTCCGGAACCTTATTGGCGCAGTGCGTTGACATTCCCTACTTTTTCTAAATTAGATACAGATTTAACCACTGATGTCTTAATAGTAGGCGGCGGAATTACCGGAATCACATCTGCTTACCTACTAGCTAAACAAGGTGTTAAAGTCACACTGATTGAAGCAGGCGAAATCCTTACTGGAACGACAGGACACACTACAGCAAAAATCACGGCCCAGCATGGCCTGATTTACGACCAGCTGATCACTGACCATGGTGAAGAGAATGCCAAGCTTTATTATGAAGCCAATATAGATGGAATGAAGCTGATTAAAGACTTGGTAGAAGAACAATCCATTGAATGTAATTTGACTGCACAGGATGCCTATGTGTACGCAAATACGGACGAATATATAAGCAAAATCCAAAAAGAACTGAGAGCCTATCAAAAACTTGGCATTCGGGGGGATTATGCGGAGAATATCCCTTTCTCCATTCCATGTAAAGCTGCTGTGATAATGAAAGATCAAGCACAGTTTCACCCATTAAAATATTTAACGGCCCTCATTTCGACAATTCTCGAAAGCGGAGGCACCATTTATGAACGGACAACGGCAATGAAGATTGAAGACGGCGATCCACCGACCGTTATGACCGATACTGGACATACAATCAAAAGCAATCAGGTAATCGTTGCTTCCCACTTCCCCTTTAATGATGAAAAGGGCTTATACTTTGCCCGTGTTCATGTAAGTAGGTCCTATGTGCTTGGCATCAGAACTGAACAGGAGTATCCAGGCGGGATGTATTACAGTGCAGACAGCCCTAGCCGCTCCCTTCGCTATACGGAATTGGACAATGGGGAAAAACTTATACTTGTTGGCGGAGATGGCCATAAAACAGGCCAGGGAATCTCGACGATCGAGCATTATGAAGCACTGAAGGACTTCAGTTCCCAGTATTTCGATGTGAAGGACATTCCCTACCGCTGGTCGGCACAGGATATCGTGACACCGGATAATATCCCCTTCGTCGGTCCAGTGACAGCCAACCAACAAAACGTCCTGATAGCTACCGGCTATGCGAAATGGGGAATGACGAATGGATCGATTGCCGCCAAGATCTTAACTGACCGGATTTTGCAAATAGATAACAGGTATGCGGAATTGTATGATCCTGCCCGTTTAAAAGGCGTGAAGAATATAGTCCAAGATAATGCTGATGTGGCGAAGCATCTGATTAAAGGCAAATTGGCCGTCATTCAAAAAACGCCGGAAGACTTAGGAATTGATGAAGGAGCAATCGTTAAGGTGAATGGAGACAAAGCTGGGTGTTACCGTGATCATGATGGCCAGCTTCATATCGTTGATTCCACATGTACACACATGGGGTGTGAAGTTGCCTGGAATAGCGGCGACCGTACTTGGGATTGCCCATGTCATGGCTCCCGCTACTCCATCGCTGGTGAAGTGTTGAATGGCCCTGCTGTCGAACCATTGAAAAAAATTCGCTAAGTGCCAATTGTGATTTTATCTAAAAGTCGACTGGGCCCGCCGTTTTCCTTATACTGAAGTTACTGCATGATTGAATGGTTGCAAATAACTCTGAAAAGGATTGAATTGAACATGAACGGTAAAAACCGGAAAGATATTACCCCAGGTGCCTCTGTGGACATTGTACTTAAAGCAGATCAACGCACCGGAAAACTGACAAGCGGCACTGTAAAGGATATTTTAACCAACTCCAGCACTCACCCTCATGGAATTAAAGTAAGGTTGACTGATGGGCAGGTTGGCAGGGTTCAAGTCATTCATAAGTAATGAGCACTCGGTCTTGGCCGAGTGTTTTTTTATGATCATTCGAACGAATTAATGACGATGGGGATATTTCAATCATGTTTCCCGTTCATAATTCGTACAATAGGGGTGAGATTATCTCTTATAAAGGCTGGTGTCAAAATGAATCAAGAATACAATGCCCCCGAAAGGGATTATTACCGCAATGATGATCATACATTGAAAGTTTCCGGCTCAGAGACGCTATCTGCTGCTCCGGATCAAGCCACGATCACCCTTGGAGTCATAACAGAGGATAAGGACCCGCAAAAGGCCCAGCAAACCAATTCCCAAGCTATCGCAAATGTCATCGCATCACTTAAATCCGCAGGCATTCCCGAAGAGCAATTGAAAACGAGTGATTACAGAATCGATCCACAATATGATTATATTGACGGAAAGGAATTGTTCAAGAACTATAAAGTCCAGCACATCATACAAGCCCAAACGTCCGACATCGAGAAAATAGGCAGCATAATCGACACGGCCGTCAGAAGCGGCGCCAATTCAATCACCAGCATCCGCTTCTCTTTATCAAATCCAGATGCATACTATAACCAGGCACTTTCTCTCGCCTTAAAAAATGCATATGAAAAAGCACTCTCCATGGCTCGAACACTGGGAATCTCATTGAACCCAGTCCCTAATAAGGTTGAAGAGCTATCCGAAACGGCAACCCCAATGCTTTATCAAACAAGTACCTTTTCAAAAATGGCGACTACCCCGATTCAGCCTGGTGAACTGAACATCACTGCCTCAGTAAGGGTGGAATACACGTACTAGCACTCACTAAATTCCATCCTAAAAACCCCCCTTGGCAACCCAATGGGGGGTTTTTCATTTTAAAAGACTACCGTTTTATTTTCATGAACAATCACGCGGTCCTCCAAATGCCATTTAACGGCACGTGCCAGCACCCTGCGTTCAGCTGAACGACCGATTTTCTTCATATCCGCGGCAGAATCACGATGGTCCACACGTTCAATATCCTGTTCGATGATTGGACCTTCATCCAAATCATTCGTCACATAATGGGATGTCGCTCCAATCAGCTTAACACCTCTGTCATAAGCTCGTTCATAAGGCCGGGCTCCAATGAAGGCAGGTAAAAATGAATGATGGATATTGATGATTCTGTTCGGATGGGCCGCTACGAAGTCCGGCGTCAATATCTGCATATACCTGGCCAATACAATAAGGTCCACTTTGAATTCTTCCAGAAGTCCAAGCTGTTTAGTCTCCACTTCCTTGCGTATATCCTTATTGGCAGGAATGTAATAAAACGGGATGCCCATCGATTCGACAATTTCCCTCGTATCTTCATGGTTGCTGATGACTAGCGCAATATCAGCCAATAAATCCCCGCTTTGCCACTCCCATAGCAATTCCAAAAGGCAATGGGGCTCCTTGGAAACGAAGATGGCCGTTCTCTTCAAATCACTGACATGGTTAAATGTCCATTGCATCGAGAATGCTGTCGAAACTTCCTGGAATGCCAGTTGCATACCCGCTGCCTTATCCTTCAATCCTGGACAATCGAACTCGATCCTGGTGAAAAAGGTACCGCCCTCAGGATTCATCGAATACTGACTCAATTCAACAATATTTGCATCATATTCTTTAAGAAAAGCCGTAACTGTCGAAACAATTCCCGGCTGGTCCGGACATTTTATAATCAAACGGCCTCTATCTTGATTTCTTTCGCGAAATTCCTGTAACTGCTCTTGCACAAAGTTGCTCACCATTTTCCCAACTGCCCTTCTTCTATTTTGCTATATTATACTTCAATTCATGGCAAAAATTAAAGTCAGTCAATCAATTCGGGATTGAATGCAAAGACCCCCCTACTTTAACAGGGGGGCAGTATCATATTGAAACGCGCTGTCTCAGTTTAGAGATGCTTTTTTATTTTATTATTTATTTCGTTTTTTTTCACCTAGACTTGCCGCTAGAGATAAAAAGATATAAGGGAACGCCAATAAAATTAAATCCGGAAACCCATAGCCAATAAACACTAAGTTATAATCTGGATGTTCATCCATATAATAACCGGCTCCCGCCATATATGATCCAACAATCAAATAAGTAATGAAAGATATAGTTAAATTACTTATAGTTAGAGCGTTTAATTTTATAGTAACTACAATTAACGCAAAGTAAACTAAATAGACAATCCCTAAAATAATTAACAGTAAAAAAATATAACCTGGATCAAATATCGCTTGATTCGAACTGCTAAACATATGAAATCACCTCTTACTTCAAATCTTTTATTCTTCCTTCTTTTTTGAACTTGATACATGGGAATTAAATGAAGCATCAGCTTTTAATTCAGCCCACATATCTTTTATTAATGAAAATTGAATTGTAATAATTTAATCGTATATAAAAGGAACTTGTTATACATTCCTACTTTGGAACAATGGGTTTCATTTTTGAGTAAATAAAGAGAAAGTGATGATATGAAATGAAGGTCTTTTATTCCAAGAGTCACTAGTTCTACTTTAGTAACACTTACAAAATCATTGATAAAGCTATCCTCTAGTCATATTTCATAGGTTTTAATCGCGGAAAAGTCGGCCTGATCACGGTCGGCTTTTTTATATTGAAATAGAAATTACCTATATGGAATTGAAAAGATACCATTAGTTCCCACCCTCTATTAATAGGCGCTATCATTCTTCCAATAAATAACTGGTGAATTTAAAGGAAATGAAGGCAAAGGCCGAGAACCTTTATGAAATGCATAGTTAAGGGGGATTCTTGAATGAAATGTCGGCATGATCTGGACAACCATTTTTATTTCAGTTTTTATTTTCCCTAGTTAATAAGGTTATTCACTGCCTTATAAGGGTATAGACCATTCTATTAGTTTTTTTCAAAGGGGGAAATGAAATTATCATGAAATCATCAGTTACATTCATTGTATCCATTCTGGCTGTTCTTGGTCTTCTGTCCGGCTGTGCTGAAAAGGACCAGCTGGAGGACGGGAGTAAGCTGATCAATGAGGACCAGTTTGTTTTCGCTGCTTCAGGTGAATTCAAGCCATTCAGTTATGTCAATGATGACATGACCGTAACCGGGTTCGATATTGAAGTTGGCGATGCAATTGCAAAGGAACTCGACCTAGAGCCAGTGCCTAAACGGATAAAGTTCAAAGGTATCGTGGAAGGTGTTAAAACCGGTCGGGCAGATGCCGCGGTTGCCAGTCATACAATCAATGAACAACGAAGTAAACATGTTGCCTTCTCTACCCCTTATTACTATTCAGGTCCTCAAATTTTTGTCCGTTCGGATAGTGATATTAAAACGGTTGAAGATTTAAAGGGTAAGGAAGTTGCGGCTTCTAAAGGCTCTACGTACGCAACCACTGCAGAAAAATATACAACCAATGTAAAAACCTATGACAGTGATATCACCGCCCTGAAAGCATTGAGCGGAGGGCGTCATGATGCCGTCATCACCGACTTCGTAACCGGCAAGGAAGCGACCAAGGAAGGTTTCGACATCGAAGGAAGGCAATTGATCGAACGAAGCGAGCAGGCCATCGTACTGCCTAACGACAACCCTCAGCTGCTTGCACGCATCAACGAAGCACTTGAAAACCTTCGGGAAGATGGAACTCTTGCGAAAATCAGCAAAAAATACTTTGGTGAGGACATCACAACTAAGCCTGAATAAAGATTGATAGAAAGGGAGTCATTACATTGCCAAGTTTTTCACATTTTTTTGATACATTATTTAGCTCCTCGGACGTATTCATCCGAGCCATGCTCCTCACATTGGAACTGACGGTAGTCTCCATATTGGTAGGTATCGTCATCGGTTTGCTATTTGCACTTTTAAAAATATCCAATATAAAAATTCTTGCATGGATTTCAGATACATATGTATTCCTGGTACGTGGAACACCTTTAATCGTTCAGATATTCATACTCTATTTCGGTATCAGCAATCTCTTCTTACTGCCGGACTTCTGGGCGGCGTCACTTGCCCTGGCCTTCCATAATGGAGCGTATATCTCAGAGATTTTACGTGGGACGATTCAATCCATCGACAAAGGCCAAATGGAGGCCGGACGCTCCCTTGGCATGAGCAATTCGCTCACCTTAAGGAGAATCATCTTGCCTCAAGCCTTCCGCCGCGCATTGCCGCCGCTTGGCAACCAATTCATCATCGGACTGAAGGATTCATCACTTGCAGCCTTCATATCCATGAATGAGCTGTTTAATGTGGCGACTACGTTAGGCTCGAATAATTTCGATGAAATGACTTATTTATTGATTGTAGCGGTCTACTACTTGATTCTAGTGGCATTCCTGACCATTATCGTCAATTTATTCGAAAAGAAACTGTCCATTAGTGATCGATAGGGGGAATTGAAATGGAACAAAAAGAAATGATTCGGATAAGGAATTTAAATAAATCGTATGGAAATCTGCATGTACTTAAAGATATTGATATGAAGGTACTCGATAGCGATGTTGTCTGTCTGATCGGACCAAGCGGTTCCGGAAAAAGCACCCTGCTCCGCTGTTTGAATTATTTAGAGAAGAAAGACAGCGGCCAAATCCTCATTGAAGGAACGGAAATCAATCCGGGTACCCATGATATTAATAAAATCCGCGAAAAAGTCGGAATGGTATTTCAGCATTTCTACCTCTTTCCTCATATGACCGTACTGGAAAATGTCATCGAAGCACCGACACACGTCAAAAAGGTCCCTAAGGCCCAAGCGATTGAAGAAGCAAAGGCATTGCTTGCAAAAGTCGGTTTATCAGATAAAGCGGATGTCTATCCAAGCAAGCTCTCAGGTGGCCAGAAACAGCGTGTTGCCATAGCCCGCGCCCTTGCCATGAAACCTGATATCCTGCTCTTTGATGAGCCCACCTCGGCTCTGGATCCCGAACTTGTCGGTGAAGTTCTTGCCACGATGAAGGAACTTGCCTTGGAAGGGATGACAATGGTAGTCGTTACACATGAAATGAGCTTTGCACGTGAAGTCGGGGATTGGATTGTCTTCATGCATAATGGTAGGGTTGTCGAAAGCGGACCGCCAAAAGAATTCTTCACCAATCCAAAGGAAGAGCGTACAAAAGAATTTTTGCAAACGACAGTCTTTTGATTTCAATTCTAAAATCTGTCTGTTAGCGAGATTATAAGCAATACAGGCGTGAATTCCTGTATTGCTTTTTTTGAATGAAAAAGGATTTATTGGTTTCCTTAATATCCAGTTAAGTAGTTCCCTAAATTACCTGATTAAAGTTTCAGGGATATTTCGGCTCCGATTGTACAAACTAAATACTTGATGAATTGTTTCAGATAAACCCTGATTCCGGCTTGAACATGGAAAAATATCTGTATTTATGGTATATATACAGGTAAAATTAAAAGAAGTATATAAATGAAAGAGGTCGAATTCAGTTGGAAAATAACTCTTCGAATTTTATTAAAAATATTATAAAAGATGACCTAGAGTCCGGAAAACATGATCATGTCATCACCCGCTTCCCTCCCGAGCCGAACGGATATTTACATATCGGACATGCCAAATCAATCATTTTGAATTTTGGGGTGGCTGATGATTTCAATGGGAAAACTAACCTTCGTTTCGATGATACGAATCCGTTGAAAGAGGATATTGAGTTTGTTAACTCCATAAAGGAAGATGTAAAATGGCTCGGTTACGACTGGGATAACCTTTTCTTCGCTTCCGACTATTTTGATGAAATGTATAAAAGAGCTGTGCTGCTCATCAATAAAGGACTGGCATATGTGGACGACCTTAATGCCGACCAAATCCGTGAATATCGCGGAACGCTGACAGAGCCGGGGAAAGACAGCCCCTACCGAAATAGAACCGTCGAGGAAAATCTTGAACTATTTGAAAAGATGCGCAGCGGCGAATTCGAAAACGGCAAAAAAGTATTGCGTGCAAAAATCGATATGAGCTCACCTAACATTAATTTGCGTGATCCCGTCATATACCGTATCTCCCATACTGAACACCATAATACCGGCAACAAATGGTGCATCTACCCAATGTATGCCTTTGCCCACCCAATTGAAGATGCCATCGAGGGAGTCACACACTCCATTTGTACCCTTGAGTTCGAAGATCAACGCCCTCTTTATGACTGGATCGTTGAGAATTGTGAAATGGAAAGCAAGCCAAAACAATATGAATTTGGCCGTCTTAACCTGACCAATACAGTAATGAGCAAGCGAAAACTGAAGCAGCTTGTCGATGAGGGCTTCGTGGACGGCTGGGACGACCCGAGGATGCCTACTGTTTCAGGCTTGCGGAGACGCGGGTATACACCAGAAGCGATTCGTGCATTCTGCCAAGAGATAGGCGTCGCCAAAACAAGCGGTGTCGTGGACTCTCAAATGCTTGATCATTTCGTGCGGGAAGACTTGAAGCTGAAGGCTCCACGGACTATGGCCATCCTGAACCCGCTTAAAGTGGTCATCACCAACTATCCGGAAGGCGAGATAGAATGGCTGGATGCTGAGGTCAATCCGGAAGTTCCGGAAATGGGCACACGCCAAATCCCGTTTTCACGTGAAATATATATCGAACAGGACGATTTCATGGAAAACCCGCCGAAAAAGTATTTCCGACTTTTCCCGGGCAATGAAGTTCGTTTGAAACATGCTTATTTCATTAAATGTGAAGAAGTGATAAAAGACGATGCCGGTAACGTCATTGAACTTCGCTGCACATACGATATTGAAACGAAAAGCGGATCGGGTTTCACTGGCCGTAAAGTAAAAGGTACATTGCACTGGGTAGAAGCTTCACAAGCCGTTTCAGCGGAATTCCGCAACTATCAGCCTTTAATCTTGGATAAGGAAAATGATGAAGAGGAAGAAAAATCATTCCTGGACCGGGTAAACCCTGATTCTATAGAAATTTTACAAGGATTTGTCGAGCCTAACATGAAAGATGTTAAGCCTCAGGATAAATTCCAATTCTTCAGGCATGGCTATTATAATGTTGATTCAAAACTCACTGCGGCCGATCACTTGGTCTTCAACCAAATCGTCGGGTTGAAAAGTTCATTCAAGTTATAGAATCACGAAAAAGAACCAGATTCCTAGCGGGATCTGGTTCTTTTTCATTTTCTGCACCCTTATATCATTTTTTCTCGTAAAGTTTGATCCCTTGCTTGGAAAGAGCCTGTTTAAGAGTACTATGTGTCGAAACCTGACTAAAATCAAGACCTAACTGAATCGATGTCTGGGCCACTTCAGGACGAATCCCGGAAATGGTCGATTGAATGCCTAACAGGTTCAGGGTACTTATCAATTGATAGATCTGTTGGGCAACCATCGTATCCAAAAGGGAGACCCCCGATAAATCGATGAATAAGTGTGTGATATTTTTGCTAATGCATTTGCTTGGAGTCCCATTCAATATTTCCTTTGCCCGATAGGTATCGATTTCACCGATTAACGGCAATACCGCAATGGCATCAACAATGGGAATGACAGGTGCGCCCAGTTCATTAATCAGCTCCTGTTGAGCAAGGAGTCGTTCTTTTGTCAAAAGGTAATACTGCTCTGTGAACTCACGGTTCAATTGATCGAAGGCATGATTAATAAGCCGGCTCCACCGGATGATTGTATCCTTCGTTATCTTCGTATCCATGAGCATATAATCAGTGATGAAGGCCCAATATGTTTCGCGAACCTTATTAAGCGCTTCCAACACTTCGTAAATAGGGGTGTCAGATTCAACCCTGCTCTTCGCGACAAGTGTGGCCCACTGCTCCATCGTTTCAATAAAAGCAGTTTTATCTTCAAGCAAAGCACTGGTCACTGTCTTGATCGTCAATGTATTCTGTTCCCTAAGCAGCTTTTCGATTTCCTCATTAGAATCCATTGAATAGATGGATCCAGACTGTTTTTCCCTTAAAGCCAGCCAGTTTTCCGTAATCTTCGACGAGTTATCAAGGATATATTGATATAAATTTTCATCTATTTTATCCATTTGTGTTCCCCTATCTCCCTAGTTATTTCATTTTAAAAAGTAATAATAAGTCACCATATCCCTCTTTCTCCATTTCATTTCTAGGAATGAATCGAAGGGCCGCAGAGTTTATGCAATATCTTGTGCCTTTAGGGCTTGGGCCATCAGGAAAAACATGTCCAAGGTGGGAATCGGCGTCCCTGCTGCGCACCTCGGTCCGGGTCATTCGATGGCTGAGATCGATTTTTTCATTGACACTTGCCGACATGATGGGCTTCGTGAAGCTAGGCCACCCACAGCCGCTATCATACTTATTCCGCGAACTGAATAGAGGCTCCCCAGAAACGACATCCACATAGATGCCTTCTTCAAAGTGATCCCAATAGGCATTATCGAAAGGCGGCTCCGTGCCATTTTCCTGGGTGACATGAAACTGACTCTCCGTTAAGGTTTTTCTAAGGTGTGCATTATCCTTAGGCCAATTTTCTTTAATGAAAGCATCCCGTCCTGAGCCTTTACGATATAATGCATAGCGAAATTGATTTTTTCGATAGAACTCTTGATGATATTCCTCAGCGGCGTAAAAATTCCCCGATGGTAGAATACCCGTAACAATAGGTTTCTTAAACCGCCCGCTCATAATTAAGTCTTCCTTCGATTGTTCTGCCTCCTGTTTCTGACGTTCATTAAGATAGAAAATGGCTGCTTTGTATTGCTTTCCCCTATCCGAGAACTGCCCCTCGTCATCCGTAGGATCGATTTGATGCCAGAATATCTCCAATAAGGTTTTATAGGAAATGATTGATGGATCGAATACCACTTGAACCGCTTCAACATGATCGGTCGAACCGGTAATCACTTGTTTATAACTAGGTGCGGCAAATTTACCGCCTGTATAACCCGATGTCACTGAAATAATACCATCCATTTCATCAAAGGGAGCAACCATGCACCAAAAGCAGCCTCCTGCAAAGATAGCCGTTTCTTTTCCATCCATCGTCATGCTAAAACTCCCCTTTCACGCCTGTCATTTTATGTATTATATACCAGCAGGCCAAACACCTTCAAAATATTGTATCTTTGCTGCACACAAATATAAAAGAGGCACTTAGGAGTAAACCCAAGTGCCCTTTTATGTTAGATTCGTTATTTAAAGTATCACACTTACAATGATCGCTGATAGGATGCTGACAAGAGTCGCACCGTAAAGCAGCTTCAAGCCGAAACGGGCTACAACATTTCCCTGTTTTTCATGAAGTCCTTTGACTGCACCGGCAATGATTCCAATTGATGAGAAATTGGCGAATGAAACCAAGAAAACCGAAACGATCCCTATCGTCCTTTCACTCAAGGCTGCTGATGCGTCCCCTAAGCTCAGCATGGCAACGAATTCATTGGTTACCAGTTTCGTCGCCATGATTCCGCCAGCAGTCACGGTTTCGGAAATCGGTATACCCATGATAAAGGCAAACGGTGCAAAGATATACCCCATGATGTCTTGGAAGCTGATGCCGAAAATCATGTCGAATAAGCTATTGATCCCTGCGATTAATGCAACGAAACCAATTAACATCGCTGCTACAGTGATAGCAACTTTAAATCCATCCATGATATATTCCCCAAGCATTTCGAAGAAAGACTGCTTCTCTGCCCCTTCTTCAACAGGGAGAATATCCTCTTCATCCGTTACGGTATAAGGATTGATAATGGATGCGATGATAAATCCACCAAACATGTTAATAACAATTGCCGTCACAACGTACTTTGGTTCAATCATCGTCATATATGCGCCGACGATCGACATCGATACAGTTGACATCGCTGATGCACAAAGCGTATACATGCGAGATGGCGGAATGGCACCGAGTTGTTTTTTCAAGGTTATGAAAACCTCGGATTGGCCCACTATTGCTGATGCTACCGCATTGTAAGATTCCAATTTACCCATTCCATTCACCTTACTTAGAAGGAATCCAATCCACTTCATGATGAACGGAAGGATCTTGAAGTGCTGTAAAATCCCGATTAATGCTGAGATGAATACGATAGGAAGAAGGACATTTAAAAAGAAAGGCGACGCTCCTTCGTTCACAATCCCGCCAAATACAAAGGTTATCCCTTCATTTGCCCATTCTAAGAGTTTTCCGAAACCATCGGCAATCGAATTGATGATCACTAAGCCAAACTTCGTGTTTAATAATAAATAAGTTAAAATAAGCTGAATGACCACCATGAGGATGATCGGTTTAATTTTAACTTTCTTCCGGTCACTGCTGGCTAAGATAGCTAGTCCAAAAACAATAAGCAGTCCTAAAATTGCAATCAGAAATTTCATATATTCTGCCTCCACTAAGGGTGAATTTAATGTTCGTGCATTAATAGTAGGATACCCTCAAAAAATTTATGCAAACGTTTTCTCTTTCATCCAAAATACATGTACGTACCTCTCCAGAAGTCTATATTAAACTAATATTTTTTTAAGTGCAATTATTATTTCCCTTTTTAAAATAACAATTAGTGACAATAAGCGTTTCGTGAATTAAAAAAGAAGGCTCCCCATCGAAGGGAACCTTCTCTTTCCTTAAATAGTTTCGACTATTTAGGCAGCTGTTTTTCTGGATATCATCGTTGTCGCTAATCCAGCGCCTCCAATTACAAAGATGATGATGGATGCGGACAAGCCACCTGCCCCTTGATAAAAGTCGATGAATTTCCCTGCAAAAGAGTCTCTGCCTTGGAAACCGCCACCGCTTGGCATCTCCCCTGTAGTCCCGGAACCATTTGGCCCTCCTTGTGGAGTGCCCTGCGTATCATTAGATGCCGTTTCCGTAGATGAATCATCGGTCGCCGTACTGCTATTAGCCGATTCTACCGTAACATCCGTTTCTATTGTGTTGCGATCGGCAGGCTGACCCATCACCGCCTGTCGGTTCATGGGTTCAGTGCCGCTGCCATCCACATACATCATGATCCCGATGACTGCTTGGGCCATTATAAGGATCGAAGCCAATATTCCTCCCAAAAAGTGTAACTTACCAAGTCTTTTCATTAATGATTCCCCTCCGAAAATAACTGTATTTATAAGATGATTATCTAAAAAGACCCTTAACTTTTCCTTAAGCAACAAGGAAGAAAGTAAGGGTCTTTTACTATTGGATGACTTCTTAAGGCGGATTAATTTTTCCTTTGATTTCTCGGAAAAGTGATTTCGAAACGGGTGCGTTCATTCAGTTCACTCGTAACCTTGATGTTCCCTTGATGTGTGTTTACAATCCATTTGGCTATGGATAGACCTAAGCCTGACCCTTCATTTGTTGAACGGGATTGCTCAACTTGATAAAAACGGTTAAAAATCAAGGGGAGATCTTCCTGCGGAATGCCTTTTCCATTATCCTCCACAGTAAGAATGATGGATGAAGCATTCTTGATGCAGGATAGGGAAATCTTCCCGCCTTCCTCGGTGAATTTCATGGCATTATCCACCAATATCACCAACAGCTGATGAATTCTCTCTTTATCACCATGAAACACCACCTGTTCGGGAGCATGGCTAATGATTGATTTTTCTTGAAAAGATGCTATATCCGTATACTGTTCCACGATATCCATAAGTAAGTCATCAAGGAAAAAGTTTGATTTCTTAACCTCCATTTGATTTGAATCCGTTCTGGTCAAGGTCAAAAGTCCGTTTACAAGCTTATTCAATCGCCGGACTTCTTTCGAAATGATGGATATATCAACGGCTTTTTCCTCGATTGTCGCGTTCGGTGATTGAAACAGCAAATCAGCCCGCGATTGAATGACAGCAAGAGGCGTTCTAATTTCATGCGAAGCATCCGAGACAAACTGCTGCTGCTGATCCCAGGATTTCTTGACCGGGATCAAAGCCCGTCCTGCCAGAAGATAGCCTGCGCCAACCGCCACTAGACTTCCAATTCCTCCACCAACAAACAATATGAGCAGCAAGCGATCGAGCATTTCCTTTTCTGTATCCACATTCCTGATGAATTGTACGGCCATCTCTCCATACCCTGTATCGACCTGGGTGGAAAGGGCCCGATACGTGTATCCATTCACTGATATTTCTTCAATGTCATCAAATGTTTTAGGGAAAAATTGTTGTTCATTGACCTTAAAAAAATTGTCTACACTCAGTCTTGGCTCAATGATCGTATCATCCGGTCCCCAAACGATGACACTTGGCCCCGGACCTAAGAGAAACTCACCTTGCGGACGTCCGCCTGGCATGCCGCCATTATTGAAATCCCTGTAATCCTTTATAAGTGAATCATTTACATCCTTATAGATCTGGTCTTCCGTATAGAAATAAATCGTTCTGCTTAATATGGCTATTAAGACAATAAAGACGATAGAATTCAATAATGTTAGTTGAAGCCGTGTTTTTTGGAACATAATGATCCCCTTATGGTTGTTTTAGCATATAACCAATACCGCGTACGGTTTGAATATCTTTATGATAATTGAAAGGTTCCAATTTTTTTCTAAGGTGATGGATGAACACTTCGACAATGGCAATCGTCGTATCTGAATCAAACCCCCAAATACGGTCGAAAATTTGCTCACGGGTCAATATTTTCCCATTATTTTGAATTAGGTACTCCAGTAATTCAAACTGTTTCAAGGTCATTTTAATGACCTTTCCATCAACTAAAATATCCTTTTCCTTTTCCAGCAGTTCAATACCACGGTATTTTACATGCTGCGCAAGCGATATAATGCCGCTCCTTCGAAGCAGGGCACGAATCCTGGCCTTAAGTTCCGGTGCCTGGAACGGCTTGACTAAATAATCATCGCCACCCATTTCCAATCCTTTGACACGATCCTCAAGAGCATCTTTTGCCGTCAAAAACAAGACACTTGTATCGATTTTTGCGTCCCTGATTTTCCGTACGATTTCAAATCCATCGATTCCCGGAAGCATTACATCCAAAATGATGATATCGTATATACTTTGCTGAGCCATGAATAGCCCATCTTCCCCATTGTCTGCTGTATCGACTTCATATTCATCAGTCAGAATCTGTCGGATCGATTCTAATAATGAAACATTATCCTCTACCACCAAAACCTTCATTCAGGGTACCTCCCAGCCGCTTCAATTGTGATATATATGTTGATTTTATCCTTT
Source organism: Peribacillus sp. Bi134 (assembly GCF_918698065.1). NCBI lineage: Bacteria > Bacillati > Bacillota > Bacilli > Caryophanales > Bacillaceae > Peribacillus > Peribacillus sp. Bi134. The sequence goes on along the minus strand of NZ_CAKKLN010000002.1, from coordinate 86,527 downwards.
TTCATATGCAAAAGAAAGCGGGCTTTTAATCGCCTGCTTTCTCTCAAATTGTATGTTCATTCGTGACGCAGTGCTTGAATTGGATTTAACCTGGATGCCTTATTGGCAGGAAATACACCAAATATTATCCCGATTAAAATGGAGAATAAGAAGGCAAACAATGTCACCGACCATGAATAACTAATCGTTAAGCTTGAAAAAGCTGAAATCAATTTTGCGATTCCCAAGCCAATTCCAACTCCCAACAGTCCTCCGAAGCAGCTCAAGACCATCGCTTCAATTAAAAACTGAAGAAGGATCGATTTCCGATTTGCCCCAATTGCTTTTCTAATCCCGATTTCCTTCGTCCTCTCCGAGACGGAAACCAGCATGATATTCATGATCCCGATTCCGCCTACCAGTAACGAAATACTCGCAATACCGCCAAGCATGAGTGTGAACGTGTCCGACACGGAGCTCATTGTATCCATCAGATCTTCTTGATTGGACACCGAATAGTTATCACTCTGTTCCGAAAATGATGTGGTCATCGTACCTTGTACCTGGTACATCGCCCTATCTATGATATTCTCGTTCTCCGCTTTTAAATAGACGGTTCCGATTGTCGTGCTGCCTGTAGCCCTTTCGGCAGTGGTGATCGGGGCAATGATTACATCATCCCCGCTCGATCCCATTGAGGTGCCTACCGATTTCAGCACACCGATCACGCGATAGGAAACGCCGCCGATGAGAACGTTCTGGTCCACGGCTTTTTGATTTTCAAAAAGCGTGGTGGCTGTATCTGATCCCAGGACAACGACCTTGGAGCGTAATTCCGTTTCCATATCCGTCAAAAACCGGCCTTGACTGAGCTCCAGATCCCTGACTGATAAGTAGGATGAAGTTGCACCGGTCATTGAAACCTGTGCCGTAGCTTCTCCATTCTTAGCATAAACGCGTCCAGTGACCACAGGCGCCACTTCCGATATCCCGTTCAGCTCTTTAAACTGTTCAATTGTATCATCCGTCAGCTCCACGGAGTCGGTATCCGTGACACTTACCGTTATCAGGTTCGTTCCCAGGCTATTGATCTCATCCTGAACGGACTGTGAGGAACCCTGCCCAATCGAAACAAGGACGATTACGGAGGCAACTCCAATTATGATCCCAAGCATGGTTAAAAATGCTCTGACTTTATTGGTTTTGATACTGCGTATAGCCATCTTCATAGATTCGCTCAGGTTCAATCCAATCACCTCCGTTTTCAAATAGCTGACCATCCTGTATCCGGACGACACGAGTCGCTTCTTTAGCAACTTCCAAGTCATGGGTTATAAGAATGATTGTTTGTCCCTTTCCGTTCAATTCTTTCAGCATCTGCAGCACTTCTTTACTCGTTTTACTATCAAGTGCCCCCGTCGGCTCATCCAACAATAAAACGGGAGGGTTACCGGCAAGTGCCCTTGCAATCGCAACTCTTTGCTGCTGTCCACCCGACAGTTGGGTCGGCAGGTGATTCTTCCGGTCACTCAGGCCGACCATATCAAGGCATGCATTGGCCACTTCCCTTCTTTCCTTCACGCTTGCCCCTCTATAAACCAGGGGAAGTTCGACATTCTCCAACGCTGTCAGTTTTGCCAACAGGTTGAAATTTTGAAAGATAAATCCGATTTTAATATTACGAATGGCAGCCAGCTCATTATCCTTCATCTTTTCCACTTCTTTTCCATCGAGAAGATATTCACCTTTGTCAGGCTTGTCAAGGCAGCCAATCATATTCATGAACGTCGATTTCCCTGATCCGGAAGGACCGATGATCGAAATGAAATCGCCTTTATCGATTGTAAGACAGACATCTTGAAGGGCGTTGACCGTTTCACCGCCTAATTCATAAGATTTAGACATGTTCTTAATTTTTATGATGGGTTTCGCCATTTTACTGACCTCCCTTGCCACTCGGCATTCCGCCACCGCTTGGCATCCCGCCGCTCGGAACTCCGCTGCCGCTCTGCATTCTTATTTCGCCTCCTTGGCCTCCCCTCATTCCTTCGCCGCCACTGCCAGTGGAGCTTTCATTGATGGTGATGGGCAAGGAAACGAACTGTCCCTCTTCAAGACCCGAAGTTATTTCAATATACTTATCGTTGCTGATCCCAGTCTCAACCACTTTTTTTGTACTGGCAGCTCCTTCAGTTGTACCGGATTGTTGTATATTCACATATTTCTCTTCACCTTCAATTTGGACTGCTTCAATCGGAACATATAAAGCATCTTTTACACTATTCGTCAAAATGCTCACCTCAGTCGACATCCCAATTTTTATATCGCCGGGTTTGTCAATTTTGATAGTGACATCGAACGTAGAAACTCCATTCTCATATGTACCTTCCTTTGCTACACTGGTCACTTCACCCGTAAACGTTTCATCTTCAAAAGCACTGGCTTTAATTTCAACTGTTTGTCCTTTTTTAACACTTGGAACATCCAATTCATCAACACTGATCGTGGTTTTCAATTTTTTATAATCCGTAACATGTGCCACCACTTCACTGCTTGATACACGATCTCCTTCTTCTACATCCAATGTTGTCACGGTACCATCGAACGGTGCCGTTATCGGGTCACTTCCATCCGTGAAGGTAATGAGTTCATCGCCTTTCTCAACCAATTCATTCTTCGCTACAAGGACTTCATCCACTTCATCCGTTACCGAGGAAGTGATGTCCTCACTATTGATTGCGGCGACCGATCCGGAACCGCTTATTTGAACTTCAAGATCTCCCTTTTCAACTGTAGCCGTCACCGACTTTGCAATTACAGGCTCAGCATTGTCCTTCATGAAAAACCAAACGCATCCACCAATCGCAAGAACTAAAACCGTGCCTATCATTATCAACTTTTTCATCACTTTTCTCCTTTCAGATTTCCTTCATTGAAACCAGTATCGTGAAAGAAGCTTAACTTTTCCTTAATGGCCATGTGTTTGATATCAATCAGCAAGCAGCTTTTGCTTGTACGTAACCATAAAAAACTATGTCGAACGAAAAATGGTTTATTTTCAGCATTTAAATTTACAATATATTCTGAAAAATATATACTGATACTGTTATCGGAAATTGGTAATGAAAACCAAATCAATGATGATGAAGGGGGAACCAACTTGGCATCAAACGATTCAATCGCTAAGGAAACCGAGGTAAGCGCTTCCACGGACTACACCAAGATCGTCCAATCACAATCTTTTCAAGAACTCTTAAGGAAAAAACGCAATTTCATCGTCCCGCTATCCATCTTTTTCATGGTCTTTTATTTCACCCTACCCATACTAACTTCCTATTCTAAAGTTCTTAACTCATATGCTTTCGGGGCAATCAGCTGGGCCTGGATCTTTGCCTTCGCTCAATTTATCATGACCTGGACATTATGCATCCTCTATTCCAAAAAAGCTGCGACATTTGACCGATTAGTAGAAAAAATCGTTAAAGAAGCGAAAGGATAAAGGTGAATTCACAATGAATATACTTGCTTTTATTTTATTTCTAATCATTGTCGGACTAACATTGGTCATTACCTATTTTGCTTCACGGCGCACCAAAACGACCGCGGACTTTTATACGGCTGACAGCAGCCTTACTGGCTGGCAGAATGGCTGGGCCATTGCGGGAGATTATATGTCCGCCGCCTCATTTTTGGGGATAGCCGGCATGGTCGCACTCTCCGGATTTGATGGTTTTTTCTATAGCATAGGTTTTCTCGTTGCGTATCTGGTCGTTCTTTATATCGTGGCCGAACCGCTCCGTAACCTTGGCAAGTATACATTGGCGGACATGATCGCTGCCCGTTTCAATGAAAAGAAAGTACGCGGGGTTGCTGCCCTTAACACCATTTCCATTTCAACCTTTTATATGATCGCCCAATTAGTCGGTGCAGGTGCACTTATAAAACTCTTACTTGGAATTGATTATCTTTACTCCGTCATCATTGTAGGTATTTTAATGACCGTCTATGTCGTATTTGGCGGTATGACGGCCACCAGTTGGGTCCAAATCGTTAAAGCCGTTTTATTGATGGCAGGTACATTCATCATCTCCATCATCGTGTTGGCGAAATTCGACTTTAGCGTGATCGAGATGTTCAAGCAAATGAAAACAGCCACTCCTTTGGGCGGGGATTTCCTCAACCCAGGTAACAAATTCAAGGATCCTTTGGATACTTTATCCCTTAATTTAGCGCTTGTACTCGGTACAGCTGGACTGCCTCACATTCTCATCCGTTTCTTTACGGTGAAAGACGCCATCACAGCCCGTAAGTCCGTAGTATATGCCACGTGGATCATTGGCATCTTTTATATAATGACCATTTTCCTCGGCTTTGGAGCGGCAGCTTTTGTTGGATACGACAAAATCATAGCCGCGAATGCAGCCGGTAATATGGCTGCTCCGCTGCTTGCCGAAGCTATTGGGGGTGACTTCCTGTTCGCCTTCGTCTCTGCTGTTGCTTTCGCAACCATTTTAGCGGTTGTAGCAGGTCTCGTCCTATCGGCAGCATCTGCTTTTGCCCATGACTTCTATGGCCACATCATCCGGAAAGGCCAAGCCACTGACAAGGAACAAGTCGTTGCAGCTCGTTGGGCATCCATCGGAGTATCCGTCCTTTCCATCATCCTTGCCTTATTTGCCCAAAACATGAATGTCGCCTTCCTTGTTTCACTTGCCTTTGCCGTCGCTGCCAGTGCCAATCTGCCAATTATTGTCTTCACGGTATTCTGGAAACGTTTTAACACTGCCGGGGCTGTCACGGGCATGATAGTTGGACTGGTCAGTTCTTTATTGCTTGTATTCCTAAGTCCCAATGTCTGGTCACCGGTAGAGGGAGCGGCAATATTCGTTGGGGAGCCATTATTCCCGCTTGCCAACCCAGGCATCATCTCCATCCCGATTGGTTTTATCGCAGCCATCGCCGGAACACTTCTGTCAAGCAAGAAAGCTGATGCCAAAAAATACGACGAAATCTTGGTCACTGCTAACACTGGGATGAAAGATCCCATATAAGCTAGATTTATTATTATTTTAAAATATCAAAAAAAGAAAGGAGATCAGGGTGTTCGACCTGCTCTCCTTTCTTTTTATTCAGAACATATTCATCAGGAATATTCCCGCTAGCTTCTCAATCTTAACTTCCTTCTATTGTACTTAGTTACTAACTGGTTCATGACTTCTGCAAAGATCAGCCCCATCGCAATGGCACCAGCCAGCATGAAGACCTTGGCCGCCAGCTGAACGGCGACATAAAAATCATTTCCGACAAAATGCTTCATCGCATCATAGGACAAACCTCCAGGCACTAGGGGGATGATTCCCGATACATTGAAAATCGTAATCGGCGTTTTATACCTTTTAGCAAAATACTGGCTGATGACCGCAACGATAAATGCAGCCGCTAAAGTTGCAATGATGCTGTTTATCTCATTTTCAACCAAAGCAAAGTATAAGATCCACCCCAACATCCCTACGAAACCACATTGAAACAATGAATTTTTTGGTACATTGAAGATGACTCCAAAGGCGGCTGAGGCAATGAAACTGGTAATAAGCTGTGCAATCATCATTCTTCCTCCCCTAAAATCATAAGAAAACAAACGCAGCCGATATTCCTGCCCCAATGGCTAAAGCAGTCAAACCTGCATCCGCACCCTTGGATAGACCCGAAACCAAATGCCCTGCAATTAAATCCCTGGCTGCATTCGTAATTAACAGCCCTGGCACAAGCGGCATCACCGCTCCAATGATTATCGTGTCCAGATGACTTCCAACTCCAATCTGGACAAAGAACATAGCTACTAATCCTACGACTAAAGAGGCGATGAATTCAGCAAAGAAACGAACTTCCAGTAACCAGTGCAAATAAAGCAGGCAAGAGAATCCCATTCCTCCAGCTATACAGGACCAGATGAAATCACTCCACTGTCCTTGGAACATGATTAAAAAGCAGCCGCTCGCTATAAATGCAGCAAAGACCTGTACCCACATGGGATACCCCATCCCGGCCTTTTCGATTTGTTTTAACCGTAAATATGCTTCCTCCGGTGTCATTTCCTTACTGGAAATGCTTCGGGATATACTGTTAACCAGCGTTACCTTATGTAAATCTGTAGATCGTTGGGAAACCCGGATCAATTTTGAAGCTGGATGCATGCCATCCAGCGAAAAAATAATTCCAGTAGGGGTCGAAAAACTGTGTGATTCACCGCACCCAAACGCTGCAGCTATCCTAACCATCGTATCTTCCACCCTTGATGTTTCCGCTCCGTTCTGAAGCATGATTTTTCCAGCAAGTAAACATACATCTATAATTTCATTGTATGGTAAACGATCATCCATTTTATCCACTCCATCACTTCCTGCATGAGTTTCTCTCAATAACAGATAAACGAACACACCAATTTAAATCCACCTCATAATAGCCCAATTCCTGTGAAAAGGATATAAAAATATTACCTATTTAATTTATCAATTCCATTAACCTTCACTACTATCTTTCTTAATACCAGTATTCCCTTTATTTCCTGCCAAAACCGTTTAGTTAAAAGAAAATTCAATTATATTCATAATTAAAAGGAATGCAGGCACTGCATCCCCCTTTTCCTATCCTGTAGGACTATACTCCCTTTTGAATGAAGCAATCCACTGTTTCATTAAACAAATCGCTTTCTTCCATAAATGGACAATGACAACTATCTTCAAAGATTACTAGTTTGGAATTAGGAATGTTTTTATGCAAATGTTCGCCTGCAGCTACAGGAATGACTTTTTCATGCCTTCCAAAACAGAGAAGTGTCGGAATATTGATTTCTGGCAAGAATTCACGATAGTCCACAATCGATTGGTCAAATAGAATGCTACTGGCGATGGATTCCGGCATTTTGGTCACTTCCTTAAGCATCCAGCTTGCATCCTCTGCAGTTAATTCATTGTTGAACATGGAAGCAAGGAAGCTTTGCAAAAACGAGGAACGATTCGTTTGTATTTCAGTCATGAAGGCAATCAACGTATCCATATCAAATGCGCCGATATTGAAATCGGGCCACTTGAAATCAGATGCCAATTCATCCACAATCACGGTTGAATGAATATTTTCCTCACCGAATTGCTTAAGATACTCCCAGACGACAAATGCCCCCATCGACCAGCCTACAAGTATGACATCCCTTAATCCCAGTTCAACTATGAACGCATGAAGATCTTTTGCATAAACGGAGACCGTATTTCCGTAATGTACATGATTTGACTGGCCATGGCTTCTTAAATCAAGTAAGATCGTTCTATATTTTTCTGAAAAGTACGGAAGCTGCCTTTTAAAGAACCGGCTGCTCATCCACACACCATGGATAAAGATAATCGGTTTCCCCTGTCCCTTTTCTTCATAAAATAAGCGAACGCCTTCTTCCACCTCAATAAATGCCATTCTATCCCTCCTTCTTGATATTTTCACCATTCATTCCCCATTATTATTTATTGCATTTCTTCTTTTAACATTCCTTCCTATAAAAATATATTGTCAAACCTGATTTTAGAGTTGATAATGAAGTATATTTTTATTGATATCTTCATCCTGAAAGGACGGAATTTTAATGAAGAGTTTTATCAAAAACTATCGATCCTCTTTAATACTGCTCACTGCCATTATTATCGGCGGGATAGCGGGTGTAGTTTTCGGGGATAAAACCTCGATCATACAGCCTCTAGGGGACTTATTCTTAAATCTGATGTTCACGATCATCGTGCCATTGGTATTTTTCAGCATTGCTTCAGCGATTGCCAATATGAGCGGAATGAAGCGTCTCGGAAAAATCATGGGAAGTATCGTTCTCGTATTCCTGACAACAGCCGCTTTGGCTGCCGTCATTGGATTTATTGGGACAACCATTGTCAATCCGTTGGAAGGCACAGATACGACAGCCATTAAAGAACTGATGGAAAACAGTTCCCCTGAAGAGACCATAGAAGAAGTATCTTTCTTCAGTCAACTGGTCAACACGGTAACCGTTTCCGATTTCCCAGAACTGTTCTCCAGAAGCAATATGCTTCAGCTTATCGTTTTCTCAGTACTAATCGGACTTTCCACTGCACTGGTCGGTGAGAAAGCAAGACCGATTACTGAGTTTTTGACAGCGGGTACAGCTGTCATGATGAAGGTCGTCAAAATTGTGATGTACTATGCTCCAATTGGACTTGGTGCTTATTTTGCGGCGATTATCGGGCAGCTTGGGCCGCAGATTTTAGAAGGCTATGCTCGCACTTTCATTCTTTATCTAGTCTTGGCCTTGATTTATTATTTTGGCTTCTTCACTTTGTATGCCTTTATCGCAGGCGGGAAAGATGGAGTTAAATTGTTTTGGAAAAATGCCCTGACACCATCCATTACAGCCATCGCCACTTGTTCTAGTGCCGCTTCCATTCCAGTCAATCTGGAATCGGTCAAGAAAATGGGCGTGCCAAAGGATATAGCGGAGACTGTCATCCCACTCGGAGCCAACACTCATAAAGATGGTTCGGTATTCGGCGGGGTATTGAAAATCGTTTTCCTATTCAGCTTATTTGGAAAGGATATGACAAGTATTTCAAGCATTTTAAGTATACTTGCTGTTGCCTTTTTGGTTGGAGCTGTTATGGGTGCCATTCCTGGAGGCGGCATGATTGGGGAAATGCTGATTCTTAGTGTTTTCGGCTTCCCTGTGGAAGTCCTGCCTATCATTGCCGTTATATCAACAATCATCGATGCTCCCGCTACACTGCTTAACTCAACGGGAAACACGGTTTGTGCCATGCTTGTCACAAGGCTTGTTGAGGGGAAAAACTGGTTAAAACAAGCTTTCGTTAAAGAAGCCGTATGATTCTTATAACTGACTGGCTCCTGGTTAAACAGGAGCCAGTTTTTTCATTTTCACGACTTTTGACAAGGGGTTCCTTCCCCTTACATAGAATTAAAGATTGAAGGAGGGAATGGAATGTTAATGAAATGCCTACCTGCCGCAATCCTTATCACGGGACTAGCATATATTTTTCTTATACCGGAAGAGCCTTTGATCATCAAAATACTGTTCAAGATACTCCCCATGTTATTGATTTTGCTCTACGCCCGGACAAATGTGAGAAGACGGGATCGTTACCAATCCTTAATCTTTCTTGGTTTATTCTTTTGCATGCTTGGAGATGGTTTGTTGATTTGGTTCGTCATCGGGCTTTCCGCCTTCTTGATCGGCCACCTTTTCTATATTACGGCATTCCTTGGACTATGGAACTTTTCATGGCTCCGATTTGCGACGATTGTTCCAATTAGCATTTACTCCACTTGGATTAGCCGTGAAATTGTACATTCGTTAATCGAAAGAGGTGAACATAACCTCATCATCCCTGTGATCTGTTATGTAACGGTCATCTCCCTCATGGGCTGGGCGGCATTTATGACCGGAAATACGGCCGCAATCATCGGCGGGGTCCTATTCGTGATTTCCGACTCCATTTTATCTTGGAACAAATTTATCGATGATGTTGCCTATTCTGGCCCAATGATCATGCTTACCTACTATGCAGCCCAGTTTTGCATCGCTAACAGCATTCGCATGAAACCTTCCTTTCATTTATCGAAAGGTTCGAAAAGTGAACGGCCTATCCAGTGAATCTGAATGTCCAATCGTTCCACATGAAACATTTATATTACAAAAAAGGCGTTCACAGCCCTGCTTGAACTGTGACGCCCTTACTTAACCTTTAATTTTCTTAATGAAGACTACTTTTAAATAATCCCCTTCCTTATATTCCCTTATCGTTTTAAAATCAGCCGGTAATGAGAATTCTTCCATGATCTCATATTTTCCATTCATTTCCTTAAAAGCAACATCAATGAAGCTCTTGAATTTTTTCATGTCAAACGTACTGCAATTAGTTGAGGCGATAATGATCCCATTGTCTTCCGTAATGGAAATGGTATCCTTCAATAGATTGACATAGTCTTTCCCGGCACTGAAAGTAAACTTCTTCGATTTGGCAAAGCTGGGCGGATCGAGGATGACCATTTCAAATTTCAAAGCCTTCTTCACTGCATATTTAAAATACTTGAAAACATCCATCACCACGATATTGTGAGCTTCGGGATCTATTCCATTCACACTGAACTGCTCGATCGTCTTTGGTAAACTGCGATTCGCCAGGTCGACACTAGTTGTTTTAACAGCACCGCCTAAAGCGGCAAACACGGAGAATGCCCCCGTATAGGAGAACATATTCAACACGGTTTTCCCTTTTGCGTATTCATCCCGGATTTTCCTTCTGACATCGCGTTGATCAAGGAAGACACCGACCATTGCCCCATCATTCAGATAAACAGCAAAATGGACTCCATTCTCCTTTACAAGAAGCGGAAATGCCGGCTGTTCGCCCATGACAAAATCGTCTTCATCCACGTACTGCCCCTTTGTATCAAAGCGTTTCTTCTGATAAATCGATTTGACCTCGACCGTTTCCTGCAATGCCTTAATGATGTAGTCCTTAAAGGAATATATCCCTTTGCTATACCAGCTAATGACATAGTGACCATCATAATGATCAATGATTAAACCGCCAATTCCATCACCTTCCCCATTAAACAAGCGGAAAGCTGTAGTCTCCCCATCTTCAAAAAAAGACTTTCGGAATTCATATGCTGCCTGGATTTTGCAGTTGAAGAAGGATTGATCGATCTTTTCATTTTCTCTTCGGGTCAATACCCAGCCATAGCCCTTATTCTGTTTACCATAATAACCTTTTGCCAGAAAGCGGTTGTTTTCATCCACCAAACGCACCAAGGACCCCTCTTCCTGAAGGTCATTAAGGTTGGCTATCGACTCTTTAACAATCAAGGGAAAACCCTTGGCGATTTTACTCACGAACTTAGCTTTCACTTTTATATCAATTTCTTTTCCCATCTATATCATCCTATCTATGCAATTGCTTTCCTCCCCATTTTACCCTAATCCCTTTATAAATAAAAACCAGCCCGGTTCCTTAACCAGGCTGGTTTCCAAGAAAACTATGATTATGAAACTTCCAAATGAAGATCGCCTGGCTTAACTTTACCCATCATCTTCAATACCCGATGCAAGGCAAGTGTGATTACAGCTGGCAATACCATACCAACTGCCACATAAACCAAGAACGTGTACAGCCCCTGACCAGTTATGATGGCAATCGGGGCAATCATTGAACTTAACCCCATGCCTCCAAGCTCATACGGCACTTGAAAATCGAATGCCAGGGTAGCGATAGGCGCACAGATGATTGCCGCCACAAAAGGAGGAATTACATATAATGGCTTTTTGATCAAGTTAGGAAATTGGACTTTTGGTGTAACGACCATCTGTGCCAGGAACCCGCCCATATCATTATCTTTATAAGACATGACAGTGAACCCGACAAACTGAACGGTACATCCGATTAGAGCTGCAGCACTGGAAACGGGATCTAATTGCAGGGCAATCGCCAGTGCAGCGGAAGACGCCGGTGTCATCAATAAAATGCTCCATACCAAGGCTATGACCATGGAACCGATTAAGGGAGAACCCTCGACCGCAGCGGTGGTTTGACTGCTTATCCATGTTAGGAGCGGAGTGGTGACAAGAGCCAGGCCATATCCAGAAACTCCACCGACCAGAACAGCGCCCATTGGGATGGCCATGATATCCAACTTCGTTTTGCCGATTAGGCGCTTACCTATATATGTTGCAATCACTGCCGCCAAGACAGCACTTAGTGGCTGACCCGTTACAATCGTGAAGGCACCCTCAGCAGTTCTGTGAATGGCAGCACCTCCTACAGCACTTGAAGCCATGGCACTAAAGATAATTAATGAATTTCCTCCGAGCTGATATGCGATACCTGCTCCTAAAGCTGGCGCTAGCAAGACCTTGGCAGCCCCGCCTATTGCCATGAAGACCTCCCAGCCTAAATAGCCCCCTATGGATTCAAACAATAACCCGATCCCTAATGTAACCAAGACTGCGTTGGCTATCCCTGTTGATGCCTTGTACATTCGATCGCTGATGTATTCTTTCCTGCTCACTTTATCTCCACTCCTTATTAATTATCTGAATATTCAATTTAGGAAAATCGAAAAAAAAATAAAGGTCTTCATTAAAAAAGCCTATCAAGTATATCGTACCGCTGCCTAAATGTCTGCTAATGTCTGTTCGTATAATAACATGAATTTTCTGATAATGTAAGTGGTATTTTTATTCTAAAAAAATAAAAGCGCTTTCAAAAATAAAGATTTAACACATTACTATTCAATAAAAACTAATAATTTATTATCTCAAAATAATTTATCCCCATTTTAAGATGTCTATATGGAGATATTTCGGTACATTTGCGACAAAAAAAAGAACCCGATTAAGGATTCTCCCATTAGCTGGATTTATGACTTTTCTAATAGATACCCATCCTATTTTTGAAAACCTTCCAATTTAGCAAAAGTGTCCTTCAAATATTGGTAAAACAATTTCTCCGTGGGCATCAGTTCCCTATCAGTTGGAACGATGACACCTACAGCCCTGGTAACAGAAGGTTCCTCCAGCGGCAATTTAACCGTAAAACGCGGCAAGCTATCGACTAAGGAAATCTCAGGTATCAAGGTTATACCCAGACCTGCTGCCACCAGGCCTTTTATGGCATCAGTATCTTTTCCTTCAAATGCCACTTCCGGTTCAAAGCCATGCAGTTTGCAAGCTTTCATAACGAGATCCCTTAATACATAACCCTTTGGAGATAGGATGAACGGGTTTCCTTGAAGCTCATTCAAGTGTAGTGATTTCTTCAAGGCCAAAGGATGACTTTCTGGTAAAAGGGCAACTAACTTCTCAATGAATAGCGTTTCACCTTTAATTTTCTTTTCATTCATCGGCAGAGGACCGATCAAGGCCATGTTAATGTTACCTTTAATTACCGAATCTATCAGGTATCGATATGAACCTTGTTTCAATGTGAATTTTGCCTGCGGATAACTTTCCCTGAAGTCGGAAATGACCCTTGGCAATACATAAGAAGCTAAACTGCTGGGAAAGCCAATCCGGATTGTCCCCTTTTCTGGGTGCAGGCTTTCAGCCATCTCACGTTTGGCACGATCGATTATATCCATAGCTTGCTCCATATTCGCTAAAAAGGTATGTCCGATAGGCGTCAATCTAATCTTTCGGCCATCCCTGATAAATAGTGGCACGCCTAATTCTTCTTCTAAATTGTAGATTTGACGACTGACAGCTGACTGGGCAACATGCAAGTTCACTGCTGCTTCCGTCATATGTTCACGCTTTGCCACTTCAATGAAATATTCGATTTGCCTTAATTCCACTCTAAGCTCCCTCTTCCATATCAAAACAGCATGCTACTTATCTAATATTCAGATTGTTTGTTTTATTTTTAAATTATATCATGAAAGTATCATATAAAAACCGATATCTTATTCAATTAGTATTTTAAAACTACTATATTACCTTAAGGGAGAGAGAACAATGACCACTTCACAAGAAGTCGAGCATGAGGAATTACAAGTTGCCAAAGAGTTTGTAAGTCAAGTATACGCACAGGTAAAGGAGCGTAATCCTCACGAAAATGAGTTCCATCAAGCCGTAAAGGAGATATTCCTTTCACTGATCCCTGTTTTTGCAAAACATCCTGAATATATGAAAAGCGGGATATTGGAGAGGCTGGTTGAACCCGAAAGAATGATCACCTTCCGTGTTTCTTGGGTTGATGACCTGGGCAATGTTCAAGTAAACCGTGGTTTTCGTGTGCAATTCAACAGTGCAATCGGACCATTCAAAGGCGGTCTCCGATTCCATCCCACTGTCAATTCCAGCATCATAAAGTTTCTTGGTTTCGAGCAAATCTTTAAAAACTCTCTTACTGGCCAGCCGATCGGCGGGGGAAAAGGCGGGTCGGACTTCGATCCAAAAGGAAAATCGGACGCAGAAATCATGCGTTTTTGCCAAAGCTTCATGTCGGAACTATCTCGCTATATCGGCCCTGATACAGACGTACCAGCTGGTGACATCGGAGTCGGTGCAAGAGAGATTGGATACCTGTTCGGTCAATATAAAAAGATGCAAGGCAGCTACCATGCCGGTGTTCTAACTGGTAAAGGTATAAGTTACGGAGGAAGCTTGGCCCGTACAGAAGCGACTGGATATGGAACGGTTTACTTCGTCGAGGAGATGCTCAAAGACAAAGGGTTACAATTCCATGGCAGCACTGCCGTTATTTCCGGATCTGGCAATGTATCCATTTATGCCATTGAAAAAGCTACACAGCTAGGCGCAAAAGTGGTTGCATGCAGCGATTCAAATGGCTACATATATGATGAAAATGGTCTTAACCTGGATACAGTTAAACGGTTAAAAGAAGTGAAACGAAAACGCTTGAGCGAATATGTCGATGCGCACCCGGAAGCTGTATATCATGAAGGGAGCTACGGTATTTGGTCTGTACCATGCGACATCGCACTGCCTTGTGCCACACAAAATGAAATCGATGAAGAAGCAGCAAAACTACTGGTCAAAAATAATGTGAAGGCAGTCGGTGAGGGTGCTAATATGCCTTCAACCCTTGAGGCCATTGAAGTATTCCTTAATAACGGCATCCTTTTTGGACCAGCAAAAGCGGCCAATGCTGGCGGTGTAGCCGTGTCTGCACTCGAAATGGCCCAAAACAGCGCCAGGATGCCTTGGACTTTCGAAGAAGTCGATGCCAAGCTGCATGAAATCATGAAAAACATCTATAAAAACAGTGTAGAGGCTGCAGAAGCATATGGTGAGCCTGGCAACTTAGTTGTTGGGGCCAATATTGCCGGATTCCTTAAAGTGGCGGATGCGATGCTGACTCAAGGTATACTCTAGCAATCAGTTGATTTAGGAGGCGGTCCGACATGGGCCGCCTTACTTTTGTAAAAGAAGGATCTCACTTTCTTATACTCTCTCATTCATATCAATTCAAGCTGAATATCCACAATCAGATAACATCAATGGAATTAAAAAAGGAGTGCCGGAAAAGTTCCGGCACCCTCATTGTTTGTTTGACAATCATTCTTTGGTGACCAATTTCAATGGAACGGATATTGTGTCATCCACTTTGTCGCCTTTTAAGATTTTTTCAGCCGCATTAACCGCTTCTTCACCGATAAGTGCCGGCTGTTGGGCGATTGTAGCTTTTAGTTCACCGTTTTCAACTGCTTTCAATGCATCATCATTTCCGTCAAAACCAACCACGATGATGTCTTTTCCAGCTGCCTTGATTGCTTCAATGGCTCCTAGTGCCATTTCATCATTATGGGCGAATACCGCTTGGATGTCTTTATTGCCTTGCAGGATATTTTCCATGACGTTAAGCCCTTTTGTCCGGTCGAATTCCGCCGTTTGGCTTGTCTGGACATCTAACTGCTTGTCCGCAATATTGTGGAAACCTTTCCCGCGTTCACGAGTTGCAGATGCACCGGATACCCCTTCAAGTTCCACTACTTTCGCTTTTTCGCCAAGCTCCTTAACTAGATATTCTGCAGCCATTTCCCCGCCAGCCACATTGTCGGAAGCGATGAACGTTTCAATATCCCCTTCGTCTGAAGAGCGGTCAATCGTGATAACGGGAATGCCCGCTTCATTAGCTGATTGAACGGCTGAAGATATTGCCGCAGAGTCAGTAGGATTCACAAGAAGGACATCAACCTTTTGAAGGATTAGATCTTCAATTCCGCTGATTTGTTTTGCCGTATCATCTTGGGCGTCAACAACTGTGACTTTCATGCCCTTTTCTTTTGCTTCTTTTTCAATACCATCTTTTAAGGAAACGAAGAATGGATTGTTTAAAGTAGAGATGCTGACTCCGACTTTCACGTCTTTCATGGAGTCTTTCTTTTCCTTTTTATCATCTGTTAGACCAGAATCCATTGAACAGGCAGCCAAGACCATTAAAGAAAGAACCATGATGATCGATACTAATTTTTTCATTGATACACCTCTTCTTATGATTTTTTACGGTCAAGTAAGACCGCGATTAATATAACTGCACCTTTCACCACTTGCTGGTAAAAAGAGGATACACCAAGTAAATTCATGCCGTTATTCAAGGTACCGATGATCAGGACACCGACCAGCGTTCCGAACAACCGCCCTTTACCGCCTGAAAGGCTCGTTCCGCCCAGCACCACGGCTGCGATGGCATCCATTTCATAGGATTGGCCTGCCGTCGGCTGTGCCGAATTCAGACGGGATGTCAAAATGGCACCGGCAATGGCCGCCATCGTACCGGCCAGACCATAGATGGCCACCTTGACTCGGTCAACTTTAATCCCCGAAATACGGGAAGCCCTTTCATTTCCTCCAATGGCATAAGTTTTACGGCCAAAGGATGTTTTATGAAGCAGGAACCACAGGATTAAGAAAGCGATGACCATCACAACGGCCGGTACTGGCACTCCAAGGAAGTAACCTCTCCCAAGCATCTGGAACATAACGGAATCGCCAATTCCGGTAATCGGCTTTCCATCCGTATACACAAGCGTTAATCCCCGGAAAATCGTCATGGTGGCCAGTGTCACGATGAAAGGGGCCATTTTTCCCTTTGAAACGAGTATCCCATTGATTACACCCATTATTGCACCTAGTAGAATGCCTACTAATATTGCTAAAATCGGATCTAATCCCGAGACCATCATACCAGCCATAAGTGCGCTGGATAGAGCTAAAATGGAACCGACGGACAAGTCGATGCCACCTGTCAATATGATAAAGGTCATTCCAAATGCAATAAGTGCATTGATGGAGGTTTGACGCAATAAATTCAATATATTATTCGGTTCCATGAATGATGGATTTAAAACGGTTATTACGATAAATAAAAGTACCAGGGCGAGTAAAGGACCGAATTTCTGCCAAATCCCGCTTTTCCCTGTAGCCTCAAGTTTCATCCTAGTTCCCTCCTGTCGCCAATGCCATAATTTTTTCTTGCGTCGCTTCCTGCTTTAACAATTCCCCAGCAATCTCACCTTCGTGAACGACAAGGATTCTATCACTCATTCCAATGACTTCCGGAAGCTCTGACGAAACCATGATGATGGCGATGCCTCGCTCCGTCAATTCATTCATCAACTCGTAAATTTCACGTTTTGCGCCAACATCTATGCCTCTGGTCGGTTCATCCATAATTAAAACTTTAGGGGAAGTCCCGATCCATTTGGCTATTACCACCTTCTGTTGATTTCCTCCGGATAGATTGCCGATTACCGTTTCAGCAGAAGATGTCTTTACATGAAGCCGCTTAATCATCATTTCGGCAAAGTTCATCTCATCTTCCGTTTTTACGATTCCGTTAGGAGCAAAACTTTTGAGATTCGGCAAGCCGATATTCTCCCTTACGGAAAAGTCCAGGATCAATCCCTCTTCTTTACGATTTTCCGTAATGAAAGCCAGGCCGTGTCGAACTGCATCCGTTGGTTTTCGTATGGAAACCTCCTTGCCTTCAATGGCGATTTCACCCCTGTCTATTTGGTCGACACCAAAAAGGGCACGCATTATTTCTGTTCTTCCTGCTCCCATCAATCCGGCGACACCGACAATCTCACCTTGGCGAACCGCGAAATGGATATCTTCAAAAAGCCCCTTTTTAGTTAAACCTTTTACATCAAGGACTATGTCGCCAAGGTTCGCTTCACGATGAGGAAAACGATCCTCCAGCTCCCGCCCTACCATTTTTTGAACGACTTCATCGAAATTTGTATCTGCAATTCTTTTCGTATCGACGGTTTTTCCGTCACGCATTACGGTGATCCTGTCACAAATGGCGAATATTTCTTCCATCCGATGAGAAATATAAACAAGCGATACACCCTTTTTGGTAAGACCCTTCATCACTTCAAAGAGCTTTTCTATTTCCCTATCAGTTAAAGCTGCTGTGGGCTCGTCCATGATGATGACTTCAGCATCCGTCATGAGCGCCTTGGCAATTTCAATCATTTGCTGTTCCCCGACAGAACAAAATCCGGCATCCTTATCAAAAGGAAGGGAAATATTAAGTGTTTTAAAAATCTCGTTTGCACGCGCTTTCATTTGTTTCGTCTTCAGGACACCGAAGGCATTCACCATTTCCCTGCCGATAAATAGATTCTCCAGCACGGTCATTTCTGGCCAAATATTCAATTCCTGACGGATGAAGGCCATTCCCGCCTCTTCCGCTTCCTTTGAATCCTTGAATGAGGTTTCTTTACCGTTAATCTCGATCGTTCCTTGATCTTGTTTATGCAGCCCGGTCAAAATGTTCATCAAGGTTGATTTCCCCGCACCATTTTCTCCCATTAGCGCATGTACTTCCCCAGCCTCTAAAGAAAAATGAACACCTTCCAATACCTTGTTTTGACCAAATGCTTTATAAATATTGTGCATTTCGATTTGCATGCTCATCATCTCATTTCTTTAAAAGAATACTCCAGACTGCAATATGCAATTTGAATATGGCGTCGTCTCCCCGGTCCGGATTATTGCTTTCGCGTTGCTTGTCAGCCTTTTAAAATCCTCATGGGAAACATATTCAATCGCTGCTCCGAATTGCTGCTCCATATATTGATGCTGTTCCGGGTTTTTAACCTTCACTTCTGTGGCAGCGATAACTTTTTCAACAACCATATCTTCGTGAATTGCCCGGACGACATCTTGAAATGATGGTGTTCCAGGCGTCAATGCTAAGTCTATCTTACAAACTCCAGGTGGCACCGGCAGCCCGGCATCACCTACGACAATATAATCGGTATGACCAAGGTCAACCAGGACCTTGGCTATTGAACTATTGATGATTCCTTGACGTTTCATGCTTCAAAGCCCCTCTCGACCTCTATCCTTTGCGGCATGCCGCCTTGGGCTCCTAACTTCGTCACGGAAATGGATGCTGCCCGATTCGCGAATACCAAACATTCGTCAAAACTTTTTCCTTCTGCAACAGCCACGGCAAAGGCAGCATTGAATGTATCCCCTGCGCCTGTCGTATCCACCGCTTCCACTTCAAAGCTTGGAACAACCTTTTCTTCATGTCCGTCAAAATAACGGACGCCATTTTTTCCTTCGGTAATGAATAATTTATTGGGATGCTCAGTCAAGATTTCCGTTCTATCTCTCCCATTGAATAGTATTTCGAATTCATGTTCATTTGGAGTAAGGAATGATGCATGTTGAATGACAGCCTCACTTAGCTTGCGGGCGGGAGCTGGGTTCAAAAGTAATCTCTTTTGAAGCGTGCTGCACAACTCAGCCAGATATTCCACCGTTTCCTCAGGTATTTCCTGCTGAACCAACACGATATCCGATTCCTCTATTACCTTTTTCGCCTTTTGTACATATTCAGGAGTAATGAAATCATTCGCACCCTTTACGACAATAATGCTGTTATCACCTTCCGAAAGGGTAATGTGTGCTGTCCCTGAAGCGGAACCTGTAACCGGTTCCACATACTTCGTGTTTACATGATTTTTTTTCAGGTTATCTAAGATGATCTCTCCATACACATCATCTCCTACACATCCAACCATCGACACTTCTGCACCAAGACGTGCCGCTGCAACAGCCTGGTTGGCTCCCTTTCCTCCAGGAACCGTGATAAATGACTCCCCTAAAACCGTTTCACCAGCCATTGGCCGCTTGGCTGATGTCACAACTAAGTCCATTGAGGAACTTCCCACTACAGCAATTCTAATCATGTCTTCTCCGCCTTCCTTCTCGTTGTTTGTCTCTCCACAAAAGAAACAGGGAGCTTTTCATGTGTTACTTCCAATTTTTCTTGATTGATCCTTTTAATTAGCATTTCCGCGGCTTGTGCCCCCATCTCATAGGCTGGCTGCCTAATTGTAGATAACGGCGGGTGCAATAACGCTGTGAAGGCGATATCATCATAGCCGATCAATTGTATGTCTTCCGGTATCCGTATTCCCCGCTTTAAAATCTCTTGAAGTGCGGCGGCTGCAACAATATCATTGCAAGCTATGATTCCATCCGTTTCCGGATATTGCTCGAACAGCTGCTTCACGCAAGTTTGGCCGCCTTGAAGAGTTAAGGATGAATCCATGACTTGCACGTTAACTTTTGCTTGTTTCAATTCTTCGTATGCTGCCATGTACCGTTCATAAACAGGCTTTATTTCGACTGGCCCCCTAATGAGGACGATATTCGTACTGCCTCTATCCAGCAATACGCGTGCTGCCAGCTTACCGCCTGTCTTTTGATCAGAATAAACAGCTGGTAATTTCTCTGCTGTACGGTCGAGAAGGACAACTGGAATATCCAGATTATCAAAATTTTCATTGGCTTCTTCACTAGTTGAAGCAATCATGCCCACTACATTATTTTGCAGGAATGTGTCGATATATTCTATTTCTTTATCTCTCTTTTCATCACTATTTCCAAAAATTAACCGATAACCAAATTGCTGAAGATAATCCTCCACACCTCTAGCCATTTCTGGGAAGAAAGGATTCGTAATGTCCGGCAAAATCAAACCAACCAATTTGGATTTACGTTTGTAGAGGGATCTTGCCACTTCATTCGGTTTATAATTTAATTTCTCAACAGCTGCCATGACCACCTTTTTTGTGTCCTCATGTGCATAACCACTGCCATTCATAACTCTGGAAACCGTTGCCACAGAAACCCCAGCTTCCTTTGCCACTTCCCGAATAGTTGCCAATATATCACCCTCAATAATTTTGTGTAACCGTTTACACATAGCTTATCACCAATTTAAATGCACGGCAAGCCCTCTTCCAAAGATATTTTTTTGGGAATTTGACACAAACTCGAAGTTCTACCTAACCGTTAAAGCTAAGTTGATTGGAGTGGAAGGTACGCGGGAAAAGCGAGTCTAGGGAAGACCAACAGGCGCAAGCCGAGGAGGCTCCCTGACCGCCCGCGGAAAGCGAGTGCCTGGAGCGGAAATCAACGGTCAAATTGATAAACCCCATAAGAAAACTGGCTCAAAAGTCTGAGCCAGTTTAACTTTATAGCGTTTTTGCAGGTAACTTTTCATAAAGGGCATTATTCACATGCCCAAACTCAGATGCATGCGGACGGTCTTCACCATCGCTATACCCATATTGAAGCATCCGATTTCTATTCAGGCAGAGTTTTGTTAATTTTGGCGCAAAGAAATTGAATGTATCGAAACGATCCTGTAACATAGGGAATTTTTTCTGATGTGTCAGGATTGTTAGGGCGACGCCTTCCCAGAAAGCATTCTCATCCAAAAGGGACCTCTTCATCAGAAGTGTTGACAAGTATCGGAAATGACAGATGAATAGTCCCGTGAAAATGAATTGAACAAGCCCCTCGGGAGTCTCACTTCTTAGTACTTTCCTTAAATCATCAGGAAGGCTGCTTAATTCAGGAAGCGGCTGATCACTGACGTTTACATCATCTACAAAATCCTTGATGGCCAAACGGTGAGGCTTGTAATCCTTCAAAACTAATATGGTATTTTGACCATGCGGTGAGAAGACCAATCCATATTGATAGATAAAATGTAGTAATGGTGATAGGATGACGTCGAATAATTGAGCTGTCCAGGCTTCTGCAGTCAATCCCGATTTTTCAATAAGGCTTTCTACATATGGTTTACCTTTGCTGTCCACATGTAAAAGGGATGCAAGCGTAATGGGCTTTTCGCCTTCCTCCATATAACTGTAAATACTTTCTCTCCAAATCCCCCCCAGCATCTCTAAATATTGATACGGTACATTCTCTAGCTTGGAATAATACGGGTGATCAACATTTAAACTGGCCACTTCACCTGGAAGCACTACTTTGCATTGTTCTTTCAAGAATGAGTCATTTTCATAAATGTTCTTTATATACGCTGTGATTTTTGGGGCAATGACTGTGCGTTCAGCTGGCAATCCACGGTAGACTAGCGTATTTAAAATGCTCATTGGCAGCTTGACATGGTTTTTATCCTTGTTCGATACATTAACAAATGTCCGGATGGATTGTTGCGGCAAATACTTATCGGGACCATTTCCCAAAGCTACGATCAGCCCTTTAGCCAGGTCATCGGTAAAGTTTTGGATGATTACATTCTTCCACTGCCATTCATGAACAGGGAGGTAGTAATAGTTTTCTGCGTTCAGCCCTTTTTCCGTCAATATCTTTGCAAACGATTTTTGGGTTTCCCCATCCAGTTCATTCTCCATCAATTGCTTATAAGATAACGTTTCGACTGAATTGAATTCACCCCTCGTTTTATGGACGGCAATCCAAGATAACTGAACTTCCTTCTGGTTTTCTGGAGCGAACTGCAAATAATCATCATAACCGAAACCGATTCTTCCCTTGTTATAAGCAATCCAAGGGTGACCGCTCATTTCTCCTTCAAGTAATGCATAATCCAGTTCGACTAAATCATCCGCATCCTGTTCAGGTTTGGAAAGCAGTTGGAGATCCGCAAGCAGCGTATGATGGAATTCTTTGATTAAATGTCCTGTTGTTTCTGCAGTCATCCCAATTAACGGCTGGATGTCCAAAATGAATTGAATGGCATCCTTGGCCTGTGTAAAGCCTTCCGTTTCACATACCTGGATCGACTCAGCCTGTACTTCGTAGCTGTCAAAAAGACGGGGCCTCGCCAAAAACCGATAAGATTTCCCCTTATTTATCTTTAACTCATATAAGTTTCCTGCTGTATTTTCGTTCAGGACAGCTGGATGGATCATATCTTCATACATATACTCAGAAATCATCTTGGCCAGCAGGTTTTGGTTTACTATCGACCAATTTTTTTCTGAAACTGCCTGTTCCACTTCATTTATGAACTGCATATAAATTCTCCCTTCCCTTCTCTTAGTAAGCCATGACGGGTGTTTTTACACGGAATGACTGAAATGCACCCTTTGGCCCGGATGGATAAACTTCTTTACCTGCCAATTGATTGATGATAATAGAATTTCGGAATGCTCCTAAGCCTAAATCCGGTGCACCCACACCATGTGTATGTATCTCGCCATTTTGAATAAAAAGATGATTCGGTGTAGAGATGGCCATTCCTACCCGATAGTCTTTCGTTATTGCAAGTCGACCCAAGTCATCGCGGACTAAATGGTCCTCCATGGTTTCAAGGAATGCCGGAAGGGTTGATTTATAGCCCGTCCCAAAAACGATCGCCTCTGTATCCACATCAAATTCGCTATCTTCTACCCACTGTCGGCATTTCAATTCCCAGCCATTTTCAGCAGGGGTAACCGCTGCAACTTCGGTCATTGCCCGAAGTTCAATGGACAGTTCCGCATTTCCAATCGATTTTTCATACATCTTGTCAAAAATTGCTGCGATTGTAGTGGCGCTGATGCCTTTATACAATAAATCCTGTTTTGGCAGGATTTCATCCTTTTTTTCCTGAGGCAGCCGATAAAAGAAATCAAGGTAATCCGGCGTGAAATATTCCAATCCGAGTTTTGAATATTCCATAGGGAAAAATCCCTTGGATCTTGTATACCAGTTTAGCTGGTAGCCATTTTCCTCCTGCTCATTAAGCAGATCCAGAAAGACCTCAGCTGCACTTTGTCCAGATCCGACAACCGTTACGGATTTTTTCTTTAAGATATTTTCTTTATTCCGTAAATAATCGGCCGAATGCAGGATGCTCTCTCCCATATATGGATGAAAAGCCGATGGAACAGTCGGGGCGCTGCCAATTCCCATGACTACATGACGGCTATAATAGACTTCGATCTTTTGTGATTGTGCATCCCTTACACTGATTTGATAGCAGGGTTCATCTTGATCCCCTATATATTCAACCGCCTCCACCGCTTTTCCAAAACGGCAGCTATCAAGTTGATGGGCAGCCCAGCGGCAATAAT
Organism: Peribacillus sp. Bi134; assembly: GCF_918698065.1. NCBI lineage: Bacteria > Bacillati > Bacillota > Bacilli > Caryophanales > Bacillaceae > Peribacillus > Peribacillus sp. Bi134. The sequence goes on along the minus strand of NZ_CAKKLN010000002.1, from coordinate 62,641 downwards.
CGTTATATTCTTTTCGTGGAATCAAGAATTTTTCAAGGAAGTAGAAATGATAAAGCCGATCATGCTGCTGTAAATAATTCAGGTAACTATATGGACTTGTCACATCTGCCATGCTAACCAGATCGGCAAAGAACGGTACCTGCAGAGTTGTCCCTTCCAACAGCATCCCTTCATGCCAATTAAATTCCCGCTTTTTCTCAAAAAAGACGGCATTCACCTCCGGGGTTTTCTCCAAAAGGGCCGCAAGTCCAAGATTAAAGGGACCTATCCCTATCCCTACCAGGTCATAGATAGATTGTTGCTTCTCCATAGTTCCACTTCCTCTCGAAATTCTCCCGTGTACATGACATTAGCAATGCCGTTTTATCTGGGAGCTTAATTTCTTTAATTGGGGTAAACCCGCATTTTTCAAATAAATGAATCATCTTTGCATTCCTGATATCCGGTTCTGCCATCACTTTGTTTGTTGTTGAAGTCAGTAGTTGGAATTTCACCATTGCACGTAAAAACGGCAAAGCCAGTCCTTTTCCAAGGTAATCCGAATCACCAATGAGTAAATGAATGCCTTGATCTCCCTCTTCGGTTTCATAATAATCTTCGATGATATCGCCTTTTACCCAATACGATTCCCAATAGCTCATGGGAATGGAGTCCAGACAGCCTAAATAGAGTGTTTGGTGTGTATCAGCCAATGCCTTTTTTAAATGAACAGTGAATTTTTCTTTTGTGAAATTCAAATTCCAGTAGGGTATCACATGATCTTCATGCATCCATTTATGCAATGTATCCAAATCCCTCTCAAATTCAACTTTGACAAATGAAAGCTGCTGATTACAGTCCTTAAGCATTTCTTCATAACTATTTTTCATGGACGGCCATAACCCCCTGTGCGAACGGATTATCAATCGTTGTATAAACGGATTGTGTCTCAAGTGAACCGACAAGCTCATCCATATCATGAAAACGTGTCAGTAAATTAGCCTTACAAGATAATTCCCGGGCATGAAGCAATTTTGAAACAACTCGATTCAAACCTTCATCTCCGCTTTCCGTACTGCATGTTTCCAGTTGTTCCTGAACGAGCTGTAACAGTGTTTTTTCTGATACTAATCCTTCCGTACCAAAATTATTGATCAGGCCTAATAAGTGATTAAAGAAGAAATAGTATTGCAGTCTTTCTTCAGCGACTTCATCAGAACAAATCGTGAAGCTTTTTTCACTTAGTTCAGGCAAGATCTTCAGCAGCCTGTCCACTTTGGACTCACAGTAGTAATACCCTTGATTATCACGATAATAAAAAGTGGCTGGATACCCATCTTGAAGCTGAATGATGGAATTTTGTTGATGGGCCTCCAAAACAATTCCATACTCTTCAAATAGCCAAAGCATCGGTTTCAATGTCGTTGACAGATAGGTATTGAACCAATCCTTACTCACTTCTTCAGTACTGCGGTTTTCATCAGCTGATAATTTGCGGATGATCGCTCCAAGTCTTGATGGGGCACCATAGGCATTATCCTGACATAAGCCGGCAATCAGGATTGCTTGTTTATCGTTTTCATAAAAAGGGTTTTCCCGAATATCAACATCGAATCCTGATTCTTCCTCGGTTGTTTTGATCGTTAGGTAAGCAGGGTCCTTGATGATACGGAAGGAGGGGTGCCGTTCTTTTAGATCGTCGCCCACTTTAGAATCTATTAATTTTGCAATTTCGACACCACGATCCAATTCTTTTTGCAGATTTGCACGTAAAGAATTCGTGATTTTAACCGGAACGGAAAATTTGTACATATATTTCGATGTGGGACTATATACCGTTCTAAATGAAGAGGTGGCCGTGAATTTTTTTCCAAGCGGTCCGGCATAAACTAGTGTCCCTTGCTCGAGTAGCCTCTTGACCTCTTCTTTTTCGATAAGCACTTTTGCCTGGAGCGGGTGTGCCGGGATGATGATATATTGGCTTTCCTTTTGGCAATAAGTTCTTCGGAATTCACTGGAAATCTCTAGGTCACCGGCTAATTCCTGTTTAATGATCTCACTTGCCGATGTGACTTCACTGGAATCCTGGATGACAATTGAAGGTTCTGCCAGGAAGTAGTGCAGCTGAAACTCCCCTTTTAATTCGGGTGAATAGATCCATTCATCTTTTTCTGAAATTCCCTGCTTACTTTTCGGTGTCGGGTGGAACAGGTGCCCGAATAATAGCGACTGCTCTGCTTCGATGTAGGTGAAATCAGGACTTTGAAGTGCATCAACGTCTTCTTTCCTGGCTTCAACATACCGTTGAATATTTTGGCTGCTTAGGATGACGCGCAGCATCAACTCATCTTCACTATCCGTCCGGCCCTGCTCATTCAATAATTCTTTAGAAACAATCGAGACCATTGTCACGTAATCTAATTCATGCACTTGTTTGGATGCAGTTTGATAGTAAATCGGGAAGTTAAAAATATGACGCCCCGTTTCCGACCAATATTTAAGCGGAACAAGCAATTCAATATCTTGGGATATGAGCTTACTGACCATTAATGAATCCGAAATGGATCCCTCCAAATTCGGCCAGTTTTTCGTTTCTTCTAAACTGCAATTTCCGGTTTCCCGGAAATAACAATTCAGAAAGCTTTGCATCGTCGCCCTTTCAGCTATTTGCTTACCATTCATATTCATTCCTCCATCATCTTGAACATTTCACCTAATACTCGAATTTCGTCTAAAATTTCCTCTATGTGTTCAAGCCTCGTCATTGGATTCAATAGTGTCATTTTTAAATATACCTGGCCTTCAAAACGTGTTTTTGCTAAAAATGCACGTCCGCTTTTCAGTAATTCTTGCTGAATCTGTTTATTTAATAGATTTACTAACTGATCACTTTCTCCTTCGGGATTATAACGGAATACAACCGCATTCAATTCAGGTTCTTTATTCAATACTGTGAACCCTTCCTCTTTATCGATCTTCACAGCCACTTCACGTGCAAGTTGACAAGTGTAGTCGATCATTTCGGCAAAGGCATCCAGTCCAACGACCTTCAATGACATCCAGAGTTTCAGTGCGTCGAACCTTCTCGTCGTTTGAACCGATTTATTGACTAAGTGAACCATGCCCTCCGCTTCATCTTCCTGTGGATTCAAGTAATCGGCGTGATGCTGGATATATTGAAATGAGTTGCTGTCAGAGACAAGAAAAGCACCGCAACTGATGGGTTGATAGAATAATTTGTGAAAATCGACCGTAATCGAGTCCGCCCGTTCAATTCCGCTGATTAACTCTTTGTAATCCTTACTTAAAATCATCGCGCCTCCATATGCGGCATCGACATGCAGCCATATCCCATTCTTCCTTGCAGCTTCGGACAATTCGTGTAACGGATCGATTGAACCAAAATCCGTTGTTCCACAAGTTGCAACGATGGCAAAGGGAAGTAAACCCTGTTCCTCTAAATGCTGCAGTTGTTGATTTAATTCAGCTACGGACAGACGGTGATTTGAATCCGTTTTAATCGTGATTACAGCCTGTTCACCCAGCCCCAACTGTGCCGCTGATTTACGAACCGTAAAGTGGGCAGCCTCGGAGCATAAGATCCGCAATTTTTTCGCCTCGACCGGCAAGCCATGCTGTTGAACGTCAACACCCCAGAATTTCTTACAATAAGCGTCCCTAGCCAATAGCAGGCCCATATAATTAGATTGGGTTCCACCGCTTGTGAAAATCCCATCCGCTTGTTCCGGCAACCCTACCTGACTGCAAAGCCAATCTATTAAACGCTCTTCAACGAAGGTTGCCGCCGAGCTTTGATCCCATGAATCCATGGATTGATTCAACGTACCGATAATCATTTCGGCAGCCACCGCAGGTATTAATGTCGGGCAATGCAAATGTCCGATACAAGCAGGGCTATGTACATTGATGCTGTCATTAATAACAAACTCTGCCAGCTCATCCGCTACCGCTTCAAGTGTCTTCCCTTTTGGAGAAGCGAGTGTCAGCTCGTTTAATCTTGCTTCGATTTCATACGGTTTTTTCCCAGAGTATGGTGAATTATTCCCTTTTAAAAAGCTGGTCAGCTTTTTTTCAATGATGTTTAATGACTGGCTGTAGTTATTGAAGCCTTCTTCGTTATTCAGGAAAAATCGAGAATAGGCAAAATCCGTTTTATTTATCATTTCGATCATTGATCATTCACCCTCTTGCAACAGCTGCACGAACAGCTTGTTCAAAAATTGCAGTGGCCTCGCGAAGCTGGGATTCCGTAACGATCAATGGAGGCAAGAACCTCACTACACTTCCATGTCTGCCGCCAACTTCGAGAATCAACCCTCTTTGAAAACATTCCTGTTGAATGGCACTGGCAAGTTGCGAATCAGCAGGATGGCTCCCATTCGCATTTTGCGGTTCTTCATGATTGATCATTTCCACACCGATCATTAATCCCCGGCCCCTGACATCTCCGATCTGCGGAATATCTTTTTGCAAATCTTTTAAAATATCCTTTAAGATTTCTCCCATTTTAGCGGCATGCTCCACAAGATTCGTCTCTTTCATGTATTTTAAAGTTGCTGTTCCCGCTGCCATCGCCATTTGATTTCCGCGGAATGTACCGATATGTGCACCTGGAGACCATAGGTCCAGCTCTTTGTTATAAATAACCACCGATAATGGAAGACTTCCGCCTATTGCTTTGGATAGTACAAGAACATCCGGAACGATACCTGCATGTTCAAACGCAAACATTTTCCCTGTACGGCCGATACCTGATTGAACTTCGTCGATAATTAGCGGAATGCCCTTCTCTTTCGTTATTCTCCTGATTTCCTTAAGCCATGGAATTGGAGCTGGAATGGAACCTCCCTCGCCTTGTACTGCCTCCAAAATCATTCCTGCAGGCGCCAATAATCCTGATTCGGGATCGTTCAATAGATTTTCGATATACTGGCTGCTGATTTTATGGCTTTCTTCTCCGCCTATTCCAAAGGGACAGCGATATTGATAGGGATACGGCAGGAATTGTACATCCGGCATCAACCCTTGTATTTTTTCCTTTGGCTTTGTATTGCCGCTGATTGACATCGTTGCATGCGTTGCCCCGTGGTAAGCTCCTTGGAAGGATAATATGCTTCTATTGCCTGTCGCTGTTTTAACCAGTTTAAGTGCTGCCTCAATGGCATCTCCGCCAGTAGGACCACAGAATTGAATTTTTGCATTTTTCCTGAATTCCTCAGGCAGGCATTCAAAAATTTCATCGACGAACTGCTCTTTGATCGGCGTCGTAAAGTCCAATGTATGTAAAGGACGTTTATCCTTAAGAACTTTTTCCATTGCTTCAAGCACAGCCGGATGATTGTGTCCGAGCGCTAATGTTCCAGCCCCGGCAAGAAAATCAATATATCGTTTTCCATCCATGTCCGTTAGGTAAATTCCCTCCGCTTGATCGATCGCCATGGGTAATCTTCTAGGATAAGATCGGGCATTTGATTCCCTTGTATTTTGTTGTTCCAGTAGTTGATCATTTTTTGTAAGCATATTCGTTACCATAGTGAACCTCCATGTATTGAATTGATTGAGAATAATTATCATTATCATGGACCTTATTCTACTGATAATGATAATTATTCTCAATGAGTAAATTCACTCATTTTTCTTCTAGTAAATTCCAATAAAATTAAGAAAAGGTTAAAACTGGGGCCTATTCTCTATTAATCTATTGAATATAAAAATGTTGTTAAGGTTTTATTAAGATTCTGTTTATAAGCTGAATGCAGTCAAAAATCAAGGAAAGTGAGGAACAACAATGAATGGTTTAAAGGGAAGGCGGGAGCTCAAACATGCAATCTCCAAGGCGGATTGTCATTTATTAAGAAAAAATCTGCAAAACTTCATGAGGCTTGATCCGCATGGGCTGGATGGGAAATATTTAATTCGAAGTGTCTATTTCGATAACTTTGACAATAAAATCCTGCGGCAAAAAACAGAAGGATTCTATCACAGGGATAAGTTCAGGGCTAGACTTTATGATCACAATACCGATTTCATCAATCTAGAAAAAAAGAGTAAGCGGAATAACCTTACCTATAAACAGAAGTGCAGGCTTTCTGCCGAGGAATACGAACGGATCCGTTCTGGGGATATAGATTGGATGTCCGAAGATTCAAGGGATATACTCAGGGACTTATACGTTCAAATGACCCTTTTCCAAATCAAGCCGACAACCGTCGTTGACTATGAAAGGGAGGTATTCATCTATGAGTACGGAAATGTGCGGGTCACCTTTGACAGTAATGTGAAAACGAGCTATCGGGATACGGACTTCCTGAATCCCGAATTAATCGTGGTTGATGCTTTAGACCCGAATTGTGTCATCCTGGAAATAAAGTTTGACGAATTTCTTCCGGATATCATCAAACAATTGTTATCCATCATCGATACTAGAAAAACGGCCTTTTCAAAATACCAACTAAGCAGAAGATACGGCTGATTGAGCAAACATAATATTTGGAGGAATAGTAAATGGATACGACGACGACTAGCACCACCTTTAATGATATTTTCAAATCAAGCTTTTTGGACAAGACCGGGAGCTTTTCAATCATTGACTCCCTAATTGGATTACTGTTGGCATTTGCCATCGGGTTGTTCATTTACGTCATTTATAAGAAGACCTTTTCAGGTGTGATGTACTCACACAATTTCAATATATCCCTCATCATCATGACAATGGCCACGGCTTTGATCATCATGGGCATATCAACGAATATCGTTATCTCCCTTGGTATGGTCGGTGCACTCTCAATCGTACGATTCAGAACGCCTATCAAAGATCCCATGGATTTGGTCTTCCTATTCTGGGCAGCGGCCTCCGGGATTTTATGCGGGGCAGGACTAATTCCGCTGGTTATTATCGGTGCCATCTTAATAGGTATCGTCATGCTCATATTTGCCAATCGGATCACTGTTGAAAATCCATTTTTATTAATCGTTAAATATTCAGATGCTTCAATTGAAAAAACGTTGGAAGAAATGATATCCAACAAGGTGAAAAAGCATTCCGTCAAATCGAAATCCGTCATGGCGGATAATAACCTCGAAGTGACATATGAAATTCGATTAAAAGATAATAATGCCGAATTCATTAATCAAGTCAAGGACATGAACAGCGTTCACTCTGCCATCATGTTAAGTTATGATAGCAACTTCACAGCTTAAGATAGATGGCGGACATAAATATCCATGCCCACCCCTCTATATAAGACTACAGGAGGAAGGAGCCAAGGCATGTTAAAAACAAGATATGTTGTAGCGACCATTGGATTATTGATAATGATTTTTATAGCAGTGATGTTCTTCCTTCCCAATCTTCAAGTTGAAAAAGCCACTAAAGGAAATACTTATACAGAATCTGTATTTGATCAAAGTAAGGTGACAACCGTGGATATAACATTGGCTGATGAGGATTTGGATTCCATCCTGGATAACCCCACTGAAAAGGAAATCGTTAATGCCGATGTAACGATAGATGGGGAGACGGTTAAAAACGTGGGATTTCGCACCAAGGGAAACCTTTCCTTGAATTCCGTTGTTCAAATGGGAGATTCCGATCGTTACAGCTGGAAGATAGACTTTGATTATTATCAGGAAGATCAAGATTTACACGGTCTGAAGAAGTTGGCCCTAAACAATAATTACAGTGATCCAACCTATATGAGAGAATACCTTTCCTATGAATTAATGGATAAGATGGGCATAGCGACTCCAGGACATTCCTATATGTACGTGACCATCAACGGAAAGGAATGGGGCCTTTATCTAGGGGTGGAAGCTATAGAAGAAACCTTTCTAAATACCAACTTCACTGATGGCACAGGCGATCTCTATTATCCGGATGGTACGGGAAGCGATTTAAAGTGGATCAGCGAAGACATTGATGACTACACAGGATTAAACTTGAAAACAAACGATAATTCGGACCAATCCTCCATGATCAAAATGCTCGATGCCATCAATAATGGCGGGAATCTGGAGGAAGTCCTGGATGTCGATGAGATGCTGCGCTATTTCGCAGCCAATACTGCCCTTGTCAACCTCGATCACTATCAAGGAGATAAAAAGCACAATTACTACCTGTATGAAGAGAACGGGGTCTTTTCGATATTGCCTTGGGACTATAATATGTCATTTGGCGGTTATTCCGGAGGAGGCGGGCGACTGGCGGGCGACTCTGATCAAGAAACCGCTGACCAAAAAAATGGAACGGCTGCTGAGGGTAACGCCGATGCCGCTAAGCAGGATGACAAGGAACCCCTTGGAGGGGCACCGAATATGAACGGTGGCGGAATGATGGATATGAGCTCAAATTTCATGAATGAAAGTAATATCAACTTCAGCATTACCGAGCCTGTTTCAGGTACAACCCTTGAAGAGCGCCCTTTATTGAATGCCCTGCTTTCCAACGACGAGTACCGTGAAAAATATTATGATTATCTAAATGACATTGCCACAGATTTTTTCTCTGAAGAAAATATGACAGCAATGACCACTGAAATTACTAAATTGATCACATCATATGTGAAAAAGGACCCGACCAAGTTTTATACAATGGACGAGTATACAGAAGCAACGTCAGGCGAGGAAACCCTGATTGACTTCGCTGTCAAACGTGCTGAATCAATATTGGCACAGCTTTCAGGAGATTTGGTCGTGAAAGCCGAGACAGAAAGCAGTATGGGCGGCGGAGCTCCTAATATCGGCGATGACGCAAATGCAGGCCAGCAACCGCCAAACATGGGTGGCGAGAATGGGGCTGCGATGCAGCCACCGGACATGGACCGGGGCGGGAATGGTGCACCTCCTGGTTTAACCGGGAACATGGCCCAAAAGGGGGCAGGTAACAGCGCCTCATCAAAAGATACGATCATTCTATCTTCCGTGCTTCTAATCTTACTATTAGGTGCAATGGCTTTCGCCCACTTCTTTAAACGAAGAGGTAAAAAAGGATAATAGACTTACGAAAAACTGAGGTATCCCTAAAATTCGGGATACCTTTTTTGAATGGCGTATAGGCATTCTCCGGGTTATTCCTCCACATTTGAATTATTTTTAGCTACTAATCAATATAAAATACCCTTATTTGGTATAAAATAGTAAAATAGAGAGGTAAATGAACCTCTATCCTGAGGATTGTTCACTTGTTTATCATTTGATTTTAGTGGGTAAAGATTTCCATTATCACTTTTTCCGATCGCATTAGTTTCACTATTGTTAAAAACAGGTCGGTGTCAGGGGGGGAACGGATGAAAAGAAATCATACGATGATGCAATTTTTTGAGTGGCATCTTGAGGCAGATGGTTCTCATTGGGAAAGATTGAAATATTCAGCCTCAAAGTTGAAGGATATAGGAATTGACTGCGTTTGGCTTCCGCCAGTCACCAAAGGGCAATCCGTTGGGGATAATGGATATGGAATATATGACGGTTACGATTTGGGGGAATTTGACCAAAAAGGAACCGTTCGTACCAAATATGGAACCAAAGATGAATTGCTGCAAGCAATAGCCACCTGTCATAACTACGGACTTTGCGTTTATATCGATTTAGTCATGAACCATAAGGCAGGAGCTGACGGAACCGAAAAATTTGAGGTGATTGAAGTCAATCCAGACAACCGTATGGAAGATATTTCAGAACCATTCGAAATGGAAGGCTGGACCAAATTCGATTTTCCGGGACGTAAAAATAAATACTCTGACTTTAAGTGGAACCATACTCATTTCAATGGTACAGACTATGATGCCGAAAACGACAAAATGGGTGTATTTCGCATCACAGGCGAAAATAAGCACTGGAATAAGCATGTCATCGATGAATTCGGAAACTACGATTATTTAATGTTTGCCAACATCGATTACAGCCTGCCGGAAGTTCGTAAGGAAATGATTAGCTGGGGAAAATGGATGGTTGATACGTTAAAGTGTGATGGTTTTCGTTTGGACGCCGTTAAACATATCGATTATGAATTCATCAACGAATTTCTCCAAGAACTCATTCCTTATACAAAGGAACATTTTTTCATGGTCGGCGAATTTTGGAAGGCGGATGTTAAAGCCTGTCAAACTTACTTAGAGCAAACCAATCATGACCTCAACTTGTTCGATGTTTCCCTGCATTATAAATTTCATGAGGCCTCAAACGCAGGAACAGACTTCGACCTCTCAACCATCTTTGATGATACCCTCGTCCAAACCAATCCAGCAGAGGCTGTCACTTTTGTCGATAACCATGACTCCCAGCCTCATGAATCCCTGGAGTCTTGGGTAAAGGACTGGTTCAAGCCATCGGCATATGCACTTACCTTGCTTAGACTTTGCGGTTATCCGTGTGTCTTTTACGGAGACTATTATGGAATCGGCGGACCTTCTCCGGTGCCTGGGAAAAAGGATATCCTGGATCGCCTATTATTCGCTAGGTATGAAAAAGCTTACGGAGAACAAACCGATTACTTTGATGATCCAAATACGATAGGCTGGGTCCGGCACGGAGTTGAAGAGCTAGAAGGCTCAGGGTGTGCGGTCATTATCTCTAATGGAGATCACAACAGTGAAAAAAGGATGTTCGTCGGTGAACATCGGGCTGGTGAAATCTGGAGTGATTTAACCTATCATAGAGATGACCACATCACCATTGAAGAAGATGGGTTCGCGACATTCCCCGTTCATGGAAAAAGCGTATCCGTATGGGCCTTGAATAATCCACTCTAAAAAGAGAAAGCAAGGAACGGCATGTCTTTTGCAGATATGCTGTTCTTTGCTGATTACACCACCCAAGAAGATTTGGAAAAAGATAATTTTTCCATTCCGGTCAATCATGGTAAGATAAGGGAAAAAGGAGTTGAAGGAAAAGTGAAAAATGAAATCATTGAAAGATTCACTTCTTATGTGAAAGTGGATACCCAATCGAATGAGGAAAATCCCTCATGCCCTTCTACACCCGGACAGCTGACCTTGGCAAATGCATTGGTCAAGGAACTTCAATCCATTGGGATGAAGGATGTGACAATTGATGGGAACGGCTATGTCATGGCAACCTTGCCAGCCAATTCAAATAAGGATGTCCCGACAATCGGTTTCTTGGCCCATGTCGATACAGCAACGGATTTCACTGGAAAAGATGTAAAACCGCAAATCGTTGACAACTATGATGGCAAAGATCTTACTTTACATGAAAAATTGGATGTCATTCTTTCACCTGATGATTTTCCTTCGCTTAAGAACTATAAAGGGCATACCTTGATTACGACGGATGGGACAACCCTGTTGGGAGCAGATAATAAGGCTGGAATTGCCGAAATCATGACTGCCATGGATTACTTGATTCAGCATCCGGAAATCAAGCATGGAAAAATCCGTGTTGCTTTTACTCCCGATGAGGAAATCGGAAGGGGACCCCATAAGTTTGATGTAGATGCTTTTGGTGCCCAATTTGCCTACACCGTGGACGGCGGCCCACTTGGAGAACTTGAATATGAAAGCTTCAATGCAGCATCGGCCAAAATCCTGATCAAAGGGACGAATATTCACCCTGGTACGGCTAAAGGAAAAATGGTCAATTCAGCCAAAATCGCAATGGAATTCCATAATAGGCTCCCAGTGGCGGAAGCACCGGAATATACGGAGGGTTACGAAGGATTTTATCATCTGCTTTCATTTCACGGTGATGTGGAGGAGACCAAGCTTTCTTACATCATCAGGGATTTCGACCGCCAAAAATTTAATGACCGCAAGGAATATATAACAAAAGTAAGCGAGGATTTAAAAGAAAAATATGGGCAAAACCGGATCCAGCTTGAATTACACGACCAATACTTCAACATGAAGGAAAAAATTGAGCCCGTTAAGGAAATCGTGGATATTGCCCATGAAGCAATGGAGAAACTCGATATAAAACCGAAAATCTCACCAATACGCGGTGGTACGGACGGTTCTCAATTATCTTATATGGGACTGCCAACACCCAACATCTTTACGGGCGGGGAGAACTTTCATGGCAAATATGAATTTATTTCCGTCGATAATATGCTACTGGCCACTAAGGTTATCGTTGGCATTGCATCGCTTTTTGAAGAAAAGGCAAAGTAGCATGGTTTATTGAAAAACCCCCAGACTCCAAGTCTGGGGGTTTTGATTCAATATTAAGCGCGTGTCCAGTGACGGTGCTTGGCAATTGCCTCGATAAAGGCATAACCACTATTTTTATCCGTAATAGCTACAATGCCTCCGGCTGGATCATTGGAAACGATGCCTGCCTTCGATAAGATCTCGGCTCCTTCTTTTCCCGCTCCAATCGCTTTGAAATGATTGTAAGCTTCATCAACAAAGTAAATGGGTTCCTTGGACGCCTTTAAGGCATCGACACTCTCCTGGCCTCCTGCCACATATACAGCATCGAAAAGTACCGAATCGGCTGTCAGGAATGTCTGATTCACCTCGGCCTGCTGTCCTTCAGAACTTGTAATCAACCCACGATTAATGCTGATGATTTCAGCCGTTATACCTGCAGATTTAAATGATTCCAAGACTTGATCAACCTCCGGCCCGTTGAAACCATCTGCGGCCAGGATTGCCACTTTTCTTGTTGCGGCCGTGTTCACTTTCATTTGCTCCTGGCTTAAAGCTGGAGAAGCCAAGTCCATTTTGACCTCACTTTTGTTGGATGGAGGCTTCACGCCCACTCCAATAGCGATCGTTTTGGCAAGTTCGACATCTACATTGCTGAACATCTCGACAATTTGCTGCTGAACGTCCTTATTCTTCACTTTTCCCACTTCAAAGTGGAAAGCCTGTATAATATGCTCCTTCTCCACTTCCGTCATGCTATTCCAAAATAGTTTAGCCTGGCTGTAATGATCCTTGAAGCTTTCACTGCGCTGCCGGACCTTTCTGCCATCGACTTTTTCCTGGTAATGTGCATAGCCGCCTTCCTCTTCCGAAGCAGGTTCAGGAGAGTTGCCTGCAAGGGAATTTTTGTGGTAGCTGACCGGCCCTGGATTTATTGACATCCTATGCATGCCATCGCGCTGATTATTATGGACGGGGGCAACCGACCTATTAATCGGAAGCTCATGGAAGTTCGGTCCTCCCAAACGGGATAGCTGGGTATCGGTGTATGAGAATAAACGTCCCTGAAGCAGCGGATCATTTGAAAAGTCAATACCAGGCACAACATGCCCCGGATGGAAAGCTATCTGTTCCGTCTCTGCAAAAAAGTTATCCGTATTTTGGTTCAAAACCATTTTTCCGATTATTTTAACCGGGATTTGTTCTTCCGGCCATAGTTTAGTAGGATCAAGGATATCAAAGTCGAATTTGAATTCATCTTCTTCCTTAATCATTTGGACGCCAAATTCAAATTCAGGATAATTTCCGGTATCTATCGCTTCCCACAGATCTTGGCGGTGAAAATCAGGATTCTTCCCTGCAATTTTCTGTGCCTCATCCCAGACAAGGGATTTAACTCCCAGTACAGGCTTCCAATGGAATTTAACGAAATGGGCCACGCCCTGCTCATTTACAAAACGGAATGTGTGGACACCAAACCCTTCCATCATCCGGAAACTTCTCGGTATGGCCCTATCAGATAGATGCCACATGACCATATGTGCCGTTTCCTCATTGTTGGCGACGAAATCCCAAAAAGTATCATGGGCAGACGCGGCCTGAGGTATTTCATTATGAGGCTCCGGTTTAACCGCATGAATTAGATCCGGGAACTTAATGGCATCCTGGATAAAAAATACCGGAATATTATTTCCGACCAAATCATAGTTTCCTTCCTCCGTATAAAACTTTGTAGAGAATCCCCTTACATCACGGACCGAGTCTGCCGAACCTCGGGAACCTGCCACAGTGGAGTAACGAACGAATACTGGTGTCTTGACTGAAGGGTCTTGAAGAAACTTGGCTTTTGTATATTCGGTCATCGGTTCATATACCTGAAAATATCCATGTGCACCAGATCCCCGCGCATGGACAATCCGCTCAGGAATACGCTCATGGTCAAAATGAGTCATTTTTTCACGAAAATGAAAATCCTCCATCAAAGTTGGACCACGGGTTCCCGCTTTCAAAGAATGCTCATCCTCAGAAACACGCAAACCTTGGTTAGTCGTCATCTTTTCCCCATTATCGTCCACTCGATATTGATCCAACTGCCGCTGCTTACTTTGCTCATCGATTCTTCCGCTTTCATTTGCTTTCGTCATCCCACTCAATCCCTCCATGTCTATGAATTCAGATTAAATCGTGTTGTATGTATTTATTGATTCATAATAACTGCATTATCCTTCCTCATATACCACTCTGTTTTGATGGATAAACAGAATTCAGAAAAAGAATCTTAACGACCTCATTAAACAAAGGTTATTATTCCTGGACGGATCATTTTGGCGTGGGTCGGATTATTCTGGAGGTAGGTCGAATTGTTCCCGGGGTAGGTCGAATTATGTCTTAGATAGGTCGAATTCTTCCTGTCCCCAGTTTTGAATAAAAAGAAGCGGGAAGACCGACTTTCGGTCTTCCCGCTTCTTACATTCAACACCCTTTAGTTCTTAAAGGCCTCTGAAACCTTCAGAAGTTTGCCTTTTACTTTCGTATTTTTCATCACTTTCAAGACAAGCGGTCCCTTTTCATTCAATATTTCCACATAAGAAACATTGTCCTGAATCGTAATGATCCCGATGTCCTCTGCATTCACTCCATCAATCTTAGCGATGGTTCCGACAAAATCCACAGCCCTGAGTTTCTTTTTCTTGCCGCCATTAAAATACAGCTTCATGATTTGTTTATTCAATTGTTCGCTTTTATCTTTTTTGATCTTTGGACGAGCTTCCAGTTTCGCTTCGAATTCCATTTTTTTATTGGAGACTTCCTCTTTTGAAGGAACAGCCATCTTAGGGATTTCAAAACCGATATATCCTTGGATTTCAGCAAGGAATTTATCTTCATACGGCGTCACAAAAGTAATGGCCTTTCCTTTTTTGCCGGCACGGCCCGTTCTTCCAGTCCGATGTACGTAACTTTCCTTTTCCAATGGCAGGTCATAGTTAATCACATGGGTTATATTGTCGATGTCAATTCCACGTGCAGCAACATCTGTCGCAACCAAATAGCGGAATTCACCTCTTCTGAATTCATTCATCACTGCAAGGCGATCTTCCTGAAGCATGCCGCCGTGAATCATATCACACGGATACTCCAGCTCCAGCAGCTGTTCACATACTTGGTCCACCCTGTCTTTTGTCCGGCAGAAAATGATGCAGCTATCGGGGTTTTCCGTGATGGTGACGTCCCTAAGCAGGGAAAATTTATCATCTTCCTTCACTTCAATAAGTGCATGTTCAATTTTCTCCGTCGTTAATCCCTTTGCTTTGATTTCAATATCCAAAGGATCTTTCATATATTGCTTGCATAGCTTTTTTATACTCTCAGGTAACGTAGCAGAGAACAGCATGGTTACTCTATCTTTCGGAAGCTCTTTAATAATGGCTTCCACTTGTTCAATGAAGCCCATATTCAGCATTTCATCCGCTTCATCAATAACTAAATGAGTTAAGCGTTCCAAGGCGAATGTCCCTTTTTCGATATGATCCAGAACACGTCCCGGGGTTCCAACGACTACATGGCTTTTTTGTTTCAATTCCGCTTTTTGGAGTGCGAATGGATGTTTTCCATAAACCGCAGTAGCCTTTATCCTCTTTAACCTGCCAATATTCGTAATATCCTCTTTAACCTGCACGGCAAGCTCACGTGTCGGTGTTAAAATAAGCGCCTGAGGCTTATTCTCCTCCCAATCGACCATTTCGCAGATCGGTATGCCGAATGAAGCGGTCTTGCCGCTTCCCGTTTGTGATTTAACGACAAGATCACGCCTTTTCAGCGCCACTGGAATCACTTCACGCTGCACCTCGGTTGGATGTTGATATCCCAAGCTTTCTAATGCCCTTACAATTTCATCGCTTAATGTATAATCAGTAAAACTCAATTCATTCATATAACAGCCTCTTTTGTTGTTTAGTATGTTGCCTTATTGTTTCCATAATCGTAATTTCCTTATACAGAGTTCTATTATACGCGATATGCATCGATAAACCTTGTAATATCCAAATCCAATTACCTTATTTCAATATAATGTAGCGTCCGTCTTCATTAAAACAAGGGTCATCAGGATCTCATGATCCGAGTTAATCAAAATGGACCCTGCTTCTTTCAATATGCTAAAATATGTATGAAATTGCGGAAAATAGGGTGTAGATTCTAACCGAAGTCCAAAAGGAGAGCTGATTTATGATAATCGTAACGAATAGAATCAGAGTCAAAAAAGGGATGGGCGCAGTCATGGCCCCAGGATTTACTGCACCAGGTCCACTTGATACTATGGAAGGCTTCGTAAAAGTTGAAGTATTATTAACGCAGAATTTGTCGGATTACGATGAACTGAGCGTTAATATGTATTGGGAAAACCTTGATAACTTTACTGCTTGGAGAAATAGCGATGCATTCAAAGCTGCACATAAACGGCCTGAACCTGGTTCCGGTGATGCAAAAAAAGAATCTCCAATTCTAGGCAGCGAGCTTACAACGTATGAAGTCGCCTCGGTAAAGGAAATAGCCAAATAATGAAATCACGCCAAAAGAGGCCGCAAAATATGCGGCCTCTTTTTGTTTTATCTTAATGGATTTACTTAGCTTCAGCCTTCTTGATTTGTTTGCTTCTAAGCTGACCGCAAGCCGCATCAATATCCGTTCCATGTTCTTGGCGAATTTTACAATTTACGCCTCTCTTTTTCAGCGTATCATAAAACGAGAGAACGGACTCTTTTTCACTTCTTTGGTATTGACTATGCTCATCTACAGGATTATATGGGATCAGATTGACATAGAGGCGATGTTTTTTGTCCTCAAGTAGATTGGCGAGTTGCTCGGCTTCTTCTTGGTGGTCATTGACATCTTTCAATAGGATATATTCAATCGTAATTCTCCTATTCGTTTTCTCTAAATAATAATCAAGAGATTTCATCAACTTTTCTATCGGAATACCTCGATTTATTTTCATGATTCGTGTCCTGAGTTCATTGTTCGGCGCATGCAATGAGATGGCCAAATTCACCTGTAATTGGGTATCGGTGAATTCATAAATCTTATTGGCAAGACCGCTCGTCGAAACAGTAATGCGCCTAGCCGCGATGGCAAGACCCTTATGGTCCATGAGCACCTTCAAAAAGTCTATCATATTTTCAAAGTTATCGAACGGTTCGCCAATACCCATTACAACAACATGGCTTACAACATCCCCTTGTTCCAATTTATCCAGATGCAGTTGAACGTTCATGATTTGTTCCACTATTTCCCCGCTGGATAAATCACGGCTTTTGGCCAATAATCCACTGGCACAGAAACTGCAGCCAATATTGCAGCCCACTTGGGTGGTGACACAAACTGAAATTCCGTATTTATGTCTCATCATAACCGTTTCGATAAGGTTTCCATCCTGTAATTTAAACAGAAACTTGATCGTACCATCTGCTGATTCTTGCTTAACGTGCTCAGTCAAAGTCTGGATGACAAAGTGCTCTTCAAGTAATTTTATGCAGTCTTTATTAACATCCGTCATCTCAGAGAAATTCGTCACACGTGTTCTATAAAGCCACTCCCAGACTTGGGAAGCTCTGAATTTTTTATGGCCATGGTCCAAAAGCCATGCTGTCAATTGTTCGAATGTTAAACCATAAATGGACTCTTTATTCATTCGTTACCCTCTTTTCATTACATTAAAATTTAAAATGTTAACTCTTTAACCTTACGGGGAATTCCCCCGGAATCAGTTCTTATTTATGATACGGTTCATTTCTATTTATCCGAAAAGCCCGATATATCTGCTCCACTAGAACCAGTTTCATTAATTGATGAGGAAAGGTCATTTTCGAGAAGGAAAGGGCATAATCACTTCTTGATAACACCTCGGTGCCAAGCCCAAGCGACCCGCCAATGATAAAAGCAATTTTGCTCTTTCCATAGGTGGCAAGCTGATCCATATGAGTGGCCAGCTGCTCTGAAGTAAGCTGTTTTCCACTGATCTCAAGCGTTATTACGTAGGTGTCCGGGCTGACTTTCGCCAGGATTCGTTCACCCTCCTTTTGCTTTACAATGTCCATGTCCGCTGCACTCAGGTTCTCCGGAGCCTTTTCATCCGGTACTTCGACAAGTTCTATATTAGCATAGGCGCTTAACCTTTTTGTATATTCAGCAATTCCTTGCTTTAAGTATTTTTCCTTTAGCTTGCCAACAGTAATAATCGTTATTTTCATATATATCCTCTAGCTTTCATTAATGTTTTTACTATCAATTGTTGGATTTGCCTACCTATTATCATACCTTACAGTGACCTATAAGCAAAACAAGCATATCCTTTCCAATTTTTTAAAAATAAAAACCGCTGCCCCTGAAAGCGGCAACGGTAACTTTCATTATTTTTTAATGTATATTGAAGAAATTGGGCTGGACTTAGTTTGGATTTATGGTTGATTATTCGTACAACCAAAAGCTTGATTTAAACAATTCAACCCTCCAGTTTATTCTTCGGAAAATGTTAAGAACAGGTTACAAACATGTTATCCACAAAAGTTATCCACATATCCACAAAATCTATCCACATCTTGTATGGGAATATTAGTTCCCTACTAGATATATTGCCACGTTTCGACAATATTCACAGGTTGTTGATAACTGATTTTCTTCGGAAACCAGCGTTAAAACAGGATAGGTTTCACATTCGTATACCACTTCATCCAGCGCCATGTCAACGTGTTCCTGACAGCAATATAATTTCATCTTTCATGTCTCCTTTCCTCTTCATTATTCCCAGTACTTCCATTCCCAATTATCCACAAGTTACTTGAGATTCTTAATTTCAGGATATATCCACAGGTAATCGTAACAAAAAATAAGAAAAGCGCAAGGAAATAGAAAGGACAGCAGGCATTTTCTGCCCCCTGTCCTTTTATGCTTTAAATTTCGCTGCTTGAAAGCGTGACTTCCGTAGTCTCTTTCTTTCCGTCACGGTAATAAGTGATTTTAACTTTATCACCGACTTGTTTTTCATTGTAAAGGTATTTTCTTAATTCCACGACATCATGGATTTTTTCATTATCCATTCCAACTACGACGTCAAATTCCTTCAATCCTGCTTTGGATGCTGGTGAGTTGCTTTGAACGCCTGTTATCGCAACGCCAAATGTAACTTTCCTTGGCAGCTTTAATGTATTTTGTTGATGGTATTGGGAAATTTCTTCTACAGATGCCAAGTTCACACCCAAGAAAGCACGTTTCACTTCACCAAATTCCTCTATATCATTAATAATCGGGATAACTGAATCGATTGGGATGGAAAGACCGATTCCTTCCACTGCATTTTCTGCAATCTTCATCGAATTTATTCCGATGACCTGCCCTGACATATTAACGAGTGCCCCCCCGCTGTTACCAGGATTAATCGCTGCATCGGTCTGAATGACCTCCGCATTCCAATCCACTTGGCCGTCCTCATTGATATCCACCTCTATCGTGCGCTCCAAACCGGAGATGATCCCTTGTGTGATCGATCCAGAGAATTGAAGGCCTAATGGGTTACCAATGGCAATTACGGGCTCACCAGGTTTCAATTTGCCGGATTTTCCGAATTCTGCAATGGTCTTGATTTTATCACCATTCACGACAATGACGGCTAAATCTGTCCATGGGTCACTGCCTTGTAGTTCAGCTGGCAATTTGGTGCCATCACTTAATGTCACTTCCAGTTCATTCGCGCCTTCAATTACGTGATTATTCGTGACGATATAGGCCTTGCCGCCATCTTTTTTGTAGACGACTCCCGAACCTGTGCCGGCTTCTGCCGAACTGTCCTCGGCGTTGCTCCCTTGACCCCAGAAGTTCGTTTCCTGAATGTTAGTGATGCCGACCACTGCGTCGCTGGCTTTATCAACGGCATTGGTGACGGCACTTGTTACATCCACAGTAAGGTTTTGCTGAGCCTGCTCCGTGGACTCACTTCCCGTTGATTTTTCCGTTGTAATTTCGTTATCATCGTTATTTAACAGTCCACTTCCCGGAAAGGCCAATAAAATAAGTAAGGCCCCGATAATGGCGCCCCCCAAGCCTGCTAGAAAATAGCTCGTATGGCTCTTTTTCCGTTTATTTTGGTTCTCATCATTCTGATCATAATAACCCAAGACCGCCCCATCCTCTCATTTTAGGAATGAATTATAGCAATTCTATTGTTTGGTATCCTCCCTCAATTATACTCAATTACCGAAATTTTTCTAAAAAAATGCATGCTTTTATTTAAGGGAAACTTAAAATTGACTAATATACAGCCATTCACCTTTTACCTATACAGTTCTAACCAAACGATACCCCTTTTAATCCGATTCGTAACTTACAATTTGAAATTATTAAAAATAAAAAGGAATGAACAAGGTATCCCTCATCCATTCCTTATATTTTATAATGTAACAAGTTCCGTTGGTCTTTTCGGGTCAGTATCATATAAGGAAAACTGTTCCCCGACAATGATCCCCTTTGTCTTTAACGTTTGTTCCACCGACATTCTTGCTAGATCCTTCATATTGTTATCAAGGCTTAAGTGGGCCAAGTAAATCCGCTTGGTCTTATCACCGGCCACTTCACTCATGGCTAGGGCGGCGTCTTCATTACAAACATGTCCGACATCACTTAAAATTCGGCGCTTGATGCTCCATGGATATTTTCCCATCCTCAGCATGGACACATCATGGTTACTTTCGAATACATATGCATCGGCATTAGAGATGATTCCTTTCATCCGATCACTTACGTACCCTGTATCGGTAATGACCACAAGTTTCTTATCTTCATGATGAAAGACGTAAAACATCGGCTCTGCCGCATCGTGTGAAACGCCAAAAGATTCTATATCAAGGCTGCCAAATGTTTTGACCTGTTCCATTTCAAATGTGAATTTTTGTTCGGTTGCAATTTCACCGATTGATCGATCCATGGCATTCCATGTTTTTGCATTCGCATATATCGGGAGTTTATGTTTTCTGGCAACCACGCCAAGACCTTTAATATGGTCGCTGTGTTCATGGGTAACAAGGATACCGGATAGCTTTGACATATCACGGCCTATATCCTGAAACAACGCTTCCAGGGCTTTACCGCTTAAGCCGGCATCGACAAGGAATGATTGATCCTCCGTTTCCACGAAAAAGGCATTTCCTGTACTCCCGCTTGCGAGAACACTAAAATGCATTGTCATCTATACTCACTCCAGTATTTTTTCTTCTGTATTCAATTCAATGACCTCTCCATCAAAAGCGTTCACGAAGAGATCCGTTTCGTCATCAATGACCACCCACCATGTTGGCACAAGTAAATGTGACACAGATGTCGTCTGCAGCGAATTGTAAAAACCTAATTTTATATTCGTGACTTTGCTTTTGGGGGCGATATCGCCATTATCATACAATTCTCCAATAGCAGTTAAAGCAGATACCAATTCTTTAGGTTTGTTGAATTTTTCGATCCCCTCTAAATACATCTGTTCATAGGAGACGATTTCACCCTTCTTGTTCAGATATAAAGTGACCTTCCCCTTACTATTATTATAAAACATCTTTTTATCTGCCACCTGATAGCAGATTATGGTCTGGCTGATTTCATCATAGCTCCAAAAATGATACTCACTTCCATTTAATATATACTCCTTCAGGAATATATCCACGTCAGCAGCATTAATTTCCGCTTTCATGCCAACCGGTATCTTAAATGTACCCACAAGGTTCTTATCATCGATGATTTTTGCTTTTTGATTCTTTAGGTGCTGTATATCTTTCTTCTCGAAGGTCTTGCTTTGGGCTATCAGGAATTGATCCTTCAACTTTTGTTTCGGAAGTGGGGTTTCTATTGAAATCTCATCTTCTTTCAAAAGTTCATCCGTAAGAGGCTCCGTAAAGCTTTCTAATTGGGAGTCATTAATCTTTTCCAGGAATTGATAAAGAAGAAAAATATTCAAAATGAAGAAAACCATGATGAATATCGACTTTGTATTATTCCAATCCACTTTGATCGCCTCCTTCTTCAAAAGGCACAATAAACCATTTATCGCCTACACGATAATACCAAGTGGGTTCTAGTGTAACTAGAGTCACAAGTTTGGAATCGAGGGATTTATTCAATCTATAACCTATCGAGATGTCCTCCACGCTTTTGAAATCGATATTATCTTTCGATTTCAGCTGTTTCAATACTTCTTTTCCGCTTGCTAAGGTCACTGCGGCTCCTTCTGACGGGAGGACTGAGTCAAGTGAAAAGTACGGGCGGTCATAGCTATAAATTTCTTCTTTCCCCCAAATTTGCTCGATTTCAGTCATTCCGTAATCATTGAAGGTCGGATAACCATTCACGAATAAGCGGAATACCACTCGTTGTTCATTCTCAGACATGTAGGCAAAGCGGTAATTGTTATCTTCCCAACCAGCATGATCATTGATGAAATCGATGCTTTTTTGCAGAAGGTCACTGGAACTGCCGAAAAACTTGCTCTTTTGTGCCGGATTGATATAAGAAATTAAGTAATTCTCTTTATTGACCGTCATTAGTCTTGTTCCATCCGTGTATTCCTCACCGACCGAAACGGATTCCTGGCGTACGAACTTCGGATAATTAAATAATGCATTTTTCAAGTTTCCAATATCCAAATAGTCAATATAATACTCAAGTCTGTTGATCTCCACTGGATTTTCCGGGACGAACAGCGTCCTTTTGCTGTTTATCGTTTCGGCCGTGTATTCAGGGTGCTTATCGTAGGAATCCCTATAAAATGAATCCATGAAATTCCTAAGTTTTTTAGAGTTCACCATGCCTTGATAAATCTTCTCTTGATCGTAGGAAACAAAATAAACGGCAGATTCATTTCCGCTGATATCCTTTTGTTTAATGATGATTCGGTCAAATGAAAATTTAGGCACTTCCTTATCCGTAATATTCAATACCGTTTTATAAAGGGCGATGGGTATATCATCGGAAAATTCGATTTCAATCGACCCATCTTCATGGACAAAATCATCAAATTTCCTTTGCAGCCTGTTTACGGATACCTCTTTTAAGCCTCTGAAACGCCATTGCGTAAATTCTTTTTCCATTTCATTCATTTCTGCCGGATTGGAAGTCTGGAAATGCTGCCCATTGCCATGGAAAAGGATACTGACTGGTTTAATGACATCACTGACAATCTGGACATCGCTTTTAATCTTTATAAATTCCGACGATTGTTCAAATGGATCATATTCAGGCTCGTAAGTCCAAATGCTCCATGTCAAAAAAATGCTTGTCCCAACCAAAATAATCAGTATGATACTTTTTGCACGTTCAAAATTCATGACCAATCATCCTCTTCTTCCTGTTCGTAAGGAAGTGTAAAGAACACGGTAGTTCCTTTTCCATCCACACTTTCCGCCCATATTTTCCCGCCATGCGCCACGACCATCTCTTTTGCAATCGCTAAACCAAGCCCTGTCCCGCCTAAGTTACGGGCCCTTGCTTTATCCACACGGTAGAAGCGGTCGAAAATTTTATCAATGACGTTTTTCGGGATACCCACTCCTTGATCTGTAATGCTCACAATGATAAAGCCATCAGATGCCCTGACGCGGAAAGTCACTTGACCCCCTTCAGGTGAGTACTTTAATGAGTTGGAGATTACATTATAGAGAACCTGGGTAATTTTATCTTCATCAATATCCACAAAATAAGCTTCCTTCGGCAAATCACGCTTAAACGTGATGTCATCATTTTTCGTCATTTCAAAACGATCGATGATGTGGTCATAGAATTTATTGAAATTCACCCAGCCTGTTTTAAGCCTGTAATCTTTACTGTCCATTTTCGAAAGCTGTAACAGATCATTAACAAGCCTGATCATCCGCTCCGTTTCATTTTGGGTAACACTTAAAAAGGATGGAGCGATCTCCTCGTCCTTCCATGCACCTTCAGCCAATGCCTCCAGGTAACTTCTCATCGTCGTTAGAGGAGTTCGCAATTCATGCGATACATTGGCAACAAATTCCCTGCGTTCACTCTCGATTTTTTCCTGCTCTGTTATATCATGCAAAACAGTAATCAAACCATTAACGAATCCCGTTTCCTTTTGAATGACCGAAAAGTTCCCCCTCAAAATGAAAGGCCGGTTTTTTTTGCTGTAATCAAGTATTACGGACTCTCGCTCTTCCAGTAAATCCTCAAATTTATACTCTTCTTCAAGACCCAAAACCTCAATGATCGGTTGATTCATGACGGTTTCACGCGAGACATTCAATAATTGTGCCGCCGGTTCATTAATCAAGTTCACCCGACCGCGCCTGTCCGTTGAAATTACGCCATCCGTCATATTGGCAAGTACAGATGATAGCTTACGCCGCTCTCCTTCTGTACTTGATTGCGACTCTTGAAGCTTTTTGGTCAAATTATTGAAAGTGACGGCAAGCTGGCCAATTTCATCATCGCCATATACCCTGACTTTTCTGGAGAAATTCCCTTTCGCCATCACCAGTGCCTGTTTTCTCATATCAGACATTGGCCTAGTGATCGTTCGTGCGAGCAGGATCCCCAAGATGGCCGTAATGACTAAGGCGATGGCCGTACCCGTCATGAAGATGCTATTGATTTCATCCATCTGCTCAAAGACATTTTCCATCTCAGCTATTACATAGACGGCGCCAATGACCTCCCCATTTGCTTCAACGGGTGTCGAAAGGACCCAGAGCCGTCTGCCTGTTTTCTTATCCCGGAATATATCATTATCTTCTTTTCCATAAATGAGCGTATTCTTAATAAGGACCTCTGTTGTCTTCTTCCCTACAATATCCTGGTTACCTGGGGCTGAAGTTCCGATCACGCGTCTGCTGCGGGTGTCGATGACACGTACTTCCGAAATATCATTCGATGAATTATCCCGGTCTGTCAATATCGTATCAATCGCTTCTTCGAGGGTTGGATCTTCCTCTCCCCTCTCTTTTTCCATTTCTTCACCAATGCTGTAGGTAAGCAGGTTAACGTGGCCTTTTATTGATTTCGTAAAGTTCCCAACAAGATTTTCTTCCAATTCCCCAACAAAATATACCCCGATTATTTGCATTGCTACGAAAATGAGCAAAACATAAATCAGAACAAATTTAAAATGGATTGAGCGAAAAAAACCAACCTTTTTCATAGAAACTACTCCTGTTCAGGGTTACGCAGGTAATAACCGACCCCTCTTCTAGTTACAATCCAGCCAGGATGGCTTGGATTGTCTTCAATCTTCTCACGAAGACGTCTGACCGTTACATCGACCGTCCTCACATCCCCGAAATAATCATAGCCCCACACGGTTTGCAATAAATGCTCCCTTGTCATGACCTGACCGATGTGCTTCGCTAAGTAATGAAGCAACTCAAATTCGCGATGCGTCAATTCAATCGTATCGCCCCGTTTGGAAACCACATAGGCATCCGGATGGATTGTGAGCGTTCCTATCGTAATTTCCTTCGGTTCATTTTCTTGATCGGGAACCGGAACAGCTTGCTGACGTCTTAGGTTCGCCTTAACGCGGGCAATTATTTCCCGGGTACTAAATGGCTTTGTCACATAGTCGTCTGCACCAAGCTCCAATCCTAAGACCTTATCTATCTCTGAATCTTTTGCCGTTAACATGATGATCGGCGTTTCATACTTCTTTCTTACTTCCCTGCAAACTTCCATCCCATCGCGCTGCGGCAGCATGATATCAAGTAAAATCAAATCAGGTTGCCGTTCTTCTACCATTTTGAGGGCTTCATTGCCATCATAAGCACAAAAAACTTCATAGCCTTCTTTTTTTAGATTGAATTGTAATATATCAGCAATTGGCTTTTCGTCATCCACTACCAGAATCTTTTTATCCATGTACTTATCTCCTTTTTAATAACTGAACTGAATCTATTAAAAACCGTGTCCTTATCCGGGACCTTATTCACTTTTCCTTCTGCTTGCACCAATCTTCGCAACCTAGTTCAGCAAACTTACATATATATACCCAATAAAAGGGGCTGAACACCGGAAATGAAAGCAAATTGTCTCTATTCTACTTTATCATTTTATAGGCATTAAATCACCTTTTTCCTATTATTCTCATCTATGTATGAAGCAGAAGAAGTCTTCGAATATTTTTCGAAGACTTCCACTGGTTACTGACTTATAAAGTTTAGCGGATTAACGAGAGACCCATTTTTATATATTTCAAAATGGAGGTGGACACCAGTCGAGTGCCCTGTTGAACCCATCATGCCGATTTTCATGCCTTTTTCAATCTTTTGTCCTGCTTTTACATCTATTGAATCCAAATGGGCATACACTGTCTTATATCCATTATTATGATTGATCGTTATCTTATTTCCATATCCTCCGGAGTTTCCTGCAGTTTCGATTATCCCATGATCTGCTGCCGTTATTGTCCTGGTGGTTGGCCGGGCAATATCAATACCTTTATGAAGTTTCCCCCATCGCTGGCCCTGCTTACTGGAAATATAGCCCCCATCTGCAGGCCATGAATATGTACCGCTTCCCTGTGAAGGAATGACCTTGGTGCCTTTTCTGGTAATTTCTGTTTTGGCTTTTTCCGTGACTTCTTTTTTTACGATCGTTTCACTGATTTTCTTTCCGTTTGTTTCAGATACATTATAGGTGAACGCAAGAATCCCCTCATTCCCTATTTGTTCAGTAATGATCTCGCCCTTAAGGAGTTCGTCATCCTCCTTCACTTTCTTTTGAAAAGGAATTCTCTCTTCCTTAAATACTTCTCTTTCTACCATAACGTTCAAATAGGGGGTACGCTGGGTCACATAGAGACGTTCGCCCTCTTTAACATCTTTGTTCTCATCCTGTCCCGGATTCAGCTCCAGCAGTTGACCCAGGTCCATATCATGCCTAGTGGCAATGGCTTCAAGGTCTTCATCTTCCTTAGCCTCATAGATTGTCGTTTCTTCCTTTCCTTCTTCTATCATGGAGAGGGTTTCATCGACGCTCTTGATTTCGTCTGGATATACCATTGTCTTTATAGACGTAACTGGAAGTGAAAATTCGATGTCCAGAATTCTACTTCCTGACTCTTTTAACGGATCCAAATCTTTTTCACTTTCTTTTTTACCTGATTCGTATTCAGCGTATTCCTCTTCATCTACATATAATAAAGTGATTTTCTCCAGAACGTCCTCGGCATCTTCCTTTGACGCAACATAAGCGACCGCCTGATTATCTATGTCGATTTCATACGCCTCTGCCTTCACATTCAACTGATCTTGAATTCCCTTAACAGCCTGATCCTCTTTTACCTCTTCATCGAATACCTCTTCAGGTACAAAAGTCAGCTGTGTCTCCTTATCGAATGTAAAGTCAGGATAGTCTTCCTGTGCTTCTTCTACTTTATCGGCTACGATCTTTTCGATCTCCGTTTCATCCGTGACACTTCCGACGAACTCATCGTTAAGATAAACATGCTGTATGGTTGCAGTTTCCGATAGCCCAGCAGCAGTTGCCCGATTTCCTGCAAGCACTAAAATGACGGAAACCATCAACATGATGATCCCCTTACCTTTTGAGCTAAACATATATTGTCCTCCTTAACGGCTCAGTCACCAATTAAGAAACTAATCAAATTTATTTCGAGTTTTATTAGTCCATTTTAAATATCAACATGCTCATGACTGATTGCTATAATGATTTTTTATCACTCATAACTCTACCATATTAAGAAAAAAAACAAGAAACAGACTTCATAATGTAATAGAACTGTATAAATGGTGACAACATGTACCAATAAATACGGTAATGGGAAAGTTTCAATAAACTGCGGAAAAGGGAGTGGACCTAAGCCCAGCAAGGCCAAAAGCGGTTTATATGCCGAATTGGTCTAAATTGGAATGTTACAAAATGTTAACAATCCATTAACAGTATTTCATTCAAAATACATCTGAATGCAAAACAAAAAAACGCCCTTAAGGAAAGGCGTTTATTAAAGGATGGCTCAGGACGGAATCGAACCGCCGACACAAGGATTTTCAGTCCTTTGCTCTACCGACTGAGCTACTGAGCCAAATATTCTATTTTAGTATAAAAATAAAATGGCGGTCCCGACGGGAATCGAACCCGCGATCTCCTGCGTGACAGGCAGGCATGTTAACCGCTACACCACGGGACCAGTAAAGAATTTATATAAAGAAGTGACCCATACGGGATTCGAACCCGTGTTACCGCCGTGAAAGGGCGGTGTCTTAACCGCTTGACCAATGGGCCGGAAAAAATGGTGAGCCATGAAGGATTCGAACCTTCGACCCTCTGATTAAAAGTCAGATGCTCTACCAACTGAGCTAATGGCTCGTTCTAATGAAATGTTTCTTTGCATGATGTGAACTTAACATCTGCAGCTTGTTAATCGCTTGTTCTATTGTGACGACGCTTTTGATAATATCATGGTTAGTATAGTTTAGGCAATAGTTTTTTGAAATAAAATTATTTTTTTCTTATCTTTTTCATTTTCCCTACAGTTTAATCCATTCATTCGGTATCCTGGACCTCCCGAACGTGACAGATGATGCATTGATCTTAATAACGAAAGAAGAGCCGGCAAAAAAAGCCAGCTCCTTTTTCATGAATTACGCTAGACGCCAAGGGCTTCTCACGATATTAGTTTGGTTGCGGTCAGGACCGACAGAGAAAGTGGTCAAAGGAATGCCTACCAATTGAGATACGCGCTCTACATAATGGCGAGCGTTCTCTGGAAGCTCATCCAATGATTTGCAGCCTGTGATGTCTTCTGACCAGCCTGGCAGCTCTTCATAGACTGGTTTACATTCGCCAATCGCTTTCAAAGTCGCTGGAACCTCATGAATGATCTCGCCTTTGTAGTCATAAGCCACACAAATTTTGACCGTATCAAGACCTGATAATACGTCAATAGAGTTCAATGATAAATCGGTAATCCCGCTGACACGGCGAGCATGGCGAACGACAACAGCGTCAAACCAGCCTACACGGCGTGGTCTGCCTGTAGTTGTACCATATTCCCGGCCAATTTCCCGGATTTGGTTGCCGACTTCATCATGTAATTCTGTAGGGAAAGGACCATCGCCCACACGGCTTGTATATGCTTTACATACTCCAACCACATGGTTGATTTTCGTAGGACCTACACCAGAACCGATCGTAACTCCACCTGCAACCGGGTTAGATGAAGTGACAAATGGGTATGTTCCTTGATCGATATCAAGCATAACACCTTGTGCGCCTTCGAATAATACCCGTTTTCCTTCATCAAGTGCGTCATTCAATACAACGGATGTATCACAAACATATTTCTGCACTTGTTGTCCGTACTCATAGTATTCTTCCAAGATATCTTCGATTTTGAAACCTTCCGTTTCATAGAAACGTTCAAACATACGGTTTTTTTCGACAAGATTTTGAGACAATTTTTCCTCGAAAATTTCACGGTCCAAAAGGTCTGCCATGCGGATTCCGTTACGAGCAGCTTTGTCCATATATGCAGGGCCGATTCCCTTTTTAGTCGTTCCAATTTTGTTGGCGCCTTTACGGTCTTCTTCGACTTCATCCAATTTGATATGGTAAGGAAGAATGACATGTGCACGGTTTGAAATACGAAGATTATCCGTACTCACCCCATGGCTATGTAAATAAGCAAGCTCCTCTACAAGAGCTTTTGGATCAACCACCATACCATTTCCAATGACACAAATCTTATCACTATAAAAAATCCCTGACGGAATTAAATGCAGTTTATAGGTAACGCCGTTAAATTTTATTGTATGTCCTGCATTATTCCCACCTTGATAACGAGCGATGGCTTCCGCATTCTGGGATAGAAAATCTGTTATTTTACCTTTACCTTCGTCTCCCCATTGTGTACCGACTACTACAACTGATGACATCTGAATAAAGCACCTCCAAAGGTTCACGTAATACCGATCATTAACCGGTTCTTATCAAACAAACCTATTTTATCAATAATCCAAACTGGAAGTCAATACAAAATCCGAACAATACACTTTTTAAAAAATTCTTTGTTCGTAAATATGAGAAATTTCTTTCCGGTTTTTTTGGATTGTCAAACATTATTGTACCCTCTGATTTCTTTTTCTATTATCATAACGCACTTTCTTTTTCCCGAAACAGAGAAAGCCCGCCATTGCATAATGGCAGGCAGTTTTCTATGCGCCGGGAGACATCGAATCATCATCGAAGCGGCGTTCAAGGTTAACGAATTTATTATATTCTTTCACGAATGCAAGCGAAACCGTGCCTACTGGACCATTACGCTGTTTCGCTATAATGATTTCAATGATATTTTTGTTCTCGGATTCTTTATCATAATAATCATCACGGTATAAGAATGCGACGATATCCGCATCTTGCTCGATACTCCCGGATTCCCGGATATCAGACATCATCGGGCGCTTATCCTGACGCTGCTCCACTCCCCGCGATAGCTGGGAAAGGGCGATGACGGGCACTTTAAGTTCACGAGCGAGCGCTTTGAGTGAACGTGAAATCTCGGATACCTCTTGCTGACGATTGTCGCCTGAACGACCATCTCCTTGAATTAATTGCAGGTAATCGATCAATATCATGCCAAGGCCATGTTCCTGCTTCAAACGACGGCATTTTGAACGGATTTCACCAATCCTCACACCTGGCGTATCATCGATATAAATGCCGGCATTCGACAAGCTTCCCATCGCCATCGTCAGTTTACGCCAATCCTCATCAGTTAAGGAACCTGTCCGTAAATTCTGAGCGTTGATATTCCCTTCAGCACAGAGCATACGCATAACGAGCTGCTCTGCACCCATTTCAAGACTGAAAATCGCTACATTCTCCTCCGTTTTGGTTGCAACGTTTTGAGCGATATTCAATGCAAAAGCGGTTTTACCAACCGAAGGACGGGCACCCACTATAATGAGGTCATTACGTTGGAACCCTGCTGTCATTCGATCCAGTTCAGCAAACCCTGTCGGTATTCCCGTGACATCCCCTTTACGGGTAGTCAAAATTTCTATGTTATCGTAAGTCGCAACCAATACATCTTTAATATTTTGAAAAGACCCGGAATTTTTACGCTGGGCCACTTCCATGATCGTTTTTTCTGCTTCCCCGAGCAGCTCCTCGACCTCGTCCTCGCGACTGTAGCCTTCCTGAGCGATATTGGTCGCTGTCCTGATCAAACGACGCAGCAATGACTTCTCCTCGACGATGCGGGCATAATATTCAATATTGGCGGCGGTAGGTACCGATCCGGCCAATTCACTTAAATAAGAAACACCGCCAACTTCTTCAAGGTTTTTTGTCGCAGCCAGTTCCTCTGTCACCGTAATCAAATCGACAGCTTTTCCTTCGTCATTCAATTTAAGCATCACATTAAAAATCTTTTGATGAGAGCTTCTGTAAAAGTCTTCCGGAATCAAAACTTCCGATGTAACGGTCAATGAAGAGGGCTCTAGAAAAATGGCTCCCAGTACAGCCTGTTCGGCTTCTATATTTTGAGGGGGAATCCTATCCTGAAATTGTTCTATCATATCTTAAAACCTCCCAATCTAAGAGGATACCTTTTATATGTTTCTAGTAAAAAAGAAAAAAGTGAAAGGACAACATGCCCAATCACATTTTTCGTCTATCTCTATTTTATCAATTTTTCACAGATATGAAACAGCTAAAATTAGTTAATTTCTTTCACATGCACAGTCAGTGTCGCAGTGACCTCAGGATGAAGCTTGACTGGAAGCTTTGTATGCCCTAAAGAACGGATGCCATCAGCAAGCTCCATTTTACGTTTATCAATCTTGATACCGTGTTTTTTCTGAAGCTCGGAGGCAATTTGTTTAGTCGTGATTGAACCGAATAAACGCCCGCCCTCACCGGCTTTGGCTGATAGTTCAACCGTTAACTTCTCCAGCTGCACTTTCAATTCTTCAGCTTGCTGCAGCTCCTCTGCTGCAAGTGATTCTTCTTTATTTTTCTGGGCTTCCAAAGTTTTTACATTTGAATTATTTGCTTCAACCGCCAATCCTTGTTTAAGCAGGAAATTATGTGCATAACCATCTGCAACATTTTTAACTTCCCCTTTTTTCCCTTTACCTTTTACGTCTTTAAGAAATATCACTTTCATTCTTTATGTCCCCCTTCTAAATATTCATCAATAGCTGCTTTCAATCGACTTTCGGCCTCATCAATGGAGCATACCTGCTGGGTGGCGGCATTTGTTAGATGTCCGCCTCCATTCAACATTTCCATGATCACCTGTACATTGATATCACCGAGAGAGCGCGCACTTATGCCAACTGTATCATCAGATCGCTTAGCCATTACAAAGGAAGCGACAACGCCATCCATGGTCAATAGGGTATCCGCAGCCTGAGCGATGAGCACCTGATTATGAACCTGATCGGTTTTTGCCGCTGCAATGGCAATTCCCTTTTTATAAAAGATGACTTCTTCAATGAGCTTCGAACGTTTGATATAAGTGTCCACGTCTTCTTTTAAGAATTTCTGGACAAGTACCGTATCAGCCCCATGCGCCCTTAGATAAGAGGCGGCATCGAAAGTGCGTGAACCCGTTCTCAAGGTGAAGCTTTTCGTATCGACGATGATACCCGCAAGAAGCGCCGTCGACTCCAGCATATCAATCTTTGAGCGTTTCGGCTGATATTCAAGCAGTTCGGTCACAAGTTCTGCCGTTGAAGACGCATATGGCTCCATATAGACGAGCAATGAGTTCTTGATGAACTCCTCACCCCGGCGATGATGATCGATGACCACAACCTTATCGATCCTATTCAATAGCCGCTCTTCAATTACCATGGAAGGTTTATGCGTATCAACCACAACCAGCAGCGTCTCATCCGTAATCATTTCAAATGCATCATCAGGTGTTATGAACCGGGCATACAGCTCTTCTTTATTTTTGATCTCTTCCATTAAACGAAGGACGCTGCTATCGAGCTGCTGGGTGTTGATGACAATATAGCCTTCACGTTCATTCATTTGGGCAACCTTCAAGATGCCGATCGCTGAACCGATTGCGTCCATATCCGGGTTTTTATGGCCCATGACAATGACTTTATCGCTATCAAGTACTATATCCTTCAATGCATGCGAAATAACACGGGCACGGACCCTCGTGCGTTTTTCCATCGGATTGGTTTTGCCGCCATAGAATTTCACTTTTCCATTCGCTTGCTTTATGGCTACCTGGTCACCGCCACGTCCTAAAGCGAGATCCAGGCTGGACTGTGCAAGCGTACCTAGTTCCGGCAAGGATGACACGGCCGAGCCGACACCGATGCTCAAGGTCAATGGCACATTTTGCTTGGCCGTCGTTTCCCTGATTTCATCCAAAATCGAGAATTTCCCCTTTTCAAGCTGCTGAAGGATATGCTCATTAAAGACAGCGATGAATCGTTCCGAGGAAACCCGTTTAAAGAAAACGCCATTATCCCTTGCCCATTTATCAAGAAGAGAGGTAACCAAGCTATTAATGCTGCTTTTACGCTGATCATCCATACCCTGGGTCAAGTCATCATAGTTATCAAGAAGAATGATCGCAATTGCCGTTCGCTCATCTTCATATAATTTCTCGATTTCCACTTGCTCCGTCACATCAAAAAAGTAAAGAAGCCTTTCATCACGCTTATGGACCACCTTGAATTTCCGATCGTGGAGCGTAAGTGTCTCTGTCTCGATCTCTTGCTTGATTAACGGTACTATCGAGTCCGCAACATCGTATAGCGATCTTCCTGCCAAGGAGTCTTCACTAAAACAGGAAGCCAGGAATGGATTGGTCCATTCAATGTAATAATCCTCATTAAAGAGCATGATCCCAATCGGCATTTCCAATAACGCTTCTTCGCCTACCTTCTTTAAACGGTAAGATAAAGTCGTTATATACTCTTCTGTCTTCCGTTGCTTTTTTTCTACCATTCTTAATGTTAAATAAAATAAACCAGCAAGAATCAATAATCCAACAAGTGCAATAACCCAATTATAATAAGCCAGGACGCCCAAAAGTAAAACGACCGCGGCGAGCACCCCATATAATGGGGACTTAATCGAGTATTCTTTCAAATAAGATGGCATAGTTTCAGCTCCTAAAAGCATCTGTTTTACAAAAAAGTCTTCTATTCCTTTTTCTTGATTGTCTCCCTAAATGGAAATCCTAAATCTATTATACCTAAAAACCGGACGGCCGTCGTAATAATCGGAATCGGCAGAAGCAAAGAAAAAACCACGATTAAAACAGGTATGGCCTTAACCCATGACTTAACATGAGCAATATAGAATATCAGGGAATACCCTTGTAATAATATGAAGAACTGCAGTATGAAAAATAGGTTCGTTATGGCCATATATACAAAACTGTTCTTGTCCGTATTCACAAAAAGAGCAAGAAGCATCGTAATTAAATAATACCATAAAAGGCTTTTCGGGAGTCGCAGATCTCGAAAATGTGGCCATTTTAACGCCTTATCACTGAATCTCTTCACAATGGGGTGCGCCGCAAGGAAAATCAATAAAACCATGATGACGGACATCAAGACGAATAAACTTGGCATCAGGGTGTTCATCATATCGATTGATTCATACATCCGCTTTTTGACTTGTTCCGTCGGTTCCTGTCCAAAAGAATCCATGATGCCGATTGAATTTTCAATGGACCCCTCAAGAATGTTCATCGATTCTTCTATGTAATTAACATCCGTTATCAAAACTGAAGCTGCATACATTAATAAAATGCCCCCCAGAAAGACAAGGACTGCGCTTATGAACATAGGTGCCATCGGTTTGTCCTTTTTCAAAAAATAGCCGATCGCAATTCCCGTCGCCCCCATTAGCAAGGTCAGCGGAACAGACAATATCGTCCCGATGAGGATCGACAATAGCGAGGCTACAAATAAGTAACCAAGGCTCCACGATAACTTTTGTTTGATTGTGACCAGTATGAATGGAATGGGTAAAAAGAAAGTAGTGAAAATACCCAATGGTGGGATTTGAATGGTGATGAACAATAAAATGCAATATAGTGCCAGAAGTGCTCCGCCCTCGGCAATTCGTCTCCCGCTATTCATCTTTATTTCACCCCCTGTTATTATTGATGTCTTTATCTCCATCTTTATATTGTATCCGTTACGGCCAGGATATTTCAAACATCACATTCTTTTTTAGGATATGATTATTTTTTCTGAGGAAAACGCGCGGATAACTTCCTTCTGAAATAAAAAAAACCGCAATTCAGCAGTTTTCAGGCAAAAGCGATAACTTATAAAAAAGGCACATTAAGGATAACTCCTCAATGTGCCAATTTATTATTCACCAGATACGTATGGTAGTAATGCCATAGTACGTGAGCGTTTAATAGCAATCGTTAATTTACGTTGATATTTAGCGCTTGTGCCAGTTACACGACGTGGTAAAATTTTACCGCGTTCTGAGACGAATTTTTTAAGAAGATCTGTATCTTTGTAATCAATTTTAGTGATTCCGTTAGATGTGAAATAACAAACCTTTTTACGCTTACCGCGTCCTTTACGTCCACCCATTGCCATAATATATTTCCCTCCCTGCTTTTTTGAATTTTCATTTTAAACGGCTGTTTAAAACGGAAGATCGTCATCTGAAATGTCGATTGTCTTACCGTCATTTGCAAATGGATCATCATCTACACGAGTGTAGTTGTTATTGCTCCGTTGATTCTGATTAGGATTTTGTCCATACGAATTGTTGTCATTTCCGTTATTACCATAACTTCTTTGACCTCCACCGTAAGAACCGCCTTCATTTCTTTCACCCGCTGAACTGCTTCGTGGTTCAAGGAATTGAACGCTCTCAGCCAGAATCTCCGTCACATATACGCGTTTGCCGTCTTGTCCTTCATAATTACGTGTTTGGACACGTCCATCCACGCCAGCTAAACTGCCCTTTTTCAAGAAGTTAGCTACATTTTCTGCCGGTTTACGCCAAACTACACAGTTAATGAAATCCGCTTCACGTTCACCCTGCTGATTCGTAAAACTACGGTTCACAGCCAAAGTAAAGGTAGCTACGGGAACCCCATTAGGTGTATATCGTAATTCAGGATCTTTAGTTAAGCGTCCTACCAAAACTACGCGATTCATCATCAGAATCAACCCCTAGGTTTCAAGCTTGTTTCATGTGAAACAAGATTAGAATTTATATAAATATTGAATTAAACTTCTTCTCTAGTAGCCATGTGGCGAATAATGTCTTCACTGATTTTAGCAAGACGATCGAATTCTTGAATCGCAGCACTTTCAGCGTTAACTTTAAGAAGCATGTAGTAACCATCACGGAAATCATTGATTTCGTATGCAAGACGGCGTTTACCCCATTCTTTTGCTTCTACTTCCGCACCATTATCAGAAAGGATTGTGTTGAAACGTTCAACTAAAGCTTTTTTAGCTTCTTCCTCAATGTTTGGACGGATGATATACATAATTTCGTATTTTCTCATCACTGTCACCTCCTTTTGGTCTAAGCGGCCCAATTGGGCAAGGAGCAATTATTTATAATTACTCACAAGATAAAATTATAGCATAGTTAAAGAGGCTTTGCAACGAACGGTTCGACTTATTACAATTAATTGTAATCTGATGATTCAAATCGCAAAAAAAAAGACCCTACATATGGAACGGTAGGGTCTTTGAATCTTAAACGTTAAAACGGAAATGGATAACATCGCCATCGTTAACGATGTATTCTTTTCCTTCCAAACGGACTTTACCCGCTTCTTTTGCAGCACCATGACTGCCCGCTTCAAGTAAATCGGTATAAGAAACCGTTTCGGCACGGATGAAACCACGTTCGAAGTCCGTGTGAATGACGCCTGCACATTGAGGGGCCTTCATTCCTTTTCGGAATGTCCAAGCACGCACTTCCTGTACACCAGCTGTAAAGTATGTTGCCAATCCAAGCAGATTATAAGAAGCACGGATCAACTGATCAAGACCTGACTCCTCGATGCCAAGTTCAGATAGGAACATTTCCTTTTCTTCACCTTCAAGCTCTGCAATTTCCTCTTCGATTTTTGCACAAATCACGATTACTTCGGCATTTTCCTTCGCAGCATATTCACGAACTTGCTGTACATATTCATTATCGTCAGCATTCGCCACTTCATCTTCGCTCACGTTCGCTACGTAAAGCGTCGGCTTCGCCGTAAGTAAATGCATGCCCTTCACGATTTTTTGCTGCTCTTCAGTAAACTCAACGGAACGTGCAGGCTTTTCATCTTCCAGTGCTTCTTTTAAAGCCACAAGGATTTCATGTTCTGCAACAGCGGCTTTATCTTTTTGCTTGGCCATTTTTCCGACACGGTCGATGCGTTTGACAACAGATTCCAAATCGGCAAGGATCAATTCAAGGTTGATGACTTCAATATCATCGATTGGATTTACTTTTCCGGAAACATGGGTAATGTTATCGTCTGCAAAACAACGGACGACTTGACAAATGGCATCAACTTGACGGATATGGGAAAGGAATTTATTACCCAATCCTTCTCCTTTACTTGCTCCTTTTACAATCCCGGCGATATCCGTGAATTCAAATGCTGTCGGAACCGTCTTTTTCGGTTTAACCAATTCAGTCAATTTTTGCAGACGGTGATCTGGGACTTCCACGATCCCGACATTAGGGTCGATCGTACAGAAAGGATAGTTGGCAGATTCCGCACCTGCCTGAGTAATTGCATTAAATAAAGTGGATTTACCTACGTTAGGTAAACCGACTATACCAGCTGTTAAAGCCATTTATATTTCACTCCTTCAAGATGATTCGTACATATGGGAAAAGAACTGATCTTCTATAAGACCATCCAATTACCTAAACCTTTCCCAATTATAGATTTCGCTTCCTAAAAAGACAAGTAAATCATGAGAAACGCAGGACTACTTTCACTCCCAAAAAAAAAGCATGATCACTCCTCATGCTTTTGCAGAACTTTTTTCATTTTCTTTGCGAATTCACGTCGGGGCAGCATCACGCTATGACCGCACCCTTCACATTTTATCCGGATATCCATACCGAGCCGTATAATTCTCCACTTATTCACTCCACACGGATGTGGTTTCTTCATTTCCACAATATCCTTAAGTGCAAATTCCTTTTCTTCCATAACCATGAGCCCCCTAACTCCTATGACTCGCTGCCATTGTACGTAGATTTAATCCCACTTGAATCAAGCGCAGCACTTATTTCATTTCTTAATATCCTGCTGATTTCGATGTGATGCATCGGCTTCGTTTCCGCTTTAACCCGAAAGACGATTTCTTCAGGACTGATTTTTTCAATTCCCAAAAATTCTGGTGCTTTGACCAGGGCTTCGTATCTGCCTTCCATACTGTTTAAAAGATCAATCAGCACCTTCTCGGCACGCTCGACCGATCCATCATTAGGTATGGTCACATCAACAACAGCCATACTGTTTAAAATCGAATAATTCGTGACCTGGATGATGCTGCCGTTAGGTATGAAGTGCAATTCACCTGCACTGCTTTTGATTTTTGTTGTACGAAGCCCGATTTCAATGACTTCCCCTTCAAAAGTATTGATTTTAATATAATCCCCAACCGAGAAATGATCTTCAAAAATAACGAAAAACCCGGTAATTATATCCTTGACCAAACTTTGTGCGCCAAATCCAATGGCCAAACCGAGAACACCAGCACCAGCGAGTAATGGCATCACATGAAGTCCAAAAATCTCCAGAATCATCAACAAGGCAATGAAATTGATGACATAAGTAATGATATTTTCCAGCAATTTAATGAGTGTCGCTTCCCTGCGCTCCGATACCCGAATTGGACTTCTTAAACGAGCTTTGAAAAATTTATTCAGAATAGTCTTTCCTATTGTAATAATAATACGCGATAACAACAGAACAAGGAAGATTTTAATAATGCCCTCGCCCATCAGCAGCCATATCTTTTCATCCAATATCTCTTTTGTAACGCTATCATAAATGCGATCCATATTTTCCTCCTGCTTAATGCAAATAACTGCAAAACTATTATATCTTATATATGATTTTTCCCATATAGACGTATTCCTCTACCCTTCATGCATGGAGATAACCATGAATTAGAGAGATTTTCTCTATTTTATCAATAAATAATGGTTTCTGTACAAAAAAATTATGGGTATATAGGTAAAAGAATTAGAAGTTTTTTCCCAAATATTCAAGTGATTATTTACTAGAAAGTATAAATGAAAGCAATTGGTAGAGGAAGAACGTCGATTCATATCCCCTTCACCTGTTTGCATGTTCTACAAAAAATTCCCTCATCCATTATGTTAAATACCGTATATTTTCCCCTTTTTATCCGTATACTGTAATACCAAATAAAGTAAAGGAGTTGAGCCGATGAATCTGAATTCTAGTCTATTTAATAATAATAAAAATAGATTGAGTCGCATCCTGCATGAAGATACGGATGCATCCAAACAAATTTCCCAGGAATTGATCAACCTCCTACCTACCGGAAAGCTTCAACCAATCGTCATCGTCTGTATAGGCACAGACCGTTCCACAGGCGATTCACTCGGACCACTTGTCGGCACTCTGCTTAGTGAAAAAGCTGAAAACAGCTCTTCTTCATTCCATGTTTATGGTACTCTGGATGACCCTATACATGCGATGAATTTACAGGAAAAATTAAATGAAATCAAAAAGATGCATACCAATCCATTTATAGTCGGAATCGATGCTTGCTTAGGGAAAATGAAAAGCGTCGGCATAGTTCAAATCGGCCAGGGACCAGTGAAGCCAGGTGCTGGGGTCAATAAAGATCTTCCTTCCGTTGGAAATGCCCATATTACAGGAATCGTGAATGTAAGTGGATTCATGGAGTTCATGGTCTTGCAGAACACTCGTCTTAATCTTGTGCTAAAAATGGCCAAAACCATTGCCGAGGGAATTCATGAAGCACAAAATCATTATCCAATAAAACCTACCATCACTCCTTTCACATGGTCATTCAAGCAAGAAAAAACCCTTTGATCGATTTTTGCCTATGATAAAAAAGAAGGAAGGGGTCATCCCCTTCCTTCTTTTTTATACATAATACATGAAAGTAACCAGAATGGCGGTGATCATTATGCCTGGAAGCAGATTCGCCACCCTTATTTTGGTGACACCGATAATATTCATACCAATTGCCAAAATCATGACTCCCCCAGTTGCCGTCATTTCCAATATGAAGGAATCCATTAAAGCAGTTGGGACCATCGTATTGATCTGCCTTGAAAAAATCGCCATTAACCCCTCATATAGAATGATCGGAAATGCTGAAAAAAGTACACCTATGCCGAGCGTGCTGGCGAGGACCAATGCAGTAAATCCATCGATGATC
Organism: Peribacillus sp. Bi134; assembly: GCF_918698065.1. NCBI lineage: Bacteria > Bacillati > Bacillota > Bacilli > Caryophanales > Bacillaceae > Peribacillus > Peribacillus sp. Bi134. The sequence goes on along the minus strand of NZ_CAKKLN010000002.1, from coordinate 22,113 downwards.
GCTTTTGTTATCAAAACGTCATGATCATTCCGGATGCCGCTATCCAGGGCACCAATAATGGCCATCGCCCCAATGCCAAATATGAGTGTAGCCGTTACAAACCCCTGGGATATCGAAGTTCCTTCCTTCGCTTTCATCCTGCGTTCAAGCCAATTGCCTAAAGAATTAAGCCTACCCTCAAGATTCAACCATTCACCAAGGACAGCCCCTCCGACAATACTTAAAATGACAACAAGGAAATTATCGCTTTTAAACCCCATCTGTAAACCTAAGACCATGACAGCCAAACCAATGCCGCTCATGACCGTTTCTTTTATCTTTTCAGGTATATGTTGTAAAAACCTTCCTAAAATCGAACCGATTAAAATGCAGGCACCATTCACCAAGGCCCCTAATAATACCATCTCATCCACCTAATTTTCTGCATAAGTCGTCACGATCTTTTCATAAAGGCAATCTAAGAGGAAAGGTTCTCTTGATCGATCAAGTTCAAAATTCTCTCTAAATCTTCTTTTGAAAAGAATTCTATTTCTATTTTTCCTTTTTTCTTGCTTTGTTTTATCGTTACGCTCGTTCCTAGTCTTTCACGCAGACTTGTCTCCCGTTGCTTTATGAATATATCTTTTTTCTCTTGTTTCTTAGTTTTGGTTTCACGTGAAACGGTATCATTCAATTGATGTATATATTGCTCTAGCTGTCTGACATTCATACCTTCTTTGAGGATTTTATCCACTACCGGGTTAAGCAACTCTTTTTTCTTTAAACCTAGTAATGCCCGTCCATGGCCCATGGAAATTTCCCCATCGGAGATATATCTCCTAATCCCTTCAGGCAAAGAAAGTAATCTAACATGGTTTGCTATATGGGGCCTGCTTTTACCCAGCCGATTGGCCAACTGCTCCTGGGTAAATTCCAATTTTTCAAGAAGTGTTTGGTAAGCGACGGCTTCCTCGATCGGATTCAAATCCTCCCGTTGCAGGTTTTCCAAAATCGCCAGTTCCATCATCTGCTGTTCGCTCAATTTCCTCACAACGACCGGAACTGTCTTTAAACCTGCTTCCTTGGCAGCACGGTAACGCCTTTCCCCAGCCACGATTTCATAGCCCTTAATGCTTTCCCGGGCAATAATCGGCTGTAATATCCCGTGTTCCATGATGGATTGCTTTAATTCCTCTATAGCTTCAAGCCGAAAGCTCTTTCGGGGCTGATAAGGATTTGGCCTTAATTCCCTTACTTTGATTTCGCGCACGATTTCATCTTTACTGATCTCCCCACTGTTGAAAAGTGCGTTAAGTCCTTTGCCAAGTCCTTTAGCCATTTGATACCACTTCCTTTGCCAGTTCTAGATAGACCTCCGCCCCACGTGACTTTGGATCATATATAATTATCGGTTCTCCATGGCTCGGTGCCTCACTCAAACGGACATTGCGGGGAATGATGGTTTGATAGACTTTATCCTGAAAGTATTTTTTTACTTCTTCTATGACCTGGAGACCTAGATTTGTTCTTGCATCCAACATCGTCAAAAGCACACCCTCGATTTTCAAATCATGGTTCAAATGCTTTTGGACGAGGCGGACCGTATTCAACAGCTGACTCAAACCTTCCAATGCATAATATTCACATTGTACCGGAATCAAAACTGCATCAGCAGCCGTTAAGGCATTAAGCGTAAGCAAACCCAATGACGGAGGGCAGTCAATCACAATGTAATCATATTGGCTTTGCACCTCTTCTAATGCCCTTTTTAATCGGACTTCCCTTGAGATGGTTGGAACCAGTTCAATTTCTGCACCTGCAAGTTGAATTGTCGCAGGTATGGCATATAGGTTTTCTACCTTTGTTTCCATGATAACGGTACTGGCCTCGACATCATCAACCAATACATCATAAATACATTGTTCCACATCTGCTTTGTCGATACCTGCACCGCTTGTCGCATTTCCCTGCGGGTCAATATCGACCATTAAGACTTTCTGTCCTATATATGCAAGACAAGCACTTAGACTGACAGAAGTTGTCGTTTTTCCAACACCGCCCTTTTGATTGGCAATGGCGAGAATCTTCCCCACGAATTCACCTGCTTTCAACTATCTTCATCACGCTATATAAATCTATTGATTTGTACCGTAAATCCATTTATTTCTTTCTATTTTATCATGAATGTTACTGGAAGAAATCGTTTTCTGAAATTCCTCATAAAATTTCAAACACACTTAAAAGCATTAAAAATCCGGGGAAAGTTGAATGTTTTCAAGGAGGAAAATGCCAGTTTTGGAGTGAAAATAAAAAAGCTTGGTAATCGAAGACTACCAAGCGGGCTAAGGATAGGGAATCAAGTTTTTTTCTTGGGTATTTTAATCGTGAACTGATAATACTCCTCGAATTCTTCTTCCTCTGCATCCAAATTTATTCCATTGTCTGTAACCATATTGAGTGATTGGCGTATGGTATTCACGGCAATCCTCATGTCTTTACTAAACGCTTTACGCTTAGGTTTCGGCTTCTGCACAGTACCCGTCAGGAGCTTGACGACCTGCTCTTCGGTCTGCTTGACGTTCAACCCTTTTTCGATGATTTCCACAAGCAGTTTAAGCTGCTTTTCAGGACTCTTTAACGGTATCAACGAGCGGGCATGGCGTTCCGTAATTTGCTTTTGAAGAAGTGCATCCTGAACCTCCTGTGGCAGCTTAAGCAGCCGAAGCTTATTCGCCACGGTAGACTGACCTATTCCCAGTCTTTGTGCCAGAGCTTCTTGGGTTAAACTATGCAACTCCAATAGTTTTCCGTAAGCCAAAGCTTCTTCAATCGGTGTCAGTTCTTCACGCTGAAGGTTTTCTATCAGCGCGACGGAAGCCGTTTCTGTATCGGTGAAATCCTTGATTATAGCAGGTGCCAATTCCCAGCCAAGCTTTTGCATGGCCCGGAAACGTCGCTCACCTGCAATGATTTCATATTTTCCCTGACCATAAGCCCTTACTACAATTGGTTGAATGATCCCATGAGTATGAATCGTTTGAGCCAATTCAGCAATTTTATCGTCATTAAAAACGGTCCTTGGTTGAAATCGATTAGGCACAATATCAGAAATGGAAATTTTTCTTATCTCTTCATTATTATTGCTAGGTGTCTCCATCTCTAGTTGCTCTTCTTCTTTTTCGCCAAACCCAAAGAACCGCGAAAAAGGATGCTTCATCTTCCTACACCACCTTTTAAAACTCCCAAATAACATATTCTCTATTTAAAGGACAAGTCCTGCATACATTTCCCGACATGGTTATACATATGGCCCTTCACTGTAAAAAACATGTCGACTGGCGCCATCAAGGCAATAATGAGGAATGGAAGGCCGGTTATTATGAATATCGGCCGGCATGCCCTAGACTATTTCCCTGAATCAGCCAGCACAGGGCACACGTTTTAACATGTACCTAAATGTCTTTTTGCTAGCAAATGCAGTATTGAGTGAAAATAATAAGTTCATACATTTATAGTAAAAGAAAATAAGGGCAAGTACCAGCCATATATCTGAATCATCTGCGCTTACTATGAAAACATACTCCTCTTTCAAGGATTATTCAATAGGCTGTTTATTTGGTGTCCCTGGTTTTCTCGGGTACTTTTTAGGAGTCTTCTTCACTTTTTTTACAGTAATGATGTTTCTTTCACTATTTTCCTCTGGCAATGTGAAAGGATGAATTTCTTCGATTTCTCCGCCTAACGTAAAAATGGCCTTCTTCCCAGTGTCCATTTCATCTTGTGCACTAGCCGCTTTCATGGCAATGAAAGTCCCATCCGGTTTAACAAGCGGCAAACATAGTTCACTTAAAACGGACATCCTGGCTACCGCCCTCGCCATGACAATATCATAGGATTCGCGATGCTCCGGTTTTTGGGCAAAGGTTTCAGCCCGGTCATGATAGAAGGAAACTCCCTTTAATTGCAACGAATCCGCAAGGTGATTCAAAAAAGAAATTCGCTTATTCAAGGAATCCACAATCGAGACGTGGATATCAGGGAAACAAATCTTCAATGGAATACTCGGAAATCCAGCTCCAGCCCCAACATCGCAAATTCGATATGATTTATTAAAGTCAAAATAGAAGGCTGCACTGATTGAATCATAAAAATGCTTCAGATAAACTTCTTCTTTATCAGTGATGGCTGTTAAGTTCATCTTTTCGTTCCATTCCACCAATAATCGATAATAAGTGTCAAACTGATCAAGCTGTTGAGGAGAAAGCTCGATTCCTTTCTCCAGCAGTGCTTGTTGGAACTGTTCAATATTCATGTCTGCTTCAATCCTTTTCGGGTATTTCCATTACTGAGATACTCTGGCGATCTTACCTTGTTCCAAATAAACAAGCAAAATGGAAACATCAGCGGGATTCACACCTGAAATTCTTGAAGCCTGAGCTACTGATAGCGGGTGGACCTGCTTTAATTTTTGACGTGCTTCCGTTGCAAGACCAGAAATTGCATCATAATCGATATTCTCTGGAATCTTTTTATTCTCCATTTTTTTCAGGCGATCGACTTGCTGCAAGGATTTTTCGATATATCCTTCATACTTGATCTGGATTTCGACCTGTTCCGTCACTTCATAGCTCAGTTCGACATCACTTGGCGCCAACTTCTGAATGTGGGAATAATCCATTTCAGGCCGTTTCAATAAATCGGAGGCACGGATTCCATCCTTCAACTCACTGCCGCCGCTTGCAGTAATGACTTCTTGAACCACTTTGGTCGGTTTGATGAAGTTTGTTTTCAGTCGTTCCTTTTCCATTTCAACCGCTTCTTTTTTCATAAGGAAACGATTGTAGCGTTCTTCTTTGATCATCCCGATATTGAATCCAATTTCCGTTAAGCGTAAATCGGCATTATCATGGCGCAATAATAAACGGTATTCTGCACGTGAAGTCAGCAAACGGTATGGTTCATTCGTACCTTTCGTCACAAGGTCATCAATGAGAACACCAATATAGGCATCCGAACGGCTTAAAATCAGTTCTTCTTTACCCATTGCATTCAATCCTGCATTAATACCGGCCATCAACCCTTGTCCTGCTGCTTCCTCGTAGCCGGATGTCCCGTTAATTTGGCCAGCAGTATACAGATTTTTGATTTTCTTCGTTTCAAGTGTGGGCCATAGCTGCGTAGGAACGATAGCATCATATTCAATTGCATATCCAGCACGCATCATTTCCGCCTTTTCAAGTCCTGGAATTGTTTGCAGGATTTTCACTTGTACATCTTCAGGCAGACTGGTGGATAAACCTTGCACATAAACTTCCTTTGTATTACGGCCTTCAGGCTCCAGGAAGATCTGATGCCGTGGTTTATCATTAAAACGAACGACTTTATCTTCTATCGATGGACAATAACGCGGTCCGGTTCCTTTTATCATTCCGGAATACATTGGCGAACGGTGCAGATTTTCATCAATGAGCTGATGTGTCCCCTCATTCGTGTACGTTAACCAGCATGGCAATTGATCCGTTATGAACTTTGTCGTTTCATAAGAAAATGCGCGTGGCACTTCATCGCCAGGCTGAATTTCCGTTTTGCTGTAATCTATGGAAGAGCTATTCACACGTGGCGGCGTTCCTGTTTTAAAACGGACCAAATCAAATCCTAACTGCTCTAAATGCTCAGAAAGCCTGATGGAAGGCTGCTGATTATTTGGGCCGCTTGAATATTTCAATTCCCCTAAAATGATTTCACCGCGTAAATATGTTCCCGTCGTGATTACGACTGTTTTCGCACGGTAAACCGCGCCTGTTTTAGTGATGACACCCGTACATACGTCGTTTTCAACAATTAATTCCTCTACCATTCCTTGAATCAATGTCAAATTTTCTTGGTCTTCTATCGTCTTTTTCATTTCTTGTTGATAGAGAAATTTATCTGCCTGCGCCCGCAGCGCACGAACAGCCGGACCTTTTGCCGTATTGAGCATCCTCATTTGAATATGGGTCTTGTCGATATTTCTTCCCATTTCACCGCCTAAAGCGTCAATTTCCCTAACGACTATCCCTTTTGCCGGCCCGCCAACGGAGGGATTGCATGGCATAAAGGCGACCATATCCAAGTTAATGGTGATCATCAACGTTTTAGCTCCTACTCTTGCAGCTGCAAGGCCTGCCTCACTGCCAGCATGACCGGCACCAATAACAATGACATCATAGCTACCTGCTTCGTATTGCATATCCTTTTCCTCCTTTTACGCTTATTTTCCTAAACAAAATTGAGAGAACAATTGGTTGATCAAATTATCCTGAACGCTTTCGCCAATGATTTCTCCAAGTAACTCCCAAGCTTTCGTGAAATCGATTTGAACCAAATCAACCGGCGTACCCATTTCAATAGCATCGATTGCATCTTCGATAGACTGTAATGCCTGTCCAAGCAAAGCTATATGCCTGGCATTGGAAACATACGTCAGGTCTCCCGTTTCTAAAGAACCTTCAAAAAATAAAGAAGCGATGGCTTCTTCCAATTCATCGACTCCTCGATCCTCCAGTAATGAGGTGGAAACAACTTTATGGGATGCCGCCTTTTCCTTAACCTTTGCCATATCGATTTTTTGTGGAAGGTCGGTTTTATTGATGATAACGATAACATCCATACCCTCAACCGCTTGAAACAGTTTCTCATCTTCGGCAGTGAAATCATCCGAATAGTTCAATACAAGCAATATTAAATCAGCCTCTTTTAATACTGCACGAGACCGTTCAACTCCAATTCGTTCAACGATATCTTCCGTTTCGCGAATTCCTGCTGTATCGACAAGTTTAAGCGGTACACCGCGAACATTGACATACTCTTCAATTACGTCACGTGTTGTACCTGGAATATCAGTGACAATCGCTTTATTTTCATGAACTAAGCTGTTAAGCAAAGAAGATTTTCCGACATTAGGGCGCCCTATGATAACGGTCGCAAGCCCATCCCTAAGTATCTTGCCCTGTTGGGCCGTGTGAAGCAGCTTCTCTATTTCATTCTTCACATAACTGCCCTTTTCCAAAAATAAACGATGCGTCATTTCTTCGACATCATCATATTCCGGATAATCTATATTAACCTCGACTTGTGCGAGGGTCTGTAAAATTTCTTGTCGCAGGTTTTGGATTAATTTCGAAAGCCGGCCTTCCATTTGACCTAATGCAACATTCATCGCTTTATCCGTTTTAGCGCGGATTAAATCCATAACGGCCTCAGCTTGCGAAAGATCGATCCTGCCATTCAAAAAAGCCCGTTTCGTGAATTCACCAGGTTCCGCTAAACGAGCACCTTGTGAGAGAATGAGCTGCAATACCCGATTGACCGAAACGATTCCACCGTGACAATTTATTTCAACTACATCTTCCCTTGTAAATGTCTTTGGACCCATCATGACCGAAACCATGACTTCCTCTATGATTTCACCTGTTTTAGGCTGGATAAGATGGCCATAATGAATCGTGTGTGATTTCACATCAAGCAATCCTTTTCCACCTGGCCCTTTAAAGATCCTGTCGGCTATTTCTATGGCCTCATCACCGCTGATCCTAACGATGGCGATTGCCCCTTCCCCTAAGGGAGTAGAGATAGCGGTGATTGTATCGAATTCCATGCTTTCACCTCTTATATATTGATGTTTCTATTTTTTATTCTGATAACAAAATTGTCGAATCCCTAAATTACTACAATACCATAGTATATAGATGAAAAAAAGTAGATACTCCTTCCTCTCGAGAGTTATCCACATGCCATTAATCCATATTCTGTAACATTCATTTTAACTTATCCACATGTGAATAACAAATATCGTCCGCATCCCTTTACGGATCAAGGATATATAGAGAAATATGTCACTTATTGTTGAATTGATACTTTGTAAAAAAATATTCGACACACATTGATAGCAGGCCTAAAAAAAAGAACCCCTGCTTAAAAGCAGAAGGTTCATTTAAGTGGAGTAATGACTAAGTGGCGATATGGTTCCGTCCCACTCGAAGTCGTTTTTATTTTTGGATAATCCAAGAGAGCATTATGGATGACCTTTCGTTCGTAGGATGGCATCGGCTCAAGTGAAACAGCTTTACCTGTTTTCAAGGCTTTATTTGCCATTCTTTCGGCCAATTGGATTAAGGTGTCATTGCGGCGATTTCGATAATCTTCTGCATCTACAGTAATATTCAAAAACTGCTTCGAATATCGATTTGCTACCAGCTGTGCTAAATACTGAAGTGAATTTAGTGTTTGACCCCTTTTTCCAATCAATAAGGCAATTTTATCACCTGATAAATGGAATGTTACATTCTTACCTTTACGGGTGACATCAATTTGTGCATTGACTCCCATTTCCACGCTGACATTCTTCAAAAATCCAAGTGTCTCTTCAATGGGATCCGGAGGCAACGTCACATGGACGATTGCCTTCCTTGCACCAAATAAACCAAAAAATCCTTTTTTGCCTTCATCTTCTATTTCAATCTCCACGCGATCCTTAGTGCTGTTCAATTGAGCTAAAGCTAAATTTACTGCTTCTTCGACAGATTGTCCTGTAGCAGTCACTTTTTTCACTTTTTCTTTGCCCCTCCCGCGTTTTCCGCAGCTGCTTTTCTAAGATCCGGACCTTTGATGAAATATGTTTGAACGATACCAAAAATGTTACCAACTACCCAGTAAAGAGAAAGAGCAGCGGGGAAATTAATAGCAAATACAACAATCATGATTGGCATGATGTAAAGCATCATCGTCATTTGTGCCGCCATTTGTGGATTGGAGTTCATTCCTACCATGGACATCTTTTGCTGGATGAAAGTCGTGATACCTGCAACGACCGGTAAAATATAATAAGGATCCGGGGAACCTAAATCAAACCAAAGAAAACTATGTAAAGCAATTTCTTCCGTACGGCTGATTGCATGGTAAAATCCGATCAAAATCGGCATTTGCACCAATATCGGCAAACATCCCGCCAATGGATTCACATTATATTTTGAAAATAGAGCCATTGTTTCTTGCTGTAGTTTTTGTTGTGTGGCAGCATCTTTTGAGCTGTATTTTGCTTGAAGTTCTTTCATTTCAGGCTGAATGGCCTGCATTGCTTTCGAGCTTTTCACCTGTTTAATCATTAATGGAAGTAATGCTAAGCGAATGATTAGTGTAACACCGATGATTCCCAAACCATAGTTCTCGCCAAATGCTTCAGAAAGCCAGATGATCAGGGCTGATAATGGATAGACAATGTATGAATTCCAAAAACCTTCACTATCCGCAGTAATAGGTTCTTTAATTTCCGTACACCCTGCTAACAACATCATTATCGAGGCTAGTCCAATAATGAGTAATATTCGTTTTTTCAACCGTAATTTCCTCCTAACTTCAATCAATCTTTTTTGAAACAATTGTGAACTGTTTGATAGAAGATTTCAAGGAAAAGCAATCCACTTTTTCCACAGTTACAATCGGGATTTTCTATGTCATCTTTCTCAAGTAACCACATGATCCGAGGAGTGCTTATTCGATATTAAGGGGACTTTATTGTTTTTTCATTTTAAAGTTTAGTGATTTAGAACGTTTAAGGACATGGATCAAGCTGCTTTTCACCTGGCTAAAGTCCATCTCCGCCGCTGGTTTTCGAGCAATCACAATATAATCCTTACCCTCTTCTACATCTTCTTTCAATTCCAAAAACGCTTGCCGTATGTATCTTTTGATTTGGTTCCTAACAACGGCGTTCCCGATTTTTTTACTGACTGAAAGGCCGATCCGAAAATAATCCTGACCTGGCTTTTCAAGGACATAGACAACGAATTGCCGATTAGCAGAAGATTCACCTTTTTTAAACACAAGCTGAAATTCGTCCTCTTTCTTAATCCTTAACTTTTTTTTCATTTTTACACCTTCATTACATGAATTGAGTCTCAGTAAATCCCTTATTTTGCGAAAAAAGACCACTGAGACTTTTCAGTGGTCTATGCAGATAATACTTTTCTGCCCTTACGGCGACGTGCAGCGATTACTCTACGTCCGTTTTTCGTGCTCATACGTGCACGGAAACCGTGAACTTTACTATGTTTGCGGTTATTCGGTTGATAAGTTCTTTTCATTATATGACACCTCCCTGAGGAATAACAGTTAAAGACAGTCTTTACAATTATATAGATGGAGGTTTCTACTTGTCAACCTCATCCATAAAAATATTTCTTTTTTAATGCTCAATGTCCAGTTGGCCTTTTTTTACTACCTAGCCTATTGTAAATGATTTTGCTCCGAACTGATATAGAAATTTTTGGGGAAAGGCAAATTTCCATCATTTTATCCATGAGCACAAATATGAGATTCGCAATGAATCCTTCCTTGATCGAAACAACATTCGACAAATAATAAGAATGGACGTGAATCATCTTTCGATCTGTCCCATGCAGTACTTTCGGCTTGAACAACTTCGTTCAAAACAAATTAGTTCAGCCGATAATCACGGTCTGTGGATAAATTTCGACATGTTTTTTTCTATCCACATCCCATTTCATGGACTTTTGCACATAACAATGGCCTGTGGAAAAGTTTTTCCCACAAGCTCGGTAAGTTGTGGATAAAGTTTTCTAACCCATTGCAAGACGCCTGAATTTCTGATATTATATTTGTGTTTTCACTCTGAATAACTTTATCAACAGGTAAGGTTTATCCACAGACTGTGAATAACTTGTGGATAGTTTATCCGACCTGTGTATATTAATCTGTCCACAGATGGTGGATATTGTCGAAAACCCTTTTTTCTTCTTTATTATATATTTCTTAAAATACCTGTTGATGAATAAACATTCAAATCTACACTGGTTCACCAGATGTAGTCTGTACAAAGGTTGTACAGCGCAAGATATAGTTTTTAGGCACTTCATTACACAACACAAAAATCCCTTAATACAGCTCACCGAACCTTTGCTGTCAAAATTAATATAAAGACGGCAATCGATGAGTTTATTTGTGCCTATACATTTAGATACAATTATTAAAAATATTTTGCAAAGGAGGGATAAGTTTGGATAACATCGATAGCCTCTGGAACCAGGCGCTCGGAAAAATCGAAAAAAAAATCAGTAAACCAAGCTTTGAGACTTGGCTTAAATCAACCAAGGCCTATTTACTGCAAGGTGATACTTTAACAGTCACCGCTCCCAATGAATTTGCCAGGGATTGGCTTGAAGAACGCTATTCCCATCTTATTTCCGATGTATTGTTTGAACTTACCGGTGAGGAATTGGAAGCAAAATTCATCATTCCCCCCAATCAAGAAGATGATGATTTTACCGTTCCTGTTCAGCCTAAAAAGATAAAAAAGCAGGATAAAGAGCATGCTGCATTTCCACAGCATATGCTTAATGCGAAAAATACATTCGATACATTTGTCATCGGCTCCGGCAATCGTTTTGCCCATGCCGCGTCTCTCGCTGTCGCAGAAGCTCCGGCCAAAGCCTATAATCCCTTATTCATTTACGGGGGCGTCGGCCTTGGAAAAACTCATTTAATGCATGCAATCGGGCATTATGTTCTAGAGCATAATCCGAATGCGAAGGTCGTTTATTTATCGTCTGAAAAGTTCACGAATGAATTCATCAACTCGATCCGGGACAATAAAGCTGGGGAATTCCGTGATAGATATCGAAGCGTGGATGTTTTATTAATTGATGATATTCAATTCCTTGCGGGAAAAGAACAAACTCAAGAAGAGTTTTTCCATACATTCAATGCGTTGCATGAAGAAAGCAAACAAATCGTCATCTCGAGTGACCGCCCGCCAAAAGAGATACCTACACTAGAGGATCGCCTCCGTTCAAGGTTTGAGTGGGGCTTGATCACGGATATCACGCCACCTGATCTAGAAACGCGGATTGCCATATTGCGTAAAAAGGCAAAAGCTGAGGGTCTTGATATCCCGAACGAAGTCATGCTCTATATCGCCAATCAAATCGATTCCAATATTCGTGAGCTTGAGGGTGCACTTATTCGTGTCGTCGCTTATTCTTCATTGATTAATAAGGATATAAATGCCGATTTGGCAGCTGAAGCATTAAAAGATATCATCCCTAGCTCAAAACCTAAAATAATCACCATCTTGGAAATCCAGAAAACGGTCGGTGAACATTATAGTGTCAAACTTGAGGATTTCAAGGCGAAAAAACGGACTAAATCCGTGGCCTTTCCGAGACAGATCGCCATGTATCTTTCCAGGGAGTTGACGGACTCATCCCTGCCCAAGATAGGTGATGAATTTGGAGGTCGCGATCATACGACCGTTATCCATGCGCATGAAAAAATCTCCAAACTCATGCAAACGGACACCCAGCTTCAACGTCAGGTTAAAGAAATCCAGGACCAGCTGAGGGTATAATGGATTCTGGATAATGTGAATAACTGACGACTACTTACACACAGTCTGTCCACATGTGGATAGACTGTTTTTCCTTAGGTTGAGTGGACTTATCCACATATCAACAGGCCCTACTACTATTACTACTATCTTTTTTAATAAAAATTATTAATAAATATGCCTATTCGGCAATAAAAAATTGGAGGATGAAACATGAGATTTATAATCCAAAGAGATCGATTAGTTCATAGTGTCCAAGAAGTAATGAAAGCAGTCACATCAAGGACGACGATTCCGATTCTAACGGGGATAAAAATAAGCGTTACTAGTGAGGGTGTCACTCTAACAGGAAGTGATTCTGATATCTCCATCCAATCATTCATTCCTGCTGAGGTTGACGGAGATGAAATCGTTGAAGTTAAAAGCAGCGGCGGTATTGTCCTGAATGCCCGTTTTTTCAGTGAAATTGTCAAAAAGCTGCCGATGGATACTGTAGAAATTGAAGTGGAGAACAACTTCCAAACGATTATTCGCTCTGGAAAAGCTGAGTTTAATCTAAATGGACTGGATCCTGAGGAATATCCACATCTTCCGATCATTGAAGAAGAAAATATTTTCAAACTTCCAACCGACCTTTTAAAGACCCTTATCAGACAAACTGGCTTTGCAGTGTCCACGTCAGAAACACGCCCCATCTTAACAGGTGTAAACTTGAAGGTTCAAGATGACGAATTGACCTGTATTGCAACAGATAGTCATAGGCTTGCAATGAGGACAGCCAAAATAGAAAATAAAATTAACGGGACCTATAGCGTTGTCATCCCAGGTAAAAGTTTGAATGAGTTAAGTAAGATCCTTGATGATACAAACGAACTCATTGAAATCGTCATTACCGAAAACCAAGTACTTTTCAAAGCTGAAAATTTATTATTCTTCTCAAGACTTCTTGAAGGGAATTACCCTGATACATCACGCTTGATTCCATCAGATAGCAAAACCGATGTGACTGTTCACACCAAGGATTTCCTGCAAGCGATCGACAGGGCTTCTTTATTGGCGAGAGAAGGAAGAAATAATGTCGTCAAATTGACAACCCTGGAAGGTCGTATCATCGAAGTCTCTTCCAATACTCCTGAAATTGGTAAAGTAATTGAAGAGGTTCAGGCAGAAGCCATTGAAGGTGAAGACCTGAAAATCTCATTCAGTGCCAAATTTGTAATGGATGCTCTAAAGGCATTGGAAGGTTCCGATATAAAAATTAATTTCACAGGGGCAATGCGTCCGTTTGTCATTCGTCCGCTACATGATGATTCCATGCTGCAATTAATTCTCCCAGTAAGAACTTATTAAGCTAAAATAATATTTCAAAAAAATTAAAGGCTTGTATAGCAGGTCTTTAATTTTTTTATATTTAAACATAGGTTTCCAAAGGGTTCTTGGCGTTTTTTTAATGCTGTACGGAACAGTGAATCGCTAAAAATAAGAACTGAAAAAGCTATACTTTGTCTTAATGGGATTAATTTAGTAAAATGAAATATTAAAGACTACTTAGAAATGAGTGAGGCATGAAATGGACTCCATAAAAATCAATACTGAATATATTACGCTTGGACAATTCCTGAAATTGGCCGATTTAATCCAAAGCGGCGGAATGGCGAAATGGTTCTTAAGTGAATACGAGGTTTACATTAATGGCGAATTAGACGTGAGAAGAGGCAGAAAATTAAGATCAGGTGATAAAATAGAGATTCCTGGATTTGGCACCTACACAATTACAAGCTAAAACATAAGGGAAGAGCGGAATATGTATATTGAAAATATAAGTTTGAAAAATTACCGCAACTATACCGAATTGAATCTGACTTTTGAGAATAAAGTCAATGTAATCCTCGGCGAAAATGCTCAAGGAAAAACAAATGTCATGGAATCTATTTTTGTTTTAGCAATGGCAAAATCTCATCGCACCTCAAATGATAAAGAACTTATTCGCTGGGATGAAGAGTATGCTAAAATAGAGGGAAGAGTTAGAAAGAGAAATACCTCAATACCACTTGAGCTGACCATTTCAAAAAAAGGGAAAAAGGCGAAGTGCAACCATATTGAACAAAGAAAGTTAAGTCAATATGTCGGAAATATGAATGTGGTCATGTTTGCGCCTGAGGATCTAAACCTTGTAAAGGGAAGTCCTCTAGTCAGACGCCGTTTTATAGATATGGAAATTGGCCAGGTTTCTCCCGTATACCTTCATGATATGAGCCAATATCATAAAATACTTCAACAAAGAAATCATTACTTAAAGCTTCTGCAGACCCGAAAACAAACGGATACGACGATGCTTGACGTGCTGACCGATCAATTTATTCAGTATGCAGCGAAAATTGTCGAAAGAAGATACGAGTTTCTTTTAAAGCTCCAGCAATGGGCAGAGCCGATTCATTCGGGGATCTCCAGAAATCTAGAAGTATTGAAAATCCAATATAAACCGTCGCTTGATGTATCAGAATCTATGGATTTGACGAAAATGATAGAAGTATACACAGAAAAATTTGATAAAATAAAAACAAGGGAAATTGAACGGGGTGTAACACTGGTAGGTCCTCATCGTGACGACCTGGTTTTTTTTGTGAATGACCGGGATGTCCAGACATACGGTTCACAAGGACAACAGCGAACGACAGCCCTGTCTTTGAAACTTGCCGAAATTGAGCTGATCCATGAAGAAATCGGCGAGTATCCCATTTTATTATTGGATGATGTGTTATCGGAACTTGACGATTTCCGCCAATCCCATTTACTGAATACAATACAAGGGAAAGTGCAAACATTCGTGACGACACCCTCCGTTGATGGAATCGATCATCAAACCCTAAGAGAAGCGTCCACCTTTTATGTTAGTCAAGGAAGTATAAAAAAGGTTAAATGATGAGGTGAATGTATGTATCTCCATATTGGTGAAGACATTCTTGTGAAAACGGACGATGTCATAGCCATTTTAGATAAGAAGCTGCTTCAGGCCTCTCCAATCATGAGTGAATTTTTGGAGAAAAAGTCTGATGTAACTTACCATTTAGCAAAAAACTCGGTTAAATCGATTGTAGTGACGGACAAACAGGTATATTATTCACCGCTTGCGTCGTCCACTTTGAAAAAGCGTTCACTGCAGCCATCGCTCTTAATCGATGATATAGATATTCTTTGAATTGTAGCTAAACGTATAATTACTCCTGAAAATTGATAAATGCCAAAAGAAAAGTGTAGGTGATACGTATGACAATGGAACAAAAAGAAGTACAAGCTCAGGCATACGATGAGAATCAGATACAGGTTTTAGAAGGCTTAGAAGCAGTTCGTAAACGTCCGGGGATGTATATCGGCACTACCTCTGCAAAAGGACTTCACCATCTTGTTTGGGAAATTGTCGATAATAGTATTGATGAGGCACTGGCTGGTTTCTGTACGGAAATCAAAGTGACGATCGAAGAAGACAATAGCATAACCGTAGTCGATAATGGTCGGGGAATTCCAGTGGGGATCCATGAAAAAATGGGACGCCCAGCTGTAGAAGTAATCATGACGGTCCTTCATGCGGGCGGTAAATTTGGCGGCGGAGGTTATAAGGTCTCCGGCGGTCTGCATGGTGTGGGGGCATCAGTAGTTAATGCCTTATCCACGGTATTGGAAGTTTACGTTCATCGTGAAGGTAAAATCCATTATCAGCAATTTAACCGCGGTATCCCAAAGGAAGATTTGAAAATCATCGGGGAAACCGATCATACAGGAACGACTGTACACTTCATTCCTGATGGTGAAATCTTCACGGATACCTTGGAATATGACTTTGATACATTAGCCACACGAATCCGTGAGCTTGCATTCCTGAATAAAGGGTTGAAGCTGATCATTGAAGATAAACGTGAAGAAGAAGAAAAAATCAGGGAGTTCCACTATGAGGGCGGTATCAAATCTTATGTTGAGCATTTGAACCGTTCTAAAGAGGTATTGCATGAGGAACCGATTTTCATGGAAGGCGAGAAAGATGGAATTTCCGTTGAATTGGCTTTGCAATATAATGACAGCTATATCAGCAATGTCTTTTCTTTTGCCAATAATATTCATACCTATGAAGGCGGTACACATGAATCGGGATTCAAGACTGCTTTGACCCGTGTCATCAATGATTATGCACGGAAAAATGGTCTTTTAAAAGAAGCGGATGCCAATTTCTCAGGTGAAGATGTCCGGGAAGGTTTAACGGCAATCATTTCGATTAAGCATCCTGATCCGCAATTTGAAGGTCAGACGAAAACCAAACTCGGAAACTCTGAGGTAAGAACGGTTACTGATTCCATTCTTTCGGAACGACTTGATGCCTTCTTATACGAAAATCCTGCCGTGGCCCGAAAAATAGTAGATAAAGGGCAAATGGCAGCGAGAGCCCGAATGGCTGCGAAGAAAGCACGTGAATTGACCCGGAGGAAAAGTGCTTTGGAAGTATCCAATCTACCAGGTAAATTGGCAGATTGTTCTTCTAAGGACCCGAGTATCAGCGAATTATACATCGTTGAAGGAAACTCTGCGGGAGGATCGGCAAAACAAGGGCGGGACCGCCATTTCCAAGCTATCTTGCCGCTAAGGGGTAAAATCCTGAATGTTGAAAAAGCGCGATTGGACAGAATCCTGCATAATGAAGAAATAGGTACGATCATCACAGCACTTGGAACAGGCATTGGTGATGAATTCAATACTGAAAAAGCCAGATACCATAAAATTGTTATCATGACCGATGCGGATGTGGATGGTGCCCATATCAGAACACTGATGTTGACATTCTTCTACCGGTATATGCGAAAAATCATCGAGTATGGATATATATATATTGCTCAGCCGCCACTTTTCAAGATTCAGCAAGGGAAAAAAGTGGATTATGCTTATAATGACCGCGAGCTTGAAGAAATCATGGCAAGTTTGCCAAGTACTCCAAAGCCTAACCTGCAGCGTTATAAAGGGCTGGGGGAAATGAATCCGGAGCAATTGTGGGAAACGACCATGAACCCAGAAACGAGAACGCTGCTTCAAGTCAGTTTGAAAGATGCTGCCGAGGCAGATGAAACTTTCGAGATGCTGATGGGCGACAAGGTGGAACCGCGACGTAACTTCATTGAAGAAAATGCAATTTATGTAAAAAATCTTGATATCTGATTTTTGACAGGATGCTTTTTACATCCTGTTCTTTACATAGTGCACGAACAGTTAAACTTAAATGAGATATAAGCTTTTAATAGGAGGTTGGCTCCATGTCAGAAAATGAAAGATCAGGTGTTAAAGAAATAAATATAAGTACCGAGATGCGGACATCGTTTTTGGATTATGCGATGAGCGTTATCGTGTCGCGGGCTTTGCCTGATGTAAGGGACGGTTTGAAACCGGTACACCGAAGAATTCTTTATGCAATGAACGATCTTGGAATGACTTCGGATAAACCATTTAAGAAATCAGCCCGTATTGTCGGGGAAGTTATCGGTAAATATCACCCGCATGGTGATTCGGCAGTATATGAAACGATGGTACGGATGGCGCAGCCTTTTAACTATCGCTATATGCTTGTAGATGGACATGGGAATTTCGGTTCGGTCGATGGTGACCAAGCTGCCGCAATGAGGTACACCGAAGCGAGAATGTCGAAAATCTCGATGGAGTTACTCCGCGATTTAAATAAAGATACGGTCAATTTCCAGGATAACTACGATGGTTCAGAAAGAGAACCAGCCGTCATGCCTGCCCGTTTCCCGAACTTGTTGGTGAATGGTTCATCAGGAATAGCGGTAGGAATGGCAACCAATATTCCGCCCCATCAATTAGGTGAGGTAATTGACGGCGTATTGGCTTTAAGCAAGAATCCTGAGATTACAATTCCAGAGTTGATGGAATATATTCCTGGGCCGGACTTTCCGACAGCCGGTTTGATTTTAGGGAGAAGCGGAATCAGAAAGGCCTATGAAACCGGTAAAGGGTCAATCATTCAACGGGCGAAAGTCGAGATTGAAGAGAAACCGAATGGTAAGCAGGTAATCCTTGTTAAGGAAATCCCTTATCAAGTGAATAAAGCAAGATTGATTGAAAAAATTGCAGAACTTGCCCGAGATAAGAAAATCGAAGGCATTACCGACTTACGCGATGAATCGGATCGCAATGGCATGCGTATCGTCATGGAGCTTCGAAAGGATGTTAATGCGAATGTCCTTTTAAACAACCTGTATAAGCATACTGCGATGCAGACCACCTTCGGAATCAATCTGCTTGCTTTGGTGGACGGTCAGCCTAAAGTGCTGAATTTAAAACAATGCCTACGCTACTACTTGGAGCATCAGCAGGTAGTCATACGTCGCAGGACTGAATTTGAACTGCGGAAAGCGGAGGCCCGTGCCCATATTTTAGAAGGTTTGCGTATTGCACTTGATAATTTGGACGCAGTCATCTCGTTGATCCGCAGTTCCCAAACGACAGATATTGCCCGTGAAGGCTTAATGACACAATTCTCACTTTCCGAAAAACAGGCGCAAGCTATCCTGGATATGCGTTTACAGCGCTTGACAGGTCTGGAACGTGAAAAAATTGAAGATGAATACCAGGCATTAATGGCTATAATTGCAGAATATAAAGCGATTCTTGCTGATGAGGAAAAGGTTCTTGAAATTATTCGTGAAGAACTTCTTGAAATTAAAGAACGTTTTGATGATAAACGGAGAACTGAAATCACATTAGCCGGGTTTGAAAGCCTGGAAGATGAAGATTTAATCCCAGAGGAAAATATAATCGTGACACTTACGCATAACGGTTATATTAAACGCTTGCCTGCAACCACATACCGCAGTCAAAAACGCGGGGGTCGTGGAATACAGGGTATGGGCACGAATACAGATGACTTTGTCGGTCACTTGTTAACCACTTCGACTCATGACACTCTATTATTCTTCACCAACAAAGGTAAGGTCTATCGTTCCAAAGGTTATGAAATACCTGAATATGGAAGGACAGCAAAAGGATTGCCGCTTATCAACTTGTTGGAAGTCGATAAAGGCGAGTGGGTCAATGCAATCATACCTGTGAAGGAATTTGCGGACGATTGGTATTTATTCTTTACGACCAGACATGGGATATCGAAGCGTACACCTTTGTCGTCTTTTGCAAATATCCGTAATAATGGTTTAATTGCCCTAGGCTTACGTGAAGATGATGAATTGATTTCTGTCCGTCTTACGAATGGAGAGAAACAGATCATAATTGGAACGAAAGCCGGGATGATGATCCGTTTCCCTGAGACGGATGTACGGACAATGGGACGTACTGCGGCGGGAGTGAAAGGGATTTCCTTAGGGACGAATGATGAAGTTGTCGGAATGGAAATTCTTGAAGATGATGAAGAAGTCCTGATCGTTACGAAAAACGGCTATGGAAAACGGACCTCTGCGGAAGAATACCGTATTCAAAGCCGTGGAGGAAAAGGAATAAAAACATGTAATGTCACTGAGAAAAATGGTGAACTTATAGCCGTGAAAACAGTTACGGGTGAAGATGAAGATTTGATGCTGATTACAGCAGCTGGTGTATTGATCCGAATGGAAGTCGAAGGCATTTCTAAAACGGGCCGTAATACACAGGGTGTTAAGCTCATCCGACTCGAATCCGCAGATAATGAATATGTTTCTACGGTGGCCATCGTAGGAAGGGAAGAAGAAGAAGAAAAAGACATGGATATAGAGGCGGTAACAAATCTAGATCCGGATTCTGATCCTGAACCTACCGTAATTGAAGAAAATGAAGAAACTGAAAAAGATACGGAAGAATAATCTTCTCATAAAAAAAGGGGTTCGGAATTTTAATTCTGAACCCCTTTTGAAATTCCCTTTGAATTTTAAGGCAAAGGGTTCTATCAAAAGTTAAAACAAAGTTGATTGGAGCGGGACTCCTGCGGGAAAGCGAGTACCTGTAGAGGAAATCAATGCTCAAATTGTATAGGCCGTAAAAAAACTGTAGACCCAGCAATTAAGCTGGGTCCTTTTTTTGCGCATTAGCGGATTTCAAAATGATAATATGGGTAAAAAGACTCGTTAGTTTCGCATAAGCTTGCTAATAAATTGATTTTTTTTAGGTATTTAATCATAATAAAGATAGTTTTTACCATGTTTTTCAAGTAAAATGATACTCATTAATACTACCGAGGTGAAACGTTTTGCTAGTGAAAACTCGCTATTTAATTGAAGGCTGCATCCTCTCGAAAGAAATTAGAGGTCTTTCGAACCACCCCATTATGTATGAAAAAACAATATTGACCAAGCGATTGATTGAGGCTTTGCAAGCCTTTTTAATAACAGAGGTAAGCGTTGAAAAAACTTTGATTGATGGAAAGAAATTTCTGCCGAAAGAAGTAATGGATCCAGAATTGGATGAAATCGAAGAGTCATCGGATTTTACGGAGTTGTATCTTAAGTCAGTAGAAACATATAAACGATTATTTAAAAATTGGCAGGCGGGCAGTAAAGTCGAGGTGGCCATGATTCGTTTAATCATGATTCCCCTTATGGATAAGGCTTTAGAGGAACCAGGAAACATTTTGATGCTCCACCACTATTGCAATAAAGAAGAATATGTATATCATCATGCCATTTCCATTGGATTGATAGGAGGATATATTGCATATAAAATGAAATGCAATAGGGCTGATGTCTACCAAGCGGCAATTGGCGGATGTCTGGCAGATTGCGGGATGGCAAAGCTGTCACCAAGGTTATTAAATAAAACGGAAAGCCTGACAGCGGATGATTATGAGGAGATACATGCTCATCCTATTTTCAGCTATAAGATGATTAAAGATAGTTCAAGCATAAAGGATAGTGTGAAGTTAGCCGTTCTAGAGCATCATGGAAGGTTAGATGGAACGGGTTATCCCAAAAGATTGAAAACAAAGCCCATGAATCTATTCTCAAAAATCATTGCTGTTGCAGATGTATTTCACGCCATGACTTCCGAAAGGACATATAGAAAGAAACAATCACCGTTTAAGGTATTGGAGATGATCTTACATGATGACTTTGGTAAATTCGATATTGGGGTAGTTAAAACCTTGTTATCAAGCTTCGCTAATTTTTCCATGGGAAGCATGGTCAAACTGAACAATGGATTCATCGCTGAAATCATTTTCATTGATGCCGTCTCGCAAACAAGACCGGTCATAAAGGTGATGGATAGTGGACAAATAATCAATTTAGGGATTAATCGTGAATTATATATAGAAGAAATACTATAAAGTTCAAAGAAAAAGTTTACTCTTAAAATGTATGCTTTTTCTTCTTGATTAGGTGTACAGTCAGAGGATTTGAAATCTATGAATTCATGTATATTATTTATTTTAAAATAACTATTGCTTTTATTCCTGATACTAGATATAATAACTAAGTCGACAGCGAAAGAAAAAAAGTTGTTGACAAAAAATAATATAGTTGATATATTATTAAAGTCGTTTCCAAACGAACGACGATAAATTGCTCTTTGAAAACTGAACAAAACAAAGCGCCAACGTTAAATTTTAAGTGAGCACACACTATTAAAAAAGCAAATGAGCAAGTCAAACATTTCTTCGGAGAGTTTGATCCTGGCTCAGGACGAACGCTGGCGGCGTGCCTAATACATGCAAGTCGAGCGAATCGATGGGAGCTTGCTCCCTGAGATTAGCGGCGGACGGGTGAGTAACACGT